>CAJSYI010000039.1 GCA_910573745.1 Muribaculaceae bacterium | reverse complement strand
TCTCTGACCGTCGGGCATTTGCATCCGACAGGGTGCTGCGCTTTGGTACAGTATCAATTCCGACATGGTGCAGTTTGCGAACCTCCGCTGTCATAGATGTCTCTATCTCACGCAATGAGTCGAAACGCTGGATTACAGCATAGAGCATCGTAAGCAGATGCGTATAGCCGTCAAAGCTCTTTACATACTTCTCTCCGCCGTGTTTTCGGCTGAATTCAACAATTTTTTCACGATTGAGTGATTTTATCAGCTGTCCATATATCGGCTGTCCGAAGAAATTACTACTTTTACTCATGGTTATTCATGGATTGTTTGGCGACACCAAAATAACCATTTAGGGCTGACTCCTGCAATAGGTGCCAGCCCTAATTTTTCAATCGCTCAAAAAAAGTTTAGCGGACAGTAATAATTAAATAAGCGGATTGTGAAATAGTCAGCCTTTCTGTTTGAACAGCATTCATGCGAAAAGAACCGTTTCTGTATGATACCCACGGACAATGGCTACCGTATCGGCGCAACACGCTGCCACTTTCGGCAAATCCATTGCAGAGCAGCAGATTATATATTCCTTTGCGGCAAAAGAAACAATACCAACTAAAAGAAAGACAATATGGAAATCGTATCAATCGAAAGAAAGACCTTTGAGGCGATGGTCGCCAAGTTCGACCGCTTCGTCCGCCGTATGGATGCCATCTGCCATCGGCACGGGGAAAAGAGAATGAGCGAGTGGATGGACAATCAGGACGTGTGCCGGATGCTCAACATCAGCCCACGAACATTGCAGACGCTTCGTGATAACGGCACATTGGCTTACTCGCAGATAAACCACAAGACCTACTACCGTCCCGAAGATGTGAAACGTATCGTCTCTATCGTGGAGGACAGGAGAAAAGAAGCAAGGTTCAAAGGCAGGACAATCTGATAACCGAATAGAGTAACAACAATAATTCCACTAAATCCAAAGTATGAACGAACTGATTAACAAAGACAACGAGTGGATAATCCACTTCATGGGCAGTCTTGACCGATTGCTTGACAATGTAGAGCATCTGACCGCCAACTACCGCCCGACACTGGGCGGCGAGCGTTTTTTCACCGACAAGGAAGTGTCGGCACGGCTGAAAGTGAGCCGCCGCACGCTTCAGGACTACCGTAACGAAGGGCGCATAGCCTATATCCAGTTGGGCGGTAAAATCCTCTACCGTGAATCCGACATCGAAAGGATGCTGAATGACGGCTACCGCTCCGCCTACCGGCTGACAGGCACATGATTTTCTTGAAGGAGCGCAATTTGCCGTCTGCCCTGTGATTGCGTCAGCAATGGATTTTCGGCAAAAAAAGGAACGGCTTACGGATGAAGCATCAATATTCCACTTCGTCTGTAAGCCGTTCCTTTCTATCTCCTGATTTTTCCGTCAGTCGCTTGTTTCCGTTGCCGGATGCTCTTCAAGCGTATGGCAGGCAGTGACAAGGTTTTCAGGCTGAATACACTCAAACAGGTTTGAGGAAGATTCTGCCTGAAACGGCATCACCGCCTGACCTTGCCTCTGCCGTCAAAGCCATACGCTACCTTTGCATCTGTGGATCGGGAACGAGTGACTGACGGAATAGTCGTCAACTATACCATAGGTTATTGCCTCTGCCATAGGAAACAAGTAATGTAATCGGAGCCTCTCTCTTGATGGCGCAGATTTCACTTATTACAAACCGTCTGAGCAGGATACTTTCTTTACTGCATATTCTGAATGCAACGGCTATGACCATTTCAAGGTTGTAAACGTCATAACTGATACCGTCCAGTTGTCTGATATATCGCATTGTATCGGCTTCATTCAGTTCCTTGTTCTTGTAGATGGAATGAATCGCCTTGTGGACATCACATGAGAACACTCCGAACAGGTCGGCAATCTCAAACTTGGTCATCCATACAGGTGCGGTCGGCATAATGACAGCACCCATTTCGCTGATTGTTATGATTCCCCTGTTCATAATGAGTTGATTGGATATTGATTATCTATGCTGTTTGTCTTTTCGCCAGCCGATACTTCCTTTCTCCGTTCCATCAGTTTGTCCATGTCCTTGGAGATTTTATCATCGGTTATCCGTGCATATCCCTGTGTCGTCCTGATATTGGAGTGTCCCATCATCTTGGCGATACTCTCAATCGGTATATCCGCTGAAATCAGGAAAGTTCCGAAGCTGTGCCGGCTTTGATGATAGGTCAAGTTTTCCTCTTTCCCTATGGTTACTCCCAACTCGTGAACCTCAAACCATAGGGCATCACGGTTGGGAAGAGGAAACACGGGCTTCTCGTCATCGGTCGTGTTGTACAGCGACAATATCCGCTCCGCTATGGGATGCAGGGGAATGAACGCCTCCACCTTTGTCTTTTTTCGGTTAATGCGGATGTAGCGTCTGCCCTCCGCATTCGTTCCGATATGGTGCGGATGCAGCAATTGTATGTCCGCATACGCCAGCCCGGTCAGGGTCGAGAAGATGAAAGCCCGTCTTGCCAATTCCATCCGCTTGTCATACATCGGCGTGGAAAGTATCTTCTTGAACTCCTCACGGCTGATGTACCTATGTCTTGCTTCCGGCTTTGTCTCATACTCCAAGTCCTCACAGGGATTTACACGGAGAATCTCCTTATCGACTGCAAGGTACAACAGTCGGTTCAGCCAACGCAGACAATGGTTGGTCTGGGAAACCCCGAAGTTCTTGCATTTCTTCAAGTGGGCTTTGTAGGACTTACCGAAATCCTCCGTCACTTCTTCAAGAGGAATGTCCTTTTTACCGATGGACGTAAGAAAGTCCGTCAGGTACTTTTGGTAGTACATTGAAGCCCGATAGGAAGAAGTGGAGTCTATTTCCTCGGAATGTTTCTTCAACCGCTCCCGTTCCCATTCACCCATTTGCAGGAGGGTGGTCGGATGGATGTTGTTCAAGGTGATATGGTTCTTCAATATCTCCGCGCTGACCACGCCTTGCGATTTCAATATCTCATTGTAGGCTTCCTCTGTTATCCGCAGGTATTCCCGTAAACGGCTGTTCTCCCTTGCGGACTTTATCTCGTTCTTCCTGCCGTTCCAGTCTTCCGGTCGGCAATAAATTCCCGTACTGATGGCGGTCTGCTTCCCGTCAATGGTTATACGGCAGAGTACGGCGGTCGTTCCGTCAGCCTTCACCTTGCTGCGGTTGATATAGGGCAAGAGTGAAAATGTGCTTCGCATATCGTTTTCTGTATTAAAGGGTTAAAGAACTAATTGAAAATCTTTGGTGGTTTCTATGAACTTGTCCATGTCCTCGAAAAGTTTCTTTGGGCTGACACGGGCATAGACCTGTGTCGTGGAAATGTCGGAGTGTCCCAGCATCCTGCTGATGGTCTCTATCGGCACACCCGCTTCAAGCGTAATCAGCGAAGCGAAGCTGTGCCTCGCCTGATGGTAGCACAAGTCATCCTTGATGCCTGCCAGTGCCGCCAATGCTTTCATGTGCCGCCTGAGATTTGACCAGCGAAGCAAAGGAAACAGGGTTTCCCTTGTCTTGTCCTTGTATTTTTCAAGCAGCGCCAACGCTTCGGGAAGGAGCTTCACGCTCGCGCGGTGTTCGTTTTTCTTCCTGCGGTATTTCAGCCACAATGCCCCGTTGTCGTCCGTGTACAGGTTCTCGTCCGTGATGGAAACCGCATCGGCGTATGATACGCCCGTGTAGCAGGCGAACAGGAACAGGTCACGTGCCAGCATGTGGGATTTTCTGTAAGCAGGTATTTCCACGTCACGGATTTTCTCGAACGATTCGCGGCTCAATGCCCGTGGCGTCCTTTCGGACTGCTTGGGCAGGGCGAAATGCTGGAAATGGCATTTCTCGGAATACCCCTTCTTGTAGGCAAGGCGACAAATCTTCTTCAGGATGGCAAGATGGTGGCGGACAGTATCTATCGCATAGCCTTTTTCTTCCGTGGCGAAAGCCTGATAGTCGTGAATGAACTGCTCCGTCAATTGCCCGAAAGCCAAGTCCTTGACCTTATACCTGTGTCTGATGAACTCGCCGAGTGTAAGACGCATATAGTGATAGCCGGGATAAGTCCCTTTCGCACGGTCTATGCCGATACGTGCCTTAATGTCGTCACAGATTGCATCTGTCATTTTCATGAGAGTCATCTGCGTTTCCATGCTGCCTTGAAAAAGGTCTTTCACATCGGCGGCATCGAAATCAATCTTGCGCTCCACAAGGTTGTCGAATGCCGTGTTCACCGCCAGCAGCAACTTGTCAATCTTGGCATTGGTTTCCACCGCTTCCTTACCCTTGCCGTTCAGACGGCTTTCACGAGGGTTCCAGAGTTCCGGTGTGCAGGACAGCTTACATCCGAACTGCGCCATTGTGCGGTTCACCGTGATTCTTCCCATCATCGGGGCTTTACCCGACTTGTCCAACCCGCTCTTTTTGAGGTAGAGCAGCACCTTGAATTTTTCTACTTTCATACGCTTATATTTTTTAGTGCAAAATTACTTGCCGTATAAGCGTTCCTTGATATGCAAAACACTGTGTATGAGCGCAAACAAAACGGTGAGGACTTCATTTTACTTCATTCCGTTACCGACATCCGTTTCGGTAACTGCCCGGCTAACGGTTTGGTAACTGAACAACCTCAATATTCCGTTGCCGTTTGCATTTTCCCTACTTGGCAGAATACTGAAACATCGTTCATTTCAAACGACTTACGTTCAAACTTCACCTGCATGTTTTTTCTTGCATAGCCTATCACTTTCCACATCGTCCGCCACACCTACGCCACTCTTCAGATGGCAATGAGCAGCAATCCCTACGTGGTCAGCCAGGCTCTCACCCATAAGAATCTTGAGACAACTCTACGCTACACGCATGAGGTTCCGACCGCACTGCTTGAGACTCTCGGCAAGATTAAAATCAAGCCCAAATAGAATGCACCTGATTTCCTCCTGAAATGACAGTGGGACGTTCTCACGTTTCACAAATAGGCAGATAATGGTCCGTTACCGCCCGGTAACGGACTATTTTGTGCTAAAAATACAGGAAGTTGCTAAAAGTGAACCGATATGGCTAAGAAAAGTGTCCAACATTTCGTTTTTAGCAATCAATCCTCTGTAATTTTGTCGGACAATTTCAAAATCTCACAATTATATGAAAAGCGACAACACATTGAAAACCATGACTGTATTAATCACCATTGTCTTCCTGATTATGGCAATGAAGACAGCTTATGCGGGAACTAACGGGTCATCCTCAAATCCGGGCACAGCGTTGTTCTGGCTTGATGCCGCCTGGATATTCACTCTCTATGAAGCACCGTTTCTTTTGGCTGTCTTTGTGGCGGGACCGATGGTAAATGATGCAATGCCCGCAATTTTTGCAACCGGAAGAAAGTGCGCTGCGGTATTAAAACAAAACCTAAGTAAAACAGTTGACTCCGGCAACGCCCCAGAATCACTTAAAGCAGACGATATTGTCGTCACTTGTGATAGACAGGGCGAAGAAGGCGAAGTATCAGTCGTTGAGAATGATAAAACTGCGGAGCTATCGGAAGAAATCATCGGCTATATCTCCGGAACTCTCGGCAATTTACTGTCGAACGAACAGATTGAAAAACTGCTCGACAATTTCAGGAAACTGAATACCTGCGGACCTTTCGAGGTTGTAGAGAAGCGAAAATTGCAGGGAGTCTTTGAATTTGACCTGATCCATTTCGCATGGAACGTGTGTCGTCGTATCCATAATCCTGATACTTGTCCGAAAATTTTTGGTTTTGCCACAGCCGAAATGATTAAAGCCTCATTCCCGCTGACGCTTCAGAACTATGCGGTCAGTACTATCAAAAGCCGACTCAAGGATTCCGACGCTACTACAAAGTTCCGACTTCAGATAATCGAAGTCAACCGACCGCTGGTGCCATATATATTTCCTGTGCCAGAAGAAGCCGGATAATATTCAGGTTATCGGTTATCCATTGGTTATCCGGATGATAACTGGATTGGAGGAATATAACCGATGAACTTTGCGGTACGATGTTCAAATCCCCCATCGTACCGCATTATGATTGAAAAACCAACATTCGAGGCAATGCCTCAGATTATGGCACGGCTTGAAGAAAAAGTCGATGCCCTGACCGAAACTGTCGGTAAACTACTGCAAGGCGCTATGGCTCCAATGGTCGTTACCGCTCCGGAAGAAATGGTAACAGTCAAAGATGCCGCCAGTATTCTTAGACTGTCTGTGTCAAGGGTCTATGCACTCGTTCAGGAGGGTCGTATACCATGCTATAAGCCAGGGCGCAACCTGCTTTTTCTCCCCTCCGAGTTAAGGATGTGGATGGCCGAGGGGCTTCGGAAAGGCCAGCCTTCCATCGAAGAACAGATGGAGCAGATGAACAAAGGCATGCGCAACAGTGCCAAAGACAGGAGGTTCATATGAGCGCAGATTATAAACTTTCGTCCGAAAGGAAGGATATGGAAGGTACATTCTGCCGTGCATATTCCTGCCGTGCCGCTATTGAGAAATTCCTGGCTGACCTGTTCCTCTTTGATGCAGCCACCGGATTGTATGTCGCGTCATACAATCCGAAACTCACACTTGAAACAGATGATGTTCAACAGATTGTCTGGATCAGTGGAGTCAACGCGCCCTGCAATGCATTTGAAATTGTAAGAATATTCAGGTTCGGAGACATTGACAAATATGTAAAAAAGGAAGAAACCGCAACGAAACGTCGCCCCTCATATAAAGCCATGCTGCAACTCTGCGCCGAGGACACAGCGGTAAAGCTCACAGTGATAAAAGACAAGAATAAATCTGTCAACGTAAATTCAGACGAATGGGAGGCGGCACTATCGCTCAACGACAGGAATCAGATTGAAAAAACAGGTCAGAATATCAAACTGATTCTACTCAACGACCCACAGCTCAAAAAAGTGCGTTTCGACCGCTTTACCAAGCAGGACATTACCGACTGTCCAGACTTCTGCAATGAGCGAGACAACCGTATTGACGATGAATCGATAGGCAAGATTGCCATTTATATCGAGAATGTTTACGGGCTGCAGCTCTCTCAACCGCGTATTTTGGAAATGCTAAAAACCACGTCGAAGGAGCGAGGCTTCAATCCCGTACATGAGTTTATCCAGAGTACCGCATGGGATAATGTGGAGCGAATAGATACTGTCGTCATCCGCTATCTTGGAGCCGAGGATACACGGCTTACCCGTATGCAGACACGCAAGTGGATGGTCGGCGCGGTGGCTCGCGCTTTCAGCCCCGGATGCAAGTTCGATCACATCCTAACGTTTACCGGGCCGCAGGGTGTTGGCAAAAGCACATTCCTGAATATCATCGCCGGAAACTGGTTTTCAGATTCGTTCTCTTTCGCTCACGACGACAAGTCGAAGATCGAGGATATTACAGGCGCATGGATTGTGGAAATATCGGAACTCAACGGCATGAAACGCGCCCATGATGCTGAGGCAGCCAAAGCGTTTCTGAGCCGAGTCCGTGATGACGTGCGTCCGGCATACGCCAGAAAAAGCGAGTCCATACCCCGAAGCAACGTGTTTGCCGCCACTACCAATGAGACGGAGTTCCTGCAGAGCTGCAACGGCAATCGCCGCTGGTGGATAATACCAATAAAAGGGACTGGTGAGGTTCGGGAATGGATTGACAAACTGAAATCCGAGGTTCCCCAGTTGTGGGCTGAGGCTTATCACTATTACACTGCCGAAGAGACGCTGTTTCTTCCTCCTGAATTGGAATCGGAGGCCAATCGGCGACAAGCTGAATATACCACTGCCGCTGGAGATGAATTGCTTGATGAAATAGAGGCGTTCTTGAACAGACTCGTTCCAAAAGCATACTTCTCATGGCCGCTCGGCAAGAGGGCGCAGTGGCAGAAGTGGGCTATTGATCCGTCATCATTTATCGATGACGAATACCGTCAGATAGGCACTGAACCGCTGACAATAGTATCTCCGAAGATGATAAAGTGCGAAATGCCGAACGATGCCATCCGAACATCATTCCGCTATTCATCGCAGTATATCAACTCCCTCATGGAGCATATACACGGTTGGGTAAGGTCGGAGAAAGAGAAAGTGCCGGGTATGCACCGCGACTATTGTGGCGCCGACGGACGAGTTAAACGCCCCTGGATTCGTACTGACAATCCCAAGATACCACTCTCTCCTACTCTTGACTTCGATTGCGAAGACTCGCCATTCTGACCCGAATGTCCCAAATACCTTCCCTTACAATCCAAAAATATTTTGGCTTAAAGGGAAAAGGAATCTCCATATGCAAAAATTGTCTGTAATGTCCGGCATTTTAACGGGGACATCGGGACATTGGGGACAAAATCAAATCTACTAAGCTCAAAATATTCTAACAATGAATGATTTAAATAAAATTACACCGATGGAGTTTGACTCTATCGTCCCGGTCGATGACCTATGCATGGCGGCCGGACTGGTCTGCATCTCACAAAGGAAAAATCTCAGACATTATGACCTTGGCAACGGCAAGGAACTTACTGTCAACAATGCCCGAAATGAGTGGGCTATGAAAAATCCGGACTGCTACGGCTGTGCGTCTCAACTCGCTGTCAAGCTCGGACTTGCAGGCGATAGCGACTGCTCAAAGGCTTTCGCTGAGGTCGAAAAACTTTATGCGGAGCGTGAGAACACTCCCGCAGCTTTCGGTTATACCGCAGTCAGCCGACCGGTCTGGGATTTCACGGATACCTGCCACCCCAAAGACCGTGAACTCGGCAGGATGATGACCCGCTATGGACTCTCAATGGAGACTGTGAAGCTCTATGCTCTTGAAGGTTCTCTGCCTCAGGTCAAAGGAGGCAAGCGTGAACGTGTCCTGGCAATGCCTGTGGATGAAGAAGCGGACTGTTTCATGGCTTTCAACGGCAAGATGTTCCGGCAGATTGGTGAAAGCGGCATTAGCACTATAGGGCAACGCCGAAAGGACCAAATCTGCATGGTGTATGAAAATCTGCTCGATTTCCTGACACTTATGGAATCCGCCACGCGCAATGGGGCCTATCCCCTTATGGCGCGACGTTATCATATCATTATCAACGGCAAGCGCGGACTTGCCGAAGCTTGTGAATACTTGAAGGCAAATCCCGACTTCCTTGAAGTGCGCTGCTTCATGCCGGAAAACGAATTTGGCATAAAGGCTTTTGCAGCCATCAACGATGCTGTGAAAGGTACGGCAATTGACCGCACGGACATGTATCGTGGGTTCGGTTCCCTCTTCGCAAAACATCTTCCGAAGGTTCCGGAAACATACCGAAAATGGAAGTCCATGCGAATCGAAGCTGAAGAGAAGGAGACTCGCAATGTCAGACAAGAGCAACCTGAGCCGAAGCACGACATCACGCCTCTTTTGGGCGGCGAAAAGAAGGCGGTTATCGACCGGGAGACGGGAGGACTCAAGCTATGAGGTGTGAAAATGTCCCCGGAATTAGAGTGGCTCTGCAAGATGTGTTTTTGTCAGACACTCCGCTGTCGCTCCGGCCCGAAAAAACACCCTTGCAAGGGGAAACCCCTCGACCCGATTTGTCCGACAGACGATATGTGAAACCTGCGGCTTCAGTCCGCGCAAACTTTGCACTGAAATGAACGCGAGAGTTGGAAAATCGTCTGACATTTCCCACAGCCTGGGCTATGCGCAGAACCGAGACAAGGACGGTGGGATTCTGCTTGCCAACTTCACCGATATTACAGCGTCGCCAGAGGAACAGGCCCGCGACTGGATGGCAACCGCCAACGATTACAAGACCCGGTGCTATACGATAATCATTTCCTTCACTCCGACCGAGACTGTTATGCTACGCTCGATGCCGGATAATGGTAGGGATAAAATCCGAACCATTATCCGGGACTTTCTTGATGAATTGTCGGAACGAGGCAATGACGTTACAGAGTGCCCCTACATCGTGGCGCGCCATGACAATACCGACAACGAGCATTTCCATATTGTTATCCACACTACAGATATGAACGGCAAACGTTTTTGCGATAAGTTCATCAACAAGAACGCCAACCGCGCTGCCGCTTGTATCGCCATGAAGTACGGACTGGAGGCACCGCCGAAAGCTGTCGAGCGCGAAACGGCTCATCAGAAGGCCGAGGGTCAACTACGCAAGGAGAAAACCAAACGTCAGCATAAGCCGTCAGCATCGCAGTCGGAAATTGATGAGAAGATGCGCCGCAAGCGTGCTGTCGAGGAGGCCGCAAAGCGAAAGTCAATGCTTAAATATGTCATAGAAAAAGCTGCCAAGGAGAACGGTTCGACCAAAGCCTTCATTGCAGCTCTTGCAGCCGAAGGCATAACACTGACCCGTGATGAGAAGAAAGGTCTCTGCGCTGTGATGACAGACCCTGGTGGGAAGGTCAGGAAATATTCCCTTGCCAAAGACTTGGGTATCGACATGACTCTTATTCCGGATCTTTCAATTCAGGATAAGCCGGTTGTCAAAACGCAGCATTCTTCTCCCTTGAAGCCCATACAGCAGCCACGGCTCAATGTCGATGGGGGCGGCAGCTCCCGCAATGCCGAACATGAGATAAACAACGGCTCCAATTCCGATGACCCTGACGAGGAATGGAAACGCCGAAACGGATATAAACTGTAAAAACTGAAAACTATGAAGAAGAAACCATCCGCCCTGCGAAACAGCAGGCGAAAACCGGACAATCCGGAAGGAAACCTGACGGAGCGCATCACGTTCCGTCTCACCTCCACTGAAAAGAATCAGCTCACCATGAAAGCTAAAGAGCGTGGCATCAAGCTGAGCTTGCTCTGCCGCCTTATAGTCATGCGGCGCAGAATCCCTGACCGCTCACCGCAGACGCTCCAATGGTTCCGCGACCTTGTGGGCATGAAGAACAATCTCAACCAGATTGCACACCACCTCAACACTACAAAAGAGCCTGATCCATGGGCTATTGAGGCTATGCGCTTCATCGCCTCTGAGATAGACAAAGCAAAAAACACTTTAACCGAAAGCAATCATGATTAATCCATTTGAAAACGTGCCATCTTCGGCAGATGTGCCCGACACCATCGACAAGAAAACCGTCTCGACATTGTCAGTCATTGCCGACCGCTTCGAGAAAGCAGTATCAAGAAACGAGGCGATTGTCAAGAACGAGGAGGAGCTTGCAGGAGTAATATTCGACCTGCTCCTCGATGATGACGGTTCAGTCAAGGACTTCGGTCATGCAGCTGAGATACGGGGTCTGATTGACGAAGCCTGGAAGCAACAGGAGCGAGGCATAGCCAACCTTGGCGAGATAATCAGATCCATACCCACAAGCGTCAGGGCAGAACTTGGCGAGGAAGACCGGAAGCTGCTCGATTCCAATTTCAGGAGCTGGAAAGACGTGTTCCGGCTCTACCTCCCTTCCTTCGGCATCGTTGGGGCGATAGTCGGTATAATACTGACCGGAAGTATAATGCTCTCAAATTCTGCCTCTGACGCCAAGCGGGAATACGAACAGCGCATAAGTCAGCTCGACAGGTGGTACGAAAACAACGCCGACGCCATAGCCTTCGGGCAATTCTACCGCGAGAACTACCCCAAGCAATACAGCCAATGGCACACCGGCCAGTGGCAGCAGGACATCGCCTACCGCGACTCCCTCAGCCGCGCCCACTCCCTCGACCGCCTTAAACGCCGCTACGAATATGGGGATTAATACAGCCAAAACTCTACACCAAGCAAGCAATTTGCCTGATGTATAGTTTTTTCCATCCGTTTTCCTGCCAAAAATATCCCCATTCTCGGAAAAATTAGCTAACTTTGCATTTATAGCAACGACAAACATCTGAAAATGGCCGAAACAAGTTAAAAAGTTGGCAAGTCACGCCACACAACCAACCATTCTAAACTCCCAAGCAGTCGTTGCAGGCTCGGCCAGCCCTCAGATAACTGCCGCCGGAGTTTTTTCATAAAATATGGAGCTGACCGCAGCGCAACAGAAATATTTTGCCTATTGGCTTACAAGGAGTCTGCCCTCTGACAGCCTCGGTAAGCTGACGGCATCTTTGCAGGATGCGCAGGTCGATTTGACTCCGCATCAAATCGACGCAGCTCTATTTGCGTTCAAGTCGCCGCTCTCGAAAGGGGCAATCCTCGCCGACGAGGTAGGACTTGGCAAAACCATTGAGGCCGGTATCATACTTTCGCAGTTTTGGGCTGAACACCGCCGCCACCTGCTTATCATTGCTCCGGCCAACCTCCGCAAGCAATGGGCGGCTGAACTTTTGGAAAAGTTCTTTTTGCCGTCGCGTATTCTCGAATCCAAGACTTTCAACAGCTACATCGAGGACGGCAATCTCAATCCTTTCAACTGCGATGAAATTGTCATTTGCTCCTACCAGTTCGCAAAGACTAAGGCTCCGTATCTGAAACAGACTAATTGGGATTTGGTGGTTATAGACGAGGCTCATCGCCTACGCAATGTCTATAAACCTACCAACAAAATCTCCAATATAATAAAGAACGCGCTTGCCGACCGCAAGAAAATTCTGCTAACAGCAACGCCTCTCCAAAACTCTATCCTTGAACTTTACGGTCTGACTACCATAATCGACGATTATGCTTTCGGCGACCTTAAAAGTTTCAAGATGCAGTATAATCGTAATCTCGACGAGACCGATTATCAAAATCTGCGCCGCCGTCTCGCTCCGCTTTGCAAACGGACGCTGCGCCGTCAGGTTTTGGAATATGTGCGATACACAAAGCGTATCGCAATACTGCAAGAGTTTTTCCCTACCAAACAGGAACAAGAACTCTACGACCTCGTTTCGGAGTATCTGCAACGTCCACGCCTCTATGCGCTACCGAACAGCCAGCGTCAGCTTATGACGCTTATACTCCGAAAACTTCTTGCATCTTCGACCCATGCCATTTATGGCACTCTCTGCGCCCTTATTGAAAAGTTGGAAGCGAAGCTCAAACGCCAAGGTGTTGAGCAATTAGACGAGGAACTTTTCAAATATGACTACGAGAACTACGAGAGTGAAACCGAAGAATGGCTCGATGATGAAGAAGACGAGGACGAGCCAGAGGAGGAAGAAATGCTCTCGCCCGAAGACATCGAACGGGTTAAATTGGAAATCAAAGACCTTGAAAAATTCCGCGACCTTGCCTTCAAGATTAAGCGCAACTCAAAAGCCGAGCAACTTTTTGAGGGCTTAAATCAGGGCTTTGCCCAACTTGAAGAACTCGGTGCTCCGAAAAAGGCTCTCATCTTTACTGAATCCCGACGCACACAAGATTTCCTATTTGAGCTTCTTGAAAAGAGAGGCTATAAGGGTAAAGTGGTGCTTTTCAACGGCTCAAATTCCGACAAACAATCAACAGCTATTTACAAGGCTTGGAAAGAAAGACATAGGGGCACATCGAAGATTACCGGTTCGGCTACCGCCGATAAGCGCGCAGCTCTCGTTGACTACTTCCGCAACGAGGCTACTATTATGATTGCTACCGAGGCTGCCGCCGAGGGTATCAATCTTCAATTCTGTTCGCTTGTAGTCAACTACGATATGCCGTGGAATCCGCAGCGCATCGAGCAGCGCATCGGACGTTGCCACCGCTACGGTCAAAACTTCGATGTTGTCGTTATCAATTTCCTCAATAAAGCCAATGCAGCCGATGTTCGCGTCTATGAATTGCTCGACCAAAAGTTTCAGCTTTTCAATGGCGTGTTCGGCGCTTCCGACGAAGTTCTCGGAGCAATCGGCAATGGCGTTGATTTTGAAAAGCGCATAGCACAGATTTATCAACTATGCCGCTCGCCCAAAGAAATTAAAGAAGCTTTCGACGCACTTCAAGAGGAACTGCAAGAGCAGATTTCCGACAAAATGCTCAAAGCCCGAACAACTCTGTTGGAGAACTTCGACGAATCCGTAAAGCAGAAACTTCGCAGCGACCTTGCCGAAACCCGTGGCAACCTCGACCAGTTCGAGCAGACCCTATGGCTACTTACGCGAAGATACTTTGCCGACTATGCCGATTTCAACGACAGCGACCATTCTTTTATCGTTCACCCGTTTGTAGATAACGGAGCGGTAAGTTGGTATCGTCGTTTCCCCGGAGAGTATATGATGGTTAGCTCCGAGCATAGGCGCGCAACTAAGTTAGCCGATGGTGTGCGACCCTACCGAATCGGCGACCCACTCGCACAATATATGCTCACCGGCCTTAAAGCCGCTCCTGTGCCTATCTCGGAAGTCACTCTCGATTATAGCAACTCACCGCTCAACGTCGCTTTCATAAAACAACTTGTCGGTCAGTCAGGCTGGCTTACCGTTGAGCAACTTACGATTGATTCTTTCGAGAAAGAGGATATTCTTCTCCACGTCTGCATCACAGATAAGGGCGAAACCATTCCTTCCGACATTGTCGAGTATATGCTGCGGCTTCCAGGCTCGGAAGATCCGCTGAACGCGGAACTATCCGAAGCGACAGCCTCTGCACTCGCTGATGCAATCACCGCCCAACGTGCGGAGATTACTACCGCTAACGCCGAGCGCAATAATAATTTCTTCGAGGAAGAAATGGAAAAACTCGACAACTGGGCCGAGGATGTAAAGGCCGGACTTGAAAAAGAGTTGCGCGACCTCGACGCTGAAATCAAGCTCCGCAAAAGCGAGAGCAAAAAGACTTCGCGCCTCGACGAGAAAGTGCGTCTGCAACGCCTTATCAAAGACCTTGAAAAGCGTCGCAGCGATAAACGCCTCAACCTGTATCAAGCCCAAGATGAAGTTGACGAGAAGAAAGAAACCCTTCTCGCCAAGGTTGAGGCCATGCTTGCACAAAAGATTGAGCAAACTAAGTTAGTAACTTTTCATTGGAGAATAATATAATGACTGTAAAAGAATTCTTGTTTGATTCGCCTATTTATCAGGTGGTTCCAAAAGATAATTGCGAGGATGTTATAAACTTTATAAAAGGGCTTGGTTCTAAAGAAGTGGACGGATATAACCCCATTGAAAAATGCGATTCAACTTTTGTGCTATTTTGTAGTATTTATTATACTGTCCAAAGTGGCCCTTTCGGGGGAATTTCTCATACTTCTTATTTGTCTGGCAAACATGAAACTTTTAAAACCTACGAGCTTATATTAAAATGTAAGCGATATGGGTCATTCCTACACTATTTGATTCATGTAGAGTATGCAAAAGATGATAAAGATAATATTTTATCAATATCAAAAGTTGGCCAATATCCTTCTATCGCTGATTTCCATATAGGGCAAGTACGCAAATACAACAAGATATTACCAAAAGATAAAATGCGAGAATTCACAAAAGCAATAGGGCTGGCGGCAAATGGCGTAGGCATCGGCTCTTTTGTTTATTTAAGACGGATTTTTGAGCATCTCGTATTTGAAGCATTGAAGATTGCAAAAGATAGAAATACAAAATTTGATATTGAAGGGTTCAACACTGCGAGGATGAATAAAAAAATACAGATGTTATCTGGCTTTTTACCTGATTTCTTGGTTGAGAATCACACCATATACGGTATTCTAAGTAAAGGAATCCATGAATTGAGCGAAGAAGAATGTCTGAAGTATTTCACAATTCTTAGAGAAAGTATAGAAATGATTTTGGACGAGAAACTTGAAGTTCGCCAAAAGGAATTGAAGAAGGCGAGTATTAAACAAACCTTATCGCAGATTACTGGACAGTTAAAAAAGTAGGCGCTGATATATTAAAAGATATGACACAAAACAAGATAAATAAACTGGAACTTACGTGGATTGGCAAGAACGAGAAGCCACTCGCCGTTGAACCTCGTCTGCTCCTTGACACCCCGGAATATAGTTTTGGGGAGATCGAAACCGGCACTCTCCCCAATGGGAAACCGTGGCTGGGCAATATGCTCATCCACGGCGACAACCTGCTCGCACTTCGCGCGCTTGAACAAGACTTTGCAGGGCAGGTTAAATGTATTTTTATTGACCCTCCCTATAATACTGGTAGTGCATTTGAGCATTACGATGACAATAGAGAGCACTCCATTTGGCTGTCTCTTATGAGAGAACGACTGGTTATCCTACATCGGCTTCTCTCAGAAGATGGTCTTATCTGGATAACATTAGATGATAACGAGGTACATTATTGTAAAGTAATGTGTGATGAAATTTTTGGCAGAAAGAATTTCTTGGGTAATGTTATTTGGCAACATAGTATTCAAGGTAAAAATGATGCAAAGACTTTTTCTCTTAGCCATAACCATATCCTTGTATATGCGAAAAGTGATAAGTTTATAAGATATAAATTACCAAGAGAAGAAAAACATAACGTAAACTATTCGAACCCGGATAATGATCCTAAAGGTTCCTGGAGAAGTGGGGATGTTCGTAGCCCAAACCTTCGTGAAAATCTAAAATATAATATTACTACTCTTTCTGGAAAAATAATATCACCCCCTGAAAAGGGTTGGAGATGGAGCAAAGAACTATTGCTTTCGAAAATTGAGTCTGGAGAAATCTTTTTTTCTTCTGATGAAAAACGAATTATCCGAAAAATATATTTATGCGACCAAGATGGTAGGGTCCCAGATTCTCTTTGGCTTGGTGAGGATAGCGGAACTACCCGAGAAGCTAATACGGAGTTAAAAGGTCTTCAAATAATTTTCGGAACCCCCAAACCGGAGAGATTAATCCAACGAGTAATAAATATCTCTACTAGACCCGGTGACCTCGTCCTTGACAGCTTTCTCGGAAGTGGCACAACTGCAGCAGTTGCCCACAAAATGGGTCGCAGATGGATAGGTGTAGAACTTGGTGACCATGCCTACACGCATTGCGCTATTCGCATGAAGAAGGTTGTTGAGGGAGAACAAGGCGGCATTTCTAAATCTCAAAATTGGAAAGGTGGCGGTGGTTTTAGGTTCTATGAACTTGCCCCGAGCCTTCTCAATACGGATAAATACGGCAACCTTGTAATCAATAAGGATTACAATGCCGATATGCTTGCCGCTGCTATGGCAAAGCATCAGGGCTTCACTTTCTCGCCTGATCCCGAAATGTACTGGAAGCAAGGGTACAGCTCGGAGCATGACTTCATCTTCACTACTACCCAATTGATAACGGCTGAAATGCTCGAAACCATCCACGAACAGTTGGGCGAAGATGAATCGCTCCTGATATGCTGCACCAAATTTCAGCCTGAGTGTCGCAACAAGTTCCCAAACATCACCATCAAGAAAATCCCCAAAGTCCTCCTCGACACGTGCGAGTTTGACCACGACGATTATTCGCTCAACATCGTGTCGGTGCCCGAGATTGACGATGAGGAATGGGATGAAAATGAGGTAGAATTTAATTCCTAAGACTATGATTGAAAAAATCAATATCTCAAACTATAAATCAATTCGCAATGCCGAAATTGATTTAAAGAAAATCAATATTCTAATCGGTCCAAATGGAGCCGGGAAGAGTAACTTTATCTCTTTCTTTGATTTAACACGGTACTTGCTCGAACAAAGGCTGGGCAGTTATTTGCTAGAACATGGCGGAATTGATTCTATGTTGTATCGAGGTAGGAAAGTTTCCGATAATATCTCTGCACTCATTGACTTTGAGAATCGAAATGCCTTTGTATTTAAGCTTAAACCTACTCAAGGGCCCAAAGCATATATTGAATATACCAAAGATTTTTTCAACAATCGCAACCTTGACGACAAGAGATATGAGGAGTCTTGGAATCCTCATATCTGGGATGTAAATGTTGAAGAGTCAGCAATTCTCACCAAACCGCAATGGCGAGCAGGGTATATACGAAGCTTTTTAAAGAGTTTCACTGTATATCATTTTCATGATACAAGCCTTTCTTCTCCTATGAGGCAACTATCAAGAACAGGTGATAACGAGTATCTACGTCACGATGGTTCCAATCTTGCTGCATATCTATTCAAGTTAAAGAATACAGATATACGGTCCTTTAATTTGATTGAGGGAACGATCCGTTCGATTGCTCCATATTTTAAGGAATTCAAGTTAATTCCAAATAAAATCATGGAAGGATTCATCGGCCTGGAATGGGAAGAACGAGATACAGATGTGTATCTTGATGCTACCAATTTTTCTGATGGCACCTTACGTTTTATTGCTTTAGCGACTCTTTTGTTACAGCCTGATTCGCCTAAGACTATTATTATAGATGAACCTGAATTAGGTTTGCATCCAGCGGCGATAATTAAACTTGGCGCACTGATTAAGAGAGCTTCTATTTCCACGCAAATTATTATCGCGACACAATCGGTTGAGCTTATTAATAATTTTTCTATCAACGACCTGATTATTGTTGGACGAAACGATAATCAGTCTACGTTCCATCGATTGAACGAGGATGACTTCTCTGAATGGAGAAATTCATATTCGGTGGGAGAACTTTGGGAAAAAAATATTATAGGAGGCAGACCGTGATGAAGCGATTATTTATAGTTGTCGAAGGGCAGACTGAAGAAGCCTTTGTCAATGAATTGATGTCACCATACTTTATTCAGAACGGAATCTATGATGTTCGACCTGTTCTTATCCAGACAAGCAAAGGGCACAAGGGTGGTTTCGTAAATTATGAACATCTGAAAAATGACTTATTCAGACTGCTCAGATCGCAAGGTCAAGATGTGGTTGTATCAACATTTGTCGACTTTTTCAGATGTCCGGAATTACCAAATCAAGAAAAGATTGATGCCTTCCCGTCTCACTATCAAAAGGTAGAAGAAATGGAAAAGAGTATAGCTTTAGATATACATGATTGGCGCTTCATCCCATATATACAATTGCATGAATTTGAGGCACTCTTGTTTTCCGCATCTAATGGATTCGAAATGTACTTTGACGAAAAAATATCGAATAAAATTCAAGGAATAATTGATTCATTTGATAGTCCAGAGGATATTAACAGTGCACCCGAGACAGCCCCATCTAAAAGATTGATTCGGATTATTCCGGACTATGACAAAGTTCTATATGGAAATATTGTCGCTCTGGAGGTTGGCTTGCCTATCATACTTGAAAAATGCCCAAGATTCAGAGCGTGGGTCGAATTGCTAATTCAAAGGTGTAGAGAATAATGGATTCACAGGTTAACTATATGCGTCAACGTCTTTCGCTTCGCAAACCGCTTGCGAAGGCGCTGGAGCTTACCGCTCGTCTGACGGATAAACTTTCTTTGCAGAAACCTCCGACAGACCCGGACATGCTCGAAATGTTTATCACGGCCGAGCTTGCAAAGGTGAAGTCCATCGTGCCGACAATCAAAGGTTTTGACCGGGACTTCCCTTCGCTTGCCTTTTCAATTGCCACCGGCATTGGAAAAACTCGACTGATGGGGGCAATCATTGCATATCTATATCTCAAAAAAGGAATCAAGCACTTCTTTGTTCTCGCTCCTAATCTTACGCTCTACGAGAAGTTGATAAAGGATTTCGGCGACGAATCCTATTCAAAATATGTTTTCAAGGGAATAAGCGAATTTGTCGGTAAACCGCCGAGAATCGTTACTGGGGAGAACTACAATGAGCGCACCGGCAGTCTATTCTCTGATATTGAAATCAACATATTCAATATCTCAAAGTTCAATACCGAGAACAAGACTACCAAGAAAGGAGGCGCAACTGTTCAGCCGAGGATGCGCCGACTTTCCGAATACCTCGGCCAGTCGTATTTCGACTATCTTGCTTCGCTCCCTGATCTTGTAATCCTGATGGATGAAGCGCACCGCTACCACGGCGACGCTTCGAAAAAGGCAATCAACGAGCTTCGCCCGGTTCTCGGTCTTGAAATGACAGCCACGCCTTTTGACGAAAAGGGACGTGCGTTTAAGAATATAGTCTTTGAGTACAACCTCGCCGAAGCTCTCGACGATGGGTTGTATGTCAAGAATCCGGCTATCGCCAAGGCTCGCAACTTCAACAAGGATAATTTCACCCCCGATGAGATTGAAATTATCAAGATCGAAGACGGCATTACCTGCCATGAGCGCACAAAGCTCGCTATCGAGATGTACGCCAAGCAGAATGGGCTGCCCGTTGTCAAACCATTCATTTTGGTGGCTTGTCGTGATATCAACCACGCCAAGTCAGTCGAGGAGTTATTGCAAAGCGACCGAATTTATCACGGTGCATACAAGGGTAAGGTGCTGCGCATTGACAGCAGTTCAAAAAAGGATGAAGACATCGAACGTCAATTTGTCGCTCTCGAATCGCCTGACAACGAAATAGAAATTGTCGTGCACGTCAATATGCTCAAAGAGGGCTGGGATGTGAATAATCTATATACGATTATTCCACTCCGTGCCTCAAACGCCGCTATCCTTATTGAGCAGACAATAGGCCGTGGTCTGCGCTTGCCTTATGGCGGACAGCGCACCGGCAATAAGGACGTTGATACTTTGACTGTAATAGCCCACGATAACTTCCAGAAAGTCATAGAGGAAGCAAATAAGAGCAATTCACTTCTCAAACGAGTTTCGTTTATCGAACTTGAAGAACGCGATGAGAGGGAGCAAGGTGGCCGCGTGGAAACCACTCCGACCTCTACCGAGCAGAAGATACAGAAGCAGATTGAAAAGGTCAAGGGCGAAATAAGCGAGAAGTCAAAGCAGTATGTTATCCAAGTCGGCAAGGCCGTTGAAACTGCCATCTCAAACATTGCCGCCGAGGGCGTGGCTTCTTTCGGAGACCTCCAAAAGAAAGAGGTTAAGGAGAAACTTCGCGAAAAGGCTATTGCCACTATAAAAGAAAGTGTCAAGGATAGCCTGTTCGCCGAGCAGGATGCCGCTGAACAGATTGCACAGGTCGATGAAGTAATCAAAATTGTAGTCGAGGACTACAAAAACAACGTTATTGAAATTCCGCGCATCGTTGTTGAACAGCAGAATATCAAGGCCATATTTGATGATTTTGACCTTGACACCTCCGAAGGCTATAATCTCGACGAACTACGCCGCGAGATTATCCGTCAGGGTCTTACTGATTCCACCGACTTCGAGATTTTCGCAGGGAAATCGGGAAGCTCCAAGCGTCCTGCCATTGAACAGCTAATCGCAGCTCTTATTGACTTCGACGATATAGACTACGACGAGATTTCCGACCTGCTTTATAAACTTGTCGGGCAAGCCGTAGATGCTATTCGCAGTAATGCTCCCGGCATCTCCGACGATGATTTGAACGAGCGTGTTCACGCTTTTAAACAAAGCCTCGCCGACAACATCTATAAGCAGATGAAAGAACACTACCGCATTATTCCGGGAGAGTTCAAAATAAACAGAGTGCTGCCATTCTCAAAAATCCTCGACCAACAAATTATTATAAATAACTGGGGCACATTAGATTTTCACAATCCGATACCGACTCAAAAATCAACCGTTGTTAAGTTTGTATATGTAGGCTTCAAAAAATCCTACTACACAAAATATCGTTTCGACAGTTCCACCGAGCTTGACTTTGCGTTTATTCTCGAAACCAACAACGAGGTGCTTAAATGGATTCGCCCCGTACCTAATCAGTTCAACATATACTGGTCGAGCGGAGCGAAAAAATATGAGCCGGACTTCATTGTGGAAACCGCCGACGCTATCTATATGTGCGAGACCAAGGCTGAGAAAGATGTCTACGATGCGGATGTGCAAGCTAAGGCAGAAGCCGCCCGCGAGTTCTGCCGTCGTGCCTCTGAGTTTACCGCTCAAAATGGCGGCAAACCCTGGCACTACATCATAATTCCGCACACACTCGTCGACCGTAGTTATTCCTTTAATTACATCCTCAATCAAGTAAAACTCAAATGAAGATCTGGAATTACATAGGCGAGTTTCTGTTGTTTCGGTGGATGTTTGGCAATCGAAATAGCAACCACAATGCCGGTAGCACATATCGTACCGAGACGAATGACCACTCGGATTGGGACTATGACGAGGACAATGACTTTAGCTCAATTGGCCATCACTATGCTACTGGACCATCATATCGCGGAGCCGACATCTACGATGATGAAGACGATGCTCTCGATGATTACGACCCGACAGACAGCGACAGCTACCAGTCCAATAGCTATGACAAATACGACCATCGCGATTATGGCTATGTTCGGTCATACGATGATTTCCACGAAGAGCAGGATGACTACGACATGATGGACGATGATTTTTAGAATGACTGATGCATAATGGATAGCGGACAGATAATATTATTTCAGACGCTGGGGGGAGACGAAGACTGAGGTTCGGCTTGCCAATGAATCTGTGTGTGTTTCACCGTCGATTATTTAGCATAAATTCAATCACCCGATTAATTAAATAGAGAAAGATATGCAAACGCCTCCTTTTATAGTGTCGCCATTGGCAATAAATCTCATTGCGGAAATTTCGGCTTTGTTGGAACGATATGCCATCGCGCTTGAAAACGAAGACGGATTGCGTCTTCGCAAGGCGAACCGCATCAAGACCATCCACAGTTCTCTTGCAATTGAAGGCAATACGCTGTCAGAAGATGAAGTAGCCGATATTATCAACGGCAAGAATGTCGTCGCCCCGATTCGGCAGATTCAAGAGGTGAGGAATGCCATAAAGGCGTATGAACTTTATGGCACGTTAAATCCGTTCAAAGAGGCTGACTTGAAGAAAGCACACTCAGTTATGATGGAGGCTTTGACCGATGATGCCGGACGATACCGCAACGCAGGCGTTGGCGTTTTCGGCGAAAAGGGTTTGGTACACATGGCTCCGAGTGCGTCGATGGTGCCTCAGCTTATGGGAAACCTGTTTGAATGGCTAAAAAGTTCCCAAGACCATCTGCTGATTCGGTCGTGCGTATTCCATTACGAATTTGAGTTCATACATCCGTTTAGCGATGGCAACGGACGCACCGGGAGACTTTGGCAATCGTTGATACTTGGTAGATTAAACCCTGTATTTGAGCATCTCCCGGTGGAGAATATGGTTTTCTCCAATCAGCAACGATACTACGATGCTATTGCCGCATCTACTGCTGCCGGACAATCGGGGTCGTTCATTGATTTTATGCTGACAGAAATCCGTGACACACTGGAAAAGCATAAAACGACAGAGAAAGTTCCTAATAAAGTTCCTCACAAAGTTCCTAATAAATCGGAGACCCATATCCTTGAATTATTGCTGAAATCGCCGCATATAACGGCAGCTGAAATTGCCTCAGAAATAGGGATTACCGACCGTGCAGTAAGAAAGATTATAAGTGCCTTGAAAGGGAAAGGGATTGTGGAGCGCGTCGGAAGCAACAAATCTGGCTATTGGAAAGTGAATCTCAAATGAAATTTACTATTGATTATGAATGAGAATTATTTCATCGACATATTTCAATCGCTGATTTTGCATAAAGAAAGTGAGGTTGTGGAGTTCAAGAAGGCGGAGAACAGTTTCGACTTCGATGACTTGGGCAAGTATTTCTCGGCGTTGAGCAACGAGGCGAATCTTCGTGGTCTTGATTTCGCATGGCTGATTTTTGGCTATGACGAGAAGAGACATGAGATTGTCGGCACATCGTATAAAAACGGAGAGAGTGCGCTCAATAATCTCAAGCATGATTTCGCACAGCATACAACTGACGGTCAAACGTTCCGCGAGATTGTTCCGATTGAAGTTGACGGCAAGCGTATCCTGATGTTCAAGATTCCGGCTTCTCCTCGAAACATCGTGATGAAGTGGAAAGGAATCGCATTCGGTCGCGACGGCGAGAGTCTGAAGCCGCTCAACCAATCAAAGATGGATGAAATTCGGCATCAGACTCCGGAACCGGATTGGTCGGCAGAACTTGTGCCGAATGCGACAATCGACGACCTCGACGAAGTGGCCATTGCCAAAGCTCGCAAGATGTTCAAGAAAGTACACAGCCGCATACCTGCCGAGGAGGTCAACCGCTGGTCTACAGAAGAGTTTCTTAGCAAGTGTGAGCTGATGGTTGACGGCAAGCTCACACGCGCCGCAATCATTCTACTCGGCAAGATGTTCTCTGACAGCAAACTGCGTCCTGCTGTCGCCGAAGTGACTTGGACTCTCCGTGACGAGAAGCAGGACGTTGTTGATTACGAGCACTTCTCTGTGCCCTTCATCCTGACCGTTGATGAAATCCTTGCCAAAATCCATAATCTTACTTTGCGCGAAATGCCCGGCGGAACGCTGTTCCCTGACACAATGAAACAGTACGACGACTACACCATTCGCGAGGCATTACATAACTGCATCGCACACCAGGATTATACTCTGCGTCAAAGAATTAACTTCGTTGAAAATCCGGGCTTCCTGTATTATGCCAACGGTGGATCATTCATCCCCGGCACATTGGAAAACGCCTTGGCGACGAACGGCCCGCAGCGATTCTTCCGCAATGCCTGTCTGTGCAAGGCGATGGTTCACTTCAATATGATTGACACGGTAAGCCGAGGAATCAAGAAGATGTTTACGGAACAGATGGAACGCCGTTTCCCGATGCCCGATTATGAGATTGACAACGAGAAGAAAGAAGTGGCCGTGCGCATCTATGGCAATGCCATCAATGAACGATATACGAAGCTTCTCAAAGATAACGATACCCTGACACTCCACGACTGCATTTCCCTCGATGCCATTCAGAAAGGACACCGTATAGATGAGGAGATAGCGCAAGATCTCATGAAGCGCGGACTAATCGAAGGAGAAGCCCCCAACTACACTATCTCCCTCGGAGTGGCGAAAGCCTCCAAGCAGCTCCCCAGCTACACAAGAGTAAGAGGTTTGGAACGTGATAAGCTGAAGCAGATGATTCTACAATACATCCAGAACGCTGGCTCCGACGGTGCCAAGCGTGATGCCATCCTCGAATATCTACAAGGCACGCTACCCAGCCGCAACACTTATGAACAGAATGAAACGCTTATATATCATTTACTATCAGAGTTGCGTAAAGCCGGATTAATAGAGGCTAATGGGAAGATTTGGTTGGCAAAAAATACACAGTAAACGAACAGTTTCAACAACTGTTTATTTTCTGTGTATTTTGGCGTATAGTCGGTCATCCGACCGAAATGATTCCTAATCCGACCGTTTTTAAGGCATCCGACCGATTTTTCGGTCGGATGACCCTTGTCAGCTCGCAAGATTATCGCTAATTTTGCAGACGAAAGCAGCAAGCCCGGTGTGGCTTAGAAATAGAGGCTGCGACAGCCTCTGATAACACAAGAAAAGACGGTTCCGCCAAGTCAATAACTTACCAAAATCAGGCATGAACCATTTAAACTGCAACACCTTGATACAATTATAGTTGTTGACACTGCATCGGCAAGTAGCCTATTGGTGATAACTGGTGCCATTTGGTGTAAAATATTGAAAAGTCGCTCGTTATCGGGCGGCTTTTTTCGTACCAATACTGCAATATAACCGCTTTTCACCCCTTTTTACCTGTGTTTTTGTACCCGATTTGTAGCAAGTCGGTCAATCCCGTCAATGCGTGCCGCAAGGTCGTGGACTTTTGAGACACCATGAGACGCAGTGAGACGCGATGATACACTTTCGGCGAAATAACTGGCGAAATAACCACCAATAAAGCGAATTATTACTGTCCGCTAAACTTTTTTTGAACGATTGAAAAATTAGGGCTGACACCTATTGCAGGAGTCAGCCCTAAATGGTTATTTTGGTGTCGCCAAACAATCCATGAATAACCATGAGTAAAAGTAGTAATTTCTTCGGACAGCCGATATATGGACAGCTGATAAAATCACTCAATCGTGAAAAAATTGTTGAATTCAGCCGAAAACACGGCGGAGAGAAGTATGTAAAGAGCTTTGACGGCTATACGCATCTGCTTACGATGCTCTATGCCGTGATCCAGCGTTTCGACTCGTTGCGTGAGATAGATGCAGAGTCCAACAGCAAATGCAAATTTATGCAACCTTATCGAAAAAACGCTTCTTTGGAGTGTCGAAGTCAATTTTCTCCCGTGGACGACGGTTGAGTTTCTTTTGTATCTCCATAATTCGTTTGTCTGAAAAGTCATCAAAATTGGACTTTTTAGAGATAT
>CAJSYI010000038.1 GCA_910573745.1 Muribaculaceae bacterium | reverse complement strand
ACAGTATTTATTGTTTGACACCTCTAAATTACTAAATATCAGTGAAATTACCAAAAGAATAGGCAACTTTTTCAAGCTGCCTATTCAACTTTTTTATAGCATTTCTTATCCCGAACTCGCGTTTGCAGTCTGTTAAAAAAGGAAATTTATTTGGTGGGGAAGATTATTTTTTGTAATTTTGCGGCTGAAATGGTTGCTCTGCCGCCCAAGAGTGGAGGCGTTAAGGAGCATCAAAAGGGAATCCGGTGAGAATCCGGAACAGTACCCGCTGCTGTGAATCCTGTACCAAAGTCTATTGCACTATGTCATTGAGACTATTTAGTCTTGAGAAGGCGTGATAGATTGGGATGAGTCAGAATACCTGCCATTGCCGTAAAACATGAATGTGCCTACGGGACTATGGGCAGGTTGTTGATTCTATAAGCGGATTCAAAGTAATTTCTACACTCGTTTAGAGGTTAATCCATACTCCCGTCTGTGTACATTCTGTTAGTACGCAGACGGGAATTTTTTTCTGAGTATTAACCTTCAAACTTGAAGTATGAAATATCTATTGCTTTCAACAGCAATACTTAGCTTAATCCCTTTAGAGGCTTTTGGCGATACTCCACTAGACACTCTTTCCAGACAATTGGATGAGGTCGTGGTAACTGCGCGAAAGCCCGCTGATGACATTATCCCTGCACAGACATTGTCGGGAAAGGAACTCCACCGTTTGAACAGCAACAGTGTTGCGGATGCCCTGCGTTATTTTTCGGGTGTTCAAGTAAAAGATTACGGTGGAGTTGGCGGAATTAAAACCGTCAATATTCGGTCTATGGGCACAAACCATACGGGTGTTGTTTATGATGGAGTGGAACTCGGAAATGCACAGAACGGTCAAATAGATTTAGGTCAGTTTTCCCTTGATAATATTGAAGCATTATCACTCTACAATGGTCAAAAAAGCGAAATATTGCAACCTGCCAAAGATTTCGGGTCTGCCGGTACCATATATATGAGGACTCGAACACCTTTTTTCAACGAGGGTGAAACTTATCACGCAAGGGCAACAATCCGAACTGGATCATTCGATTTACTTAATCCCTCGGCTTTGGTTGAACTGAAGCTCGGTAAGAGAGTTTCCGCCTCACTAAGTGCCGAGTGGGTAAATTCAAGCGGTAAATATAAATTCCGTTATCGTAGAGTTAATCCCGCAGGCGAACTTGCCTATGACACTACTGCGGTTAGACAGAACGGGGATATAAATGCCACCCGAATTGAGTTGAACACTCATGGCACCCTAAACTCCGGTTCTTGGAATTTCAAAGTTTATAATTATAATTCAGAGCGAGGTGTACCCGGAGCTATTGTTAATAATGTATGGCGAAGAGGTGAACGTATATGGGATACCAACTCATTTGCACAAGGTCGGTATACTGGATTTTTCGGAAAATTCACAACCTTAAATAATATCAAATATGCTTTTTATCGCACACACTACGTCAATAATGATGACAAACAAGTAAAGATTGACAATCTGTATAAACAGAAAGAAATTTATTTCTCATCAGCCAATGAGTATACCATAACTGATTTCTGGAAGATTTCTGGAAGCTATGATTTTATGTGGAATAATCTTGATGCTGACGTTTACGGTTTCGTGAAACCTGACCGTATTTCCCAGTACTTATCTGTTGCTACAGCATTGGATTTTAATCGGGTAAAGTTACAGGCAAGTGCTCTCGGAACATTTATTCACGATAGAATAAAAGGTCAAGAGGCGCCAAAGGATAAACATATATTCACTCCCGCTATCTTTGTTAATGGTTATCCTTTGAGGAATAAAGATTTATCTATCAGGGCATTTTATAAGCAGTCTTTCAGAATGCCGACGTTTAATGATTTGTACTATGCCGACATGGGAAACTCAAAGCTTTCGCCTGAACGCGTCACGCAATATAATCTCGGACTTCTATATGATCATCAGTCATCATCGTTCATCTCATCAGCTCGCGTGAGTGCCGATGTATATTATAATCGTGTCAAAGACAAGATTGTCGCATATCCAAAAGGACAGCAGTTTCGCTGGACTATGCTCAATCTCGGGCTCGTTGATATCCGTGGCATTGATCTTACAGGATTGCTGACTATTAACCCGTATAAGGATTTATATCTGACGGTTCGGGGACAATACACATTCCAACGAGCTATTGACATAACAAATCCGTCTGATAATTACTACCGAGATCAGATTCCATATATTCCTCGTCATTCCGGCGCGGCTGTTATTAATGCTCAATGGAAAGGTTGGGGACTTAACTACTCTTGGATATATGTTGGAGAACGATATAATCAACAAGAGAATATAAGGTATAACTATACACAACCGTGGTATACTTCAGATGTCTCATTGAGTAAGGATTTTAAGTTGGGTAGAGTGAGCTTGAGAGGATTGATTGAAATCAATAATCTTCTGAGTCAAGATTATGATGTTATTCTAAACTACCCTATGCCCAAACGTAATTACAGGTTCACCCTGACAGTAGAGATATGACATTCAAACAATTTTTCTTATATTTTCTGCCGCTCCTGATGGTCGCCACAAGTTGTCGCGAGGACGAACTTGTGGTGCCCACGGAGTATGACATCATTGGAGACGAACGTCCCGGCGACGAAATCCGGGGATTCTATCTCGTCAATGAAGGCAATATGGGGTCAAATAAATGTACGCTTGACTTTTATGATTATTATACAGGACTCTATTCTCGAAATTTCTATGCCGAGAAGAACCCTAATGTTATAAAAGAACTTGGAGATGTTGGAAACGATATAGGCATTTATGGCTCTAAACTCTATGTTGTTGTCAATTGCTCACATAAAGTTGAAGTTATGGATTCCCGTTCCGGCGTCAGACTCGGTCAGATTGATATTCCCAACTGTCGTTATGTCAGGTTTCATCGCGGAAAGGCATACATCAGTTCTTATGTTGGCCCGGTTTTGATTGATCCAAATGCGCCCAAAGGCGCAGTATATGAGATTGATACACTTTCTCTTGCAGTCACGAGGAAAGTTTCTGTGGGTTATCAGCCCGAAGAAATGGAAATTGTCGACGACTACATGTATGTAGCAAATTCCGGAGGCTACAGAGCTCCGAATTACGATAACACCGTATCAGTTATTCAGATGGTTGACTTCAAGCAGGTTCAGCAGATACCGGTTGGTATAAACCTGCATCGGCTTAAAAAGGACAAATATAACAAGTTATGGGTTACTTCGCGTGGTGATTATCAGGATCGTCCTTCGCGCTTGTATGTTATGCAGAAAAAGCCCGGCTACAATCAGATGATTGTGACCGATACAATACCAGTGGCTTGTTCCAATATGGCTTTTTATGAGGATAAGATGTATTTCTACGCAACTGAATGGAATAATTATACAGCCTCTAATACTATAACATACGGAGTAATTGACGTGCGTACGAAAGAAGTAATATCCGACAATTTCATAAAAGACGGCACAGAAAAGGATATAACCATTCCATACGGAATTGCCGTCCATCCCGAAACCGGCGATATATTCGTCACTGATGCCAAAAATTATGTTTCATCAGGCACGCTCTATTGTTTTAGCTCCGACGGCTACAAAAAGTGGAGCGTACGCACCGGAGATATTCCGGCTCATATCACATTTCTGTCAAAATGAAAAAGGCTGCTTTTGCGTTTATCACCACTTCGGCGCTTTACGGATGCTCCGACGAAATACCAATGGTGAACCTGGGTATCGATGACGTATACTATATTCCACGGATGCAGAAACTCGACTTGCATCCGGCTCTCATCGGCGAGCGCTACGAATGGTATGTCGACGACGTATGTGTGAGCCATGAAAAAGACTATATTTTCCTCGCAGCCGAAGAGGGTTGTTACAGGCTCGAATTCAAGATTATAGACTCTGAAACGCCTTACGATTTTAAATTCGATATACACGTGCTTCACGAAGAAGTAGAATATAGTCCTTACATCTCAAAGGTATACGAGTATTGTCCGGCTCCGGGCCAGTTTATAAACAAAATGCCGAGATATGAAGAAGGCGACACATACGAGACCATACTTCAGAAAGCAGAGGAATCCATATCGGGCACAAACGACATTATGATTTCTCTCGGAGGCTACGGCGGTTATGTGACATTCGGCTTTGACCACACCGTTATCAACATCCCCGGAGAAAAGGATTTTAGAATATGGGGCAATGCGTTCTACGAACTCCTCAACCCCGACCAACGCGGTGGCTCTGCCGAGCCGGGTATAGTGATGGTAAGCTACGACACCAACTGCAACGGTCTTCCCGACGACGAGTGGTACGAGCTTGCAGGCAGCGAATACTACAAGGCTGAAACCCGTCATAATTACACTATCACTTACCGGCGGCCCGACCCCGACCGGATTCCGGAAGAGGACGACTCCGGTTTTCTCGACGACATAAATTATATTCCCTGGAGCGACTCCGACGGCGCATCGGGCCACATGGCAAAGAATACGTTCCACAATCAGAGTTACTATCCTCTCTGGATAAAAGCCGATACTATCAGCTTCACCGGCACACGGCTCGCGCCCAACGGAATAGACCTCAGCGGCACAGGCCGGTATTATGTACTATACGCCTACGACTGGGGATATGTCGACAATCATCCCAACGAATACGACGAACTTAATTCATTCGACATATCATGGGCTGTGGATTCCGAAGGAAACAAAGTGCATCTCCCCGGTGTCGATTTCGTGAGGGTATATACAGGCCTCAACCAATATTGCGGCTGGTTAGGCGAGACCTCGACAGAATTAAGCCGTGCGCAAGACCTGCACATAGCTCTGCCGGGTATCCCATTGCCCGACCCTCTGAAATGAACCGGGGGAAACTTAACTTAACTCATTATAAAACCAATAATTAAAACCATAATTAAAACTAAATGAAAAAATTTTTATTGCTATCTGCTGTACTTGCAGTACAGCCAATCGCAACCCATGCCGTCGAGTATGTCGACTGGGTTGACTGGGACCAAATCCAACACTGGGCCGGAGACCCCGACGGACAGAACAAATGTGCTCTTGTCATTGACTTCTAGGATAAGGAAGGTGCCGACGCGCTCGTTTGGGGCTATCGCTGGAATGGCAAGAAAACCGGCGAGGACCTTATCCGCGCTGTCGCTTCGCAGAGCAGTATTCTCACAGCAATGATTCAGTACACGGGCTCAATGGGCTCTACTCTCAATGGCCTCGGAGTAAGCATGAACCGCGAGGAACTGGACTTTCTTAACTACGATTTTTCCCGTGCGGCCATTGGCGACGAAGTCTCTTTCGGATATTTCACTCCCAACTCGTCGATGGGACAGGACATTGCCCCCGGCTATGACGCTGAGGATATGTGTATCCAAGCCATAGAGCGCGCCAAAACAACCGGCATCATCGAACACCCTCTCAACGCTTTCGCCTACGGCTATCCAGCTTATGACTACGACTACTGGCAACTGGAAGAAGGTTATGCAGGCTCGGATGAATACCGCTGGCGCGCCGGATGGTATGACGGGTACTGGTCATATTGGCACGGCCCCAACGATTATGACTATATGGGATATTCCGGCTTAGGCATGTCAAGCACCGTTCTTTCAGACGGCGACGTCCAGGCCTGGAAATACATAGTTTTTAATGGCGATGGTATTGGATATATGGGTGGCGACCTTACCGAAACTCTCGATTATTCCATGTCTGACTGGGGCGAAGAGATGCACGAGGCCGCCGAAGTCGTGCAGCCCGTAAATCAGGCGGATGTCGATTTCTGGGTAGGCACGGGCGAAAAGGCCGCTACAGTCGTATTTCAGTTCAACGACGGCCGCGGCCCGGAAAACCTCGTTTACGGCTACCGCTGGAGCGGCGGCTGGGACGATAACCTGATGACGGTGATATCCAACATAGCCAAAGCAGATCCGCGTATGTCTTTCACGCAGGCGGGCTCACAGGTGACTCTCACCTATGATTCAAACCACGATGGCGAAATCTCCGGTTCTTACGACCATATCGACGTTTCCGACACATGGAATTGCTACGTGAAGCGCGTAATCGACGAGGATTTCAGCAAAGTCAATTCAGGTCGTTGGCTCAACCCGAACGCCGTGATGATTTTCTCTCACCAGCCTGAGGATATGGCTTCGGTAGAACTCCCCTACCAGCTCTTCCGTCCGGCATTGGACGAAGAGCGCATCATCACCGTACCCAAACAGATCGACTATGCGCTCGCCGACGAGAATCTCCGCTTGCCCCTCTTCATACAAGTGCCCGATGGAGGAAAAGTCAACACCGCTTTCAACTGGATTAAGACAGACATGCCGACAATCTCGTCGGCAAGCGTGCAAAATCTCATGGGCACAGTTACCGCCTATAGCAATTTCAAGCCGACCGACGGCAATGTGCAGATTCGCGGCTCTTATACCGCCCCCGGCAGCACAAAAGCCGAATACGTATTCTCCAACGAGGCACATATCACCCTCCGCAACCCGTTGAAACCCGTCGTTGCGATGAGCTACGAGCAGCCCGAAGTTGCGGCACGTCTCGGCCACAAGGTTGAAAACGCCCTCGTTTTCCAGCCTCAGGACGCCACCTACACAAAGATGACATACAAGAGCTCCAATATCAGAGCCGCAACTGTCAACAGCTCTACCGGCGTAGTGACGACCACCAAGACTGCCGGAGAAGCCGACATCACTGCCACATACGCATTCAATTCCGACCTTACCGCATCTTTCTCGCTGCAGTCTGAACTCAAGGTCCCCGTTGAGGACATCACTTTTGAAAGTGCCGACGAAAATGGCGTAATCACTCTCACGCCCAAGGAGATGACCGGACTGTTCCCTATTATAACTCCCGCTGATCCTGATATCGCGGATGTTACCGTGACCTTATCGGACAACGGTACGGCCGCAAGCAACTATATTGCCACGATGTACAAAGTCAACCTTTGGGATGAGAACAATACTCGCATGACTCCTTACGAGCTTTCAGGCCACCGCGAAGGCGAATGCAGTCTTACGGTCAATGCTGCCGACGGTTCGGGATTTGAAAAGAAATTTATTGTGCGCGTAGTCGACCGCGAACGCGACGAGCCTATCGATTACAACACCGGCACGATTATGCTGAATGAAGAATGGTATGGCCATACAAATGGTGGTCTGAACTGGTTCTCACCTGATTATGACGTTGTTTACCAGGCCTACGAACGCGAAAATCCAGGAATGTCGTTCGGTTGCACCTCGCAGTATGGCATCATCTATGACGGCAAACTGATTGTAAGCTCCAAACAGGCTGTCGACGGCGGAGACCCGCTGCCCGGCGGTGGCCGCTTAGTTGTGGCCGACGCAGCCTCGCTGAAGCGTATCGGCTCAATCGACGAAATCATCTTCGGCGACGAGACACGAAGCAATGACGGTCGCGCCCTCTGCGGCGCCGGACATGGCCGTGTATACATGGGAACCAACAATGGCATCTATGTAATTGACACCGACAATTGCCGGATTATAGGTAAGGTGGGCAGTGAAATCCTCGACGAAGAGGATGACGGCAAGCCCAACACCGATCCCTCCGGCTCACTCTATAGCGGACAAATCGGCGACATGACTCTTGCCGGACACTATGTTTTTGCTATAAAGCAGAGCACCGGCGTATCAATCATCGATATCGATACCGACCGAATCATTAAGAGCATCCCTGACGTAAACGTGCAGGGCATCACCCAGAGTGCCGACGGCCGGGTATGGTATGCGACCAAGGAGGACGGACACAGCGTGTTCGTGGCTATCGACCCCGAAACCCTCGAAGAATCGGAACGCGTCGACGTCCCCGCGGAATGTGGTGTGGTAAATTGCGGTTGGGGCGCATGGCGCACTACCCAGTTCACCGGCGCACACTCAGTCAACTCGCTTTTCTTCTCGGGCGGTTCGGGCATAACCAATGGAGGCGACGGCTATTACTGGCGCTATGACGTGGACGACAATCAATTCCGCCCGATCGCAAAAGTATCGGGCCTTCCTGCCCACACTCCCGGAGTGCTGCAGGCAGCCTACGGTACTGTGAGATACGATGACCGAACCGGCATGATTATCGCCGGCACGACCGAATTCAAGGCCTCCGGCCATTACCGCTACAACTGGACCCACTTCATCGATGCCGAGACAGGAGAGTTCATGCACACCGTTGAACTCCGCCCCTATTACTGGTTCCAATCCATGCCGATTTTCCCCGACGTGTACGACCCGGAAATCGAGGATATCGACGACATCGTGATGTCTGTCGATGACGAGCCGGTTGTAGTCACAATCAATGCCACCGACCGCGACAACAATGATGCGAATATCCGATACTCGCTGATCGACTCGCCCCTCGCCACAGCCGATGACGAAGATGGCTCTCTCCCCGTGGAGGTGGCTCTCGAAGGCAACCGACTCACTTTGACTCCCAAAGCCATCGGTTCTCGCACTATCGGCTTCGCCGTTGAATCTAACGGCAAAGTGGTGAATCACGCCGTCAATGTCAGTGTCCGCGATATGATTACAGGCGTCGACTCGGTTGTTTCGGCTGAACAGCGAATCAGCTGCGACGGCAGAACTCTTACTGTAAGCGGCTTTAACGGTACAAGCTTCGATATCGTTAATCCGGGAGGCATCGCAGTCGACTCATTTACTGCCAATTCCGACAACTATATCCACACCCTCGCAGTTAATCATGGCATCTACATCGTGATTGGCGGCAATGGCGTGGCCAAGAAAATAATTGTGAAATGATACGCCTATTATTCCTTACTCTTTCTTTCGCAGCGGCTATTTATGCCGCTGCGAAAGATCTCGATTACTCCCGTGGCGTTATCTTCATCAATGAAGACTGGTATGGGCACCAGAATTCCACCGTCAATTATCTTCTCCCCGACGACCCGGATGGCGAATACTGGCATTACCGGGTTATTCAGACCGAAAACCCAGGCATGGAGCTTGGTTGCACCAACCAGTATGGCGCAATCTGGGAGGGACGGCTATATATGGTCGCCAAACAGGAAAAAGACCCGGGAGCAACAATTGTCGGAGGCCGCATTTCCATTGCCGATGCCTCAACTATGAAGCTCATCAAGCAGTTGCAGCTTATCGACCCTTCCGGCAAACAATGCGACGGCAGAGCCTTTTGCGGAGTAACGTCCACAAAAGGATATGTATCTTCAAGCAATGGTATCTGGGTTCTCAATCTGGAGACGTTAGAGATTGAAGGCCAGATAGAGGGATCGGCCAATCCGAATGCGGGAGGCGACAACGACAAACCGAGCAGCGACCCCACAAGTTCTCTGTACTACGGCCAGACCGGCACCATGATTCTTGCTGCCGGAAAGGTTTTCGCCGTGCATCAGCAATATGGAATGCTCGTAATCGACCCGGTTACCGACAAAGTCATACAGATACTCGACATGGAAATCATCGACGATGCCGTGGAAGAGGACACCGGCACACGACCGCGCAGAACATCGGGCATCGGCTCGACAATCGTACGGTCGAAAGATGGAAATCTTTGGTATTCGGCCTCTAAAAATGTGCAGGGCACAGGCGCCACGGTGCCGTACCTGATTCGCCTGAACCCCGAAACACTTGAGCGTGAAGTCATCAAAATCGAAGGAGACGACATGTTTCCTCCGCCCAACTCGTGGTATGCGTGGACTCCGGACCCCTTCTGTGCTTCGCAAGTCACCAATCGCCTCTACTGGTGTGGCGGTCCGAACAGCTGGTTTACCAATTATCGCATATTCCGATACGACATCGATTCCCGAAAAATAGAGAAACTGCTTGATTTCTCTCAAGAGCCGGGCGAGTGGCATGTCTACGGCTGTTCGCTTGGTATTCATCCGGTCACAGACGAACTGTACGCATCGATGTTTCATAAATTTGTCGACCCGACATACGTGACCCGCCGTTTTGATGCCAACGGAAATCTCATCAAGGAATATCCTATGATTTCCAACTACTGGTTTCCGTCCCTTCCTGTATTCCCGCAATCAAACGGTGGTAATTCTGGCATTGAAGACGTTTTAACTCAAGATGTTTCGGATTTTGGAATTCTCTATAATCTTCAAGGCATTTCTATTAAAAACAATGTGGAATTTGGGAAATGGGATGGTTTGAACTCCGGAATTTACATCTGGAGGAATGAGAATAAAACTCATAAAATTATTATCCCCTGACAAATATGGAACTTAATAGAATAAAATCTTTCCTCGGACTGTGCCTTCTCATCGTCCTGTTGGCGGCTTGCAATGGTAAAAAGGCAGCTTCGCTCAGCGATTTCAGCAATCAGCTCTATACCCCGGAATATGCCTCCGGCTTCAGTATCAAGGGTGCGGACGGATATGAAAGCTCCATCATTACTGTCACCAATCCGTGGCAGGGTGCGGACAGCATAACCACTCAGCTCTTCATAGCAAGAGGAGGTGAGTCTGCTCCCGAAGGGTTCACCGGTCAGGTACTCGAAGGCGATGCTTCGCGTATCGTGGCAATGTCATCCACTCATATAGCCATGCTTGATGCTGTCGGCGAAGCCGGGCGTGTGGTAGGTGTTTCCGGCATCGACTATATTTCCAATCCGGTTATCTCCGCTAACCGTGACAGTATCGGTGACGTAGGCTATGAAGGGAACATCAATTACGAACTGCTCATTTCCCTCGACCCGGATCTTGTCCTCCTATACGGAGTGAACGGTGCAAGCTCGATGGAAGGGAAACTCAACGAACTGGGAATACCGTTTATGTACGTCGGTGACTATCTCGAGGAATCACCGCTCGGCAAAGCCGAATGGATGGTAGCTCTTTCCGAGGTTGTCGGAAAACGTACAGAAGGCGAACAGGTTTTTGGAGGCATCCCTGTCAGGTACAATGACCTTAAAAAGAGAGTCGCCGATACCGTGCTCGATGCTCCCTCCGTGATGCTCAACACACCCTATGGAGATTCCTGGTTCATGCCTTCCACCGAAAGCTATGTGGCCCGGCTTGTCAAGGATGCCGGAGGTGACTACATTTATAAGAAGAATACCGGGAATGCTTCACTGCCTATTGACCTTGAAGAAGCGTATAAGCTGACTTCCGAGGCGGATATGTGGCTCAATGTTGGTATGGCAAACTCTCTTGATGAACTCAGGACATCATGCCCGAAGTTCTCAGACACCCGATGCTTCCGTAACGGCTCCGTTTGGAACAACAATCTGAAGACAAATGCCGCAGGCGGCAACGACTATTACGAATCTGCTGTTGTCAATCCCGATATTCTACTGCGCGATCTTGTAAAAATTTTCCATCCGGAACTCGTTGAAGAAGATTTCGTCTATTACAAGCAACTGAAATAGAAATTACGGAAATGCGGACAAGAGCATCGTTTCTTTTCATTGTTTTGGCTGCCCTCACGCTCTTCCTGTTCATGCTGGATCTGTCTGTGGGGGCTGTCGCTGTGCCCTTGCGCGATGTGTGGGCTGCTCTCACCGGTGGAGATTGTCCCCGGACAACGGCAAAAATCATTCTCAACATTCGTCTTATAAAGGCGGTTGTCGCTTTACTTGCCGGGGCTGCTCTATCTGTGAGCGGTCTCCAGATGCAGACTCTTTTCCGTAATCCACTTGCAGGGCCATACGTCCTTGGCATAAGCTCAGGCGCAAGTCTCGGCGTGGCTCTGTTCATTCTCGGTGCGCCTCTATTCGGAATGTCGGCTTCGTTCGCATCACTCGGCATTGCCGGAGCCGCATGGATCGGGGCTGCGGCAGTTCTCATCGTTATCGCTGCCGTGGGACACCGCATCAAGGATATTATGGTTATCCTCATTCTCGGCATGATGTTCTCGTCGGGAGTCGGTGCGATAGTACAGATTCTGCAGTATCTCAGCAAGGAAGAATCACTAAAGGCTTTTGTCATCTGGACTATGGGGTCGCTCGGTGATGTCACCCTATCCCAGCTTTATGTCCTTGTCCCGGCGGTGATGATTGGACTGGCTGTGGCGGTTATAACCATCAAACCGCTCAACCTGCTCCTTTTTGGCGAGGAATATGCCATCACTATGGGGCTGAATATCCGGAGTTCCCGTGGACTTCTGTTCCTGTCAACGACATTGCTTGCAGGAACGGTCACTGCTTTCTGTGGTCCCATTGGCTTTATCGGTCTCGCCATGCCACACGTCACAAGGATGCTCTTTGACAACAGCGACCATCGTATACTCATTCCCGGGACGGTTCTTACCGGCGCGTCCGTCCTGCTGCTCTGCGACCTCGTTTCCAAGTTATTCACACTGCCTGTCAATGCTATTACCGCACTGCTCGGTATCCCCGTGGTAGTATGGGTGGTGCTTCGCAACAAATCCGTTACCGCATGATACATCTCAAGGATTTCTCAATAGGCTTCGGCTCCCGTACCCTGCTCGACAAGGTGAATACATCTTTCGGAAAAGGACAACTGACTGCTCTTATCGGACGCAACGGTTCAGGCAAATCGACCCTTCTGAGAGCCATTGCCGGATTGAACAGACAATATTCGGGAGATATAATACTTGACGGCAAGGATATACGTTCACTCACTCCCGACAGACTCGCCAGGTCTCTCGCGTTTGTCACCACGGAACGCACACGGATTCCCAATCTGCGCTGTGAGGATGTCGTAGCCATCGGTCGCTCCCCGTACACCAACTGGATAGGCAGGATGCAGGATATCGACAGACACATTGTGTCGGATGCCATTCGCTCGGTAGGGATGGAGGGTTATGCCGGGCGTACAATGGATACCATGAGCGACGGAGAATGCCAGCGTATTATGATCGCACGGGCTTTGGCGCAGGACACACCGGTAATGCTTCTTGACGAACCCACCTCCTTCCTCGATATGCCCAACCGCTATGAACTCGTCTCGCTTCTTCGCACACTTGCACACGAAAAAGCTAAATGTGTCCTGTTCTCAACTCATGAACTGGATGTGGCACTTCGTATGTGTGACAGTATCGCACTGGTGGATAATGGTGCGCTTCATCATCTTTCAGTAACGGAAATGGTGAAAAGCGGGCATATACAAAGATTATTCTCGTCTCCGGATTTGAGCTTTGAAGAATTGTTATGGAAGAACAGAAAATGACATTTACATACCAGGTACAAGATTTTACAGCTACCATATCTACCGATGTAATTTATGGAGTGCAAATTTAGCGAAAAATTCCGGGAATGCCCGACGAATGCGGAATCCGGCTTGTGCCGAATCCCGACGGGTTGGTCAGGAAATTCGTCAGGAAAGGGGAAGGGAGGGGAACGGGTTGCGCTCGTCGGGGCGGTGGGTGGAGTGCCACGCCTGGGCAAGGAAGGGGTTGAGGCGCGCCTCTTCGTCGTAGTCCCAGCCTCTGGAAACGGCTCCCGGGTCGGAGCCGCCGCGTTTTCCCGCATCCGGGGAGCTTCCGTCCCCGGCCGGGAGCTTGGCCGCCGGAAAGCATCCGGGACACCAGTGGCCGCCGAGAAGAACCGTCGCGGGGGTGGCCCGGAAGCGGTGGCCTCGGGCGCATTCCCATTCGAGCGGCGTGTGGAGGTCGCCCGTTTCCATCGTCTCCGAAATGCAGCGGCCTCCGCGGAACTCCGCCGCCCGGCGCATGTCGCCCAGGCCCAGTGCGGACTCAGGCTTCGTCTCGTCATAGCCGTGGTCGAGCAGCACGGGCTTCTCCGGCAGCGGCGAGAGGTCGAAAGCGTCCCAGCCGGGAATCGAGCCGCGCTCCTCCTGGCTGCCGAAGAAGGCCGCCGTGCGTCCCGGGTCGGCGCCGCGTTCCCAACAGAGCGTGCCGAAAGGCTTCTTCTTCGCCACGGACTTCATCCCGGCCTTGATCAGCGCGGCAGGCACGATTCCGGCAAGGCGGAAATACGCCGGCACACGCTCGGCCATGCTGCGGAAATACGCGTCGGCATCCGTGCCGGAACGGAAATGCAGCCATTCCTCCAGCCGGTCGGAGTCCGTGTACCATATCCCGTGGAAATTGCGTGTGGCGAACCATCGCGTCTCGAACACCTTCTCCGGCGCTGGGCAGGATAGCGCCTTCATCAGACGGCACTCGAAGTCGTAGTTGGACAGTCGGAACGCCGCTCCGCTCCCTATGTTGTAGAAACGCCGCCAGAAGCGTCCGGGCAGGTCGGCGGCGCAGAGGTTGGCGAGGAGCCGTCCCGACTCCTCGGCGGTGGTCCATTCGAGCGCGCCGCGCAGCGGCACGTGGAACGTTATGGGGTCCGCACCCTTGAGCAGGAGCTCCGGACAGAGGATGCCCGTCTGCCTCAGCGAGACCCACCGTTTCAGTCCCGACTCGGCGAGTATGCGCTCCGCCTCGATTTTCGAGAGGGCGTAGTAGTCGCCCACGGAGGCGATCATCGGGTCGCCGCATCGCCCCCAGTGAAGAGGCACGGCGCGCGCCCCGTATTGCGAGACGGAACCTATGTAGACCACGGCCACGCTGTCCGCGTCCGCGCGGGCCTTCACCGCATCGGTGATTAGCCTCATCGAGAGCGTGTTGACGCGCCATGTCTGCTGAGGATGCCAGTCGGCTGCGGGCGAGACCATCCCGCCCACGTGCAGCACGATGTCCGCGCCCTCCACGGCCCTTTCCACATCGGCCTTCGACGTGAGGTCGCCCCAGACCACATCCACGCCCGGCAACGCCCCGCAGTGCGCAAGCTTCCTGCGGTTCCTCTTTCCGGGACGCGCAAGAATCGTTATCTCGAAACGGTCAGGCCTCGCGGCAAGCTCGCGCAGCGTGGCCATCCCCATCGTGCCGGTGGCACCCGTAAGCAGAATCCTCTTCTTCATGAAATATGCAACTCGTCTTTTTATTCCGCAAAGGTAACGATAAAAAACCGGATTCCGAAAAACCGGCCGCGCATCTTCGCGGCAAAGCCGGCAGATTTCCGGTAACGCGGAGCAGTCCATACAGGTGCTTTTCAGTTAAAAATCCGTTAAACGCGCCGCAAGGGGCGATTTTAACGGCAGCCATGGGGCGCGGTAGTGGGATTTTTAGTAACTTTGCAGTTCAGTTTTTTAGTTCTCAGGCATTTCAGGGCATCCCGACGCGTACATGGCCGTCTTTCGCCCCGCATCCGGCCCTGACGCCAAAAACCGAAAACCAACCAACAACAACCAAGAAATCATAACAATGGCTATTCAGGAACTCAGCGAACAAGAGACAGTGCGCCGCCGCAGCCTCGAAACCCTGCGCGAACGCGGCATCGACCCGTATCCCGCCGCGGAATTCACCGTGACGGGGCACACCGACGAAATAAAAGAGACTTTCTCCGACGACCTTGAGCCTAAACGCCAGGTTGCCATCGCCGGACGCATCATGAGCCGACGCATCATGGGCAAGGCTTCTTTCATGGAGCTGCAGGACGCTTTCGGACGGATACAGGTCTACATCAGCCGCGACGACCTCTGCCCCGGCGAGGACAAAGACCAATACAACATAGTCTTCAAGAAGCTCCTCGACATCGGAGACTTCGTAGGCATACGCGGCTTCGTGTTCCGCACTCAGATGGGCGAGATAACCGTCCACGCCGAGGAGATAACGCTCCTCTCCAAGAGCCTCCGCCCGCTGCCCATCGTCAAGATGAAGGACGGGCAGGCCTACGACGCATTCACCGACCCGGAGCAGCGTTACCGCCGCCGCTACGTGGACCTCGTGGTCAACAAAGGCGTGAAGGAAATCTTCCTCAAGCGCACGCGGATGTTCAACTCCATGCGCGAATACTTCAACTCCCACGGCTACGTGGAGGTGGAGACGCCCATACTCCAGTCCATACCCGGAGGCGCGGCCGCACGCCCGTTCGTCACCCACCACAACACTCTCGACATGCCGCTCTACCTGCGCATCGCCGACGAGCTTTACCTGAAACGCCTCATCGTAGGCGGATTCGACGGCGTCTACGAGTTCTCCAAGAATTTCCGCAACGAGGGCATGGACCGGACGCACAACCCTGAGTTCACCTGCATGGAGATATACGTGGCCTACAAGGACTACAACTGGATGATGGACTTCACCGAGAAGATGCTCGAGAAGATATGCATGGACGTCAACGGCACCACCGAGGTGAAGGTCGGCGACGAAACCATCTCGTTCAAGGCCCCCTATCCGCGCGTCACGATGGCCGAGGCCATCAAGTGCAAGACGGGCTTCGACATCACGGGCAAGACCGAGGAGGAGCTGCGCGCGTTCTGCAAAGAGTCAGGAATCGAGGTAGAGCCTTCCATGGGCAAGGGAAAGCTCATCGACGAGATATTCGGCGAGAAATGCGAAGGATGCTTCATACAGCCGACGTTCATCATCGACTACCCGATAGAGATGTCGCCGCTCACCAAGCGCCACCGCGGCAACCCGGAGCTGACCGAACGCTTCGAGCTGATGGTCAACGGCAAGGAGCTGGCCAACGCCTATTCCGAGCTCAACGACCCCATAGACCAGTACGAGCGTTTCGTCGAGCAGATGCGCCTGGCCGACAAGGGGGACGACGAGGCGATGGTGATTGACCACGACTTCATCCGCGCCCTCGAATACGGCATGCCGCCGACTTCCGGGATGGGAATCGGAATGGACCGCCTCGCGATGCTGATGACAGGCCAGAGCGCCATACAGGAAGTGCTCCTCTTCCCGCAGATGCGCCCTGAGAAACCGCAGCAGAAGGACACGGCCGACGGGGCGCAGGCCTCCGGCAAGGAGTGATCCGCGCTTTCCGCCCAGGCCTCAACCGAATTCAAACCGTTCCCCCGACAATGGACTCTTTAGGCAAAATAGCGATGATAGGCTCCGGGAGCTGGGCCACCGCCCTCGCCAAGCTCCTGCTCGACAACACGGACCGCCTGATATGGTATTTCCGCAGGCGCGAGCGCATCGACGACTTCATAAAATACCGGCGCAACCCGACCTACCTCTCCGACGTGAGCTTCGACACGGCCCGCATCGACTTCACCGCCGACATCAACGAGGCGTGCCTGAACGCCGACACGCTCGTCGTGGCCGTCCCCTCTCCCTATTTCAAGGCCGAGGCCGAGAAGATCGCCACCGACATCTCCACAAAGAAGATAGTGTCGGCCGTGAAAGGGATGGTGACGGACGCCAACCTCATCGTTACGGACTATTTCGTGAGCCGCTTCGGATGCGACGAAAGCAACCTGATGGTGATCGGGGGCCCGTGCCACGCGGAGGAGGTGGCCCTCGAACGCCTGAGCTACCTCACCATCGGCTCCCACGACACGGGCAAGGCCCGAGAGTTCGCCGCCCACCTCGCCGGAAAACGGATGAAGACCATCATCTCGTCCGACGTGGAAGGGATAGAATACGCCGCAGTGCTCAAGAACGTCTACGCGATAGCCGGCGGAGTGGTCTCCGGAATGCAGCTCGGCGACAACTTCATGGCCATGCTCGCCTGCAACGCCGCCCGCGAGATGCGCCGCTTCATCGACGCGGCGGCCCCGATGGAAGGCCGCGACGTGTGCCTGTCGGCATATCTCGGCGACCTCCTCGTGACGGCCTACAGCCGATTCTCGCGCAACCACAACTTCGGGTCCATGATCGGGAAGGGATACAGCGTCAAGGCCGCCATGATGGAGATGGAGATGGTGGCCGAGGGCTACTACGGCACCAAGTGCATGCACGAGGTGAACCGGCAGGCCAAGGTGGACATGCCTATCATGGAATGCATGCACTCCATCCTCTACGAAGGCGCCAACCCGCGCCGTGCCATCAGCACCGTAACCCCGCTCCTCGCATGACATAATGGGAATCCTGAGCCGCCTCTCCTGCCGCCGCCACGCCACGCTGAAAGCCTTCGTGGCGGCGGCGGCCGCGCTGGCGGCGTCATTGGCTTGCGCCGCTCCCGTGCGGGTCATCGGCGAGATAGACCACGACAACTTCATACATGAGAATTCCGGCCGGCCGCTCAAGGACTTGCTCAAGGACGCAAGGCGGGCGAGGACCGGCGAACGCTACGATTCCGCCGCCGCCTACTATTCCATGGCGGCATCGCTCTATTCCGAATCGCTGTCCGAACGCGACATCCGCCGCTGCGCCATAGCCAACGCCAACCTGGCATACATCTGGCTCGCCGAGCATTCCAGCGCCGCCGAGGCGTACCCGTGGCTCATGAAGGCCAAGGAGCTGGCCTCGCGCCACGGAATGAAGGACATAGAGACCAACATCACCTCGAGCCTCGGACACATACATTTCGACTACAACAACTTCTCCAAGGCGTCGGAGCTTCTGAAGAAGGTGCTGCTCGAGGTCATGGAGCAACGCACCGACGAATACTACGGAATGGCCATGGCCGACTTCGTTGCGGCAGCGATGTTCGACGGCGGAAAGACGCTCGACAGGGAGACCGCCCTGAAGATGCGTGAGCACAGACCGTCTCCGGAAATGCCGCTCAGCCGCTACTCGGCGGCCCTTGCGGAAGCCGCCGTCAGATACGCCGGCGGAGACCCCGGCGGGGCGGCACGAATCCTGAGCCGGCCCGGAAACCTCCCCGACATCACCACCGACCGGCCGCGATACCTCATCATGCACGCGCTCATCCTGGGGAAGATGCTCATGGGCTCAGGCCGCTACGCCGAAGCCGCCGAAACCGTCGGCGGCGCCACAGGCCTGTGCTCGCAGAAAGGATACTACAGTCTTCTGGAAAAATGCTACACGGTCATCACCGAGTGCGCCGAGAGGCTCGGCGACCCCCGGGCGGCGCAGCGTTTCCGCTACCGCACCCTCGAGATCAGGGACTCGCTCTTCAACGCGTCCAAATACGGGACAATCAAGGAGCTTGAGGCGGCCGAGGCCCTCAAGAGGCTAAACGAAAACGTGAAGACCGCCACGCTGGAAGCCAAAAGGCAGAGGCAGGTAACGCTCATATCGCTTTGCGCCGGCACGGTGCTGCTCGGTCTGCTCGTGTGGCTGTACATCAGCCGCAGCCGCCTCATGAACGCATACGCCGAAATCTACAAACGGAACGTAGAGCTTACCCGACGGCACATCATACGCCCGGAAACGACCGCCGACCCCGAAGGCGCGTCCACGGATGAGAAGGAGGATTCCGCCGAAGAGGCCGACCGCATGCTGATGCACGGCATCACGGCCTTCATGGACGGGTCGCCTGACATCTACCATCCCGACTTCTCCCTCGAGGCACTGGCGGAGGCCGTCGGCTCGCGGCCAAAGGCTGTGAGCCGCGCGATAAACAGCACCGCCGGAAAGAACTTCAACGCGCTCCTGAGCGAATACCGCGTCAGGAAGGCCTGCGGGATGCTCGCCGACACCGAAGCGATGAGGACAATGACGATCGAGACCGTGGCCGAAAAGGCCGGATACCGCTCGCGCACGCACTTCTCCAAAGTGTTCAAGACCGTAACCGGTCTCACCCTGGCCCAATTCTCGAAACAGACCCGTATGGCCGAAGGGAGCCGCAACCAGCTTACCGACAACTGATTCACATCAACGCAAAGTCCCCTTTTTTGTCTGAAATCGCGATTTCAGACGCATTCGCCGTCCGCAGACACGGGCATATCTTGGAAAAGAATATAAATTTGCCGCCGTAAACCAAAAAACATCCAATCATGAAACAAAACTACTTGGCAAGGCTGCTCTGTGCAGCCCTCCTTCCGGGGACGGCAATCCCGGCAGCGGCCTTCACCCCGGCTGCGCCCGGCAACCTGAAGGCGGACGTGAACGGAATCATCGCCGACCTCTCATGGGACTGGGGCAACGCCGGAGAGCCCACGCTCGCCGAAAGCTTCGAGGCCGACGCTTTCGCAGCCCCATGGAGCGTGAAGAACACCTACTCCTTCGGCACCTCGGCAGGCGGGAACTGGGAAATATTCAGCTTCGAGGACTACGAAGGCACGGCTCTCTCCCACGACGGCGTCCGTGCCGCACTGATAAGGATGGCCGAAGAGTGCGACTACGAAGACCTCACCACCCTGCATCAGGACGAATGGCTGATGGTGCGTCCCGGAAAAGGAGCCGTGTATCTCGATTTCTGGTACTACATCTATCCGGAACTCCTTGAAGTAGGCGGCTACCAGGATTTCCCCGACCATTACTACGTGAAGATAAGCCGCGACAACGGCTCCACCTGGACCGAGCTTTGGGACGCCCGCTGGGACATGGGCGGCGTCGACGCGGTGCAGCAGGCTTCGCTCTTCCTCGGCGAAGAGACCGACGAGAACACCATCGTCGCCTTCAACGCGGTCAGCGGCCCTGAAGAGTCGCTCTACTTCCTCTGGACTGTGGACGACGTGGCCTTCTACGCCGCCGACGAGGCCCGGAAACGCGTCATGAGGGCAAGGGCAGGCTCGTCCCTGCGGAAGCCTTCGGCCACCGGTGCCATGCCGCTCCACCGCAGGTTCACCCCGGCCGACGGAGCCAAGAGGGCGCAACGCCGCGTCCCGGAATCCGAATGGCTCAACGGCGGCAACATCACCTACCGCGTCTATCTCGACGAAAAGATGGTGGGCGACTACCTGAAGACACGCCATTTCACCGACTACAGCGCCAAAGACCCCGGCCCGCACCTCTACAAGGTAGTGGCATGGTCGGAGGCCGAAGACAAGGAATTCGAGGCCGCATACACGGAAATAGAGGTCGAGCCGTATTCCTTCGGCCAGCCCCGCAACCTGAAGGCCACATACGAAGAGGAGGAAGACACGGGCAAATACACCATCTCGGCCACGTGGGAAGCCCCCGAAGGGAACCTTGAACCCGCCTACTACACCATCTACGTGAACGACAAGCTATTCGGACGCATAGACAACGGCGAGGAGCTGTCTGTGGGCCAGTCGGGCCTTTACAAAGGAGCATACACATTCTCGGTGGAGGCATGCTACACATATCCCGAAGGCACCTCTGAACGCATATACGGCTCCGTGTATCCCGGCACGAAGCCCGCACCCGAACGCATGGAGGCAGACTTCGACGGCGGGAACGTCAGCCTGCGGTGGAACGCCCCGGCATCCGCCGACCCCGCGCCTTCCCACTATTCCGTATGGTGGGGCGAAGAGCTTGTGTGCGAGAAATGCGAAGAGACGCAGTTCGTACACGAGAACAGCTATCCCGGCGTGTACACCTACAGCGTCCACGCGGTCTACACCGACGGCTCCGTCTCCCTTCCGTCCACCGCGAAGGTAACGATAGGGGAAAGCCCTGAGCCTTTCGACCTCTGGGTCTACGAGCAGCATTTCGACAACGCGCACACGCCGATCGGCTGGGACACCGGACTCGTGGACAACAGCAACTCCGTCAAGGACATGTACAACTGGCGTTTCGACAACTGGTTCGGCATCCCTGTCCCGCAGGAGGCCGGGTTCACCGGAGGGTTCGCGAGCATCAGCGGCGAGGCAGCCGGGATGAACAAGCTCCAGGGCCACCTCGAAAGCCCGCTGTTCCGCACTTCCGAGACCACGGAATACGTCGAGGTGTCGTTCCTTAAGCACCACCACGAGGCTGCCCCCGGCCCCGGAGGCCCTTCCCAGTTCAAGCTGCAGCTCTCAGCGGGAGGCGACGACATGTGGGACGACGTGGCCGACCTGACCGCCGTGCCAGACGGGAAATGCACATACAGGATTCCCGACATCAAAGACCGGGAATTCCGCGTAAGGTGGTCGTTCCTGAGCCGCAATTCAGGCGTGGCGGCCATCGACGACGTGGTTCTGAAAGACTCCGGCGCGGCAGGCGTGGACGAAACCGCGGCCGACGACGAGGCGTTTGACATCTATTCTGCCGACGGCATGGCCTTGAAGAAAAACGTGGCGGCAGCGGACATAGACCGCCTCCCCGCCGGACTGTACATACTCAAAGGGAAGACCAAGGCCACCAAGCGGCTCGTGCGCCGGTAACCCGATCCTTTCCTGAACGATGCCCGAGGGCGTGCCGGAACGCAGAATTCCGGCACGCCCTCGCCTCATCTTAGAGTGTGTTTGGAATTTTTCTTCAGGATTTTTTATGGAGGATTCCGGGATGGATTCGCGCATGCAGACGAGGGAGTGCAGCGGGCTGCATGACCGAGGCAAAGGCGTGAAGACAGCCGAAAGACCCATAAAGGCACACTCGAACGGCACACTACGGCATTTTCACGTCCTTTCCGGCCTTTCACTCGTTGCACAGCCCGCCATGCTCCTCGTTCCAAGGCCCGGAAAGCCCTGTAAAACTGCCTGTAAAAATCAGAATAAAAATCCAAACGCACTCTTATGCTCCACGGCACAACATTTCCGGCCGCATCCGCGTTTAAACCAAACACACCCAACAGCAATGAAGACAATAGACATCAATATCCAGGATGCGGCAGATGCTGCCGTCAAAGAGAAGTTCGACGCACTCAGGCCCGAAGCCGACGAGGCGGTCTCCCGGCTCGAAGACGGCACGGGCGAAGGCGCAGACTTCCTCGGATGGGTGAAGCTCCCGTCCGCAACGCCGGAAAAGCTCATGGCCGACATCAGCGCCACGGCCGGAAGGCTGCGCCGGAACTGCGACTTCGTGGTCTGCATCGGCATCGGAGGCTCCTACCTCGGCGCGAAGGCCGTGATCTCCGCCCTTTCCGACAGCTTCGCCGACTTCCGCGCCCCCGCGCCCGGAAGCCCCAAAGTGCTCTTCGCCGGGCAGAACATAGGAGAGGAATACATCCATGAGCTCAAAAGCCTCCTCGACGGCCGCCGCTTCGGAATAATCGTGATTTCCAAGTCGGGCACCACCACCGAGCCGGCCATAGCCTTCCGCATACTCAAGGACATGCTCGTGGCGCAGGCCGGGGCCGACAAGGCCAAAGAGCTGATCGTGGCCGTAACCGACGAGAAGAAGGGCGCATTGCGCACGCTCGCCGGCCAGGAAGGCTACGAGACGTATGTCATCCCCGACGACGTGGGCGGCCGCTTCTCCGTCCTCACCCCCGTGGGGCTCCTCCCCATAGCCGTGGCCGGATTCGACATAGCCCGCCTCATGGCCGGAGCGGCCGAGATGGAACGCGCCACGCTCCGCCCCGGCGACGACAACCCCGCCGAGACATACGCCCGCATGCGCAACGCCCTCTACCGCAGCGGGAAGAAGATCGAGCTGCTCGTCAACTTCAACCCCAAGCTCCATTTCTTCTCCGAATGGTGGAAGCAGCTCTACGGCGAGAGCGAAGGAAAGGACGGCAAAGGCATCTTCCCCGCCTCTGTGGACTTCACCACCGACCTGCATTCGATGGGGCAGTGGATCCAGCAGGGCGAACGCTCTATATTCGAGACCGTAGTGAGCGTGAAGGAACCCGCCGTGACCGAACGCATACCGGAGGACGCGCAGAACCTCGACGGCATCAACTATCTCGCCGGCAAGCGCGTGGACGAAGTGAACAAGATGGCCGAACTCGGCACGCGCATGGCCCATGCCGACGGCGGTGTGCCTGTGATGCGCGTCGAAGTCCGCTCGCTCGACGAGCATACGCTCGGCCAGCTCATCTACTTCTTCGAGAAGGCATGCGGCATCAGCGGCTACCTGCTCGGAGTCAATCCCTTCGACCAGCCCGGAGTGGAGGCCTACAAGAAGAACATGTTCGCGCTCCTGGGAAAGCCCGGCTACGAAAGCCTCCATAAAAAATCCTGAAGGAGAATTCCAAACACACTCTTAGCCCCGAGGGCAAATCAGCACAGAACCGTCAGGCGGCCTGCACGAAACGCGGCCTGCCTGGCGGTTTTCCTTGTGCGCAGACATGGAAAAGGCCTGAAAAGTTGTTGTAAAACATCAAATGGGGGCATCGCCGTTCGGAAAATTCTTACTACTTTTGTGGACACAAACTATACCTTCCACCGAAAAGTGCCTGACGAGCCTGAGGCGATTCGCGCCGATTCCATACGTAAGCCCTGAAAATAAGGAAGATACAGAAGTCCGACAGCTGTCCGCCCCGAAAACCGCACGGGTTCGGGGCGCCGGGGACGCCGGACAAAAAAACCGGAAACAACAACAACTTAAATCAATACTTTCAACAACAATGGCAAAAGTAAAAGGAGCTATTACCGTCAACATCGAAAGATGCAAGGGATGCAACCTGTGCGCGGTCGCTTGCCCGACCAATACACTCGCGCTGCAGCCCAACGAAGTGAACGACCGAGGCTATCACTACGCCTACATGGCCAACCCGGACAACTGCACCGGCTGCTGCTCGTGCGCATGGGTCTGCCCGGACGCCTGCATCGAGGTGTACCGCGTGAAGGTGGACTGAACCGGATCCGCATTTACAGCAAAAACCAAATTTTCTAACCCGAACTCAAACACGACAATCAATATGAAAGAAGAGGTAAGATTAATGAAGGGCAACGAAGCCATCGCCCACGCAGCAATCCGCTTCGGATTCGACGGCTATTTCGGCTACCCTATCACTCCTCAGTCAGAGGTTCTCGAGACCCTCGAAGAGCTCATGCCCTGGGAGACGACCGGCATGGTGGTGCTCCAGGCAGAATCTGAAGTAGCAGCTATCAACATGGTCTACGGCGGCGCCGCTGCCGGCAAGGCCGTGATGACCTCGTCGTCCTCGCCGGGCGTCAGCCTCAAGCAGGAGGGCATCTCCTACATCGCCGCAGCGTCGCTCCCGGCGCTCATCCTCAACGTGATGCGCGGAGGCCCGGGCCTCGGCACCATCCAGCCCTCGCAGGCCGACTATTTCCAGGCCACGAAGGGCGGCGGCCACGGCGACTACCACCTGATCGTCCTCGCTCCTTCCACGGTGCAGGAGATGGTGGACTTCGTCGGCCTCGGCATGGACCTCGCATTCAAATATTCCAACCCCGCAATGATCCTCGCCGACGGCATCGTGGGCCAGATGATGGAGAAGGTGGTGCTTCCCGAGCAGCGTCCGCGCCGCACCGAGGAGGAGATCCGCAAGCAGTGCCCCTGGGCCGCCGACGGCCGCAAGGACGGCCGCAGGCGCAACGTCATCACCTCGCTCGAGCTCGAGTCCTCACGCATGGAGGTGATCAACCATGAGCTCCAGGCCCGCTACCGCGAAATCGAGAAGAACGAGACCCGCTGGGAAGAGATCGACGTCGAAGGCGCCGACTACCTCATCGTGGCCTTCGGCTCCATCGCCCGCATCTGCGCCAAGGCCAAGGAGATGGCCGCCGAAAAGGGCATCAAGATCGGCATCGTGCGCCCCATCACCCTCTGGCCCTTCCCGTCGGAGGCTGTGCGCAAGGCCGCGGAAGGCAAGAAAGGCGTGCTCTGCGTGGAGCTCAACGCCGGCCAGATGATCGAAGACGTGCGCCTCGCAGTGCATGACTCGCTCCCCGTAGAACACTTCGGACGCCTCGGCGGCATCATCCCCAGCCCGGACGAGGTGGTCGCAGCCCTCGAAGAGAAGCTCATGAAATAAGCGATCTTTTTCAACGAAAGACTTTTTCAAATCAAATCGAATCAATGGAAATCCAAGATATAATCCGTCCGGAGAACAAGGTTTACAGCAAACCTGAGCTTCTCGAAGAAGTACACATGCACTATTGCCCGGGCTGCAGCCACGGCGTGATCCACAAGCTGCTCGCCGAGGTGATTGCTGAAATGGGTCTTGCAGAAAAGACCATCGGCGTCTCGCCCGTAGGGTGCGCCGTATTCGCCTACAACTACATCGACGTGGACTGGGTGGAAGCCGCCCACGGCCGCGCACCTGCGGTGGCCACCGCCGTAAGCCGCCTCTGGCCTGAGAACGTCGTGTTCACCTATCAGGGCGACGGCGACATGTCGGCCATCGGCACCGCAGAGTCGATCCACGCCGCGAACCGAGGGGAGAACATCGTCATGGTATTCGTCAACAACGCCATCTACGGCATGACCGGCGGCCAGATGGCCCCGACCACGCTCGTGGGCCAGAAGACTGCCACCACGCCCTACGGCCGCCGCGTGGACCTCAACGGACACCCGCTCGAGATCACCAACCTCATGGCCATCCTCGACGGCACATGCTACGTGACACGCCAGTCTGTCCACACCCCGGCCAACGTGCGCAAGACAAAGGCCGCCCTCAAGAAGGCCTTCGAGAACGCTCTCGCAAAGAAAGGCACCTCTGTGGTCGAAGTAGTGGCCACCTGCAACTCCGGCTGGAAGATGAGCCCCGAGAAGTCGAACGAATGGATGGCGGAACACATGTTCGCCAAATATCCTCTCGGCGACCTCAAGAACGAGTAACCAATCACTTCTCTAACCTTCAAATCAATACAAAAAGCAATGAAAGAAGAAATAATCATAGCTGGATTCGGCGGCCAGGGAGTGCTCTCCATGGGCAAGATTCTCGCCTACTCCGGCCTCATGGACGACAAGGAAGTTACATGGATGCCCTCCTACGGCCCTGAACAGCGCGGCGGAACGGCCAACGTAACGGTCATCCTCTCCGACGAGAAGATTTCGTCGCCCGTGCTTGACTCCTACGACATCGTGATCGCCCTCAACCAGCAGAGCCTCGACAAGTTCGCCCCCAAGGTCAAGCCCGGCGGGATCCTCATCTTCGACACCAACGGCATCCACAACCGCCCGACCCGCACCGACATCGAGATCTACCCGATCGACGCGATGGAAGCCACTCTCGAAATCGGCAACTCAAAGGCCTACAACATGGTTGTGATGGGCGCCCTCCTCGAGGCCATGCCCTACAAGCTCCCGATGGAGAACGTGATCAAGGGTCTGAAGAAGTCGCTCCCCGAACGCCACCACAAGCTCATACCTCTCAACGAGAAGGCAATCGAGAAGGGACGCGAAATCCTCAAGAAGTAAGAATCCTTTTATACACACATATAGACAGGTGTTACGACAGGCCGCCCGCGGGATGCATCCCGCAGGCGGCTTCCCTTTTTAGAGCTTGTTTAATAATAAATGTTGCCGACAGGGTCGTATGGCTTGAGATGGTTTTCGACATGTGACGAAGGAGTGTACTTTATGTACACGACTGAGGGACAGGGCGAAAAGCGGCCGAGACATACGGGACAAACGGTAATTTCATAATCACTCAATCTCTTGTCGGCTTTTGAAACAAATGCAAAAATACATCAACGATATTAAACAAACCACCTTCCATCGGTCATCCGCCGGCAGATTTCCGCCTGCGCTTCGGTCGTTATGGAACCCCATAACTCCCTCACCACAAGCAGAAATCTGCTCGACGACTGACCGCCCTGACGGTAACATTTATTATTAACGCGAGTTCGGGATAACGAAAGCCCTAACGGCTGTTCTGAAAAGAGACATAGATTATCAGGTGACCCGGTCGGGTCGCCTGATTTTTTACCGTCGTGTTTACCGCCAGAAGACGAGCTGCCCGCTTGACT
>CAJSYI010000037.1 GCA_910573745.1 Muribaculaceae bacterium | reverse complement strand
CTCTCGGTAATCATGATATCGTATTTATTGTTTGGTTCCTCTAAATTACTAAATATCAGTGATATTACCAAAAGAATCGGCAACTTTTTCAAGCTGCTGATTCTACTTTTTTATACTATTACTTATCCCGAACTCGCGTTATTAGTAAAACTGATGCCTTACGATAGGATTGGCTATAGAGCTGTTATAATTCTCAAAAGTAGAAATATTATTGAATATCCACTTGGAGAGAATAAGGGCTATTGGATAGATGATGAAATCCCAATCAACAATATTTTGATTAGAAAGTGGCAGAAAGGAACTCAATACAAATATGACATTATCCCCATTATAGAACATGAGCAATTCAGTTAAGATAATAGCAAAGTCATTCATTCTGTTAATTTATATCTTTATTATTCTTTCCATTTTAGAAACTCATTATGTAACAGGAGATGAATGTGCGGCGAGAGTATATTATTACCCGTTAGGTAAATTAGATTATTTTTTGATTATATCTGTTGGTATCATTATGTGTCTGCTGTCTATAAACTTTATACAGGTAAGCAAGTTTCAAAGATGTATCGAATGTTCTATCTATAGCATTACTATCATCATGGCTATTGTTTTTGGAAATACTATAATATCATCAAGAACAGAAGATTGGCCTGAAACATATAAAGTTAAACCTATTGAGTGTATAACACTAAATAAGACTCCACAGTCGCAGGAAAAAGGCATCCATTTTCGAAGGCAGAACATTTTCAACCCTTTAAAAACCATGATATTTCCAATATAAAATAGTGATATTCTCTATACCCAATTCTGACAGCCCCTCTTTCGCCCCTGTTAAAAAATACAACCTTCACCGCCCTTTATGCGTTACTTCACAATAACCAATTATATTTTATTATTACTGTCCGCTAAACTTTTTTTGAGCGATTGAAAAATTAGGGCTGACACCTATTGCAGGAGTCAGCCCTAAATGGTTATTTTGGTGTCGCCAAACAATCCATGAATAACCATGAGTAAAAGTAGTAATTTCTTCGGACAGCCGATATATGGACAGCTGATAAAATCACTCAATCGTGAAAAAATTGTTGAATTCAGCCGAAAACACGGCGGAGAGAAGTATGTAAAGAGCTTTGACGGCTATACGCATCTGCTTACGATGCTCTATGCCGTGATCCAGCGCTTCGACTCATTGCGTGAGATAGAGACATCTATGACAGCGGAGGTTCGCAAACTGCACCATGTCGGAATTGATACTGTACCAAAGCGCAGCACCCTGTCGGATGCAAATGCCCGACGGTCAGAGAAGTTCTTTGAGGATGTCTATCGCGACCTGTATGCAGCCAACAAAGACATTCTTTCATCGGACAGCAGACGCAACGGCACGGAAGAGTGGATAAAGCAGCTTAGGATTATCGATTCCACTACAATCACATTGTTCTCCAACGCTATTTTCAAGGGTGTTGGCCGACATCCCAAAACCGGAAAGAAGAAGGGAGGTATCAAGGTACACTCGGTAATACATGCCAACGAGGGCGTCCCCTGCGACGTGCAGTTCACTTCGGCGGCGACCAATGACTCTTTCATGCCTGCTCCGAGCCATTACAGCCACAACGAGATAGTCGCTCTTGACCGCGCCTATATCAATTATGCCAAATTCGAGGAACTGACGGACCGTGGCGTTGTATATGTCACCAAAATGAAGAAAAACCTCAGTTATGAGGTACTTGTAGACTGTATGCATCAGAATCCGCAGGGACTGATGGAATACCGTGAACAGGTCGTGGTGTTCCGTAAAGACGGCATAAACCACATCGCCAGAATAATCACATACGTTGACATCAAGAAGAACGGGAAGCCAAAACTCATATCGCTTCTGACCAACGACTTCGACATGCCTCTGGAGACAATCGTGGCGACATACCGCCGCCGATGGCAGATAGAGTCTCTTTTCAAGCAGATCAAACAGAACTTCCCCTTGAGATACTTCTATGGCGAGAGCGCCAACGCCATCAAAATCCAGATATGGGTTACACTCATCGCAAATCTGCTGCTGTCAGTACTTCAAAGCAAACTCGAAAGACGTTGGAGCTTCTCCGGGCTGGCTACAATCGTCAGAATTGTGCTGATGTATTACCTGAATCTCGAAAAGTTCCTCAATCAGCCCGATGCAGACCTGAAAATCATGCTCGCCGAAGCATCGGAATCGCCTCCCGAAGTTCCTGAAAACTGCTGAGGGGGCTTGTCAAATACAAAAAGTAAGCCCAACTTCTGCCGTTCAGGAAGTTGGACTCGCCTTTTTATGGTTTAGCGGACAGTAATAATTGAGATTATAAGCCATATCTGCCCCCACCGGATATTCTCGTTCTTGACACCTTTTGTGCCGAAGCACGAGAGGGCGAGAAGCAGCAGCGTCCACCATTTGGCGTTCCACGGATTGTGAAACAGATTGCCTGCCTCGTCAAGCCCGCGGAGTATTTTCATAGTCTGGGGATGGAATTCCCAGCCGGATACAAGTGGCTGGCAAAACCAGTACATATTTGCAACCATAACGGCGATGCTCAGACCACGGAGCAAGTCCATAATCTTAGCCAACGCCCGGAGGTCATCTTCTTGCTGTGACATACTTGTAGAGTTTTTGAAATTTACAATTAGAGTTTCGGGCCACGGCGTTTCTTTTTCTTCCTGCGCTGCATGGCTCGGTAGAAAGCCTCCTCCTCGGCATCGAATCCGGGGCCGGTCTGAAACAGTCCGTCCAGACCGGGAAGCGACGGTATATCATCATGCACGGTGTCAGGTCTGTTGCCATATTCCTGTCTGTGGCTTTGTGACGATTGCCTGCCGTTGGCGGAGGTGTCCGTATTGTCCTGTCTGTGGCTTTCTGTTTCCGGCTGCTGCACGGTATCTCCATTTTGCGGGATGACCGTCACAGCCGGCTTGTCAGACGGATTTCTGAACCAATTTTCGAGAGCGTTGGCGGAGAACTCCTTGCCAAGACGTGACCCGTTAAGGACGGTCATGCTGTCATGGTCAATGAAGGTAACACCGTAGATCCTGCCTTCATCGGTGTAGCGGAGTACAAGGTCGATGTTTCGTTCTTTAAGCCCGGCAATAAAGTCGTCCTTTCCTGAAGACCGCTCAATAACCTCGGCTACCACACGTCTGAGAGGTCGGATGTCAGTCTTCTCCTTCGACCTCTCGAAACGACCGTCAATAGCGGTGCGGCTGGCGAACCTGCCGAGGCGTGACGCCTTGAAAGGAGATGCGATTATATTGCCGCTGTCGTCAAGCGCGTAATATACCAGCCCGTGGTATTCGCGCCCGTTCACTCGTCCGTCGGTAGGCTCGCACTTCACGTTGTAGAGTCCCAGTATGGCGTTATACTCGCCCATGCTCTGAAACCTGTACCGCATACCCACCATCTTTACCGTATTGGCTACCTGTCGCTTTATATCGCCGGCGGGATCTATCTTGCGGATTGGCATATCGGGGGTGATTTTCTGACGCTCGGCAGTGTGAAGCCCGTATTTTCTTTCAAGCTCGCGGCATATCTCCTTGCTGCGGTAGAAATTGTTGCGGTCGGATATTGCCGAACCGTCAGGTCTTACCCTCAACGCCACTATATGGATATGGTGCCTGTCGATGTCCTGATGTTTCACGATTATATACGGCATATCGGAGAACCCCATCTTTTCCATATACTCATGGGCGAGGCTGGCATATTCTCCTTCGCTCAGAATGTCGTCGGGATAAGGATTCAGGGAAATGTGCATCATCGTCTTCTCCGCCCTCGTGGATTGCGGCATCCACCGTTTGAAATCCTCGAAAGCCCGGTGAATATTGATATTGCCGGAACCGTCGTTGTAGATTTTATTGGTGTCGAGGACGCGCCCTTTCTCCTTGTTGATTTTCTCGCCGTTATATACTATCGCACCATACAGAGAGCTGCCTAACGAGATTTTTGCAACCATCGTTCATCGAATTCTCCGGCGAGTGCTACAATCTCGCGGTTGATCTTTACCATTTCGATGGTAGCCTGCTCTAGACGGTACAGGGCCTTCATCGCTTTCTTCTCGGTGAAATTCTCACGGAGTGTCTTTACGATGATGTCGTAATCTATCGCCAGAGTGCGGTAACGTGCGTTCAGCGACGACAGCCTGTCGATGAACTCGCGGGTATTTCCATCCATTACAAACACCTTGAAAGGTTTGCCAAGCAGCACACTCTTTATAAATGTGGCTTTGTTTACTGCCCCTGATTTCTCAAATAAAGATAGGAACACGCCGTTCTCTGCGGCATCGAATCTTACGACATATCGGTAAGCCGCAGGATTCAGTTTGGGAGGACGTCCTCCCTGATTGAACTTCTGTTTCATAAAAACGGGATTAAGTGGTTTGTGTAAAAATATATGTCTGCACCGCAGGTTCGCAGTGGCGCTTACGACTTTGGAGTAAGTGCTGGCTCCATGCACATGGCAATGGTTTCGAGGCACTATATCAGATATGAGTGCCTCGGAACATACCTTGCCATGTTCATGTGAACATCCAAACTGATAATCAGAAGATTGAAAATCGGATTAGGATAAGTAGTACACTATAAGTACACTACGAAAGACGGATCTCATATAAATATTCGGTGCCGGTCTATACCGATATATAAGAACTGTTTTATCCGTCAGTACCCATATTGGGTTTTATTGCCGTGCAGTTATACTGTCAGTAAAACAATAATGACCGGCAACATTGTTTTTGAGAGAAACAAAAGTAACGCAAAGTAGCGCAATCGTTACGCAAAGTAGCGCAAAATCAGATTCTTACAAATCTTTTCGGGAGCTATCATCGTTTAACTTGCACAGAGGCTCAGATGACAAAGCCGATGAACCGAAGACCACATGAACGGTACTTCCCACATGGCAAGTGTCATTAACGGTATCATCCATTGCCATGAGTGTCTGGCAACAGGCAGTACGCCTCCTTCATGTTCATTATCATCTGCATTCAGGTGTGTATGAGTGATAAAGTGAGTCTGTTACTGAATGAGTGAAAGTGTGATAGAATGACAAAGTGACAACACACTCCTGCACTCAGCGTATAATGAACAGAAATGAGACTATTGCCGAATGATAACAATGCCACACCAATGACCACATTATAATAAGACCGGTCTTGTGAGTCAACAGGTGTGCCTTCGACCCGGACACGGCTATCAAGCCGGGCGAGCAACCGGGAGCAGGAACTCCCGACCAGACAATCCCTATTAAATAATTTTCAAATCGCAAGAATTATGAGCGAACCAGTTTTCGTTGCCTTTGCCACACAAAAAGGTGGCGCGGGCAAGTCAACCCTTACTGCGCTTACGGCGAGTTACCTCTATTATCTGGAGGGGGTGGATGTTCTGGTCATCGACTGTGATGACCGCCAGCATTCCCAAAAGGATTATCGGGAAAACGACCTTGCCGTTACCGGAGAAAATCCTTATCTCAAAAGGCTGTGTCAAAACTTCTACAAGAAATTTGAAAAAAAGGCATACGAGATTATACTCTCCAATCCAGCCGAAGCGGCGAAAGTCGCTGTTGACAGAATTGAAGAAGGCGCAAACCCCGATGTGGTGTTTTTTGACATCACAGGAACTGTGAACGACCTCGAAATCGTGAAACTGCTTTCTGTCATGGACTATCTGTTTGTACCCATCACTCCCGACACGGCCGACATGAAAAGTTCAATACGTTTCGCGAGCCATGTGGTTAACAGCATGATCACCACAGGCAAATCCAAAATCAAGGACATATACCTTGTATGGAACCGGGTGCCGTCCAAAGCCAAGACACGACTGTGTGATATTATCGACGGATACCTCGACGAACTCGGACTGCATTCGCTGAATACCGTACTCAGCAACAGTTCGAGATTCTTCAAGGATGGTGCCACTATCGGCAGGACGGGTATATTCCGTTCCACTATGCTGCCTCCCGACCGCCGGCTTCTGAAAGGGAGCAATCTCCCTGAACTCGTATCCGAGATACGGCAGATAATAAAAGTCTGAGGCTTATGGCAAAAAAGGATATAACAAGTGGATTCGACAACAGCGACGCGCAGGATTTCCTTAAAGGATACCGGGAGGACGCCATGCCGACATACCGCAAAGCCAAGAAAGATTCTGCTACTGAATCGCCTCCCTCGCAGGAGATAAAGGAGGAACTGGCAAGAATACCGGTCAATCCGGAGCGCACGAAAGAGGAGGAGGAATATCTGCGGACATTCGTAGAAACCTGCCCGGTTGACGCCTTTAATAAGCAAGGTCGTCAGGTAATGGTGATAAATGATTTTCGCAGGAAGATTCTGAAAATTCAGGCTTTGTTCAATGAGGATCTCTCCATAGCGCAGTATGTGCATAATGTGCTTGCACAGCATTTCAAGGATGTGGAGCCTATATTGAACAGCCTTTATCAAAAAAGTAAGCAATTCTAAAAAACAAAGTTTATGAGCAATCTCAAATATTGTGACCTCCGCCCATGCGCGAAGGCAACCGATGAAGTCAACACCGACTTCCCCAAAGAGGAGGAACTTACCGCATACCGTGATGAATTCCTCGTCCCGTATACCGTAGGAGCAAGAAAAGGAATATTTGTTCCCCGTGAACTTGTCAACAAACTTGCGAAAACGGTAGCACTGTTCGACAACCGTGACCTCACAATCGGGGCATACGTGACCAATATAATAATCTCCCACCTCGTGGCCAACCGTGATGTCATCAATGAGCTGACAGACCGAGGCTCAAAAACTGTGACACTATGAACATAGTATGGATTATTCTGGCCGCGTTCGTACTGATTAACACAGCGGTCATTATCGCAATAGCGAAGATGAGGGCTGACACATTCCCCAAAAGTGTCAGAGAGCGTCTGCTCGACAATATGGATAAGCTGGAGAAAGGTTTGAAAGAACTCTCTCAGCATTCCATTCATGCAGATGCTTCCGGGAACCGGTAGATATTTTCAAGGCATCTCAGGGTAAGGCGGTGTTTATCCGCCCGGAATATCACCACCGTATAATGCTGCTTCTCAATGCCGATGATGGGAAATGCTCAACGTTTATCGGATTTCTGGACAACGTGCTGTCGGAACACTTCAATCTTAATGCCGATAGCATAAACGGTATCATCGCCTCCCGGTATAAAAATCCCGACAGCCTATGAGCGGACTGGAAATATTCTTAGCCGGAGGCATACTGCTCTGCAATGCGGTACTTGTAGGCTCTATTGTATTGGAGCGCAAACGTAAGCCATTGTCGCAGGGTAAAGAGATAGTACCCGATTCCGCTGGAGCAATGACAGACCCGGAAAAATCAGCTCAGGCAGAAAAAAAATCCGGTGTGGGACGAAGCAACTTTGACATAGACAGACTTGAAGCCCGGATGCTGAAAGTGCTGGAAGATACGGTAAAGGATACTCTTCCCGTTTTAGTCGGGAGTATGCTCGGCGATGTAAGACTACAGGATGTGGAATTTGCGGATGATAAAACGGACGCACAGGACTCCGATGAATACAAACCGCATTTCACCCCGTTGTCCTCAGATGAAACAGAGCTGGCATTTGGCACTGATATTCGGGAGGTTGACGATATGGGGCCGTCTGCTCCGATGGCTACGGGTACATCAATCGAAGAACTGGAAGATGCCGTGAATACGGCCGTCAACCCTAATTCCACAGCAGAACAACAGGTTAAAGCCGGCAAATTGCTTGCGGAAATAAAGGATACTGAACTATTCGACCGTATTGCCTCTGTGAATGATGACATCGACCGTAGGGTGAATCTATGTATCAGAATGAGCATCAAAGCTGATATAGAAGCAAAGAATAACACCCCAACACCACCGAAGACAGTAAGAAAATCAATGTCGGTAAAAATAACAACCGACGACCCTGACAACTTCAATCCTGCCGATATGTTACCGTAACCGGCAAACCACTGATCCACGTCCGAAAGGGCAAAAAATCCAACCCAATTTTCCAAACCCGAAGTGTGGGCTGCTCCCGTCCGTGGAGCGGTCGGGGGCAACCTATGCTTCAAAAACTGAAACAAAAGCATGAAAAAGACTATCAAGAATCTCAAAAACAAGTATCTCATCTTCAAGTGCCGCCTGATGGTGGCACTCCTCGCCGGAATTCTCGGCGGACTCCGCGCGGCTGCCGCCGGCAACGGTCTGAGCGGTATCAACGAGGCTACCTCAATGGTAACCAGCTACTTCGACCCCGGTACCAAACTCATCTATGCCATCGGAGCTGTTGTCGGTCTTATCGGCGGCATAAAGGTCTATTCCAAATGGTCGAGCGGTGACCCGGATACCAGCAAGACCGCCGCGTCGTGGTTCGGAGCGTGTATCTTCCTGATTGTCGCTGCTACGATTCTCCGCTCATTCTTCCTCTAACTCATCCGAAAATGGAATATCCTATCAATAAAGGTATTGGCAGGAGTGTGGAATACAAGGGCCTGAAGGCGCAGTATCTGTTCATTTTCGCCGGAGGCTTGCTCGCCTTGTTCGTGGTGTTCGTCATCATGTATATCGCCGGTCTGTCCCAATGGTTCTGTATCGGGTTCGGTGTCACAGCCGCCTCAGCCCTTGTCTGGCTCACCTTCCATCTTAACGCCAAATATGGTGAACACGGACTGATGAAACTCTCCGCAGTGAAATATCATCCGCGCTATATCATCAACCGCCTGCGTATCAACCGCATGATAAAACATAAGAAAAAATGAGAAACACTCTTAAAGCCACAACGCTGGAAAGCAAACTGCCGTTGCTCGCCGTGGAACACGGCTGCATTATCTCGAAGGACGCCGATATAACGGTGGCCTTCGAGGTCAGCCTCCCGGAACTGTTCACCGTAACATCGCAGGAATACGAAGCCATGCACGCCGCATGGTGCAAGGCTATTAAAGTATTGCCGCATTATTCGGTGGCGCACAAGCAGGACTGGTTTGTGTCTGAGAACTATAAACCGGAATTACAGAAAGATGACCTCTCATTCCTTGACCGCAGTTTTGAACGTCACTTCAACGAGCGTCCGTATCTGGCGCACAAGTGCTATCTGTTCCTGACAAAGACCACAAAGGAGCGTATGCGCCAGCAATCCAATTTCTCCACTCTCTGCCGTGGGCGTATCACTCCGAAGGAACTCAATCACGAGATGATTGTGGGCTTCATGGAAGCAGTCGGGCAGTTCGAGCGAATTATCAACGACACCGGCTATATAACGCTGCGCCGAATGGGTGACGATGAGATAATCGGTACAGACACAACTTCCGGTATCATAGAAAAGTATCTGTCGCTGTCGATGGGTAATGTCAACTGTCGGGAGGATATCGACCTGTCACCGAAAGAAATGCGTATCGGCGACAAGATGCTGTGCCTGCATACACTTTCAGATACTGATGATCTGCCCGGAAAGGTCAGCACTGATAACCGTTATGAGCGGTTATCGACTGACCGCTCGGATTGCAGATTGAGCTTTGCCTCTCCCGTGGGTCTGCTTCTGCCGTGCAACCATATCTACAACCAGTATATACTGATTGACGACCATGACGAGAATCTGGCGAAGTTCGAGAAGACAGCCCGAAATATGAACAGTCTTTCAAGATATAGCCGAAGCAATGCCATAAACAAAGAGTGGATAGACCGCTATCTGAACGAGGCTCACAGCTATGGTCTTACCTCTGTGCGCTGCCACTGCAATATAATGGCGTGGAGCGACGATGCAGAGGAACTGCGTAGGATTAAGAACGATGTCGGAAGTCAGCTCGCCACAATGGGGTGTATGCCCCGACACAACACCATCGACTGCCCGACACTGTTCTGGTCGGCGATGCCCGGAAACGAGGCTGATTTCCCTGCCGAGGAGAGTTTTTACACTTTCATAGAACCCGCTGTTTGTTTCTTCACCGCTGAAACAAACTACCGCTCTTCTCTCTCGCCATTCGGAATAAAGATGGTCGATAGACTGACCGGGAAACCTATCCATCTGGATATATCCGACGAGCCTATGAAACGCGGCATCACCACCAACCGCAACAAGTTCATACTGGGCCCGTCGGGTAGCGGAAAGTCTTTCTTCACCAACCATCTGGTGCGCCAATATTATGAGCAGGGCGCGCATATCCTCCTGATTGACACCGGCAATTCATACGAAGGGCTGTGCAATCTGATCCACAACAAGACGCACGGCGAGGACGGTATCTATTATACCTACACCGAGGAAAAGCCGATTTCTTTCAATCCGTTTTTCACAGATGACGGAGTGTTCGATGTGGAAAAGAAAGACTCAATCAAGACCCTGCTGCTGACGCTGTGGAAGTCGGAGGACGACAGAGTGACAAAGACCGAATCCGGTGAGCTTGGCTCGGCGTTGTCGATGTTCCTTGAAAAAATGGCTAAGGATAAGAATATAGTGCCATGCTTCGACGCTTTTTTTGAGTTTATGCGCGACGATTACCGTGCTGAAATGGCACAGCGTCCTATCCCCATATACAAACAGGATTTCGACATCGACAACTTCCTTACAACCCTGCGTCAGTATTACCACGGCGGCCGGTTTGACTTCCTGCTGAACTCCAAAGAGAACATCGACCTGCTGAACAAGCGTTTTGTTGTGTTCGAGATAGACGCCATCCGCGACAACAAAGACCTGTTCCCGGTGGTGACAATCATCATCATGGAAGCCTTCATCAACAAGATGCGCCGGTTGAAAGGCGTCCGAAAACTTCTTATCTGCGAGGAGGCTTGGAAGGCGTTGTCAACGGCGAATATGGCTGAGTATATGCGCTATATGTTCAAGACTGTGCGCAAATATTTCGGCGAGGCCGTGGTTGTCACTCAGGAAGTGGACGATATTATCTCGTCGCCGATTGTCAAGGAAACAATCATCAACAACTCCGACTGCAAGATACTTCTGGATCAGCGGAAATATATGAACCGCTTTGACCAGATACAGGAGCTGCTCGGTCTGACCGACAAGGAAAAGGCGCAGATACTCAGTATCAATATGGCAAACAGCCCCAACCGGCTCTACAAAGAGGTATGGATCGGGCTGTGCGGAACGCAGTCCGCCGTCTATGCCACGGAGGTGTCAATGGAGGAATATCTCTGCTACACTACTGAGGAAACGGAGAAAATCCAAGTCCTTGACCGCGCCCGTCAGCTCGGAGGTGACATTGAAGCCGCAATAAAACAGCTTGCCAACGAAAAGAGAGAGAAATAATGTATGAAAGTGAAATCCTTTCCATTCAGACTGGCGGCAGGTATTTGTGCAATGTGCGTCCGCCTCCTGCTGTCCGCGCTATGGCTCATATCAGCCATGATAAAAATAATTGTGGGCATGGCTCACAGAATCAGATAAAGACCACAAAATCCAAAACAAAAAATGAGACAATTGAAATTATTATTTCCACTGATTGTCCTGTGCCTTATGTTAGGCACGGGCAGGGCAAACGCCCAATGGACGGTCATCGACCCGTCCAACATCGCCCAAAGCATCGTAAACTCTTCAAAGTCACTCGTTCAGGAATCGCAGACAGCAACCCACATGGTCAAGTCGTTTCAGGAAACGGTGAAAATCTACCAACAGGCGAAGAAGTATTACGACGCTCTCCAGTCGGTCAACAACCTCGTCCGTGATGCCCGAAAGGTGCAGCAAACAGTCCTGATGCTCGGCGACATCTCCGGCTACTATGTCAACAACTTCAAGAAGATGCTGACTGACCCTAACTTTACATCTGGCGAGCTGTCGGCAATCGCCTCCGGTTACACCCGGTTGCTTGAAGAAGCCAACGGAGTGCTGGGCGACTTGAAACAGGTCGTAAATATCTCAACGTTAAGCATGACCGACAAAGACCGTATGGATGTAGTCGATGACTGCTACAAGGAGATGAAAAGGTTGAAGAACCTTACCGCCTACTACACAAATAAGAATATCAGCGTGTCATATCTACGTGCCAAAAAGAAAGCTGATACACAGCGTGTGGTGGCTCTATATGGCGACGGCTCTGAAAAATACTGGTGATGCCTATGTTGTGCGCTATTGATTTTTCAAACCTCCACACCATACTCCGGTCGCTCTATGACGAGATGATGCCGTTGTGCAGCGATATGGCTGGTGTGGCTCAGGGTATTGCCGGATTAGGCGCGCTGTTCTATGTCGCCTACCGTGTATGGCAGTCGCTGGCAAATGCTTCGCCGATAGATGTGTTCCCGCTGTTGCGTCCATTCGTGATTGGCTTCTGTATAATGTTCTTCCCGACAGTAGTTCTGGGTACCATCAACTCGGTAATGTCGCCAATCGTGCAAGGCACGGCTTCGATGCTCGAAGGGCAGACGCTCGACATGAAGAAGTACCGCGAGGAGAAAGACCGGCTGGAGTATGAGGCTATGATGCGTGACCCGTCAACCGCCTACCTTGTGGATGACGCAGAGTTTGACCGCCAGATTGACGAACTCGGAGTGACTGAAGTCGGCACCGCCGCCGGAATGTATATCGAGCGTGGAATGTATAAGGTGAAAAAGGCAATCCAGAATTTCTTTCGTGAACTGCTGGAGATGCTCTTTCAGGCTGCATCGCTCACAATCGACACAATCCGCACTTTCTTCCTGATAGTTCTGGCGATACTGGGCCCGATTTCATTTGCCCTCTCGGTGTGGGACGGGTTCCACAACACACTGGTGCAATGGATATGCCGATACATACAGACCTACCTGTGGCTGCCGGTGGCAGACCTGTTTTCGACAATACTGGCGAAAATACAGGTGCTGATGCTCCAGAACGACATTTCGGAACTGACCAATAATCCGAGTGTTGACCTCGACGGCTCAAACACAGCTTATTGCCTGTTTATGATTATCGGCATAATCGGGTACTTTACAATCCCCACCGTGGCAGGCTGGATTATTCAGGCCGGCGGCATGGGTAGCTACAACCGCAATGTCAACAATGCCGCCATGACCGGAGGCTCATGGGCCGGAAGCATCGCAGGTGGCGTAGCAGGTAATGTCGCTGGTCGAGCCGGAAAACTCCTTAAATAAAGTAATAGCTCATAGTTACGAGTGACGAGGTTCACTTCATCACTCCTAACTATGACTTAAAACCTGATAAAATGGAATTTAAGTCATTAAAAAACATCGAAACCTCTTTTCGGCAGATAAGGCTGTTCGGCATCGTCATGGTATCGCTCTGCGCCTTCATCGCAATTACTACTACTCCGATTATGTGGAGAAAGGATACTACAACCGCATCATCGCCGGAAACATCACTCAGGTGTTGCAGGTGGACAGCATAGTCGCTGACTTCAACGACTATCCCTACAATGTAAGAACCTACGCCCGGCAGATGATCATCCGTCAGAGCAATGTCACGGAGCGCAGCCTGATTACCCAGTGTCGGCTCGTCAACACCTCCCGCTCCGACGACAACCCCAACGGCTTCATGATCGAGGGTCTGACGATTTTAGAAAACAAAGATTTGATAACCACAAAACGTACTTTATCCCAATGAGTATAAAACAGAAAATTCAAAATCTCGTGTCACCCTTATATAATAAGGTGTGGCATGGTCCGAAAGGGAAAATCAGAGAGCGACTGGAAAAGGTCTGCGACGATATGCCCCACAAACAACGCCTTACGGTAGTGACTGTGCTTCTCTCGGCGTTTGTCCTCATAGCCTTCTTCGTATTCGGTCACGCCTGCTACAAGATTGGAGTCGGACACGCCCGCCAGACTATCGAGGTAGAGCATATCCGTCAGCTTGAACTTCCTACCAACGATAACCCCGATGTCTCACCTAAAATAATTGAATATGAAGCACCTCGATGACCTCAAAGCGAAACTCACGCCCAAGACCCCGGCTGAGCGTGAGCGACTGAAAAGACTGGCTGTATATACGCTCCTGACACTCTCGTGTATCGTCTGCCTCTGGCTTATCTTCGCTCCAAGCGGTGATGACCAGACGGTCAAGGGAAAGGCTAATACCGAACTGCCCGACGGAACTACCGACGGTATGCCAAAGACCAAGATTGATGCTTACGAACAGGAGGATATGCAGAAAGAGAAGGCGCAGAACGACAGTACAATCAGTGCGGTGACGCTCCAGCTTGACACAGTGACCGCTCCGGCTGAACCCGCTGTTCCCGATGAAATCCAGAACTCGGCAAACGCCTATCAGCAGGCTCAGGCTTCCTTACAGGACTTCTATGTCCCCGATTACAGTCAGACAGAACAGGTGGCGGAGTTACAGGCCCGCATCGACGAACTGGAGATGCAGAACGCTATGGCTCAGCAGCAGACGCAGCAGCCCGACGAGATGGAACTTCTCGAAAGGTCGTACCAGCTTGCCGCACAGTACATGGGTAATGGCAACGGCAATTATCAGGCTCCGCCTCAATCCGATGAGAAAGGTAAGCGAAATGTGCAGCCGGTACAGAATGTGAGCCACGATGTGGTATCGACATTGAGTGCCGCCACAAACGAGCGGGGCTTCAACACCTCGGTGGGCATGAAAAGGTCAGTCGGCAAGAATACGATTGCCGCCGTCATAGCCGGGAACCAGTCCGTCACCAACGGGCAGTCAGTGAAACTGAGAACCACCGAACCGATGTGGATTGGCAACAGGCTTATTCCCCGGAATACCACGGTGGTAGGAGCCGCCCGATTGCAGGACGAGCGTCTGGAGATTGAGATTACCTCGATAGAGACAAACGGCTCGATCTATGAGGTGGAACTGAAAGTCTATGACTCCGACGGTCAGGAGGGTATCAATATTCCCAACTCTATGGAGAACGACGCACTCCACGAAATCGGTGCCAACATGGGCAGTACGATGGGCAGTTCAATAAATATCTCCACCGATGCAGGAGCGCAGATTGCCTCCGATGTAGGTCGCGTTCTCATCAACGGCGTAAGCCAGTATTTAACCAAAAAGATGCGCACTGTCAAGGTGCATCTTAAATCCGGGTACAGGGTAATGCTTTACCAGTCCGAAAACAATTAAACCACTAAAATCCAACGTAAAGAATGAAACTGAAAACATTTATTTTCTCAGCCATCGCCGTTCTCGGCATGGCAACCCCGGCTTTTGCCAAGACAAACAAAGTCAATAACATCGAAAACAACGTGTCTTCTGACACTGAACAGGTCGCCACTCAGGTCGCCGAACATGACTTGAACGTGTACGGCTCCAGCTACACTGACGGCGACAAATTCAACGGTTTGACCCGCAAGGTCGGCTTCGACCGGATGATTCCGCCTCACGCTCTGGAGGTCTGCTACAACAAGACCACTCACATCATCTTCCCGGCTGAAATCACCTATGTCGATTTAGGCAACGAGAACCTTGTGGCAGGTCTCGCCGACGGTGCAAAGAATGTGCTTCGTGTCAAATCGGCTTTCAAGTCATTCAAACAGGAGACCAACCTGTCGGTAATCACCGATGATGGATCATACTACACGTTCAACGTCAAATTTGCGAAAGAGCCTCTGCTTCTGAGCATTGAGATGGCCGACTTTCTCCATGACGGCGAGGCTGTCAACCGTCCCAACAACGCTCAGGAGGTGTACCTCGAAAAATTGGGCAGTGAGTCTCCTATGCTTGTCAAGCTGATTATGAAGTCTATCTACAAGCAGAACAAGCCTGAAATCAAGCATATAGGCTCAAAGCGTTTCGGGGTGCAGTTCCTTCTGAAATCCATCTATGCCAACAACGGGCTTCTCTACTTTCACACTGAACTTAAAAACACCTCCAACATTCCTTTCGATGTCGATTATGTCAGCTTCAAGATTGTGGATAAGAAGGTTATCAAACGAACCGCCATGCAGGAGCAGGTATTGGAACCGCTCCGCGCCCAGAACTATGTAACGGTAGTACACGGAAAATCCTCCGAAAGAACAGTCTTCGCACTGGAGAAATTCACTATCCCCGACGACAAGCAGCTCGTTATCGAAATTGCCGAAAAGGAAGGCGGCAGACACCAGTCTTTCGTGGTCGATAACGAGGATATTGTGAGAGCCAACGTAATTGACGAACTTTCAATCCAATAACCTATGAGAAAAGCGATAATGATAATCGCTGCCATGCTCACCCTCTTTGGAGGGCGGGCAATGGCCCAGCGATGCCTCCCCGGAATGTCAACGGTAGAAATCAAGGCTGACATGGCAGACGGTTTTAATACCGGCAACTCCCGCAACTGCGGTTATGACCTCGGAGTGTTCTACTCTGTATTTACAGGAAGCCACGGCAATACATGGTCTTTCGGCGGCGAGTATCTCCAGACCTACAAACCATACGGCGCGAAAGGCCGTATCCCGGTGGCTCAGTTCACAGGCGAAGCCGGCTACAATCTCCATCTGTTGAGCGACTACTCGCAGACCTTCCACCTCTACGGCGGCATATCCGCTCTCGGTGGTTACGAAACAGTGAATTGGGGAAAGTCGGTTTTATCCGACGGTTCTACGCTCCACGACGGCGACAACTTCATCTACGGAGGTGCGCTTACATTACAGGCTGATTTTTATCTCTCGGATAAAATCGCCCTGACCGCCCATGTCAAAGGCCGGTTCACTTTCGGGAGCGATGTTCAGATATACCATACAACATACGGTGTCGGTGTGAAATTCATAATCGAGTAATGGCTATGAGATACTCTGAAAAAGACATCCGCAATATTCCTCTTACGGAATTTATGGCGGCTCTCGGAGAGAAGCCTGTAAAGTCTTTCGAGGATATGAAACTGTATTATGCCCCGCAACGCGATGACCCGGAGCCGATGCTTGTAGTCGATACCAATACAAACCGATGGTATGACCATGCCACTGACCAGAGTGGTGACATCGTAGACCTTGCAGCGTTGAAGATGAATCCCAATCTCTACAAGGATCCGCGCGATTTCATACTCAAATACATGAACGAGTATGAACAGGGTAAGGAGTTGTCGGCAATGGCTCGCCGCCCTCATCCTCCTACGATTATCAACCTCGACATAAAGAATGTTAAGCTCACTGACTTTATGAAGGCTCTCGGTCAGGGACACCCGGTTGCAGCCGACGGCAGTCTGCGGATTTACAAAGCTCCGTATGATTCAAAGCAAGAGCCGACGATGGTTGTAAATATCGACACCAATCAATGGCGCGATACAAAGTCCGGCGCATACGGTGGCATCTATGACCTCGCATATGAGTTGACAGGCTCATGCAATATGTCGGAACTGAACAGGTATATAGCGGCTCAGATGTCAGCGATACGGAAGGTTGAAGTCAGACAGGAGCCGGAAGTGTCAAAGCCGAAACGTGGTATGCGCCTATGAACATGGATGACATCAGGCAGATTTCGCTTTTCGATTTCCTGCACCACCTCGGCTATGAGCCGACGGGGCGCGACAGCAAAGGTCTGTGGTTCTATGCCCCGTACCGCAACGAGAGAAAGCCATCGTTTCATGTCAATCCGCGCAAAGGCTTATGGTATGACTTCGGCACAGGTGAAGGCGGCGACATCTTCACTCTCGCCGGAGAACTGTCAGGCAGATCCGAATTTGTTGAGCAGGCAAGATATATCGCTGAAACAATGAATATGCCTGTTGCGATGCCCTACAAGCCACAATATTTTGCCGAAGAACCGACATTCGAGAATGTCACTGTGTCACGGCTGGACTCCCCGGCATTGCTACGCTACCTCGCAGACAGAGGCATACCTGATGATATTGCCCGACGATACTGCGTACAAGTCGATTACACCCTTCACGGCAAACGGTACTATGCCATCGGATTTGAGAACAACGCTCTCGGATTTGAACTGAGAAACGCTTTTTTCAAAGGGAGTTACCCGCCCAAGAGCATCACGCATATAGCCGGTAATAATCCGCGTTGCAATGTGTTCGAGGGCTTCATCGACTTCCTTTCGGCGGAACGCCTCGGACTCAATGATGGCAACGATTCGGTTGTGCTGAACTCAGTGTCTAACATCGGGAAGTCCATCCCTATACTCGCCGGGTATCCTCTGATACTGTGCTATCTCGACAATGATGAAGCCGGACGCAATGCCCTCGCCAGACTTCAACGTGAGTTCGGCAACAAGGTCATGGATAAATCGGCACTCTATCCCAATCACAAGGACTTGAACGACTATCTGACGTCGCTCAATCCTAAAATTTCTACTAAACCCAAATTCAGATTATGACTACAAATTTCTTTTCCCATATCGGCGAAATCCGCCTTACCAAAACCCGCTTTTTCGGGTTCCTGATTGCAGTATGTGCAATCGCTGTGTCACTCACATCCTGCTCCAACGACCTCGATGTGCAGCAGTCCTATCCCTTCACGGTGGAGGTGATGCCATACGCTGACAAAATCGCCAAAGGACAGACCGTCGAACTGCGCTTCGAGATAAAGCCGGAAGGCAACTATGCCAACACCCTCTATACAATCCGCTACTTCCAGTATGACGGCGAGGGTACTCTCAAACTCGTTGACGGCCCCGTGCTGGTCAACAACGACCGTGTGCTTCTGGAAAGCAAAACTTTCCGCCTCAACTACACCGCCAAAAGTGACGATGCCCACAAATTCCTCGTGGTCGTGGAAGATAACTTCGGTTCAACTCCGTGGGAACATACCTTCGAGTTCAATAGCAAAGACAGCGATGATGACGGCGGCAAAACACCCGGCATTATTAGCCCCGTCAATCCCGGAACCATAACACCGATTGGCTTATGAAGAAAATCCTGATATTCCTCATGGCGTTAGTGACCCTCGCGGTCACTACGCCAGCCCTCGCCGCAAAGCGAAGTATAATGGAACTGCCGCTCTTTGAGCGGGCAGTCTTGATAATCAAGAAATTTGAGACACTCCATAAGCCTCGCCACTGGCCCTATGTAGGATACGGTCATCAAGTCCAGCCGGGCGAACCCTACCGCCGAGGCTGTCAGCTCACAGAGACACAGGCAGACGCACTACTCCGTAAAGATCTCGCCAAGTTCTGCGCACTATACTCCCAGTACGGCAAAGATTCTGTACTTCTCGGCGCACTCGCCTACAACTGTGGACCCGGTGTTGTCAACAAATCAACTGTCCTGAAAAAACTGAAATCCGGCAACCGCGATATATTCAAGTCCTATATTTCCCATTGCCGCTACAAAGGCAAATTCCACAAGCAACTACACCAACGTAGGCTAACCGAGTTTGTAGCCTTATATATTCATTATTAATGCTTTGAATCATGTCCTTGGAAAATTTTCCAAGGACATGATATTGTATGCCTCTCAAATAATTCGTAACTTTGTATTTGTTAATCAAATTGTATGGAAGCAATTACTCAATCTATTATAGAATATCTAAATAATAATCATACCTTAGGCGCATTACAAATTGATGGGCCTTGGGGCTGTGGTAAAACATACTATATTAAAAATGTATTACTTCCAATAATTGAACAAAATGAAATTGAACGAGAGAAAAATGCGATACATGAAAAGCGTTTAACTCTTATGATTTCACTTTTTGGGATAAAAAACATTGATGAAATATCTCGACAATTATTATTTGCATCAACACAATCCAAGTTTGGATTATCACAAAAACGTATAGATGGCATTAAAAAATCTTTTGCAAATATCGCCAAATGTGTACCATATCTAAAAGAGATTGATTGGGATAATGCTCTCCAAATTCCACCATCAACCTGTTTGAAATTGTTAGGAGATGATGCCATAATTATTCTTGATGACTTGGAACGTCTATCCAAAGAAATAGATGTTGAAGATGTGTTGGGATTTGTTAATGATTTAGTTGAGAACTATAATTTCAAAGTTATTCTTGTGTCCAATCAGGAGCATTTTGAAGATAACGCTCTATTGTTCAAAGAAAAAGTAATAGATAAAACGATCCCGTTTGAAATTGATACATCTTCTATTATAAAAAGTATTGCAGGTAAATTTCATCCTCTATTGCCTGCGTTTATTGAATCGGAATATGTAGTTCGCTACATAAATCATAATACACCAGATCAAGACCAAAATAAAATTCTTAGTAATCTCCGAACAATAAGATTTGCTATCAGCCAATTTTATCCATTCTTTGATAATTATACCAAAGATATTGACAAGTTTGAAAACATACCATCAGAGATAATAAAAAAACTATGTGTTATATGGCGATTTACACTCGCTATTTCTATCGAATATAGATTAGGCCATATTTCACCTGATAAGTCTAATGATTTAGAAAATGCAGGAATGAGATTTATTTTTGATAGGCTTGTATTAGATGGTGATGCACCTGAAAAAACTGAACAAACCTATGAAGATAAATTTATTAAGCGTTATTATGATGCATTTGAAGAGTCCTATTTATTTATCCCCGAAATTTACAACTATATATTAAAAGGAGGTGTGATAGACTTTGCAAAGGTTAATGAGGTTGTATCTAAGGAGTTAGGCATATGGGAAGAGCCTATGGATGAGGACTGGGCTTTTGTTAGCAAATTTTTCGGAAGAATTAGCCATTTTTCAGATGTAGAAGCACCAAGTCAGTTTATAAGGTATTTGGATCTCATATCGAAGGGTTATATAGAGAAACTATCAGAAATTATTAACTCTGCGAATATTTTGTTTTGTTATAAAGATGTGATTGGATTAAATACAACACAAATAGAAAATGAGATTATAAAAGGAATTGATGCCTTCTTTTCAAAAACGGACATTGAAGACATTAGAAATCAAGAACATCATTTAGATATATTTAGTGGAAATATACGAGAAGAAGCAAAACCATGTTTGAAATATATATATGATAAAATAAAGGAACTTGATAATGTAAAAGAACGTGAGTATATTGAAATTTTGAATGAAAAATTTGCTCATAATCTCAAGGCTTTCGCCCAAGAATTTTCTCCCAGTCAAGTTGCGCCTAATGTTTATTTTCAACAGACCCCTATTTTACATCTATTAAATCTCAAGATGGTTGAAGAACGAATGAGAACTCTTACGCCGGAAGATTGCGAAGTTCTGTATGATATGCTATATTATAGATTTGAAAATGGGAGAATTATGCAAGACGAAAGAGCTTTTGTATTTGCAATACAAAACGGATTGAAGACTTTAAGTGATGAGGATAAAACCTTATCTGCCCACTTCAAGCGACTGCGTCTTATCCCATTAGTTGATAAAGTATTAAAGTAATGCCCTCAACGCCGCCTTTTGGCGGCCGAAATTTTTGGCAAAATCAAGGCTGGCGACTTCATCACGAGGTCGCCAGCCCTCTATATTACGACTTGGCAAATGTTCGGTTAAAATCGGGTGTATAATCCCGTCACGTCGGTGAAGATGTCCTCCAACATATCGCAATAGACACCATCTATCGTCTTGATGTCCTTTGTCTTGACCTCAAAGGTCTTGTGGTTGATACTCTGACGGTAGAAACGCAGGTCGTAGATGTCTGAGCCCTCGTCATAGATGATTTCCAACCTATTAGCCGATGTCTTGTTACGGCTAAGGCTCATTCTCAGTCCGTTGCCGAGATTTATGAAGTCGTGACTTCCTGTCATTGCCACAAACCTGCGCCCTCCGATTTGTTGGAGTATGATTTTTGCTACTTGGTTGTCCATAACGATTTATTTTGAGTTGTTGATTTTCTTGTTAAGCCATTCATCACGGAGTTGTCTGCACTCTTTGAGAGTATCTGTCACGCAAGAGAACAATTCTCCATCGGTGTGGCGGTAATCATATTGGTAGTGTTTCTTTCGCTGTGAGCGGTAGCCGGTGTAAAACACCTCGTATTGTTCTGTGCCGGGAATAGTAGTTGTGCTTACTCCGTTGGCGGTGAGTTTCGTTGCCATAGTGTTGCTGTTTAGTATTCTACAATCAGTATCCGATATTCAAAAGTTATATCGGGGTTGGTTATCTTCCTTTGTTTAAGCCATAGGTGATGACTGCCGTAGCCATACACGAAGTATCGGTCAAGGTCGTACTTGTCGGCAAAATCGGCTACTATCTGCCGTAGCGTTTTCTCGCTGTCGGCATAGAGAATATGGTTCACAAATTCCATGATGACTTCGGCTATTTTGTCATCAAAAATGATAGTCGGATGTTCAAATGTCACGTTCATAATGGGTGGGTATTGTGACCTGCGCCAGCAATGGCGCAGGTCGGATTATACATTAGGCAGTCATTCGTGCCTTGATTTCCTCTTGGTGGCTTGCGATAGCGTTTTCTATCCGTTGCTGATACTCGCTCACCTTGTTGCAGGCTGCACGGCATTGTACCACTTTGAGCGTCCTTAGGTCTATCTCCACGGTAGCCACTGTCTTGCCGTCTATTCGGGCAGAGAATACAAGGCTCTCGGCTTTGAGATAGTATTGGCTACTGCCGACGCAGATATGCTGAGTCCTGCCTTCCTCGTAGTATTCGTCAACGCTGTCGAGGGTTTTGATTTCTATCTCGTTGTCGGTAAACACAAGTCCGATGAAACGACCTTTCAGTTCCCTGAACTTTTCTTCATTCTCCAACGCCTTGATTCGGTCAGCTTCTCTGCGCTCCTTCTCTCGCTGTCGGTTTACTTTCTGCACATATTCATCATGTGCGTCAAAGAGATTGGCGGGGGCGATAAGTTTCGGTGAGTGGGTATCACGTCCGAAACGTTCCAACATCCGCAGATAGTCATACCAAGTTGAGAGGTCGGGGATTTCATATCCGTGACGCTTGGCGATTATATATGATGCCCAGAAGTGTTTTACCTCGTCGGTATGATATGCCATATATTTAAGCATATCTGTGTTGCCCTCTTTAATCAGTGTTTCGGCTTGCGGTGAGGAAAGGAGCATTGAGAAAAGTTTGATTGGGCGGATTTCGTGGAATTTGCCGTCAAATCCGTTTCTTGTGAGAGCCGGAATTATCTTGAATTTCGGATATAGATATTGGTCGGAGATATAGCGGTAGATGTCGTTGTCTTTTCTTATCTCCATAGGATAACCGAAGGCAAAGCAGTCAAGATACCAGCCCATTATGCGCGGAATAGCCACAAGAGCAGTCTTTCCTTCGGGGGCAATCCAATACTGCCCGATTTCCCGAAAGGCGGACGAAGCCTTGAACCCTTTTCGCATGTTCACCTCCATGAGAAACATTCGCAGTACCTGATACTCTCCGCAAGTAGCTATCACGTTGAGATAGGATTTCTGCTGACATTTGCGCTCAAATGTTTCCTTGACTTCAAGTTGAGCCTTGCAGTTGGGGCAGGCGCATTTGTCGGTGTGACCGGTCATCAGCCACGAATGTCCGCAGTCCATACAAGTAGTGCGACCTTTCGGCAAGCGGTAGGCATAGTGGTCGATTGTGTTTCTGAATGCCCAACGACGGGGAGCGGTGGCGAGTGGGCGAAGATGCCCACTCTGTGCGATTACCGCCTTTTCAAGTTTCGTTCTCGGTTTCATAGCTGTAATATTTTAGAAGTCAAAAAGACTGCGTTCTTCAACTTGGGGTCTATTCTCTGTTGCCTTCTTGGATTGCGAGGGTCTGCGCATCTTGGACGCTTCCTCGTCACGGAGTTTTGCGATGGCGTCCTGCCGTGCCTGCTCCTTTTCCTCCTCGGTGAGTTCTACCGTGTGGTTGACCACCACTTGGCAGTTGACAGGCTTTCCGACCTCTATCTCGCTTTCTTCCCAGTAGTGGACTGCCATTCCGAAGATTTCATCGTCCTCGAACCCGTTGCACCCGCTTTTATGCACTTGGCAGATTATATAGGTGATGCACTCAGAGAGCGACTTTGAGGGATTGGCATACTTGACGGCGAACAATGCGTCAGACTCCGCCATATTGTCAAGATAAGTTCTGATTGTGTCTTGGAACGCCTGAGTTCCTTTCATTGAGTTCTGTGCCATAGTCGTAAATGTTTAGAAAATTGTCAATAGCCAATAGATTACCGCTATCATCGTCAGCAGGGATATTATCCACCCGATGCCTCTGAATACGGGTCTTACAACCACCCATACGACCACCGCCACCAATGTGCCGATTATGAAGCCGACCACCCTTGCGACCGTCTTTAATATGCGGTATTGATGGGAGGTTTGGTGAGCTTTGCCTCGACCTGAATTTCTAATATGTGGATTTGTAGCTGTCATATAGGCGGGTGCTTTTTTTAACCATGCGTCCAGTGACGGTGTGGCTGTATGAGTTGCTCGACGCTTGAAAGGCGTGCGGCGACAAAAAGGGTGGTTCAGGCAAGCCGGCCAAATACTACCTCCGCAGGAGCGTGGAGATTTTGACGGATTGAATGAACAGCCCTTAGCCACACGTTATATCAGGCGAGCGACTTATACTTGCCCATCCGTTAATGTGATGCCTGATTAAAAGGCACCCCCGGCATGACGGCACAAAGGAACATATCAGTCGGCAACCGGCAGTGTTGCCGATGGACTTGAAACAATGAAAAAAAATGGCACCGCGCCCCGGAAAGCGGAGTCTATGACGGTCAGCGAGGCACGAACCGGCCGCCATTGTCTCCGCCCGTGGGTGCAGACAAGCGGCGAGTGGCGGAGCGGTCGGAAAAATCCTTGCGAGGCAATGCGGACCGGAATACGGACAGCCGCCATTACAGTCTTATGGTATCAGGCAGCGTCCTCGATGCCCACCATAAGGCGATGGCAGTTGTCGGTGTTCAGCATTGCCCATAGGCGTGGTGCGGTCAAGGGGTGTCAGTGCTTGCACCGTCACCTTTTGACGGCATAACGCCGCCAACACGGAAGACCGCTCCGCCTCTCGTCGCTTTATCTTTCATAATCAGACATAATCTGATAATTCAGTTTTTGGATTACATTCTCTTTTAGTCTGGAAAATAATTTGTAACTTTGCGTCGTTTCCCAAAGTCAAATATTTTTTAAGTTTGGGAAATGGAATCAGATGAAACTAATAGAAAGGCCGTTGTACCTCCGCCAGTTAGAGGGTTTAATAAACACTCCCGATATTAAGATAATAACGGGAATAAGACGTAGTGGCAAATCCAAACTGTTGGGAGCGTTCTCTGATTATATAGTCAAAACAGATGCCACCGCAAACATCATTTATATTGACCTGACAAAAATCAAGTTTGAACATCTGAAAGAGTATCATGCTCTCAACGACTATATAGAGGAAAAATACCGGGATGGAGTCAATAATTATCTGATGATTGACGAGGTTCAGCTATGTGAAAAATTCGAGCTGGCTATCAATAGTCTGCACTCAGATGAAAAATACGATATCTATCTCACCGGCTCGAATGCTTTTCTTCTGAGCAGTGATCTTGCCACACTGTTTACAGGGCGACACATGGAGATTCACGTTTATCCGTTTAGCTTCAAGGAGTATTGTGCCTATTTCGATATTGGCGGAGATTATGATGAACATTTCGAGCGTTATATAAAACTTGGAGGACTTTCAGGTTCATATACTTATAAAAACGACTCTGACAAAGAGAAGTACATTCGGGATGTATATGACACAATCCTTATCCGGGATCTTGTAGAGAAATATCGGCTGGGGAGTGCGACCCTTCTTAAAAAGGTCGCTGAATACCTGATGGACAATGTGAGCAATATATCATCGTCAAGGAATATCAGCAATATCCTTGTCGCAAATGGCACTGAGACCAACTACAAGACAGTGGGCAGTTATATCGACCATCTCTGTCATGCCTTTGTCTTCTATGAGGCCAGAAGGTATGATGTGAGGGGTAAGACCTATCTTCAGTCGCTCGGTAAATACTATCTTGCTGATACCGGCATTCGTTTTGCGGTACTTGGCAAGCGTAATATGGACTGGGGGCGTATGCTTGAGAACATAGTCTTCATAGAACTGCTACGACGCGGATATGATGTCTATGTAGGCAAGCTGTATCAGAAAGAGATTGACTTTGTTGCAATGAAAGGCAATGAGAAATTATACATTCAGGTCAGTGACGACATTTCCGGCGAAGAAACATTCCGCCGGGAAGTAGAGCCATTGTTGCAGATTCGTGATGCGTATCCCAAGATACTCCTTGCAAGAACCCGTCATGAGGAGAGTGACTATGAAGGCATATCCATTATTGACATTCCACGTTGGTTGCTTGGATAGTATAATCGTAATGGCCGTTTGTAGTGTTTAACAATTGATTATCGAATAGTTAAAAAGAACCTTCGGCCTTGTACGAGAGAGAAAAAATGATTAAATTTGCATATGGCTTGGAAACTTGTAGAGACAAGTTGCGACAACTTGATTTGCGCCTGTCGGAGACAGAGCATCTCAAATTCAAGAGTCAGGCACTAACAAGGCACTATTAAATTTTTAGATACGCTATCTACTTGATATAGCTACATTTGGAGCGCAAGGAACAAGTCCCTCCATCTCCACTTAGCGGGTCGGACAGATTCCGGCCAACAAAAGTCTAAACAAGACTAAACCGCAGAATATCAATGTATTCTGCGGTTTTTTAGTGCCTAAAAATGACGACTCAGGACCGTCATCGGACAGAAAAAAGACCGCTACGGACAGCCATTCGTTACCAACTCGTTACCACTTTTTTTAAAATCCAAAATGGTAACGGTTGGGTAACGATTAGTACTGCATAAAACATAGTATCAATGGGTTACGAGAACCTAACTCGGACGTAAGTCGGAAAAAAGCGGTCAAAAATCGGACAAGGGAATGAGTAATTCCAACTTCCATATTTACCATTATTCTGATTGTCCCGAACAACGATTATTCCATCATTCAAAACGAGGTGTTCGATACCGATTTTGTCGATGTCCGATATAAGTCTGACATTGGCCAGAATGGGTCTAAGCAAACTAAAATTTAAAATCGTTATCATTGCAAACCTCGGCAAAACTGGGTCTATGATAACCACCAAATCCTCGTTAGATGAAAAAGAACACATTCAAAGTTCTATTTTATATTCGCGGGAATCGTATCAATAAAGACGGCAATGCGTCAGTCATGATAAGAATAACCGTGGATGGTGAAATGGAACAGCTAAATTCCAAACTGGTTGTAAACCCTAAAATATGGGATGCAAAAGTCGGCAGAGCCATTGGTCGTTCGGCAAAAGTTCTTGAACTTAACAGTCGCCTGAATGATATTCAGGTTATACTGAAAGAGCACTACTACGACATCCAGCGTCGTCACGGCTACGTCACAGCTGAAATGGTGCGCAACGCGTATATGGGCATCACGCAGCGAGAGGAGTCGCTCCTTAAAGTCTATGAGCAGCACTTGGAGGACACCAAGAAACTCGTGGGACTCAGCAAAGCCGACCCCACCTACCGCAAATATGAGCGTATGTACCGCCGTGTGGTGGAGTTCATGAAGAAGAAGTACAACATTACTGACATCCCACTCCGTGAGATAAAGTATTATTACTGTCCGCTAAACTTTTTTTTGAGCGATTGAAAAATTAGGGCTGACACCTATTGCAGGAGTCAGCCCTAAATGGTTATTTTGGTGTCGCCAAACAATCCATGAATAACCATGAGTAAAAGTAGTAATTTCTTCGGACAGCCGATATATGGACAGCTGATAAAATCACTCAATCGTGAAAAAATTGTTGAATTCAGCCGAAAACACGGCGGAGAGAAGTATGTAAAGAGCTTTGACGGCCATACGCATCTGCTTACGATGCTCTATGCCGTGATCCAGCGCTTCGACTCATTGCGTGAGATAGAGACATCTATGACAGCGGAGGTTCGCAAACTGCACCATGTCGGAATTGATACTGTACCAAAGCGCAGCACCCTGTCGGATGCAAATGCCCGACGGTCAGAGAAGTTCTTTGAGGATGTCTATCGCGACCTGTATGCAGCCAACAAAGACATTCTTTCATCGGACAGCAGACGCAACGGCACGGAAGAGTGGATAAAGCAGCTTAGGATTATCGATTCCACTACAATCACATTGTTCTCCAACGCTGTTTTCAAGGGTGTTGGCCGACACCCCAAGACGGGAAAGAAGAAAGGCGGCATAAAGGTACACTCTGTCATACACGCCAACGAGGGGGTTCCCTGCGACGTGCAGTTCACTTCGGCGGCCACCAATGACTCTTTCATGCTTGCTCCGAGCCATTACAGCCACAACGAGATAGTCGCTCTTGACCGCGCCTATATCAATTATGCCAAATTCGAGGAACTGACGGACCGTGGCGTTGTATATGTCACCAAAATGAAGAAAAACCTCAGTTATGAGGTACTTGTAGACTGTATGCATCAGAACCCGCAGGGACTGATGGAATACCGTGAACAGGTCGTGGTGTTCCGTAAAGACGGCATAAACCACATCGCCAGAATAATCACATACGTTGACATCAAGAAGAACGGGAAGCCAAAACTCATATCGCTTCTGACCAACGACTTCGACATGCCTCTGGAGACAATCGTGGCGATATACCGCCGCCGATGGCAGATAGAGTCTCTTTTCAAGCAGATCAAACAGAACTTCCCCTTGAGATACTTCTATGGCGAGAGCGCCAACGCCATCAAAATCCAGATATGGGTTACACTCATCGCAAATCTGCTGCTGTCAGTACTTCAAAACGCGAGTTCGGGATAACGAAAGCCCTAACGGCTGTTCTGAAAAGAGACATAGATTATCAGGTGACCCGGTCGGGTCGCCTGATTTTTTACCGTCGTGTTTACCGCCAGAAGACGAGCTGCCCGCTTG
>CAJSYI010000036.1 GCA_910573745.1 Muribaculaceae bacterium | reverse complement strand
GGTTTTTAAGCCAAAAATGAAAAATATAAGATTTTGACACCAGAATAACTCGTTGACAGACAGACACAGAATATTACCCGATTCACAATGAACCGGGTAGGGGAAGTCATGCTTTTTATTTTAGTTTAAATGAAAGAGCCGTGGGACAAAAGAATCCCGGTTTTGCGGCGTTGCGAAGATTCGGCCAACAATGTCCCTAAAAGGACAACCTTCTGTCATGACTTGTCGCGCATGAAGATGGAGACGGGCGTGCCGTGGAAGTCCCAGCGCTCGCGTATCTTGTTCTCCAGGAAGCGGCGGTACGGCTCCTTGACCCATTGCGGGAGGTTGCAGAAGAAGACGAACGTCGGGATGACCGATTCCTTGAGCATCGTAACGTATTTTATCTTCACGAACTTGCCCTTGTTGCTCGGCGGCGGCGTCAGGGCTATCTGCTCGAGCATATAGGTGTTGAGCTGCGAAGTGGGGATGATGCGGCGGCGGTTCTTGTAGACCGAGATGGCCGTCTCGAGCACCTTGTAGATGCGCTGCTTGGTGACTGCCGAGGTGAAGATTACCGGGAAGTCGGTGAAGGGCGCGAACTTGCCGCGTATCGCCTGCTCGAAGCGTTTCTGGGCCTCGAGCGAGCGGTCTTCGGCGATGTCCCATTTGTTGACGCAGACCACCAGCCCCTTCTTGTTGCGCTGGACGAGGCTGAAGATGTTGGCGTCCTGCGCCTCGATGCCGCGCGTGGCGTCGATCATGAGGATGCATACGTCGGAGGCCTCTATGGCGCGGATGGACCGTATGACGGAGTAGTACTCGATGTCTTCGTTCACCTTCTGCTTCTTGCGTATCCCGGCGGTGTCGACGAGGTAGAAGTCGAAGCCGAACTTGTCGTATCGGTGGTAGATGGAGTCGCGCGTGGTTCCGGCGATGTCGGTCACGATGTGGCGTTCCTCGCCGATGAACGCGTTTATGAGGCTTGACTTTCCGGCGTTGGGGCGGCCCACGATCGCGAATTTGGGCACGTCGTCTTCCGGGCTGTCCTCCTCCTTGGGTTCAGGCATGTCCTTGACGATCTCGTCGAGCAGCTCGCCGGTGCCCGACCCGTTGGCCGACGACACCTCGAACGGGTCGCCGAGGCCGAGGGAGTAGAACTCCGGGATGTTGAAGCGCGCGTTGCCCACGTCCTCCTTGTTGGCCACCACTATCACGGGCTTGCGTGAGCGGCGCAGGATGGAGGCCACGTGGTCGTCGAGGTCGGTTACGCCCGTGGTGGAGTCCACCACGAAGAGGATCACGTCGGCCTCCTCGATGGCTATCTGCACCTGCTTGTTGATTTCCTCCTCGAATATGTCTTCTGAATTGACCACCCAGCCGCCGGTGTCTACGATAGAGAATTCCTGGCCGCACCAGTCTACTTTCCCGTACTGGCGGTCGCGGGTGGTGCCGGCCGTGTCGTCCACGATGGCCGAGCGTGTCTGCGTCAGGCGGTTGAACAGCGTCGATTTGCCGACGTTGGGCCGCCCTACTATTGCTACTAATCTGCCCATTCGTTATAATGATAAGAGGCTGTTTAAAAATCATTGTTAAACGCAGAGTGGTGGATTTTTCGTTAAGGCGCACTTTATGGGGAGGGAGCATATCGGGATATGTGACCGACGATTGAATGCGGATTAACGGAAAAGACACCATTCTGACTGAAACATCAAATTCTTTTAAAGAGGCTTTCCTGTAATGCCTGCCGTCATTCCGGAACCTTTGCGCGTCTTTGTCCCTTCGGCTCAGTCCCATAGCCCGCCATGCTCCTTCGCTGCAGGGATAAATGCATCACAAATCTTCCGGCTATGCGTCAACAAGCATTTTTAAACAGCCTCTAATGTTTTTTGAGAGGCCGGTCAAGGCCTTTTGCAGCGGTGGTCATTCGATGTATCCGAAGGCGCGGAGCTTGTTCTCGCGGTTGCGCCAGTCCTTCTCCACCTTCACGAACAGCTCGAGGAAGACCTTCTTGTCGAAGAACTTCTCAATGTCTTGCCTGGCCTCGATGCCCACCTTCTTGATTTTGTCTCCTCCTTTGCCGATGATGATGCCTTTCTGCGAGTCGCGTTCCACGTAGATGACTGCCATTATGTGGATAGACTTCTCCTTCTCGTCGAATTTCTCGACGAGCACCTCCGTGCTGTAGGGCACCTCCTTGTCGTAGATGAGCAGCAGCTTCTCCCTTATGATTTCCGTCACGAAGAAGCGCGCGGGCTTGTCGGTGAGCGCGTCCTTGCCGAAATACGGCGGCGCGTCGGGCAGCAGCTCCACTATGCGCCGCTTCAGGCTGTCGATGTTGAAATGCTCCGTCGCGCTCGTGGGGAATATCTCCGCTCCGGGGAGGCGTTCCTTCCATTCGTCCACGAGCTTCACCAGGTCGTCCTGCCCCTTGAGGAGGTCGATCTTGTTGATGACGAGGAGCACGGGGATCTTCTCTTTCGCCACGCGGTCGAGGTATTCCTTGTTCTTTTCGGGGTTCTCGACCGTGTCGGTTACGTAGAGGAGTATGTCTGCGTCGGTGAGCGCGCCCTGCGAGAATCCGAGCATCGACTCCTGTAGCTTGTATTTCGGCTTGAGCACGCCCGGGGTGTCGGAATACACGATCTGGTATTCCGGGGTGTTGACGATTCCGGTGATGCGGTGGCGTGTGGTCTGCGCCTTCGATGTGATGATCGAGAGGCGTTCGCCGACGAGGTCGTTCATCAGGGTGGACTTTCCGACGTTGGGGTTGCCGACTATGTTGACGAATCCGGCCTTGTGTCCAGCGGCCGGGGCTGTTTTTCCTTCTTCCATGGCTTTGTCTGTTTTTACGTGTGTCTGACCGTTATAACGCCTGGCGCGCGGCAGAGGTTGGCGTCGCGCCCGTGATAACGAAAATGCCGGGGCGGCAACCTGCGTGCGGTCGCGTCCCGGCTTTGTCTGGCGTATGTCGTCTCACTTGGTGTCGAAGGCCCAGATGATGTACATCGCACCCCAGGTGAACCCTGCGCCGAAAGCCGTCATCACGATTTTGTCGCCTTTGCGGAGACGCTTCTTGTATTCGTCAAGGCACAGCGGAATCGAGGCGGCGGAGGTGTTGCCGTAATGCTGGATGTTGACGAGCACCTTTTCAGGGGCTATCTTCGTGCGTCCGGCTATCGCCTCGATTATGCGGAGGTTGGCCTGGTGAGGCACGAACCAGTCTATGTCTTCGACCGTCAGGCCGTTGCGGGCCATAACGGACTGCGACGAGGAAAGCATGTCGCGCACGGCGTGCTTGTAGACCGCGCGTCCTTCCTGGTAGATGAAGTGTTCGCGGGCCGCGACGGTCTCCTCCGTGGCTGGCCTTACCGAGCCTCCGGCCTTCATCAGCAGGTGGGGAAGCCCCGTCCCGTCGACGTGGAACTCTCCGTCCATCACCCCCACGGGCTCGTCGGTAGGCTCGATGAGCACGGCTGCGGCGGCGTCGCCGAAGAGCGGGCAAGTGGACCTGTCCTCATAGTCGGTCATGGACGACATCTTCTCGGCGCACACCACTATTATCTTTTTGTACAGACCCGACTGTATGTAGGCCCGGGCGGCCTGCATCGTTACGATGAAACCTGCGCATGCGGCCTGTATGTCGTAGGCGTAGGCCTTCTGGAGTCCGCATTCGTGGGCTATCACGGAAGCCGTGGAGGGGAAGCGGTAGTCGGGGTTGGAGGTGGCGCATATCAGCAGCTCCACTTCGTCGGGCGCGACCCCGCAGTCTGCCAGGAGACGCTTCACGGCGCGCGTGCCGAGATAGCTCGAACCGGTGCCCTCCTCGTGCAGTATGCGACGCTCTTTGACCCCGACACGCGTGGTGATCCACTCGTCGTTGGTGTCTACCATCTTCGAGAGCATCTCGTTGTCGAGTATGTCGTCGGGCACGTAGGATGCGATACCGCTTATCTTAGCATTCATCATTGTTGGAAAGGGTCAAAAAAATTTCTTTACCGTCTTGTCCGGCGCACGCTTGTAGGCAGGCCGGCGCAGCGCGGGCCCACGGTGTGCCTTGGCTTATGCGTAAGCCGGCCTTACTGAGCCTTGGCTTCCTTGTCGATGACGAGCCTGCCGCGGTAGTGGCCGCATTCGCCGCAAATGGTGTGGTATACGTGCCAGGCGCCGCAGTTGGGGCAGATGGCGAGTGTCGGGATGAGAGCTTTGTCGTGTGTGCGGCGCTTCGCGGTGCGGGTGTGCGATTGTCTGCGTTTGGGATGTGCCATTTTCTTCTATTGTTTTTTGATTTTTGTTTCGTTTTTGTTGGTGCCGCCACATAGTGCGGCAGAGGTCTTTCCAGCCGGTCTTCAGTCCGTCTCTTCGCCGAAGCCTTCGTCTTCGTCGTCCAGCGCCTCGGCGTTGTGCCTGCTGAGCACGGCCGACATGGCGCGGTTGCACTGCCCGGCAGGATGCACGTGCCTCAGCGGTACGGTGAGCATCACCGTGTCGTGGAGCATATATGCCACGTTGAGGTATGTGTCGCTGTGCGGGATGATGAGCACGTCGTCGCTTTCGTCATACCGCTCGCCGTATCTGACGGTCAGCCGGTATGTCGTGTCGACGGGATGCTCCATCGGGTCGAGGCACCTGTCGCAGGGGATGTGCATCATCCCTTTGCAGGTGAAGACGAGGACATAGGCGTCGTTCTTCTTTTCCAGGTCGAGATGCACCTTTATGTCCGCGTCCGCCACATCGTCGTTCTCCATGTTGCGGAAGAACTCGGTGTCGCAGACGAAGTCCTGCTCATGCCTGCCGTCGGTCTTCGAGGCAAGCTGCACTTTGTATTGCGAAAACTTTCCCAAAACGGTAAAAATATATGTCCTGCTGCCTGGTTTCCAGACCGGTGGCGGCCGGGGCCGCTCCGCTCAGGATGAGGCTGTTTTCGGCGTATAGACTGCCCCGCAGCCGACGGGCGACAACGGGGTGATTGAAAAAACGCCACAAAGTTAGCGAGATTTCGGCGAATAACCAACTATTTCACCTTTTTTTTGATAATATCGTCGGCGGGAGGCGCATGGTTAAAAGCAGTCCCCGGCGCTTTTTGGCTGCGTCGGGGACCCGGCTGTACCTCCGAGGAGAATCGAACTCCTATCTAAAGTTTAGGAAACTTCTATTCTATCCGTTGAACTACAGAGGCTTATGATGCCTTCGGAAAGGGCGGCGACGGCTCGGCGGCTGACTTCGGGCGTTATTATGACGCAAAAATAGGAAGAATATTGCACACGGCCAAGCTTTCGGCCGAAAAAATCGCTTTTGGGCTCCGGGCAGACCCGGCAGGGGGCGTCGCCCGGATGCGGCCTACCGCAGCCGGAGCCTCTGCCCGGGCGAGTCTTTCGCCCCGGGGTTGAGGGCGAGGACGGCGGCCAGCTTCATCCCGAACCGCTGGGCCACGCTGTGGATCGTCTCGCCTTCCCCCACCGTGGCGGAGGCCACGCCTTCCGGGGCTTCGTCGAGCTTTTCCTCCAGATACACTTCCTGCCATTCGCGCACCCTGTCGGTCTCCGCGTCGTTGAGCTCCATGAGCTTCTTCTTCTTGATGCGGAATTCCTTCGCTATCGAGGAGTAGGTGTCGCCGGGCGACGCGATGACGTAGTGCAGGCCGCGCGCCTTGCGCACGGGGTGGGTCTTGCGCATCTGCTGCCATATGAACTCGGTGATCTCCTCCGCTTCGCGCCCGGCGCGGGTGTCGTAGGTATAGAGGGCGTAACGCTCTATGATGGCTATGAGGCGAGAGGCGTAGTTGGGGTCGGTGGCGTAGCCGCACCGGCTCAGGCCGCGCGCCCAGGAGGCGTAGTCGGTTACGTCGTGGCTGAACAGGGGCCTGTAGCGTTCGCGCGACAGGAACAGTGAGTGGTCGCGGTAGCTTTCGGCGGCCGAGCCGTAGACGCGGAAGCATTCGCCGGGCGCGTCGTCGTCGCGCAGCATCGACTTCCCTTCCCATCCTTTGTGGCACTTGATGCCGAAATGGTTGTTTCCCTCGCGGGCGAGCGTGGAGCGTCCGGCGGCGCTCTCGAGAAGCCCTTGGGCGAGGGTGATGGAGGCCGGGATGCCGAACTGCGCCTGCTGGTCCACGGCCATCTGGCTGTAGGTGTTGATGTAGAGTATGTAGCGGTCGTCGGCCGTCTCGGCCGAGGCCGTGGCGGCGCATGGCGTTGCGGCTGCCATGCACATCAGTGCCGGTATAAACATACGTGTGAGTCTGGTTCTGTCCATCGTTTGTGCGTTCTCTCGTGCAAAGTTAGTCATAACCGCCGTAACCGGGGGCAGGGCGGCTGTTAAAAAATCATTTGTCCGGGAAATAAAAATGCGCTAAATTTGTTTTTCCTAAACATAATCGGAATATTTATGGAAACGAAAGAGATAAAGACCCGGGTGAAGGTGTGCAGCCTTGAGGAGCTCGGGGAGGAAGACCGCCGTCTTGTGGAGAAGGCGAAGGAGATGACGCGTGCGAGCTACGCGCCCTATTCCCGGTTCCACGTCGGGGCGGCCATACTTCTCGCCAACGGCGAGATCGTGGGAGGGGCCAACCAGGAGAACGCGGCCTTCTCGTCGGGCACGTGCGGCGAGCGGAGCGCGTGCTTCTATGCCGCCGCGCGCTATCCGGGCGTGGCTTTCAGGAAGATCGCCGTGGCCGCCTGGACCCGGCTCCGGCGTCCGGCTTCGGCCTCCGACGCCGACTGCTTCCAGGAATCGCCCATCAGCCCGTGCGGCGCGTGCCGCCAGGCGCTCCTCGAATACGAGAACGCTCACGGCCCCATAGAGGTTATCCTCTACGGGGCCGGGAAGACGTATGTCCTTCCGTCGGTGGCGTCGCTGCTTCCGCTCTGCTTCACGGAGTTCTGAGCGCGCCCTGAGGGGGCCGCCGGCCTCAGCCGCGCTTGCGGAGCTCGTCGCGGATTTCGGCGAGGAGCTTCTCTTCAGCCGAAGGCTCCGGTGCGGGCGCGGGCTCTTCGGCCTTCTTCTCCTTCTTCATGAACTTCATCATGACCCTTAGGGCAACGAAGATGCTCAGGGCGATGATCACGAAGTCCACGACGTTCTGGATGAAGAGGCCGTAGTTGACCGCCACCTCCTCCACGGCGGCCGCTCCGTCGGCCGTGGCAGGCCGGGCCTCGGTGATGACGTATTTGAGGTTCTTGTAGCCGTCCCCGCCGGTGACTATGGAGAAGACGGGCATCAGTATGTCGTTGACGAGCGAGGAGACGATTTTGCCGAAGGCTCCTCCGACGATCACGCCGACGGCCATGTCCACGACATTGCCCTTCAGGGCGAATTCCTTAAAATCATGTAAAAACTTTCCCATAAGAAATACTTTTTTGTTTTGGCTTGTTGATAATTGGGCAGACCGGCTCCTGAAAGGGACCGTCCCCGATTCCGGCAGAATGTTTCTCAGATTCAACATACAAAAGAAAAAGTCGGTTCATACGGGTGCAAAATTAAGAAAAATTGCGTAACTTTGCGCGTCAAACAGAAACTAATTTAGAACTCAATTAAAATAAAAAAGGACAATGACTAAAATCGGTATCAACGGCTTCGGCCGTATCGGACGTTTTGTCTTCCGCGCCTCCACCAAGAGAGACGACATCGAAGTTGTGGCCATCAACGACCTTCTTCCGGTCGACTACATGGCATACATGCTCAAGTACGACACCATGCACGGCCGCTTCGAAGGCACCGTGGACTATGACCTCGAAAAGAGCCTGCTGATCGTAAACGGCAAGGAGATACGCGTTACCGCCTGCAAGAACCCTGCGGAAATCGCATGGGGCGCGGTAGGCGCAGAGTATGTGGTCGAGTCCACCGGCCTCTTCCTCACTAAAGAGAAATCACAGGCCCACATCGAGGCCGGAGCGAAGTACGTCGTGATGTCGGCTCCTTCCAAGGACGACACCCCGATGTTCGTGTGCGGCGTGAACGCCAACACATACGCCGGACAGCAGATCGTCTCCAACGCTTCCTGCACCACCAACTGCCTTGCCCCCGTGGCAAAGGTGCTCAACGAGAAGTTCGGCATCGTGAACGGCCTCATGTCGACCGTGCACTCGATCACCGCCACCCAGAAGACCGTTGACGGCCCCTCGCTCAAGGACTGGCGCGGCGGACGTGCGGCTTCGGGCAACATCATCCCCTCCACCACCGGCGCAGCCAAGGCAGTGGGCAAGGTGATCCCCGAACTCAACGGCAAGCTCACAGGCATCTCGATGCGCGTGCCGACCATCGACGTTTCAGTCGTGGACCTCACCGTCAACCTTGAGAAGCCCGCCACCAAGGAGGACATCTGCAAGGCCATGAAGGAGGCAAGCGAAGGCGAGCTCAAGGGCATCCTCGGCTATACCGAAGACGCAGTGGTTTCGAGCGACTTCCTCGGATGCACGCTCACTTCCATCTTCGACGCCAACGCCGGAGTGTACCTGACCGACAAGTTCGTGAAGGTGGTTTCATGGTATGACAACGAAATCGGCTACTCCAACAAGGTGCTCGACCTCATCGCCATCATGAAGAAGCACAACGGCTGATACGAATTCTTGAACACAATCGACTTGCGGGCGGGGAACCATCGTTTCCCGCCCGCCTCGGTTGAAGTGCACAAGCAATGCGATAATCTGGAGATGACGGTTAATGTTTCGGCATCGCTTCCGGGATCGAAGAGCGTGGCGGCGAGGGCTTTGACGGCCAATGCATTGTCGCCGGAACCGGCTCGTCTGGTCAACCTGCCCGACTGCGAAGACACGCGCCGGCTCGCTGAAAACGTGCCCCTGCTGCGCGGCGCGCTTCATCCCGACGAGGCTTCCCCCGCTTCAGGCGGTCGGGCAAGGGCTTTCCTCGGAAGCGGAGGCGCGTCGTTCCGCTTTTTCCTGGCCGCAGCCGCCTCCGTGCCGGGTCTGAGGGTGGAGGCCGATTGCTCCGACCAGCTCAGAAGACGCCCCGTGGGGCCTTTGACCGAGGCCTTGCGCGGGTTGGGCGCGCACATATCCTCCGCCGACGGCAAAGCCCCGTTCCTCATCAGCGGAAGCAGGCTCGCCGGAGGCCGGATGCGCATGAACGCCGACGTGAGTTCGCAGTTCGTCTCGGCGTTGATGCTCGCCGCCCCGATGTGGGGGCAGGGAATGAGGCTGACTCTCGAACAGGAGCCTGTCTCGGCTCCCTACATAGAGATGACGGCACGCGTGATGCGCCGTTTCGGCGCAGAGGCGGAAGTCGTTGGCCGTGAGATTCATGTCGCGCCGGTTCCCTACCGCGCGCCGCAGGAATTCGAGGTCGAGGCCGACTGGAGCGCGGCTTCCTACCTCTATGAGATGGCCGCCCTCAGCCCCGGCCTGCGCTTCTCGGCCTCCGGGCTGCTCCATCCCGCCGTGTCGCTGCAGGGCGACTCGCGCTGCGCGGAGCTTTTCGGGCGGCTGGGGGTCGCCACCCGTTTCCTTGCCGACGGCACGGCCGGAATCTTCCGCGACCCGCGCGTGCCGCTTCCCGAAAGGGTGGAATGGGACTTGGGCGGACAGCCCGACCTTGTGCCCGCGCTCGCCGCCACGCTCTGCGCCCTCGGCGTGCGCTTCCGCATCGGCGGAATAGGACATCTCAGGCACAAGGAGTCAGACCGTCTTTCGGCCCTCGTATCGGAACTCGGCAAGTGCGGCCACGTGCTGCAAGCAGACGGAGGCTCACTGACATATGAAGGGGAGATGTGCGCAGTCCGGGGAAAGCCGGTCATAGACACCCGTGGCGACCACCGGACGGCTATGTCGATTGCGCCGCTCGCGGGCCGTCTTCCCTGCGGCCTGGAAATCGACGACCCCCGGGTCGTGGACAAGTCCTTCCCCGGCTACTGGGACCTGTTCGCCGCCGCCCGGTAAGGTGAGTGGCAAGTTCTCCACTCAACAGTTTCGCATTCGATCCGGTGATGATCAAGTGCATCTGTTTGCGCAAAAGCCGGTTGACGAACAGATACCATTCCGGAATGTTCTGTATTTCGTCAATGAACAGATAATTGAAATCACCGTTGATTTTGTAGAGGACTTCAAGCACATCGTTGAGCTCTTCGCCTTTAAGAGTGTGTTTGGAATTTTTCTTCAGGATTTTTTATGGAGGATTTCGGGATGGATTCGCGCATGCAGACGAGGGAGTGCAGCGGGCTGCATGACCGAGGCAAAGGCGTGAAGACGGCCGAAAGACCCATAAAGGCACACTCGAACGGCACACTACGGCATTTTCACGTCCTTTCCGGCCTTTCACTCGTTGCATAGCCCGCTATGCGCCTCGTTCCAAGGCTCGGAAAGCCCTGTAAAACTGCCTGTAAAAATCAGAATAAAAATTCAAACACACTCTAAGATGGATCAGACGTTCGTCATCGAAATTGACATATGCGAATTTCACTTTTTTCTGGTGAGGGCATTATAGCATAAAGTGGATTTACCGCTACGCCTTACGCCTATGACAACCTGCGCCTGTGTGCTTTTCAAATCAATCTTATCTTCCTCTTTGCGTTGGCAGAAGTGCAAAGTCTGCTTGAGCACCAATTCCTCCGCCTGATCGGCCAGTATAGTTTCAAGAGTCCTTTTGTCCATATGATTATGTTTTCGGCTACAAAGTTAACAAATAATTCGGCCGGAACGCACTATTTCGGGATTTTCGGGTGGGACTGGCATTTCGGAGCGTGTCCGGGCTGCGGTCAGGAGTCTTGGCGGGACGGGTCGGGTTGTCGGCCGAGGGCTTTTCCGATGTGGCTCAGGATGAGCGAAGGCGGGATGCCGTGCAGGCAGTTGTAGTCGCCTCGGAAGCAGGGCTTGTCGCCGAAGACTGAGCAGGGGCGGCATATCATGTCGAGCTGCACGGCGCGGTCCGCGCTCTGCCCGAAGCCCATGAACCCGGCGAAAGGGTGGGTCGCGCCCCAGACGCTGACCGTCTTGAGGCCTACGAGCGACGCGAGGTGCATGTTGGCCGAATCCATCGAGACCATCACGTCGCAATGGCTGAGGAGCGCGAGTTCCGAAGGGAGGCCGATGTCAGCTTCCGCCATGTTGACGACATTTCCCTTCCCCGAGGCCCATTCCGAAAGCACGGCTTTCTCCCTTTCCCCGGCTCCGAAGAGGAATATGCGCGTGTCAGGCTCGGATGCCAGGGCGTCCGTTACCTTCCGCATCATTTCCGGCGGGTATATCTTGCCGGGATGCTTGGCAAAGGGGGCTATGGCTATCCAACGCTCATGCGGGGTCTTCGGGGCGGCTGCATGCGAGAAGGCGGCTTCCGGACCTTTGCCGTCGCCGAAGACCGAGCGGAAGCCGCGCCGGGCGCATATGTGCGCCCGGCGGAACGTGTCGGCATAGCGTTCTGCCGTAGGCTCGAGCTGGAGCAGTATCTTGTCGCGGCGGCGTGTGAGCCGCCTCTTTTCGGCGCGTCCTTTCCTTATATGTGCCACGCGCGCCCCGGCGAGGCGGAAGAGCCATCTCAACGTCTTTGTGCGCAGCACGTCGTGGAGGTCCACTACGGTGTCGATTCCGTATTCTCCCCTGATTTCAGAGAAAAGCCTCCACATGCCTCCGAAGCCCTTGTATCTTCGGAGATCCACCCCGACAACGGTGAGGTTGGCCGGGGCGTTGATGAACAGGCAGGCCGGATGCTTGCGCGTCAGATACACGAACCGGGTGCCGGGGCAGCTTCGGCAGGCGTCGTAGAGCGCGGGAATCGACATGGCGATGTCGCCGAGGGCCGAGAACCGCATCACCAGGGCAGTGCGGCCGGGGTATTCATTGATCATCCGGACAGCCTCAGTATTTGAAGGAGGAGCCTCCGAGGAACTCGCGCAGGAGCGATGCAGGCGGAATCTGGTCGGGCTCTATGGGTTCGAAATAGCTGAGCAGCCGCATGAGCCTGAACGCCTCGGCGTATTGCTCCACGTTGTGGGGCACTTCCCGGAGCAGCGGCTCGGCGAACTTCTTCATCACCCCTATCTCGAAGATGAGCGACGAGTTGAAGGTGGCGTCGGCGTTCTCCTGGAACGGGAATATCCACCTCTCCTCCCCGCGGCGCACGCTCGGCCACCGGCGTATGCTTTCGAAGGCCGACGTGTGGCGGTATTTGTAGTCGCGCACGATGCGGCGCAGCAGGCGGTTGTCGGTGGTGGAGATCCAGTTGTGGTCGTCGATGCGGAGCGTGGTGAGGGCCGAGACGTAGACCTTGAAGACGGAGTCGGCCGGGAGCGAGGCGGTCAGCTCCGGGTTCAGCCCGTGGATTCCCTCTATGAGCAGCACGTCGTCGCGGTCGAGGCGCATCGGACGCGGACGCTCCATGCGCCGCCCCAGCTCGAAACTGTATGTAGGGAGGTTGATTTCTTCGCCCGAAAGGAGGCGGCGCAGGTCCGAATTGAGCCTTTCGAGGTCGAGTGCGTAGAGGCTTTCGTAGTCGTAGTCGCCGGTCTCGTCGAGCGGCGTCTTGTCGCGGTCCACGAAATAGTCGTCGAGCGAAATCATCTTAGGCGTCATGAGGTTGGTCATGAGCTGGATTGCGAGCCTCTTGGTGGAAGTGGTCTTTCCTGAGGATGAAGGGCCGGCTATCAGCACCACCTTGGTGCCGTCGCCGTCGTGTCGGCGGCGTATCTCGTCGCTTATCCGCCCGAGGAGCTTGTCGTGCATCGCCTCGGCCACGTTGATCAGCTCCGAGGTCTTGCGCGCCTTCACGGCGCGGTTCAGCTCGCCGACGTTGCTGACGCGTATTATGCGGTTGAACTTCTGGTATTCCGTGAACGCCCGGTACATCTTCTCCTGCGCTATGGGGCGCGCCGGGGAGCCTGGGTCGGCGGGGTCGGGGCCGAGCAGGAGGAACCCCTCCTTGTAGGGCTTGATGTCGAAGACGGCGCACAGGCCCGTGCGCGGCGCGAGCGGGCCGTAGAAGCTGTCGTTCAGCCCGTCGAGGCGGTAGAATGCCGTGTACAGTTCCCTTACCGTCTCCAGCAGGAGCACCTTGTCGGTCAGCCCCTGCCTGCGGAACATGGCTATCACGTCTTCCGTGAGCCGCTCCTTGCGCACCAGAGGCAGGTCGGCCTCGGCTATCTCCCGCATCCTGGAGAGGATTTTCCCTACGGTTTCCTCCGCAGGGACGGATGCCGAGCCGTCGGCGGCGAGGAGCCGGCAGTACAGGCCCTTGGATATGCTGTGCTCGATGCGCAGCACCGACCCGGGGCATGTCTCGGAGACGGCCTTGTAGAGCATCATGCACAGCGTGCGCGTGTAGACGCGGCTTCCCGACGGCGACGAGGCGCGCAGGAACTCCACCCGCTTCGGCGAGAATACGGGGAAAGAGAGGTCTTCGGTCTTGTTGTTGACGCGTGCGCATATCGGGGTGAAGCCGATTTCTCCGGCCACTGAGGCCAGTATTCCGGAAAGCGTCTCGCCCCCGCTGACCGGGATGTAGCGGCGGAGGTTGACGCAGTATATCTTCAGTGTCTCGCTCATGGATTTCATTGTTTCGGCCCCGGGCAGAAGCCCCCGGAGCATAAGAGGCTGTTTAAGAGCTTGTTTAATAATAAATGTTACCGTCAGGGCGGTCAGTCGTCGAGCAGATTTCTGCTTGTGGTGAGGGAGTTATGGGGTTCCATAACGACCGAAGCGCAGGCGGAAATATGCCGGCGGATGACCGATGGAAGGTGGTTTGTTTAATATCGTTGATGTATTTTTGCATTTGTTTCAAAAGCCGACAAGAGATTGAGTGATTATGAAATTACCGTTTGTCCCGTATGTCTCGGCCGCTTTTCGCCCTGTCCCTCAGTCGTGTACATAAAGTACACTCCTTCGTCACATGTCGAAAACCATCTCAAGCCATACGACCCTGTCGGCAACATTTATTATTAAACAAGCTCTAAAAATCATTGTTAAACGCAGAGTGGTGGATTTTTGTTAAGGCGCACTTCATGAGGAGGGAGCATATCGGGATATGTGACCGACGATTGAATGCGGATTAACGGGAAAGACACCATTCAGACTGAAACATCAAATTCTTTTAAAGAGGCTTTCCTGTAATGCCTGCCGCCATTCCGGAATATTTGCGCGTCTTTGTCCCTTCGGCTCAGTCCCATAGCCCGCCATGCTCCTTCGCTGCAGGGATAAATACATCACAAATCTTCCGGCTCTGCGTCAACAAGCATTTTTAAACAGCCTCTAAGTGTCGGCAAAGTTAAGCAAAAAAAACGAGAAAAATTTGCGTAGATGGAAAATAGTGCGTAACTTTGCACTCGCAAAATGCACCTGAGGTGCAGTTGCGCATAAAGTGGCCCATTCGTCTATCGGTTAGGACGAGAGATTTTCATTCTCTAAAGAGCAGTTCGACTCTGCTATGGGCTACCAATTTTTTTACCCGAAAAAGAAAACAACAAAGCAAAGATGGCAAACCATAAATCTTCACTCAAAAGAATCCGCCAGGCGGAGAAGAGAAGAATACGCAACCGTTATTGGGCCAAGACAGCCCGTAACGCCGTTCGCCGCGTACGCAAGATGACCGACAAGGCAGAAGCACAGGCAGCCTATCCGAAGGTTCAGGCCCTCCTTCTCCGTCTCGGCCGCAAGAACATCATATCCAAGAACAAGGCTTCCAACCTCTGCAGCCGCCTCAACATCCACATCAACAAGCTCGGATAAGGCGCGGCCTGTTCTTGGGGTCGGCAGGCCTCCGCGCCGTCGGCCTGTAAAGCCATCAGAAAAAATAAGGCGGAAGGCATCGTCAAGCGTATGTCGCCGTCGTCAAGTGGCCCATTCGTCTATCGGTTAGGACGAGAGATTTTCATTCTCTAAAGAGCAGTTCGACTCTGCTATGGGCTACAACCGTCCGGGGTTTCGTGTGTCATTCACGCGAAACCCCGGCTTTTTCACGCATAATCCGTTGCATACCACAACATTGCCATCGGCCTCGGTTTCCGGCTTTGCCGGAGCGGCGTTTGTCTGCGCTTTTCCGGGACAGAGATTTTCAATCGACTTGCACCGTCGGTGGCATCTTTACCATAAGGCGCTGTCCGATGCAGGGTCACAGTGGACATAATTCCAGACCATCAGTGTCGGGCAAATATATGCAACAGGCAGATCATCAGCATCGTTTTTTATGACAACGCATCCCAACGAAATTACCGCATAACATATTGCATATTGCTGAATTATTTGTAATTTAAAAAGTCTTGCCGGACAGCAACAATACTTTTTAAATAAGGACAAAAAACTTGGCCTATAATTTGGAAATTCAAATTATAATCATTAACTTTGGCGCACCTTAAGCAAATCTTAAGGCTTCACGTCATGAGACACTATAAACTATTATCATCTTGAATTCTGCGGAGACTTCGAACCACGTTAAAACTAAGAGAAATGAAAAATACAACACTCAACACGATTCGACTATCAGTGTCGTTATGCTGGATATGCGCAGTTGCTTCTTGTCTCACTTCATGCGACAACGAGCCAGATCCGGCACCCATACCGCTTCTTCATGATCTGTTCTTGAGCATTGAAGGAACAGTCTGCGATGAATCTGACCGACCGGTGGCTGACGCAAAAATAGAAACCGGACACTACGCAGAATCCGAATCTGCAATCTTCGACAACCGCCACGCAGCAGTATCGTTTTCTGATTCTGAAGGGCGTTACAAGGGCAGCATATCAGGACAAGAATGGGTAGGCAAGCTTTGGGTAAGATGCATTCCGGAAGACAATGACGCTTTTGAGTGCGATTCAGTGCTCGTTGACATTACTGAGGAATTCTTTGACAGCATAGAGCCTCATCTGCACGAAAACAAGGTTGTGGAAATCAACAGGACGGTGGACTTCAGACTGAAAAGGAAGGCCGACTGACGCTTTTCAGGAGACCAGAACAAATCTCTCAACAGACCGGGCATTTCCGGGTCTGTTCGCTTGTCTGCGGGCAATAAAGCGAAGAGGCGCGGCGTTTTAATGGAATATGGGACAATCTTCCAGGCTTTTCCGTGAGTTTCTGCGGCGGCGCGGCGGCGCGGCGGCTGTGTTCGCCGTGGCGGCAATCGCCTTGCTGTGCGCGTGCTCCACGAAGAAGAACACGCCCCTGTCGCGCAACTGGCAGGCCTTCACCACCCGCTACAACGTCTACTACAACGGCGACGAGCATTACAAGGAACAGCTCAAGGAGATGGAGCTGAACTATGAGGACGACTACACCCGGACCGTGCTGACGCATCCCGCCGAGGCACGCGCCGACGAGAAGCTGCCACAGCCGACGGGCGACTTCAAGCGCACCATCGAGAAGATGCAGAAGGCGATCCAGCTCCACAGCATCAAGAAGAAGCCCAAGAAAAAGAACAACACTCCAAAGGAGAAGGCTTTCCGCGCGCGCGAGGAGTTCAACCCGTTCCTGCACAACGCCTGGCTGACGATGGGACGCTCGCAGTTCCTCAACGGCGACTTCGCCGGGGCGGCGGCGACGTTCTACTACATCTCGCGCCATTTCTCATGGCTCCCGAAAGTCGTGACGGAGGCGCGCCTGTGGCAGGCGCGAAGCTACTGCGCGCTCGACTGGCTCTACGAGGCCGAAAACGCCCTCCACGGCGTAAAGGAGAAAGACCTCACCACAAAAAGCCTGAGAAAACTCTACAACATCACGATGGCCGACTGGCTCGTGCGCTCCGAGAAATGGGAGCAGGCCGTGCCGTACCTGAAGCTCGCGGCCGAAGAGGCCTCAGGCTCGCAGAAGAACCGGCTCTTCTTCCTCCTCGGGCAGGCCTACAGGACGCTCGGCAGGAACCGCGACGCCTACACGGCGTTCAAGAAGGCCGGAAGCGGGGCCTCGACGGCCTACCGCACCAAGTTCAACGCACGCATCAAGCAGAGCGAGGTATACGCCGGATCCAACATCAAGGGGGAGGTGAACTCGCTCCGCGCCATGCTCCGGTTCAGCCGCAACAAGGAATTCTTCGACCAGATATACTACGCCATCGGCAACCTCTACCTTTCGCGCAGGGACACCGCCAAGGCAAAGGAGAACTACATCCTCGCCGTGGAGAAATCGACGCGCAACGGCATAGACAAGGCTCTGGCCAACCTTGCCCTCGGCAACATCTACTTCGCCGAGCGCGACTACGTCAAGGCGCAGCCGTGCTATTCGGAGGCCGTGCCGCAGCTCAACGACAAGTACCCCGGCTACACCTCCCTCAAGAAGCGTTCCGACGTGCTCGACGAGCTTGCCACCTACGCCGGCAACGTAGAGCTGCAGGACTCGCTCCTCGACCTCAGCAAGCTGTCCCCGGAAGAGCAGCGGAAGGTGTGCCAGCGTCTGGCCGACGAGCTGAAGAAAAAGGAGAAGGAGGAGGCCGAGGCCGCCGCCCGCGAGGAGCACCTCGCCCAGATGGACGCGCAGAACAACCTGATGAACAAGGACAACGCGCCCAACCAGTACCAGCTCAACACCGACAAGTCGTGGTATTTCTACAACAACACATCGAAAAACGCCGGAAAGACCGAGTTCCAGCGCAGATGGGGCGCACGCAAGAACGAGGACGACTGGCGCAGGCGCAACAAGGCCTCGTTCGCCTTCGACGAGCCTTCATACGACGATGAAGGGGAACGCAACGACTCCACGGCCGCCGACGGAAGCGGCGAACAGCCCGACTCGGCTTCCGTGGCCGCCGCAAACGACCCGCACTTCGCCGAGTACTACCTCAGGCAGATCCCGTCCACCGAGGAGCAGATACAGGTCTGCAACGACATAATACAGGAGGGGCTCTTCAACATGGGACTCATCCTGAAGGACAAGCTCGAGGACTTCCCGGCCTCGCGCGAAGAGTTCAACGAACTGGAACGCCGCTATCCCGACAACATCTACCGCCTCGACGTATACTACAACATGTACCTCATGGCCGTGCGCGACAACGACGCGGCGCAGGCCGAACGATGGCGGCAGAAGATCCTCGCCGACTTCCCAGACTCGCCCTACGGCACGGCGATGAAGGATCCCGACTATTTCAGCAAGCTCCGCGAGATGCACCTGCGGCAGGAGGAGATCTACCGCGAGGTCTACGACGCGTACCTCGACAACAAGAACGAGAAGGTGCACCGCCTCACAGCCGAGATGGAGAAGGAATTCCCCCTTTCGCCGATAATGCCGAAGTTCGTGTTCATCGACGCGCTTTCATACGTTACCGACAACGAGCCGGACAAGTTCCGCGAACGCCTCGAATACCTGCTCGACAAGTGGCCGCAGACCGACATGACGGAGATGGCAGGCACGATGCTCAAGAACATCAAGGCCGGACGCAAGCTCCAGGGAGGCGGCTCCAACGTGCGCGGAATGCTCTGGGACACGCGCCTCACCGCCGACACGCTCGCCGCACCGGGCGCCGACGGGCAGCCGGCCGACTTCGAGCGCGACCCCGACAAGCCGCAGTATCTCGTCTTCGCGTTCCCGCTCGACTCCGTAAGCCCCAACCAGCTGCTCTACGACGTGGCGCGCTTCAACTTCTCGTCATTCGTGGTCAAGGACTTCGACCTCGAACAGATGCGCTTCGGAGGCATCGGGCTGCTGATAGTGAAAGGATTCGCCAACCTCCGCGAACTCGAGCATTACCGCAGCGTGCTCGCGGCGGCTCAGTACAGGCTTCCTGAAGCCGTGCGCCCGATAATGATATCCAAAGCCAACTTCGAGCTCCTGCTCCGCCAGGGACGCTCATTCGAAGACTACTTCCGCTTCGAGGAGGAAGCCAAGGCCCAAGAGACAGAAGAAGGCGTGGTAGGCCCCGGCCGCACCATGCCCGGCCCACCGGGCGAAGACGCTGCCGGAGAGGAGCCTTCACCCGAAGACGGATCCGACACCCAACCCGGAGAGGAACCCGCACCCGAGACAGAGCCTGAACCGGAATCAGAAACCGGATCCGCACCGGAAACATAACCGGAATCAGAAACGAAACCGGAACAACAGCCTCTTCCACTCCCTACTCCGTACTCTCCACTCCCTACTCTCTACTCCCTACTCCCTACTTCTTACTTCTTACTTCTTACTCCCTACTTTAAAATGAAAAAGCCCCTTCTCGTCATATCCACAGGCGCAGGCATAAGCGCCGAAAGCGGCATATCGACCTTCCGCGACGCGGGCGGCCTGTGGGAAAACCATCCCGTGATGGAAGTAGCCTCGGCCACCGGCTTCCGCAAGAACCCTGCCCTCATCCACCGCTTCTACAACGAACGCCGCCGCCAGCTCCTCGACGCGCAGCCCAACGCCGCCCACCGCGCGCTCGTGGACCTGGAAAAGGACTACGACGTGCACGTCATAACGCAGAACGTCGATGACCTCCACGAACGCGCCGGGTCGAAGAACGTGCTGCACCTCCACGGCGAACTGATGAAGATACGCTCCATAGCGCATCCCGAATACACCGAGACGCTCGACAGCGGCCGTCTGGAGACCACCCCCGGGACACGCGGCCGCAACGGCGACCTGATGCGCCCCCACATCGTCTTCTTCGAGGAGGCCGTGCCCAACATAGAGCCGGCCATCGAGCTTGTGCGCCGCGCCGACGTGTTCGTCGTCATAGGCACGTCGCTCGTGGTCTATCCCGCCGCCGGGCTGCTGCAGTTCGTGCGCCCCGGAACGCCGGTCTACTACATCGACCCGCATCCCGCCGCAACCCACGGCAGCCCCGCCGTCCGCGTAATCGCCAAGAAAGCCACCGAAGGCGTGGCCGACCTCGCCCGCCTCCTCGCAAAACAAGCATAAGAGCCACCGACCACATACAACGAATTAAAGGCATAAATGACCATGAAGGCGGCGGTGAAGGTGAAGAAGACGGTCGGCAGGCTCGGCAGGAGATACGGGGGCAGGCCGTTCCAGACGGTCAGGAAGCTGTGCTACGACTCGCTGAGGCTGATGCCGGAGATCCGCGCCGTCTTCGGACTGTGGCGCAAGGACTTCGCCGACAAGGGGTCGGAAGACGCGCTTTTCTATGACCGCTATCTCGGAAAGCCTGCGGAACGAAGGCCGGAGAAGGAGGGGATTGTCTGCATGTACGACGGCCTCATCCTACACGGCGGACTGACCGACCGGATACGCGGACTGCTGACCACCTACCGCGAGGCGAAACGGCGCGGGATGCCGTTCTACATACACTGGGACCATCCTTTCAGGCTCGAAGAGTTTCTGGAGCCGGCAACCTTCGACTGGCGCATCAGGCCTGAAGAAATCTCCTATTCGTCGGAACACGCGTTCCCTGTGCTGATCCAGGACCACAGGCGGGTGAGCAACCGCCTCAGGCTCCTCGCCGCCCTTTCGCGCCGCCGACGGCAGACCCACGTGTATTCTAACGCCGACAACGCCAAAGGCCATTACGCCGGGCTTTTCCGCGAACTCTTCCGGCCGACGCCGCTCGTGCAGAGGGAAGTGGACAGGCACCTCAAAGAGCTTGGCGCGAAGTACCATGCGTTCTCGTTCCGGTTCATCGGCCTGCTCGGCGACTTCCACGACCAGCAGGAAGACCGTCTTCTGCCCGGAGAGGCGGAAGCGTTCCTGGCAAAGGTCGCAGATGAATTCCGGAAAGAGCTCAAAGCCGTCCCGGAAGGCCACCGCGTGCTTGTGGCCACCGACAGCCCGACGTTCCTGAGCCTCGCCCCGAAGCTCGACCCGAGGATATACGTGGTGGAAGGCGACCTCAAGCACCTCGACATGTCGCCCGGCGACTACCGCGAAGCGTGGCTGAAGACCTTCGTGGACCAGTTCCTGCTGATGCACGCCTCCAAAGTGACCCTGATGCGCACCGGACGCATGTACCGCTCCGGCTTCCCCCGCTTCGCCGCCGAGGTAGGCGGCGTGCCGTTCGCCGACCACGCCTTCTGACCCCGCATTTTCCGTAAATCATACATGCCGGAACGCAACAAACGTCTGACATACAGGGTCGCATCATGCAGCGACCCTACATCGGACTGAAAGGAATGGACGATGATGCCAACGGCATCACTTGCCGGTGATCAGGCCCTTGAGGTCGCTGAGGAGCGTCAGGGCCTGCAGCGGTGTGAGGTTGTCCACATCGACCTCCACTATCTTCTCGCGCACCTGCTCCAGAAGCGGGTCGTCGAGCTGGAAGAAGGAAAGCTGGCAGCCTTCGCGCCGCTTCCCGATCTCCTCCACGTTGACCTTCGACGGGGCGGGCGACGCCTTCACCAAGGCCGACGCGCCCGTGCGCTGAACCTCCGCGCCGGTGCCGGAAGCTTCCGGCGCGTTGCCCCCTACGTCGCCGGAGGCATCCTCGAGCTGCCGAAGCACCTGCCCGGCCCTCGCCACTATCGACGGGGGCATCCCGGCGAGCTTGGCCACATGGATGCCGAAACTGTGGGCGGTGCCGCCGCGCTCCAGCTTGCGCAGGAAGACCACCTTGCCGTTGATTTCCTTTACCGACACGTTGTAGTTGACGATGCGGCTGAACGACTTCTCCATCTCGTTCAGTTCGTGATAGTGGGTGGCGAAAAGGGTCTTGGGACGTACGGCGCCGTTCTCGTGGATGTATTCCGCTATTGACCATGCGATCGAGATGCCGTCGTAGGTCGATGTGCCGCGGCCCAGCTCGTCGAAAAGGATGAGCGAGCGCGGGCTGAGGTTGTTGAGGATGGCTGCGGCCTCGTTCATCTCGACCATGAACGTGGATTCGCCCAGCGAGATGTTGTCAGAGGCCCCGACACGCGTGAAAATCTTGTCCACCACTCCGATAGTGGCCGCCTCCGCAGGGACGAAACACCCTATCTGCGCCATGAGCGCAATCAGGGCCGTCTGGCGCAGCAGGGCCGACTTGCCGCTCATGTTCGGGCCGGTGATCATCATTATCTGCCTGCGGTCGGAGTCGAGCGCGACGGAATTGCTCACATACGGCTCGCCCGGCGGCAGACGGCGTTCGATCACCGGGTGGCGACCCTCGCGGATGTCGAGCGAGAGCGAAAGGTCCACCACGGGACGCACATAGCGGTATTCCTCCGAGGCCAAGGCGAACGAAAGGAGCACATCGACGCGCGCGGCGGCGTTGGCGAGCGTCTGCATCTGCGGGATGCTGCGCCCGAGGGCTTCGACGAGCTGGGTGAATATCCTGTTCTCCGCCTCCGCGATCCTGTCCTGCGCGCCGAGGATCTTCTCCTCGTAGTCCTTGAGCTCAGGCGTGATGTAGCGTTCGGCGTTGACAAGCGTCTGTTTGCGTATCCACTCCTGCGGCACCTTGTCCTTGTGCGTGTTGCGCACCTCGATGTAATAGCCGAAGACGTTGTTGAAGGCGATTTTGAGCGACGGTATCCCCGTGGCCTCGCTCTCCCTCCTGGCTATGGCGTTGAGCGCGTCGCGGCCGTGGACGGCTATGTCGCGGAGCGAATCAAGCTCAGGGTCCACCCCCGGGGCTATCACATTCCCCTTGTTGAGCAGGGCAGGCGCGTCGGGGCTTATCGTGGCCTCGACGGTGTCGGCCACGGCAGCGCAGTCGGCCATCGTCGAGGCCAGACGGCGCAGAGGCCCGGAACCGGCCTTCTCCATCGCCTCGCGGAGCCGGGACGCGCAGCGTATGGCATCCTTGAGCTGCAGGAGGTCGCGCGGGCCGGCACGGCGGGTGGCCACCTTCGAGACGAGGCGTTCGAGGTCGCCCATCGGCTGGAGGGCGGCAGACGACTCCTCGCGGCACCCGGGGTCGCGGAAGAAATGCTCCACTATGTCGAGCCGGCGGTTGACGGCGGAGATGTCGAGCAGCGGGAAAAGCACCCAGCGGCGCAGCAGGCGCGCGCCCATCGGCGTGGAAGTCATGTCGATCACGTCCACGAGGCTGCGCCCCTCCTTGGTCATAGGCTCTATAAGCTCGAGGTTGCGCACGGTGAAGCGGTCGAGGCGCACGTACCTGTCCTCCTCGATGCGGCTCAGGGCGGTGATGTGGCCTATGTTCGTGTGCTGCGTGAGGTCGAGGTAATGGATGAGGCTTCCGGCGGCGATGACGGCCTCAGGCATGTCTGCCACGCCGAAGCCCTTGAGGCTCGACGTGCCGAAATGCTTCATGAGCCGCTCCTCGGCCGCCTGCGTGGTGTAGACCCAGTCGTCCATCTCGAAGACGGAGCAGCGGTAGCCCACGGCAAGCTCGTAGGCCTGGCGCGTGCCCTGCATCCGCAGCATCTCCTTGGGGGCGATGTTGGTGATGAGCTTCTCGATGTATTCCGGCTTCCCGCGCGAACACAGGAACTCGCCCGTGGATATGTCGAGGAAGGCCACGCCCGTGAAATGCTTCCCCTGGTATATGCCTCCGAGGAAATTGTTCTCGCGGCGCGAAAGCATCGTGTCCGACGTGTTGACGCCGGGCGTGACGAGCTCCGTGATGCCCCGCTTCACGAGCTTCCTGGTGAGCTTCGGGTCTTCGAGCTGTTCGCATATCGCCACGCGCCGCCCTGCGCGGACGAGCTTGGGAAGATAGGTGTCGAGCGCATGGTGGGGGAATCCGGCCAGCTCGACGAACTTCGCCGAGCCGTTGGCGCGGCGCGTGAGCGTGATGCCGAGTATTTCCGACGAAGCCACGGCGTCGTCGGCGAAAGTCTCGTAGAAGTCGCCCACGCGGAAAAGCAGTATCGCGTCGGGATGCTTCCCCTTCATCTCGAAATACTGCTTCATCAGAGGCGTCTCCGTGATCTTTCCCATATTCGCAAAGTATTAAAAAATCTTAAGAGTGTGTTTGAATTTTTATTCTGATTTTTACAGGCAGTTTTACAAGGGCCGGAAAGGACGTGAAAATGCCGTAGTGTGCCGTTCGAGTGTGCCTTTATGGGTCTTTCGGCCGTCTTCACGCCTTTGCCTCGGTCATGCAGCCCGCTGCACTCCCTCGTCTGCATGCGCGAATCCATCCCGAAATCCTCCATAAAAAATCCTGAAGAAAAATTTCAAACACACTCTAAGAAAACTGCAAGCACGCCCCGAGCGTCAGAAAAGCTTCAGCATGCATATAGAAAGGCCGACGTAGATCATGAGGCCGACCACGTCGTTGGTGATCTGGATGAACGGCCCCGTGGCCAGCGCGGGGTTGACCTTGAGCCTTTCGAGCGTTAGCGGGACCAGGGTGCCGAAAACCGTGGAGAATATTACTATCACGAAGAGCGACACGGAAACGGCCCACATCACAGCGTAGTCGCCGGGCTGGGTGAAGAAGCAGTAGAAGAACATCACCACCGATATCACCACGGCGTTGAGGAGCGAAATCAGGACCGAACGCCCCACCTGCCTCCAGGCCTCCTTGATGTCGAGACGCCCGTTGGCCAGTCCCTGCACCACTATGGCCGAGGCCTGCACGCCGACGTTGCCCCCGGTGCCGCCTATGAGCGGGATGAAGAGGGCGAGGGCCGTCACGGCCGCGAGCTGCGCCTCGAACCCGGCCAGGATGAGCGAACTGACGATGCCGCCGAGCACTCCGATCAGGAGCCACGGAAGCCGCGCCTTGGTCTGCGCGAAGACGGAGTCGTCGGCATCCACGTCGCTCGAGATGCCGGAAGCCAGCTGATAGTCGCGTTCGCTCTGCTCGCGCACCTCGTCCATCACGTCATCGACCGTGATCTGGCCCACGAGGCGGCCTATGCTGTCCACCACCGGCATCGCCACGAGGTCGTACTTCTCGAAGTCGATGGCCACGTCGGCGATGGGCGTGTCGGCATGCACCGACACCGGATCGGTCTGCATGACATGCTTTATCTTCGAGACCGCCGGATGCGTGATCATCTTCTTCAGCGGCAGCACGCCCTTGAGCCGCCGGTCGTCGTCCACCACGTAGACGTAATATATGTCGTCAAGCTCCTCGGCCTGGCGGCGCATCTCCTTCAGGCAGTCGGGCATCGAAAGGTTCTCGTTTACCTCGATCAGCTCCGTGCCCATCAGGCCGCCCGCCGTGTCCTCGTCGTACTGCAGGAGGTCCACGATGTCGCCCGCCTGCTCCACGTCGTCGATGTGCTGGATCACCTCCTCGCGGTCTTCCTCGTCGAGCTCCTGTATGAGGTCCACGGCATCGTCCGTGTCGAGGAGGTCGATGAAATGGCCTATCTGCTCAGGGTCCATGTCCTCGAGGAGCCTTTTCCGGTCTTCCTCGTCGAGCTCCATCAGCACGTCAGCCTTCTGCTCATTGTCTTCGATGAGGTTGAAGAGCCATTCCGCCTGCCTGAGGTCGAGCGAACGGAAAAGCTCCGCGATGTCGGCGGGATGCATCTCACGCAGCTCGTCGCGCGCCGCCGGCGCGTCGGCGGCCTCGACGAAAGCCCCGATGCGCTCTATGTCGTGGTCGTTGGATTCCTTCATATCCTAAGCTCTATCAAATCATACGGCCAAATCAAGAGGCAGGTCGCTTATGTCTTTGAGCCTTTTGCCCTCCACCAGCATTTCAAGCAATTCTTTTGATTCCTCAAATCCGGAAGACCCGACAGAATCCATCAGCTCATAAAGCGCGAAATGGTACAGACAGTCTATGTCGCCTGTGCCCAAGGCGAGCGACGCGAGACGCGAAGGCATAGGCTCCCCGGTGATGACGGAGATGTGGGGCAGATGTCCTTTCCTGTTGCGTATCAGCCCAAGGGCCTCGGTGCGGCTATTCTGCGCCCTGTCGCTTCTCATGGTCCATTTGGCCGATACGGACGCGTGCAGGATAGGCAAGCCGTTGAATCTTTTCCTGATGGCCGCTTCTTTCGCGACGCTGCCATTTACCAGACAGACAGGAGCATTTATCGCCTCGTCGGTTTCCGGAATCCTGTATACCACTATGTCGGGGGCTATCATATAGTCGTTGCCGAGCATTGATGCGAGTTTCCTGTCTTTCCTGGTCAGCTCGTCAAGATAATGCAGATGCTCATATTGCTGGAAAGAAGATGTCTTCAGTGCATTTCTGTTTCCGAGCCTCTCTATGCGCCAGTCGCCAGGACGCAATGCGCCCATCTGCAGGAACGTGCGGCGGAGGAACGTCACATTCGCTTCCTCGAATCGCGCGCCGGAAGTCTGGCCTCCGGCTTTTATCTGCGTTCCGGCCGACAGCATTTCAGCGATGTCGGTCGCAAACTTCACCGACACGCGTGATGCCTTGTCGGCGTTGCTCGGCATTCCGTTCGCGTCTACAGTCAATATCCCGAGGGAAACGAGCTCCTTGTGATATTCCTTCCTTGCCTTTTCAATTATAGTCTCCATTCTCTTTCAACACTTTGATGATTTGACTTCCGACAGCTTCCGCAACCGGCGGCGGAAAAGCGTTGCCTATCATACGGCATGCTGTGGTCTTCCTCTTGCCGAACGTCCACGAATCCGGAAAACCTTGCACTCGCGCCATCATACGCGGCGTGAGCCTCGGCATCCCTTGGAAACCCGGAAGAGGAGCCGCATCCGCTATGCTCTTCCCTTCGATTCCCAATTGCGCCCAAGCCCTCTTTGCCCGCGTGGGGCCAAGGTCGGGACCTCCGTGCTTCTTGCTTCCTCCGACAAGGGTCGGTGCTATGCCACGCGCCCCGTCTCTCCAGTCGCAGGCCCCTTCCCAGCCGTTCTCGGCCATAAGGTCATAAAGGAGCGTTCCCAGGTCTTCAGGCTGTCCGCACGGGGCAGGGAAACAGAAAGTGTCCTCAATGTCAGTCCTTATGCCGACTATCACCACTCTCGGCCTCAGCTGGCTGACCCCATAATCGCTCGAATTAAGCAGCTTCATATGGACGTTGTAGCCTGCCGATGCCAGCCTTCCGGTGATATCGTCGCGGTATGCGTCGAACTTGGAATCCATAAGTCCTCTCACATTCTCGATCATCACTGCCTTCGGTCTGATTTCCTCGGCAAGCCTCAGCATTTCAGGGAAAAGGTCCCTTTCATCATCTTTGCCGAGCTGATGACCGGCCAGACTGAACGGCGGACAAGGCACTCCGCCTGCAAGCAAATCCACCGCGCCGGAATAGGGGCTGCCGTCGAACCGGCGCACATCTTCGCATAGGACTTCCCACTGGGGCATATTGGCCTTCAGGCATGCGCAGTAGTCGCGCTCGTATTCCACCAGCAATGTGTGGCAGAATCCGGCGTTATGCAGTCCCAGAGCCTGACCGCCGGCTCCGGCGCAGATTTCCAGACAGGTGAAATCAGCGGCTGGCGTGCTCATTCGGTTATTTCGCGTAGAGGACGGGGTTGGTGGCCGGGTCGTTGTACATCTTCATCTGGCGGTACACCTTCATGTACTTCCGCCCTGCCTCTATGTCGGCCAGGAGAGCGGCTATGGCCGCGGTCAGGTCTTCCTGCTGCTCCAGAAGCACGCCGAGCTTCGCCCGGCACTTCGCTATGTGCGACGCGTCGGCGTCGGCGCGTTCCGTCTGCTCGCGCATGTGCCATATCTTCAGGGCCAGGATCGACAGGCGGTCGAGGGCCCATGCCGGCGACTCGGTGTTGATGGTCGCGTCGGGCTGCGGCACCACGTCCCTGTATTTTTCGCGGAACAGCGTGTCCATCTCCTCCACCATGTCGGTGCGCTCCTGGTTGGAACGGTCTATGCGGCGTTTGAGCGCGAGCGCGGCCGCCGGGTCTATCCCGGGGTCGCGGATCAGGTCTTCGAGATGCCACTGCACCGCGTCGATCCAGCATTTGGCGAAGAACACCGCCTCCGGCGAGCCAAGAGCGAAAGGCGAGGGCGCGGGAAAGTCCACGTCGTCATGGCGGTGGTATTCCTCTACGGCGCGGTCGAAGACGGCGCGGGCTGTCTGTGCAAAATCCATAATAAACCGGTTTTGGGGTTTCTGGCTTCAAATTTACGAAAAAATCCCGTCCCGTGCAAATTCAGCCGCCTCCACGAGCCGGCAGGCACCGTAGAAATCCATAGGGCATATACCGTTGTCCTCTACACCGTTGCGGACGGCTCACTGCAACAGCGTTGCAGCCGCAAAGGCCCCGTTAAGATTATTTAAACGGCGATTCGCGTCTGATTCCTTGCACGTTGCGCGTTTATATTGTAACTTTGCATCGCAAAACAGAATCATAAACCGCCGCCCCGCGTCCCGCGCGGGACGCAACAAACAAGATAAGGATATGGCTAAAAAGAAAACCGCCAAACTTCAGGCAGGCCGTCTCGACGACGCAGCCGAAAAGCAGAAGGCCCTCCTCGCGACGCTGGGCCGCATCGACAAGGATTTCGGCAAGGGCGCCATCATGTGCCTCGGCGACGACGCCGTGCAGGACGTGGAGGTGATATCCACCGGATCCGTGGGTCTCGACTTCGCCCTCGGCGTAGGCGGCCTCCCACGGGGCAGAATCACCGAAATCTACGGCCCCGAGGCTTCCGGAAAGACCACGCTCGCGATCCATGTCATAGCGGAAGCGCAGAAGCAGGGCGGCATATGCGCCATCATCGACGCCGAACACGCCTTCGACCGTTTCTATGCCGAACACCTCGGCGTGGACACCAACCGCCTCTGGATCGCGCAGCCCGACAACGGCGAGCAGGCCCTCGACATAGCCGAGCAGCTGATAAATTCCGGCGCGATAGACGTGCTGGTGATCGACTCCGTGGCCGCGCTCACACCGAAGGCCGAGATAGAGGGCGAGATGGGCGACAAGAACGTGGGCCTCCACGCGCGCCTCATGAGCCAGGCCATGCGCAAGCTCACCGGAGCCGTCTCGCGCACGCGGACATGCTGCATATTCATCAACCAGCTCCGGGAGAAGATAGGCGTGATGTTCGGCAATCCTGAAACCACCACTGGCGGCAACGCCCTGAAGTTCTACGCCTCCGTGCGCATCGACGTCCGTCCGTCCTCGTTCATCAAAGACGGCGAACAGGCGATAGGACGCATCGTCAAGGCCAAGGTGGTCAAGAACAAGGTGGCGCCGCCGTTCATGAAGGCGCAGTTCGACATAATGTTCGGCGAAGGCATATCGCGTGCCGGCGAAGTGCTCGACCTCGCGGTGGAGCTGGGCATCGTCAAGAAATCAGGCTCTTGGTTCTCCTACGAAGGCTCGAAGCTCGGACAGGGCCGCGACGCGGTGGTGCGCGTGGTGGGCGACAATCCCGAGCTTTTCGACGAACTGACCGACAAGGTGCGCGCCGCACTGGAAGAGCAGCGCGAAAGCCGCCACGCCGACCACGGCTCGCCTTTCCTGCCGGGCAAGGACAGCACACGCAGCGACGACGACGACAGTGAAGACCCCGAAGGCGATGGCACGGAAGACATCTTCCCGTCGGCCGAATCCGGCAACGACGAGGCGGACATCGACCCCTTCGGCGACGACTTCGACCTCAACGGCTGACCGGCCAAGCCACATAAAGCCAAGAAACCTCCTGAAGATTCCCTTTCTTCAGGAGGTTTCGCATATAGCCCTGCATCGGACTGCGGCTTACCGGCATACTTTATGAATGAACGCGGTCTTTTGTGGCTTTCGCGGGAATAGGCCGCGCCGAAAAGCGTTGATTGCTGGACACTCCGATTAAAGACACACTCTAAGAGCTTGTTTAATAACGCGAGTTCGGGATAAGTAATAGTGTGGCGTCCTGAAAAATATTGACGGGTCAGAGGGTTTGAGATTATGAATGAATGTTAAACAGTCCGAAGACTGTGGAGACATGCAGGTATGAGCCTGAGATCCCCGAGGTTGGGGTAAAATCCTCCGGGGCTCGAT
>CAJSYI010000035.1 GCA_910573745.1 Muribaculaceae bacterium | reverse complement strand
ATTTATTGTTTGATACCTCTAAAATACTAAATATCAATGATATTACCAAAAGAATCGGCAACTTTTTTTTAAGCTGCCGATTCAACTTTTTAAGGGCGTTTCTTATCCCGAACTCGCGTTATTAGGGAATTTTTCCGAGAAATGAAAATATTAAGTGTTAAAAATGAAAAAGGTGCTTAAGCCATAATGATTTAAGCACCTTGACAAGACAGATGGTTCGTGTTCTGTTGCTTTATTCTTTGCACCAGTCGAGGAGGTCGTTGTAGTCGGCCATGGAGTGTCTGAACCAGAAATATTCGGCAGTGAAGCCGATTGCGATTAAAGTCCAGAGCATAATGGCGTCTAATGCGTTGAATGCAGAGAATGACAACCAAATGAAAAGCATTATTGCGGCTATGCTGAATGCCAGTTCCATATTCCTGTAGTGCTTTTTTATGCCTATCACGGTTTTTACAGTGTCGGCATTTGACTGGCTGTAGAGGTCAATGCCTTTTATGCGCTTTGTCAACAGCATTTCCATAGCCGCTCCGACGGCTATCAAGGAGCAGAAGGCTATCTGCCAGTCAACTGGGAAATGCGCCGGCGCCCAGAGCTTTGATGTGGCCAGAAGGATCAGGCATATCGCCGTCAATGCGCAACTGATGTATGAGCGATTGAGAATTCTCGTTTTTATGTCGCTTTTCTTTGACAGGACGGTAAGGCGCAGGTTTTCCGCGTTCTGTTCGGATATTTCGGTGAGACGTTTATCCACGGCTTCCCATGCTGATTTGAATTCGTTGAGTTCCATATTATTCTGTTTATTTGAGGTTTGAAAGCTTGTCTTTTATGCGGTGGAGCTTTGAAGCCACGGTGTTTCGCGGCAAGCCCATGTTTGAGGCTATTTCATCATATGTCAGTTCGTCGAGCCACATCAGGATGAGGGTTTTTCCAACGGATTGAGGCGCGAGATTCTGTTGTAGAGCCATTCAATCCGTTCTGTGTGTTCGGAATCGGTACGCTCGGCAATATGCGCGATTGAGTCGATGGGGGACTGCTTTATCTTCGGGGAGAACCGTTTAAGCGAATACAGGCATGTGTTGATGCATACGCGGTAGACCCATGTCGATTCGCGGCATTCCTTGCGGAACGACTTGAAGCCCTTGTAGAGCGATATGAACACTTCTTGCTTCAGGTCGTCGAAAGGCACGGAAGACGAGGCATAGAAGAAGCATACGCTGAAGATTATTTTCTCGTGACGTTTGATGAGGTCGGCATAAAGCCTGTCGTATGTGTTGCTGTCTTTTCCCATTGGAGGTCTTTTTCTCAGTTGGTAGCCGATTCTCCGGAAAAGTTCCCTCCCGCATCAGTTTTTTATGGTATTCATCGTATGCGCAGGCTTCAAAAAATGCAGATAGTGTCGTCTGATGGGATTGGATGTGTAAAACAGTGCGGCCTGTGAAATCTTATGTATCTTTGTGCGTTAAAAACCAATCATATATGGATTGACATATTCTTGGTGATTCTGTCAGTTAAGGCGAAAGGAGTGGCAGTAAACCACGCTGTATTAGTGGTTTACTGCGACATATTGTTCAGAATGTCATAATGAAGAAAAGAATTTATCCATTTCGTCCAATGTGTTGAGTTTGACGATTTCGATATTGTTGGTCTCATAATGCCGGGGCTGTTTCCGGCCTCGTTCTACGATGGAATACATCATTTTGACATCTTTTTCCATATTGCAAACCTGTATATCAGGGTAATCCTCAAGTACATTATACAATTCATCGGCTACTGAGCGGGATATGAATGTTACTTCGGAAAAATCCAACGTAACACTTTCTTTGTTTTTGATAAGCTCTTCGATGTCATGTCTGAAGAAACTTCGGGTTCTTATGTCTTTGCCTACGTATGAAGCAATATTTATAATATCCATAATTTCAGCTAATGTGATTGTAAATATCGAAGTCTTTTGGAATTATTGTAGGTATTTTTAAAAGTACTACAGTCCCGTTCCATCTGATTGATTCAGGCAGGTCGACTAAAGTCTCTCCGTTTATGTCATGCCGGAAAAACGCACCTCCAGACAATATAAAAAACTCTCCTCCAAGACCGTTTATTATAATTTCTCTTGATTTTGATATTCCATAGCCTCTGTTTTCGTTTTCAGGACGGTTTTTTGTTGATTTTCCACTTAATGCGAGTTTCAAGGCTGACGATTCCGCAGTAGTGAGGATTTCTACGTATCTGTCATCGGTCGCATAAGAGGAATATATGGAATGTCCTGTGTCGCATATAAACACATAGAGCATATTTTCCTTAGGTATGCGTTGGCAGAACAGGAATCCGTTTTCGCTATGGGAGTGGTCTGTTATGTTGTCAATCAGCTCTCCCAACAGGAAAGACAATATTCTATGTATCGGGTTGTTGTTGCCTATTTGTCGTTTTACGGTTTCTTGTATTAATTGTTGTGCGTTTGTCGAAGATTTGTCTTTGGGATTAAAAACGCATATTGGCAGGTAGGTTTTCTCTTCGTATTTATCCCAAAGCGAATCCCTGTTGTTTGTGGAGTCTATCACCAAAGGAGTGCCGAAGAATACAATGTCAAAATATGACTTTATTGCTGTCTGCAAATTTGTGCATCTGATGGTCTTTCCATATTGTGTTTTCAGTACAGATAATGCAGCCAAGTAGAAAGGATGCAGGAATCTGCAATCTTTGAAGTCCCATTCGATAAATCTTCCGTCGGTGATTTCAGTCTGTTCGGTTTGGAACATCACCTTGAACACGTGGTTGAAGACACTTCCAATGTGGGCATCCCTGTTTGCGGCTGGTATGATTACAGATGCAGCTGTATCGGACATCAGCTTAGTCATAAACGAAAGGTTAAAAAGATTGTTTAGAAATCTCGAACATTATAAGTCGGCATTCTTATGGGGATGTTCTGTTGTCGGTAGGTTGTCGGTTTTACAGGAAGCAGAGGATCATCACTTGGGCGACTATGACGCGCATGAACATCGTCAGCGGATAGACGGTGGAATAGGCCACGGCAGGCTGATCGTTGTTGGCAATCTTGTTGCCGTAGGCCAGTGCCGGCGGGTCAGTGTAGCCGCCGCTCATAAGACCCATGATGGTCAGGTAGTTTGTCTTGTATTTCCAACGCGCCACGATTCCTATGACGAGCAACGGTATGACGGTGATTATGAATCCGTAGCCTACCCATAGCGCGCCGCGCAGGTTGAAGACTGTAGCCACGAAATCCTTTCCGGCGGCGATTCCCACCGAAGCGAGGAAGAGGCAGATGCCTATCTCGCGCAGAAGAAGATTGGCCGATGAGTTGGTATACGTAACCAGATGTATCTTCGGGCCGTAGGCGGAAAGAAGGATTGCCACCACGAGCGGGCCTCCAGCGAGTCCGAGCTTCATGGGGACGGACATTCCGGGGAACTGGAGAGGTATGCTTCCTACGAGAATGCCGAGGAAGATGCCGATGAACATGGTTATCAGGTTGGGTTCGTTGAGTCGCTTCATTGAGTTGCCCAGTCGGTCGGCAAGGCGGTCGATGTCTTCGAGCTTGCCCACCACGGTGAGCCGGTCGCCCATCTGTAGGCGCAGGCTTGCGGTTGCGAGGAGATCCACTCCGGCGCGGTTCACGCGTGTTACGTTGAGCTTGTAGCCCATACGAAGACGCAGTGCGCCGAGCTTCACTCCGTTGTATTCCGTCTTGGTCACGAGAATGCGGCGGCTTACCACAGGGCCTTGCACCATCTCCCATTTCTTCTCCTCCACGGGGCCGATGAAGCGATGGAACGTTTCCTCGTCCTGCACGGAGCATACGATCAGCAGAAGGTCGCCCATCTCAAGCACGTCGTCGCTTGTCGGAATCTTCACTTTGCCGTCGGGCTTCTCTATGCGCGAAATCACGAAGTTGCAGTTGATGATCGTATGCAGTTTGCGTATGGAGAGGCCGGAAATCAGGTCGTTTGTGAGGCGGAACGTAACCACGTGCGGCTTGAGCTGGGAGTCGTCCTTTTCCTCCTCGATTTCCCGAATCTCCTTTTCCACGTTGATTTTGAACACTTTCTTTATGACAATCATGACGATGATTATGCCCACCACGCCTAAAGGATAGGCGGCGGCATAGCCCATCGACATCTGTTGGCTGATGTCGTATCCAGCGGCATCCACCTGAAGCACAGTCTGTTGTGCCGCGCCGAGTCCCGGAGTGTTGGTTACCGCACCGCTCATGATTCCCACGAGCTGCGACAGAGAGGTGGCTCCTTCGCTGCCCCCCTGAAGCCAATATATGGCAAGGGTGATGACCACGCTCATGCACACTCCGACGAGCGCGAGCACGTTGAGCCTGACGCCCCCTTCCTTGAACGACGAGAAGAAGCCGGGGCCTACCTGCATGCCGATGGAGAAGATGAAGAGTATAAGCCCGAATTCACGCAGGAAATGGAGCGTGTTGCCCTCCACCGCGTAGCCAAGATGTCCCATCAGGATACCTACGAAAAGCACGAACGTAACGCCGAGCGAAACGCCGAAGATCTTTATCTTGCCGAGGTATATTCCGGCAAATATGACGAACGAATAAAGAAGAATCGTGCTTGCCAACGAAAGGTTGTTGGGCGAAAGCAAGTCAATGAGCCATTCCATAAGGTATAGTTTTTTCTTTCGGCTTTGCCTGCGCGGTGATAGCGCAGGAAGCCAGACACAAATTAGCGGCAAAATTACAAAAAAGCACGGACATGGCAAAACCATATCCGTGCTTCATGCTTTCGTCAGAAACAGCCTCTGATTCTTGGGGCATTCGTGCTATTCGAATTCCGAGTATTCAGTTCCTTTGAAGAAGATGGTGTTGTTGAATTCGTCGAATCCTACCGGAATCGGACTGTCAAGCTGGCTAAGTTTTTCCTTTATCTCAGAGAGCGGTTCGGAGGAATCCACGTATGTTACGCCTTCGTGAGTGGCTACTATCCTGCCGTCTTTGATTTCTGCAAGGTAATATGTGTCTTCTGCCGGCAGATTCATACGCATCCAGTTCACATTTATAAGCGCGTGTGCCGGGCCGACGGGTTCGATGTTGATTGATCCCTGGAAACGTATCTTGTCGAGAGGCTCGTTGGAGGTGAGGGTTTTCTTGAACATCTCTTTCGGGATTACGGCATCGCATGTCGTTGCCACAGACTGGGATACGTAAGCCTCTTTGCCGTTGATGTCTACCTTGTACCATCCGTCGAGTTCTTCAAGGCAAGGAAGGAGTTCGGCTTTTGAAAGAGTCCCGGCCTTTGCCGCCGTAGTGGACGGTGCCGTGCGTAGATTGACGTTGCCTTTCATCGAGCTTACGTATAGGCTTTGGGCATTGCAGCAGAATGCGGAAGCGGCTATTGCCATCGATGCTAAGATTGCGTGTTTCATTTTCGGTGGGTTTTATGAAGTGTATGAATTCAGCGGAGTATCAGTTCAGGATTCCATTGGAGTCCCTTTTCAAGAACCCGGAATTTGTGTCTTATGGAGCTGATGTCTTCGTTGACTCCGCCGGCTACGTACAGGATGCCTTTTACGGTCTCGCCGGAGAGCAGCGTTTCCGGGATTCTTACTGAGGTGGCAAGACGGTCTCCCTCCGTGGTGGTGGCATATCCATTCTCGCTTGTTATGTTTTTGTCGGATTTGCCGGTGTTGGTAAGCGTGAACGTTACCTTCAGGTCGTTGCCGTCTTTTTCTGTGCCTGCTATGCCGAGCGTGATATCGGTGTCGGTGAACATCCCGCCGGGCTTGTTGTTCGCCTTGTCTGCCGCAACCTCATGGAACTGCGGTATGGGTATGTTCGTGAAAGTGTAGTCGAAATCCCCGTAATAGTTTCCTGAGTTTGACTTTTCTGAATCCGGAGCGCGCCCTACGATCTTGATTTTCTTGAAGGCTTTCGCATTCAATGGCACATTGTTTATTTCCACGAGTTTTGAAAGGGGGTCGCCGTCGTCGGGCACATCGAATTGGAGACCGTGCATATATGTGCTGATAGGCTCTTCATCGTCGATCCATACATATCGGTCGTTGTCGATGCATACGTTTCCGATTCTTTTGGTCCCAGTGGCCTGAAATACGGGATAGAATACTATCTCTTTTCCGCTACGGCGAATGCGGGCGTCGTTGAGTGTAACCTTAAGTCCCGGCACTCCGTTCTTGTCGTTGGCCGTATGAACTTCCGCATTCACGTGATTGTCTATGGACATCGCCGTGCATGCTATTGCAACAGCGGCCCAGGCTCTGAAGTTGTAGATTGCTTTCATATCAAAAAAACATTGGTCTGAAGTCCTTTGGGTTGAAGCTTGATGTCGTATTTAAACGGCAGGACTTCGTTGGCCGCTTTTGTTTCATCATCGGTTGTCAGCCGCAAAGTTAGCAAAAAAAACGTCTCCCAAAAAGTTTTTAGCTGTCATAATGCGCGGTGATTGCTGTTCTGGCATAATCCGTCGAATGAATCGGGCGCGATAAGGCGCCGTTTGAGAAGAATGCACCGTCTGTAGGTGGGACGGCTTTACGGGACGCATGTTCAGTAGCCTGTAACGGCGTCTTTGGCCTTGGGTCGGAAGATGCGGTCTACGATGAGGGCGATGAAGCCGTCGCCTGTTACGTTGCAGGCGGTGCCGAAAGAATCCATGGCTATGTAGAGCGCAATCATCAGTGCCTGGTCTGTCTCTGAGAATCCGAGCATCGAGGCGAGGATGCCGAGCGAGGCCATGATGGCTCCTCCTGGTACGCCGGGGGCTGCGATGATCGATATGCCGAGCATGCAGATGAACCCTGCGAACATCGGCAGGTCGAACGGAAGCCCCTGCATCAGCATCAGGGCTATGGCGCAGCATACTATCTTCATTGTGCTTCCGGACATGTGTATCGTGGCGCAGAGCGGCACGACGAACCCTGCCACGTCTTCGCTCACTCCCATCTTCATTGCCTGACGCAGCGTTACGGGAATCGTGGCGGCCGACGACTGTGTGCCGAGCGCGGTGAAGTAGGCCGGGAGCATCGTCAGGAGCAGCCTGAACGGATTGCGGCGCACGAAGAGGGTGGCGATGCAGTATTGCGCTATGAGAAGGAATATGTGGAGAGCGAAGATGACAAGTATTATTTTTGCGAACGCTCCCAGGACGGTGGCCACCTGCCCCGACCATGTCATGTTGAGGAAGATGCCGAATATATAGAGCGGCAGGAGAGGGATTATGGCGTTGCGGATGGACATATCCACCACTTCGCGGAATTCACTGAAGCCCTGGCGTAGCGTGTCGCCTTTCAGAGAAGCCATGCAGATTCCGAGCAGGAACGCAAGCACGAGTGCGGTCATGACAGTCATCAGCGGCGGAATCTCTATTGTGAAGAACGGCGTGAGGTCGCTGCCGCCGGGAATCCCGGAGGAAAGTGCCTTCGGTATGATGAGATGCGGGAAAACGGTGTCGCCGACAGCGAAGCTCAGGAGTCCGGAGCATACGGTGGCGACATAGGCGATGGCAGCGGTCGCCACGAGCATCTTGCCTGCGCTGCGTCCGATGTCGGCTATGGCCGAAGCCACGAAGCCGAGGATGATGAGCGGGATGAGGAAGCCGAGCAATTGGCTGAAGACGGCATTGAAAGTGGCGAAGAGCCGTCCGAGCCATTCGGGGACCACGTATCCGCAACCGATGCCGAGTCCGATGGCTATGACTATCTGCAGGAGAAGGTTGATCTTCAGTTTTCGTTTCATGGTCTTTAAACGGGCTGCGGCATGGATTTGTTATGCAGTCAGTCGGCGAAATCGACCGAGACACCAAGCATCAGCCGTCGCGGGTTGACCGGATAATGCGGCATAGAGAAGTAGTCTTTCGAGAACAGTCCTTGGTTGACGTGGCTCCAGAGGACATAGAACCGCACTTTGTAGAGGCGTGCCGTTACGTATGCGTTGCAGAAGGCATAGTTGCCTACCTTGACATCTTTCTGTGTGTGGAACGTCATTGTGGCCGGTTGTAGCTGAAGGCCGTAGTAACGCGAGTACCAGTCGCAGTCTATTCCGATCTGAAGGTCAAGCACTCGGAAAGCCCGGAAATGCAGGAACATGTTGCTGTAGATGCTCAAGGCCGGGAGCGGTATCACGTCGGAATTGGACGAAGTCTGGTATGTGATCGTGTTGTTCCAGTTCCAGATGCCGAAGCGCAGCTTTTGGTCGAGCGTGGCAGAGAACACCTGCACGTTTCCGCCGTATTGCGCAGGTTTTGAAGATTCATCGAAGTAGACGTAGTTCTGAAGGTTCTCCACTCCGGCGCGGAGCTTTGTCTTTGTCCATGGAATCACGAGTTCTCCTCCGACACGGAAAGAGCGCGTCTTTCCGAAACTGTTGTTCCAGATGAAATGGTTTGATATGTATTTCTGCAGCAGATAAGTGGTAGCCGAGTTCTTGAACCAGCCGTATGCCCGTATGCTCACCGTGTCTCCGAGCATGCGGAAGCGCGTGGATATGTCGCCGTTGATGTCGATGTCGCCTGTTACCGCGCCTAAAAGGCCGAATTTGGCGTCGGCGTTGTATCTTATGGCGGTGCCTTTCTGTTTGCTGATGCGTCCTCCCACCCATATCAGGTGGGACTTTGCCACTGGCGGGAACAAGCCTTCGGGCAGAGGCGTCAGCTCGTGTTCGCTCTCGCTTGCCACGTATTTTTCCGGATCCGCCTGCTCATAGTGGCGGTGTTCGTATGTGGCATATGCCGCAATCGCGAACTTTGCCCATTTCCTGAAGCCTTCTACCATAGAGATGCCGACGGTGTTGGAGAGTGTCCAGTAGCGCGTGTTGTCGTCTGTGCGGTCGGCATTGAAGTATGCTTCCTGCCAGAATTCCCGTCCCTGCTCGCCGTTCCGGTTCTTGAACTCGTGATGTCCCGACTTGAAGTCCATAGAGTAAATGATTTTGGTTACAGGGACATACTTCTTTCTGGTGAGCGTGTCGTTGACCTGCTCGTCTTCCCAGAATCCTATCTTGTAGGCGTGGTTCATATAGAACTGCGATCCGTTGAGGCGGTTCTGGGCAGCCGAAAGCCTCGTCGGGATGCTCTTCGCCTCTATTTTGTCGTCGCCTCCCTGGAGCTGGGCCGGATCAAGGATGTAGAGGTCGTCGGTGATTCCTCCGTTGGCCTTTATAGTGGTGTTGAAATGGTTGAAGAATGCCTGTCCCTCATACCGGTCGCCGAGGTAATAGAAAGAGAGACCGAAGTTGAAGTTCTTGGCGGCCTGGTTTTCATAACAGCCTTTTGAATGCAGGTAGTCAATGTGCGCGCCTATCCCTATGCGTCGGTTGACGTTTCCGGCGAATATGCCTCGCAGACGGTTCTGCGCGTTCTGTTTGCTGCCTCCGAAGTTGTAAGAAAGGAGGGTGGTCGGCACATATACGTTGTAGAACTTCTGCTTTCCGATGGTCTGTATCCATGGTGTGATGGCGTCGTCGAACAGGAATTTGCTCGTTACCGGCCTTTCGAAGAAAACCATGTTGATTCCTTCGCCTCCGAGGTTGCCTTGCGAGGCATAGGCGTCAGAAATCATCGAAGGGATTGTCTGGCGTTGATAGTTGTATGTCAACGTGTCGATTGTCGAAGGTATGTGTGTGCCGAGCGTAGGGTCGAGAGTCCACGCACTTCCTTGTTTCTCAGGTTTTTCCTCTTGTTTCTGAGACGTCGGTTGCTGGGGTTGGCGGCCGTTGCCTTCCCGCTGGATCGACTGGGGGAAGGCGCAGGCTATGGCGGCCATAGCGGCGGCAAAAACGGGGAATCGCTTAATCATGGCGCGAAGTTACAAAATAATTCCCGTTCGCGCATAATCCGCGCCCCGGCGCAGTCGGCTTCCGATGGGTTTGCCGGAACTACGCGTTATTAACCGTTTCTTTGGTTGTTCAAACGGTCGTGGGCGCGTTCGACGGGCCTGCTAACGCGAGTTCTTATCCCGAACTCGCGTTTCCATGTGCTTCTTGCACTCTATTCCGAAAATGTCTCGCATACACATCCTGCTCTTTTGCGTGTATGCGTGAGCGCTGACGACGGCGAGTTCGTTTATCTCACGAATGACGAGGATTATTCGTTTACCGGTGCTGACAGGAATTGGAAGGCTTGTTCAGTCGACCTGTCGCAATTCAACGGAAGCAACAATATCCGCATCGGTTTCGACGGATACACAAGCGCCTACGACGAGCTCCTTATGCTCGACAACGTCTCGCTGAGCGGTACGGCTGGTGTCGGCCTGATGGTTGAAGGGTCTGGCGGCCTGTCAGTCAGGGCTGTAGAGGACATGATGATTATCTCGGGATGTTCCGGATCATATTTGACGGTAGCAGACGTATCAGGCCGTGTGATATACGGTTCTGTATGCGGCTCGGACAGCATGAGTCTGGAAGTGCCGTCAGGAATCTACATCGTCAGTGCCTCTGGAAAGAATGCAAAGATTCTGGTGAGGTAGCTTATTCCTGTCTGTCGCCACGCGGCAACGGCTTCTATTTTGTGTCGGGGATTACCGGAGCAATCCCCGGCACAAACTTTTTTTATTCATGGCCGCCAGTGGTTTTGCATTAACTATTATTGGTGTCCGGTAAACGTGTTCAACTGGCTGTTTTCCGTATATCTGCATATATGTGTCCGGGCGGAGTCAGCTTCCGAGCTCGGAGGAGAAGTGGAAGCGTATCTTGGGGAAGTCGCTCTGCGCCATCTGCAGGACATAGTTGCTGTCGGCGAGGAACACGTCGCGGCCGTCCTTGTCGGTAGCCATGAACTGGTGTTTGCGCTTCTTGAAGGCTGCGAGAGCTTCCGGGTCGTCGCTCTCGATCCAGCATGCCTTGTAGAGGCTTATCGGCTCCCACCGGCATTGCGCGCCGTATTCGTGCAGAAGACGGTATTGTATCACCTCGAACTGGAGCTGGCCGACGGTGCCGATGATTTTGCGTCCGTTGAACTGGTTGGTGAAGAGCTGCGCCACGCCTTCGTCCATAAGCTGGTGTATGCCTTTGTCGAGCTGCTTGGCTTTCATCGGATCGGCGTTCTCGATGTATTTGAACATTTCGGGCGAGAACGATGGGAGGCCCTTGAAGTGTATTTCCTCGCCTCCGGTGAGAGTGTCGCCGATCTTGAAGTTGCCGGTGTCGGGTATGCCGACGATGTCGCCCGGGAAGGCTTCGTCCACTATGTTTTTCTTTTGTGCCATGAAAGCCGTCGGGGCGGCGAAACGCATCATCTTCCCTTGGCGTATGTGCTTGTAGTTGACATTGCGCTCGAACTTGCCTGAACACACCTTGACGAATGCTATGCAGGAGCGGTGGTTGGGATCCATATTGGCGTGGATTTTGAACACGAATCCGCTGAACGCTTCCTCTTCGGGCCGCACTTCGCGCTCCACGGCCTGAATCGGGCGCGGCGACGGGGCGATTTCCACGAAACAGTCGAGAAGCTCCTTCACGCCGAACGTGTTGAGCGCGGAGCCGAAGAACACCGGTGCGATTTCTCCGTGCAGATATGCCTCTTTGTCGAAGTCGGGATATACGCCCTCAATCAGTTCGAGGTCTTCGCGGAGCTTGTCTGCGTCGGCTTTCCCTACAAGCTCATCCACCTGCGGGGACGACACATCGGCTATCTCAACGCGTTCCGACACGGTCTGCTTCGAAGGGGTGAAGAGGTCGAGCCCGTGTTCGTATATGTTGTAGACTCCCTTGAACTTCGCCCCCATGTTGATCGGCCATGACAGCGGTCGGACGCTGATCTTGAGTTCCTGCTCGAGTTCGTCGAGGATGTCGAACGGGTCGCGCCCTTCGCGGTCGAGCTTGTTCACGAAGATTATCACCGGGGTGCTGCGCATCCGGCACACCTCCATCAGGCGGCGCGTCTGAGTCTCGACGCCTTTTGCCACGTCCACGACGATTATCACCGAGTCCACGGCCGTGAGTGTGCGGAAGGTGTCTTCGGCAAAGTCCTGGTGGCCGGGGGTGTCGAGGATGTTTATCTTGTAATCACCGTAGTTGAACCCCATTACGGAGGTGGCCACGGATATTCCGCGCTGCTTCTCGATGTCCATCCAGTCGGAAGTGGCGGTTTTCTTTATCTTGTTGCTTTTCACGGCCCCGGCCACATGGATTGCGCCACCGAAAAGAAGGAGCTTCTCGGTGAGCGTGGTCTTGCCCGCGTCGGGGTGTGATATGATGGCGAAGGTGCGCCTGCGTTGTATCTCTCTGTTAAGTTCGTCGCTCATAGAGGTGGAAGTTGGATCTTAAGGACTTAAAGCCTTGAGATGCATTTACGGAGTGAGTCTTTCCAATAGGGAATGGAGATTCCGAAAGTGCGTTTGATTTTGGTCTTGTCAAGCACGGAATAGCTCGGACGGGTGGCGGGGGTCGGATAGTCCTTCGTTGCGCAGGGCGAGACTTTCACCTGCGGCTCGCCGCCGAGGTTGAGTATTTCGATTGCGAAGTCATACCATGAAGCCACGCCTTCGTCGGTGAAATGGTATACGCCAGGCGTCCAGTTGTCGGAATCCAGGATTGCGGTTATCGCTTCGGCGAGGTCGCCGGCATAAGTCGGTGTGCCGATTTGGTCGCAGACCACCGTGAGCGAGCCGAGCTCTTTCCCCTTTTTGAGGATGGTCTTCACGAAATTGTTGCCGTATTCGGAATAAAGCCAGGCCGTGCGTATTATCACGGCATCGGGGCAGAAAGAGGTGAGCATCCCTTCGCCTTCGAGTTTTGTGCGTCCATAGACCGAAGTCGGGTACGGCTCGTCAAGCTCGTCGTAAGGCCTGTGATGGTTTCCGGAGAATACGTAGTCGGTCGAGACGTGTATCACCTTTACTCTTGCGGCGCGTGCGGCGCGTGCGATGTTGCCGACGGCCTCGGTGTTGATTCTTGCTGCGGCCACCTCTTCGCTCTCCGCGCGGTCTACCGCAGTGTATGCGGCGCAGTTGATTATGAAGTCGTGGCCTCCTGTGGTTATCGCGTTTTCCACGGCTTCGCGGTCGGTCAGGTCAAGGTTTTCCACGTCGGTAAACGTGGTTTCTATGTCGGGACGCGTGGCCAGTATTCTTTCAAGGCTTTTTCCCAATTGCCCGTTGGCGCCGGTTATGAGTATCTTTTTCATGAGTTCAGTTGCATTTGTTCAGAGTTCAAGTTCGTTGTTGAAGTCCTGTTTGTAATAAGCCGCGAGCATCGCGAGGAATTTGGAGATCTGTTTTGCCGCAGCTTCCGTTTCGGGGGAAACCTCTTTTCTCTGGAGACGCAGGAGCATAAGTCCGTAGAGGGCATTGAAGCATGTCTCTATTTCATCGGCCTTGTTCTCGCCGGCTTTTGCCCGTATTTCCACTATATAAGGCAGTGTCTTGTAGAATTCCGCGTTGTAGGCCGCGTATTTCGGGCTTGCCATGAGTCGCCGATGAAGGTCGTCGAGGGCTATTATCACGTTTTTGTTGAGCTGTATGTGTCCGGATTTCTCCGCGTCTTCACGTCGCATCATGTCGATCAGCGACTCGTACCATTCGCGCATTTCCTTCTTCTGTGTGTCGGAAAGGCCTGAGTAACGGTCTATTATTTCCGACTGTATGCGGTCGGAGTCCAGCCCGTATGCGCGTATGATGTCCTCTATCTGCCACATATATAGCAGATACTCGGCTATGTTTTCTCTCTTTTTGACGGAAGCGGTGATCATGTTCCCTGTATGGTTTTCAAACTGCAAAATTAGTGAAATTTGGTCGAGTTGCCAAATTTGCGTAATTTTGCACCGTTTTTCAGAAGAAGCAGACCAAACTATGATACAAGTCAACAATCTTGCCATACAGTTCGGCAAGAAACCTCTTTTCCAGGACGTGAACCTTACCTTCACCCAAGGCAATTGCTACGGTATAATCGGTGCCAACGGTGCGGGCAAGTCCACCCTTATGCGCATACTGTCGGGTCAGCTCTCGCCGACCCACGGCACGGTTACGTTCGGGCCGGGCGAACGTCTGTCGGTGCTCAGCCAGGACCACTTCGAGTTTGACGAATGCCCGGTGATTGAGACCGTCCTTCGCGGCCATACGGTGCTTTGGGACATAATGCAGGAGAAGGACGCGATTTACGCAAAACCGGATTTCTCCGACGAGGACGGCATACGTGCCGCCGAGCTTGAGGAGAAGTTTGCCGAGCTTGAAGGCTGGAACGCCGAGAGCGACGCGGCGGCGCTTCTCAGCGGCCTTGGCATAAAGGAGGAGAAACACAATACGCTGATGAAGGACATGTCGGCCAAGGAAAAGGTGCGCGTGTTGCTTGCCAAGGCCCTTTTCGGCAATCCCGACAACCTGCTTCTCGACGAGCCTACCAACGACCTTGACCTTGAGACCGTGGCCTGGCTTGAAAACTATCTCGCCAATTTCGAGAACACTGTGCTTGTCGTGAGCCACGACCGCCACTTCCTCGATGCAGTCAGCACCCACACGCTCGACATAGACTACAACAAGATTTCCCTTTTCGCCGGCAACTACAGTTTCTGGTACCAGTCTTCGCAGCTGGCTCTGCGCCAGCAGCAGGCGGCCAACAAGAAGGCTGAGGAGAAGCGCAAGGAGCTTCTGGAGTTCATCCGCCGGTTCAGCGCAAACGTGGCAAAGAGCAAACAGACCACGTCGCGCAAGAAGATGCTCGAAAAGCTCAATGTGGAGGACATACAGCCTTCGAGCCGACGCTATCCGGGCATAATATTCACGCCTTCGCGTGAGGTGGGCAACAAGATTCTTGAGGTCAAAGGCCTTAAGTCTTCCGTGGACGGCGACGTGCTTTTCGACGATGTCAACTTCCAGATAGAGAAGGGCGACAAGGTGGCTTTCCTGAGCCGCGACCCGCGTGCCATGACCGCGCTCTTTGAGATAATCATGGGCAACCGCAAGGCGGATGCCGGTGATTACGAATGGGGGCAGACCATCACAAACGCGTATCTGCCGCTCGACAACAGCCCGTTCTTCAACACGGATCTGAATCTCGTGGACTGGCTCTGCCAGTACTCCTCGGACTCTTCGGAGATTTATCTGAAGGGCTTCCTTGGCAAGATGCTGTTCAGCGGCGAGGACGTGCTGAAAAAGGCTTCGGTGCTTTCCGGCGGCGAGAAGATACGTTGCATGATTTCGCGCATGATGCTCACGGATGCGAATACGCTCGTTCTTGACTCGCCGACCAACCATCTTGACCTTGAGTCTATTCAGGCGTTCAACAACACGCTTCAGAACTTCAAGGGTGTGGTTCTCATGTCGAGCCATGACCACGAGTTCATCCAGACTGTCTGCAACCGCATCATTGAACTGACGCCAAACGGGATAATAGACAAGATAATGGATTATGACGATTACATCACCGACGAAAAGGTGGCTGCGACCCGTCTGCGCCTCTACGGATGCTGAGACATACATTTCTAAATTAAATCCTTATGGTAAAGCATATAGTGTCATTCAAGCTTCGAGGCACTGACAAGGAACGCCGCGAAGCCGCAGAAAAGTTTGCGGAGGCTCTGATGTCCCTTCCGTCGCAGATTGAAGTGTTGAAGTCGATGGAAGTAGGCATCAACGAGAATCCGGCAGAAGACTGGGACGTTGTCTTGACCGCCGTGGTGCCGACGATGGCCGACGTGGAGGTTTATGCCAAGCATCCGGCGCACGTGGCCGCTGCAGGCATCATCGCGCCGCTGCGTGAATCCCGCGCCTGCATAGACTATACCTTCGACTGAGTTTTTGCAGTCGATTTGTAATAACAGTATTCAGGATTAACACTGTTCCAGACTAACACATTCCCGATAACATATATGGCTGCAGCCGCTGTAATCTGCGGATAAACTCTATGGATTAAAGCGTCATTAAGTAAATGAACGCTTTTTCTTTAGGGAGGTCGCTGCATTCAGCGTCCCTACATGTCTATGACCCTGCAAATCAATTATTGCTGTCCGAGTTTTATCGGACAGCAATATAAATCAATAAAAAAGAAACTGGAAACCAATCTTTGTGTTTGATTGATTCCCAGCTTGCTATATTGGAGCCGCGAGTGGGACTCGAACCCACGACCTTTTCGTTACGAATGAAATGCTCTACCAACTGAGCTATTGCGGCTGATTTTAACGGCGCAAAGTTAGGCATTTTTTCTCAATTGCCCAAATTTCCGCCGTTATTTCTGTTTAAAAACCGGTGATGGGGGTCGGGAAACCTGAAAATCCCGGCAAACCGGTGTTCATTTGCCGCTGATGCGGCATTGCCAGGCCCAGGCGTTGCGCATGGTCTCCTTTATCGGCACCATGGCTTTCCATCCGAGCGTTTCGTTGGCTTTTGCGGGAGCGGCCCATATCTTTTCTATGTCGCCGGCGCGGCGCGGCCCGATGCGGAGCGGGACTTTCACGTCTGTCGCGCTTTCAAACGCGCTTATCAGTTCAAGTACTGAGAGGCCGCGTCCTGTGCCGAGGTTGAAAACCTCGATGCTGTCCGTGCCTGTTTCTGAAAGCATGCGTTTCATGGCCGTTACGTGGGCCTTTGCGAGGTCTACGACATCGATGTAGTCTCGTATGCACGAGCCGTCGGGCGTGTCGTAGTCGTCGCCGAAGACTGTCAGCTCCTTGCGTATTCCTGCGGCGGTCTGGGTCAGATATGGCACGAGGTTGTTGGGTACGCCGTTGGGCAGTTCGCCGATCAGGGCCGATGAGTGTGCGCCAATCGGGTTGAAATAACGCAGTATTATGCTCTTTATGGGCGCGCCTGATGCCACGTAGTCGGTGATTATTTCTTCCGAAATCTGCTTGGTGTTTCCATAAGGGGATGTCGCCGGTTTTATCGGTGCGGTCTCGTCGATAGGATTGCGGTCAGGCTCACCGTAGACAGTGCATGAGGAGGAGAACACGATTCCTTCCACTCCGTACTCAGGCATGAGTTCGAGGAGATTTATGAGCGTGTTGAGGTTGTTCCTGTAATACAGGAGCGGTTTCTGCACTGATTCGCCGACGGCCTTGGAAGCCGCGAAGTTTATGATTCCTTTTATGCCTTTGTGGTCGGCAAACAGTCTGCGGAGCGTTTCGATGTCGGTGCAGTCTCCTTCGACGAATGCCGGACGGATGCCTGTTATCGCTTCGATGCCGTCGAGCACGCCGTCGTTGGAGTTGGAAAGGTTGTCGATTATGACCACTTCATATCCGGCCTGCTGGAGTTCCACCACTGTGTGGCTGCCGATGTAGCCCGTTCCCCCTGTTACGAGAATCTTTTGTCCCATATCGGTTTTCGCTTAGAAAAGTTTTTCGGGATAAAGGCCTTCTTCCACGAGCTTGCGGAACTGTGCCACGGTGGCTTGGCGGTCGGCGGCATAAGTTACGCCGAACCATTTCGAGGGCGTCTCCTTCACCTTAAGTGTGATTTCCCCGTTTTTGATGAGGTCATTCACCACGGTGGGGATGTAGAACTCGCTTTTCAGTTCGCCGCTGTGTTTCTTTAGGAATTCCACGAACGCCTTTTCTGAATAGCCGAAATAGTCGGGGGTGAATCCCCACATGTTCATCGAGACGTTTGCTCCTTCCGGGAACGGGGCTTCAGTGCCGTCGGCAAGTGTCTGCACGAGCCTGCCGTCTTTGCGTTGGATTCCGTGGCATTCTGTAACGTCGGTGAGGTTTCCTTCGGGAGAGACCTGGCAGAAGCCTCGGCTTACGCCTCCGTTTTCGCTCAGGGTGTTCTCGATTCTGAAGCCTACCATGCAGTATTCACCTTTTTTGCCGTCTGCGTTCCGGAGGCAGTCGGCGAGTATGCGGAAGCTTTCGTCGCCGTAGTAGTCGTCGGCGTTTATCACTGCGAAAGGTTCTTTTATCACGTCCTTGCCCATCAGCACGGCGTGTCCTGTGCCCCAGGGCTTGGTTCGTTCAGGGTCGGGAGTGAAGCCTTCGGGAAGGCTGTTGATGTCTTGGAACACGACTTCCACAGGGACGTGCCCTTCGTATTTGGAAATGACCTTCTCGCGGAATTCTTCCTCGAAGTCGTGGCGGATTACAAACACTATCTTTCCGAATCCGGCGCGCAGTGCGTCATAGACCGAATAGTCCATTATGGTTTCGCCGCCCGGGCCTACGCCGTCGAGCTGCTTGAGGCCGCCGTAGCGGCTACCCATGCCGGCGGCGAGTATGAACAGGGTTGGTTTCATATTTTTCTTCCTTAAATTTTGTTGAGTCGTTGTCATGTTTTTATCCTGAGGAACCCCATCAGCTTTATTGCGAGGTCGAAGAGAACTATCTTGGCATTGGCATTGCGGGCTATGTCGGTTTCTGCACGTGAGAACTCACGCTCCATGCGCCCCACATTGCCTGTGTGGATGAACGGTGCGAACCGGCTGCTGAAGGTTTCCTCTTCGGGTGTCATCCTGTTTAGGCTGCTTATGCCGAAGTTGTAGATGAAGTTTTCGCGTATCATCCTGGCCGAGTAGGAGAGGAAACGTCGGGATTTCTCGCGCTTCATTGCGGCGATGGTTTCGGTGGATGCTTTCAGGGAAGCTGCGTCCCGCACGTATGCCTTTCGCATCATGTCGCGGAAGATTTCACCGAACTCCTGTTCCTCTTCGCGGCCGCCTCCGTTGCCGAGGGCGCGTGCCACGTTGCCCTCCGACAGATGGGCCGCATATTCAGCGTCGGCTTCCGAGAACCCTTTTTCCTGGAGGAAAACTGAGATTTCGGAGTCGGAAGGCCGATGCATGTTGATTCTCGCCGTCCGCGAGAAAATGGTGGGCAGGATGAGAGAGGGGGCGTTGCTTACCAGGATGAATATCGTGTCGGCGAAAGGCTCTTCAAGTATCTTCAGGAGCTTGTTGGCCGCTTCCTGGTTCATCTTCTCCGGTTGCCAGATGACGAATATCTTCTTGTCTGACGAGAATGCCGACATGCTCGCCACGCGAAGTATTTCCGCGCTTTCGTCCTTGTATATTATTGGTTGCTTGTTGTCGGCTCCGAGGGCCTCCGGCCATTTTTCAGGCTCCATATACGGGTTTTCCGCGATGAACGCCTTCCAGTTCTCAAAAAAGTCGGTGGCTATTGCAGTCCTGCCGGAATCCTTCTTGAATACCGGATACACGAAGTGCATGTCGGGATGGTTCATGCTCTGATGCTGCAGGCAGTCGGGGCATTTCCCGCATGCTTCGCCTCCTTGGCGGTCGGTGCAATGCACATACTGCGCGAAAGCCCTGGCCACAAGCATCTTCCCGATGCCGGGTTGTCCGGACAGCAGAAGCGCGTGCGGGATGCGTCCGGTGTCGGCCATCCGTCGGAGCGCGTCGGTTGTCGGTTTATGCCATCTGATTTCGGAGAACTTCATCGTTCGAGAGTGTGTTCGGATTCGTTTAATTCTGATTTCCAGACATTTTTACAGAGATGTGCCTTGGGTTTGCCTTTACGGTCTTTTGAGCGTATTCACGCCGTGCCTCTGTCTGGCAGGCAGTTGCACTCAATAATCCGTATGTGCGGATCCGTCCCGAAATCCTCCATAAAAGCTGAAGAAACATTCCAAACACACTCTGGGATTTTCAATACGCAAAAGTACGAAAAAAATCTCAATAATTGAAATCGGAATAGTTGAGTGTGATGTTGCCTGTGATGTAGGTTACTGCCGTGGAGCCTCCTTTTAAGCTCTCTATGTGCAGAAGCTGGGTTACGGTGTTTTTTTCTTTGCCGGGTTTGCCCATTATGGTCATGGTCGAGCCGTCTGGAGCGGATTTGGTGGCCAAAGTCTGCAATTTTTCCTTCTTGATGACTTTTTTTACTGTCTCAAGTGCTTTCTGCGCCGACTGTTCGGCTCCGAAAGTCTGCACTATCTCCACTGAATGCAGCTGGGTTGCGCTGATTGAAAATGCCTTTGTGTTTATGGAACGGTCGCCCATGGATGACAGCATGGACGGGGATATGTACGTGTAGTTCACTGCGGGAAGCGTGGAGATTTCCTTGAAGTATGCCTTTTCCTTGGCAAGTGAAGACAATGCCGTGGCTATGGCAAGAATGACTGTTATGATCCACTTTTTCATATCGGTGAGGTTTTTGGTTCTGTGTTGCGGTCGGTGTCTGACAGGCCGAGTCCGTCGAATATGCTTTCGAGCGAAAGGGCCACTCGGGCCATGCTTTGCTCGGCCTCGTCATAAATGCCGTCGATTGAACTTGTCGTGTTGCCTAAGGCGTGAGATGTGAGCAGATATGAATCGTCTCCCCTGTCGGCGGGAAGTGATGCGACCGCCGGAAGGAACACCGGTTCTGAGGAAAGCTCTTCGAGGTCTGTTTCTTCGGTGCTTTCCGGATGTGAATATTCAATGTCCCCGGTATGGACGTTTCCGGTTGGCGTATGTTTTGTTTCCACTGTTGCGGCGGTCTGCTCCGGAATGCCGTTGTGTACGGATGCTCTTTTTTCCGATGGTTCTTTTTGACCGGAGGCTTCGGCGGTTACCTTTGGTTCGGCCTTGGCGAGAATCAAGGTCTGTTCTTGACGGGTGTTTATGTCCAGATGTGTGTCTGGCATTGATGTGAAACGCCAGGTGGCGGTCGAAAGAAGGGCGACTGCCACTGAGGCTGCGACTGCATACCGGTGTCTTCGTAAGCCGGAAAGCGATGGAATCTTACGTTTAGTGGCTGCTTTGTGCACTGCGCGGTTCCATCTTTCTTCAAACTTATCCGGCACTGCGGTTTCAGGAATGCCTCCCCATGCCTTTTCCGGGTCAAGGTTCCTTATGGCGGCCACGAGCCTGAGGTCTGAATCAAGTTCCGGCGGCAATGAAGAGTCCGGACATTTGAAGTGTGCGTCCGCGGCGGCCGCCAGCTCCTCCGATTCCCGAGGGGAGATGTCGGCGGCGAAATAGCGTTGCAGAAGCTCGGCAGTCCGGGCGATGCTGGTATTTTGGTTGTCCTGATTCATCTGTTTCTGTTTTTTCTGAACAATTCGCGCAGCCGCGAACGTCCTCGCGAAAGCAATACGCGTATGTTCTCGTCGCTTATGCCTGTTGCGGCGGCTATCTCTGCGTTGTCGTACCCGCTCAATGCGCTTAGTTCCACAACTTCCCGTTGGCGCGGAGCCAGTTGGCCGATGAGCTGGCAGGCAAGCCGGAGGTCGTCGCGTGCCACGGCCTCGTCATGAGGGGTCAATGAGCCGGGCAGGTCTATGTTGGAAATGTCCACGTTCGACTCCTGCATCCGTCCGCGCCGTCGGATTGCGTCGAGGGCCTGACGCTTCACTGCCGTGAGGCAGTAGGCTTCCGGCTTCTCGATTTCCGCGAGCCTCGACCGCGACTCCCAAAGGCGAATCAGCGCATCCTGCACACAATCCGCTGCCTCGTCTTCATCGCGGAGCAGCATCATCGCGCACGCATACATCTTTCGGTGCAGTGGCCCGGTGAGAGTGTTGAATTGCCTTTCAGTCATCGTGCAATCTTGCCCGCCGGGCCGTGGAGAGCTGTGCCGCTATATGGTCGGGATAACATCATGACGTGTCAGGCGGCCTGTTGTTGCACCTTATCCTTCGTTTTTTTCTCTTTTCACCCATTCGAGGCAGAAGGGCCTGATTCCGCATTCCGCGCAGTTGGGTTTCCGGGCAGTGCATACGTAGCGGCCGTGGAGTATGAGCCAATGATGTGCCTTGGGCAGAAGATCTGCCGGGAAATGCCTGACGAGCGTGCGTTCTGTCTCGAGCGGGGTCTTGCTGCCGATGGTTAGGCCGATGCGGTTGCTGACGCGGAAGACATGGGTGTCCACGGCCATTGCGGCCTTGTTCCAGACCACGGCGAGCATGACGTTTGCCGTCTTTCGTCCGACTCCTGGCAGCTTCATGAGCGAGTCTATGTCGGAAGGCATTTCGCCCCCGAACTCCTCGCATAGCACACGGGCGGCGCGTATCAGATGCCTCGTCTTGTTGTTGGGGAAAGTTACGCTTTTTATGTACGGGAACACCTCTTCTTCCGAAGCGGAAGCCAACGCCTCAGGCGTGGGGAAGGCTTCAAAGAGCGCGGGTGTAACCATATTCACCCGCTTGTCGGTGCATTGCGCCGACAGGATGACTGCAAGGAGAAGATGGAATGGCGAATCGTAATGCAGTTCCGTCTCTGGTTCCGGCATGTTTTCCGAAAACCATCCGATTATCCCTTCGTATCTTTCTTTGATTGTCATATGCTCATTTTCCTTTCTTACGCCTGGATGCTTACAGCCGGAGCCTATCTCAATGCGCCGCTTCGAATTCACGGAGGAAGCGGATGTCGTTCTCCGAGAACATACGGAGGTCTTTCACCCTGTATTTGAGGTTGGTGATGCGTTCCACTCCCATTCCGAATGCGTAGCCGGTGTATTCCTTTGAGTCTATTCCGCAGGCCTCGAGCACGTTGGGGTCTACCATTCCGCAGCCGAGTATTTCCACCCAGCCGGTGCCTTTGCAGAAGGCGCATCCCTTGCCGCCGCAAAGGTCGCAGCTTATGTCCATCTCAGCCGACGGCTCGGTGAACGGGAAATAGCTCGGACGCAGACGGATTTTCGTTTCGGGGCCGAACATCTGGCGTGCGAAATAGAGGAGGGCCTGTTTGAGGTCGGCGAAGGAGACGTTGCGGTCTATGTAAAGACCTTCCACCTGATGGAAGAAGCAATGGGCACGTGCGGATATTGCCTCGTTACGGTAGACGCGTCCCGGGCATACGATGCGGATCGGAGGTTGGGTGTGTTCCATGACGCGGGTCTGCACAGATGATGTGTGGGTGCGGAGAAGCACATCGACCGGATTGCGCGAAATGAAGAAGGTGTCCTGCATGTCGCGGGCAGGATGGTCTGGCGCGAAGTTGAGCGACGAGAACACATGCCAGTCGTCTTCTATCTCCGGGCCTTCGGCGATGGTGAACCCCATGCGTCCGAAGATGTCGATTATTTCGTTCTTCACCAGCGAAAGGGGATGGCGCGTGCCGAGCGGCAGGCGCGTGGCTGTGCGGGTAAGGTCTATTTCCGCCATTTCAGCCGCTTCGCCAGCCTGTGCGGCCTGTGCCTTGAGGCTGTTTATCTTGTCAGTGGCAAGCGTCTTTAGCCCGTTGATAAGTTGTCCGATTTCACGCTTCTGTTCGGCAGGCACGTTGCGGAAGTCATTGAGCAGGAGGCTTACGGCACCTTTCTTGCTCAGGTATTTTATGCGGAGCTGTTCGGCTTCTTCAGGAGTAGAAGCTGTAAGTGCCTCGATTTCGGCTTTTAGGGCATTTATTTTGTCTATCATAATCTTAGGGTGTTTTTGGTCTTTGTACGCGTCGGAGCGTGCCTTTAGCAGGTCTTTTGGAAATTTTGAATAAAAAACCCACGACCCCGCTCTTATTCTATGCAAAGTGTGAAACAGAGACGGGAATCACGTTGGGATGACCCGCCTATCAAACCGCAAAATTAGCAAAAAAAAACGATAATGCCGGAGTCTGAAACCGATAATCATTTTTTCAGTCTCGTATATGGTGTAATTTCATTGTTTTTTTGTAACTTTGTGCGTTCAGGCTGCCTGCGGACTGAACACGCAAATTAAGTTTCTACAGTTAGATCATTCATCAAGATGAAGAAAATCAGAGCCGCCGTAGTTGGATACGGCAACATCGGGCATTTCGCTCTTGAGGCGCTTGAGGCGGCACCCGACTTTGAAGTGGCTGGCGTCGTGCGCCGCGACCCCTCGAAAAGAGAATCTATTCCGACCGACATACCCGTAGTGGCCGACATACGCGAATTGAATGACGTGGATGTGGCCATACTTGCCACTCCTACCCGAAAGGTGGAAGAATACGCGCGTGAAATCCTTGCCCTCGGCATCAACACGGTGGATTCGTTTGACATACATTCACAGATTCCGCAATTGCACCGGTCGCTCGGCAAAGTGGCCGAGGAAAACGGCAAAGTGGCTGTAATATCCGCCGGGTGGGATCCGGGAAGCGACTCAGTAGTGCGTACGCTTCTTGAGGCCATCGCGCCGAAGGGGCTGACATATACCAACTTCGGTCCCGGTATGAGTATGGGACACACTGTGGCTGTCAAGGCCATAGAAGGCGTGAAAGCCGCGCTTTCGATGACGATTCCGACAGGAACCGGAATCCATCGCCGTATGGTGTATGTGGAACTCCTTCCGGGATATGAACTGGAAAAGGTGGCGGCTGCCATCAAGGCAGACCCTTATTTCGCTTCCGACGAGACTCACGTCTTCGAGGTGGAAAGCGTGGACGATGTGAAAGACATGGGCCATGGGGTGAACCTTGTGCGCAAAGGCGTGAGCGGAAAGACCCAGAACCAGCTTTTCGAGTTCGACATGAAGATAAACAATCCGGCACTCACGGGTCAGGTTCTTGTCTGTGTAGCTCGTGCAGCTATGCGCCAGCGTCCGGGCTGCTACACTATGATTGAGATTCCTGTCATCGACCTCCTGCCCGGCGACCGCGACCGCTGGATCCGTCGCCTCGTCTGAACACGGCAAGTCGTCAAAATCGAAACAGGCTCTAAAAACAGGCTGCGCCGAAAAATCCAATTGGATTTTTCAGTGCAGCCTGTTACGACACACCCCATCTCCTTTTTTACGAATGCAGATAGGGCATCCGGTGTTCAGTTATTGGTGAGAAGCTCGTCGATGGCGCGGGCTACCTTTTCGTCGCAGTCGTCGGTGTCTTTGTCGGAAATCTCCACCACTGGCATCACCCGTGTTTTGGGCAGCAGCTTCCTGAGCTCGCATTCTATGTCCTTGCCGCCGTCGCCGCCGTGGCTGACAATCGGGATTATACGTTTTTCGTTGAAGTCGTAGCCATCAAGGAATGTGTTTACTGCGGGTGGAAGCGCGTTCCACCAGTTGGGTACTACAAGCACGATGTCCTTCACGAGTTTCATCCCGCTGTGCTTGGAGGTTAGCTCCGGGCGTGCATGGGAAGCAAGTTCGGCCTTGACGGCCATTTCCATCTCGTTGAAGTCTTCCGGATATGTCTCTGCCGGGGTGATTGCGAATGTCTCCGCCTCAATGCCTTTTTTTCGCAGGCAGTCTGCGGCTTTGGCGGCGATTTTCGGACAATGTCCTTTGATGTCGTTGCCGCGTTGGGCGAAGTACACGACTAAGGTTTTGTTTTCCATAATAATATTTGTGTAAAATCAGTAGCCGTAATCGCGATGCTGCTGATTGCGGCTACTGGTATAACAACCGAAACGGTCAAATGTTATCGGTGGCGGCGCGGCACACGCTCGTTGTGCCGGTCGAATATGCGTTGTGCGCTACGGTCGAAGAGCAGCCAATGCTCCATCTGCCCGGCAGGAATCTTTTCGGGCATCCACGACGGTATCACTTGGAAATTGCTCTTCGGCCCTGTGGGTTTGGCCGAGAAGAAGGTGTCGTAGTCGGCTCCGGTGAACCGTGCCTTTCCGTCCGAACCCCGTTCCACCTTGGCGCGCACCAAGGCTCCGCCGCGAGTGTCAACCGTCTTCATGTTGGATATGAAGTTGCCCAAAGAATAGACGACAAGCACGTCTTTGCCCTCCTTTTCGTTGCGTACCACCTTCATAGGCTGTATCACATGGGGATGGCCGCCGATGATCAGGTCTGCGCCGTTTTCTACAAGGAAGTCGGCAAGACTGCGTTGCATGGAGTTTTCGAGGAGTACGTACTCCACGCCCCAATGAACTGCCACGACGAGTATTTCGGCTCCAGCATCGCGTGCAGCCTTCATTTCCTCAGCTATCTTTTCACGGTCGATCAGGGCTACTTCAGTGCCTTTCTTTGGTTCGATGCCGTTGGTGCCGTATGTGTAGTTGAGGAAACCGAAACGTATTCCCTTTATGTCTTTGACGAACGGGACGAGCGAGTCGCGCTGCGCCTTGTCGTGATATGTGCCTATGTGGTCTATTCCGAGCGAGTCGAGCGCGGCCAGAGTGCGTCGTGCCCCTTTGTCGCTGCGGTCGAGGCAGTGGTTGTTGGCTGTAAGCATCATGTCGAACCCTGCATCCTTCATTGCCACGGCATAGCTGTCGGGGGCAGAGAAGCACGGGTATCCGCTGTAGTCAGGGCCTCCGCCGAGCGGCACCTCAAGATTCACCACGGCGTAGTCGGCTTTTGTGATTTCCGGGGCTATGAGACTGAAGCAGCCGTCATAGTCGTGGGTTCCTCCACCGGCCGATTTGGCCTGGTCGAGCTGGGCCTGATGCTGCATGGCGTCGCCTGCGAAAAGCAGCTCGACGCTTACCGGATCGCCGGCCGATGCCGCGCCGGTGAGGAATGATATGAGGCTGAAAAGGAGAAACACTTTTTGAAAAGGTGTGAAGTAATGATTATAAAAGAAGCAATGGGTGCGTGGTTGCGCCGCCATTGCTTCCGTATTAAGTTTTGAAATCAGAATATTCCTTTGCGTGCGAGAAGCGTGTTCTTCATCAGTGAACATATCGTCATCGGGCCTACGCCTCCGGGAACCGGGGTTATGTAGGAGCACTTCGGGGCTACGTTGTCGAAGTCAACGTCTCCGCAGAGGCGGAAACCGCTCTTGCGCGAAGCGTCCGGCACCCGGGTTGTGCCCACGTCTATTACCACGGCTCCGGGCTTCACCATGTCTTCTGTCACGAATCCCGGACGGCCGAGGGCGGCCACGATGATGTCGGCCTCACGGCATATTTCCTTTATGTTGCGTGTCGAAGAATGGCAGACGGTAACGGTGCAGTCGCCGGGCTGCGCTTTTTGCATAAGTAGCGTGGCAATGGGTTTGCCGACGATGTTGCTGCGTCCGAGCACCACCGCGTGTTTACCTTTGGTCTCGATTCCGTAGCGTTCGATCAGGTCCATGATTCCAGCCGGGGTCGCGCTTCGGAAACCAGGCAGGCCGATGGAAAGACGGCCTACGTTGATCGGATGGAAGCCGTCCACGTCCTTACGGAAATCGATGGCATCGGTAACTTTCTGCTCGTTGATGTGCTTCGGCAGAGGCAACTGGACTATGAATCCGTCCACGTCGGCATCCTCGTTGAGTTTTTTTATCTCGTCGAGAAGCTGTTGCTCGGTGATGTCGTCATTGAATCTCAGCAATGAGCTGTTGAAGCCGCAGGCTTCGCATGCCTTCACCTTGTTTGCCACGTAGGATTCGCTTCCTCCGTCGTGTCCGACGAGTATGGCCACAAGATGCGGGGCGCGTTCGCCGCGTTCAATCATCTGCGTTACTTCTTCGGCTATCTCGGCCTTAATGGCCGAAGCGGTCTGTTTTCCGTCGAGTATGTTCATCTGTATGAAGTTCAAAATAGAAAGTTCAAAGGTTTTTGGAAGCCTCTTGGTCTGGAGCCTCTGGTCAGAATATCTGTTCGCTTGAGAAGGTGAATTTGATTTTCGCCTTGTCGAGCAGCAGACGGCACAGTGTCGGACGGGCGAGGTAGGGGACGCATGCCGTAACGAAGGTCTGTGTTGCGCTTCCGGAGCTTGAAGTCTCGGTGGAGATGCTGACCGGGACGAGTGTGAATTCCATGTCTTCGGGCTTCACCTGTCCGCCAGCCTTTATCAGCTCCACTATGTAGTCGCGCATTGAAGTGAACGTATACGACTTTTCGGCAGACGAATAGGCACCCCAGAAAGAAGTCTTGTCGTCAGGTGTTTTGTTTTTCGCGAAGAACTCGTCAAGTTCGCTGCGTTTCACCATAAGCATATAAGGCGGCAGGTCTATCCCCATATCGTTTGACGTATGCTCGACCGGGATTGACAACGTGAGGTTGTTTACTATCGAGAGGTTGCTGCTCTGCTTGCTGTATTCGTCGATTATTTCCTGTGCCGGGAAGTTTATTTCGACATTGTAGCCTGCCGGAGACTGCATCATCACTTCGCCGCGCGCAATAGCGTCTGTTACGGCCGACGATGGAGTGAGTGAGATGTTGTTGCTGCTCAATACCTCAGGGGCGGTTGCGAATACCGTGAGGGAATCGGTTACGATTTTGTCGACCTGTGTGGTGACGCTGTCGATGACTGCCGATGTCTTGATGCGTTTCCTCCAGTAGAGGTTGAATTTGACGTTTGATATGTTGAACACGCATCCTTTGCCGAAATCGTTTTCGACATAAATGCCTGGGAAGAATTTCGCGAACGACGCTGGCCATGCGAATGTGGCAGGGTTGTTGCGGTATTCCTCAAATACCTTCTTCCCTTTTTCAAGCGGCATTTCTATTGAAAGAGGTATGGAAGTGAGTTTCGTGTAGGCCGAATCGCCCAAAGCCACGGCAGAGGCCGTGTAGCTTCTGGTGCCGAGGAGCGATGATTCGGAATAATATCCGGTTGGGTCGAACTGGTTGTTGATTGCGTCTGGAAGCTGCTTGGTGAGTTCATAGACCTTCAGACGCTGCGGCGCGAGAGAGTCGCCGGTTACCTGGCCGCGCGGGATGTTGAGGATCATGCGGAAATGGCTGATGCTGTCTGCCGTGATGGAGTCGGGGATGCTCAGTTCCGAGATGCTCATGAGGCGGCTTACGAAACTGCAGCGCAGGTCTCCGTATTCCGGTATGCTGAGCCTGCCCAGCATGTTTGTGGTGCTTCTTGAGTCAATCACCGGTGCGGCCACCGACCTGCCGTTGAGCTTGAAGCCCACAGAGTCGATGTTGATCACGACCTCTCCTCTGGACACCGATTCGCCGATGCCGCTTATGTCGTCCTGACATGAAGCGAGGAGCATCGGAAGGGATATGGCCGTGCAGGTTGCGTAAAGGAGTCTCTTGTTTGCCTTCATTCGTGTCGTCAATCAGTCTCTAAGAGCGTTTTGTAAAATTCTGCATATGCCTTAGGGTTTCCGGCCACCAGCTCTTTGGTCAGTACCGGTATGCCGCGGCTTTTTGCATATTCGAGGAGTTCAGTGTCGGGCTCTTCGACGCGGAATATGGCTGCATCGCAGTAGCTCAAGGCCATCCTGTGCATCAGTCTGGTGTCTGAGGCAAGCTGGGCGAACTTCTGGATTTCTTCGTCGCTTATCCCGTCTGTCTTTAGCTTTTCCAGCATTGCCGGGTCTACAGTGCCTGTTATTTCTCCGGGAAGGACGGTGTAGACTATCTTTGCGTCGGCAAATGAAGGGTCGTCGGCATACATCCGTCTCAGGTACATGGGGACGAGAGACGTTACCCAGCCGGAACAATGGATTATGTCAGGTTCCCAGCGCAGTTTCTTTACAGTCTCCATCGTGCCTCGTGCGAAGAATATGGCACGTTCGTCATTGTCGTCCCGGTTGCTTCCCACGTCGTCGGAATCGTCGTCAGACTTCAGGAAATAATCATCGTTGTCGACGAAATAGACCTGTATGCGCGAGGGTTGCATTGACGCCACTTTCAGGATCAGGGGGTGGTCGGCATCGGAAATGGGGATGTTCAGGCCGCTTAGGCGGATCACTTCATGGAGCTGGTTGCGACGTTCGTTGACCGCCCCGTATTTAGGCATGAAAGTCCTCACTTCGTATCCGGCTGCCTGCATGGCCTGCGGCAACTCGCGGCCAAGATTGGAAAGCTCACCTTTGGGAAGGTAAGGAGCAATCTCTTGGCTCACAAATAGTATTCTTTTTTTTGGCATATCACCTTTCGGTTTTGGGAATCTCATCGGCGTATGGTCGAGACAAAGACCGTGGAAATGTCTTGACCTATGCCTGCAGCCTGCAAAAAAAACTGCCTGCACGGCCAATGAGAATTTTGTGCAAAATTAGTAAAAAAATCCCTCACGGTAAAGTTTTCTCTTCTCGCGGAAGACTTTTTTTACTTTTTTTGCTTTTAACGACATGTATTCCGCATCCTGTTTTTTGAGATGAATAAGGCTGTTTTAGACAACCTCTTAGAATGAAACAGAGGTTTTTATCGTTGGTATTTGAAGAATCCAAATAGAAACGCACGATTTTGCCAACAAACCGCTGAATAAAAGCAATCCTCTCTCCTCGGAGGGGGCTGCCCGAGCGGCGGGGGCGGTCGAGTCCGCCCCCAAGAGCGAACTGCGACAGAAGGATATTCAAAAGGGAACGACAGCAATACAAAAAAAGGGAGACCGAAATC
>CAJSYI010000034.1 GCA_910573745.1 Muribaculaceae bacterium | reverse complement strand
CTCTCGGTAATCATGATATCGTATTTATTGTTTGGTTCCTCTAAATTACTAAATATCAGTGATATTACCAAAAGAATCGGCAACTTTTTCAAGCTGCTGATTCTACTTTTTTATACTATTACTTATCCCGAACTCGCGTTAAGAATATCGTTCGAACGAGAAGCCTACACCCACGCCGCCGACATGTCATACCTGCGCCGCCGTAAACGTTTCGCACAATGGAAATGTAAAGCATAGCCTCTTGCATACATAATCGACAAACATAAAGAAGGCCTGCCGGCAACCGGCAGGCCTTCTTCTGTACTTACAGCAAGGATGGTTCACATGACTATTTTGCGTGCCTGGATTCCAGCCTGCGATTCAGTTCGGAGAACACACATTCCCCTCAGACCGGAAACATCGAATACGACTTCACCTTGGCCCGAGCCTTCGCCTACAAGCCGACCTGCCACGTCATAAAGGGAAACCCTGATGTTCTCTCCGGCATCACCGGATTTCACGGTCAAGGCATCGCCTGCCCTTTCCACAACGCACCCTCCTTCCGCAACAGTCTCTCCAACCCCTGCAAGAGCCGGCTTTACAGACGTCGCGTTCATTATCTCGCCGGTGGAATTGTCGATTACCATAGCGATCACTTTGATGTTGGCAAAGTCAAGGATGCTGTCAGGCAACTTGAACTTCCGGGAAAACACATATTCCTCCCCGGCCTTGATAGAAGACGGCAGGGACTGGGGTATTCCATTGTAGTCGTCGTAAATGACACGAGCCACATGGTTGAACTCCATATCATCCCTTATTATATTCGGGCGCGACTCGAAGCCTCCTATAGTCTCATTGCTTCCGCTGAAGACATTGTACTGGAAATAGCCTTGCTTCCAGACATGGTCTTCCGTCACGACAACGGCAAGGCGGCAGTCGGCATTCTCTGAATTGACCGGGAAACGGGTCGTGGCGTTCACCTCAAGTTCAGACGCATTCGGCACAGAAGCCGCAAGCGACACCTCAGCAAGCGGCTGTTCGGCCATCCGTTGCAGGAAAAGAGTCTCGAAGCCACCCATCAGAGTGGTATAGACTCGACGGCTGTCTTCCCACACAGGCACTACAGGATCCAGACTGTACCATTTGCGGTCAATCCATCCGCTCGGCGCGCCTCCGGTGAAGTTGGTCCGGTTGGCATAATTGTCCAAGGCCATAGGATCCATCTCCGCCATCATATGAACGGCAATCCCGATGAACGTGTCGGGATATTTCTCCTGAAGCACATCGAACGCATAGATGCCCTTAGGGCAATATTGGCACCACATTCCGGTGGCTTCCTCTATGACCACCTTGCGCGACGGAAGGAACGAAAGCACCGTAGTGGAGCATTCAATCGGATCAAACACGGTGGAATTGACAGTAGCAATCACCTTAAACGGAACCGTCTCACCGAAATTCGCCTGCACTTCCTCAGGGAACGAGAAACTGAAACTTTCATAGCGCTTCAGGTCAAGATCCTTATACTCCTCCTTCCATTTTTTGCCGGCCACTTCACACTCTACACTGAGCGACGTAACAGGCACGTCGGAATATGCGGTCAGAGTGCCGCCTATCTTGAATGCCTGTTCAGGCCCCAGGGCATACTTCCCTGGCGTTACCACAATTTCCGCCAGTCCTTTCCTGCCCTCAACGGAGACATTGTCGATGCCAAGAATCTCGGCTTCGGAACTGGTGTTAACAAAAGCGATATATACGCGTTGGTTCTCAAAAGCACCGAGGTCGGCAGAATGTTCGGCCCATTCATCCATCTCGTCTTCGTTTATCACTGCCACCGGAGGCTGAGTGAAAGAAGAAGGTTCCGGACCGGACGTGGACACATAGACGTTGTACGTGCTTGGACGGCTTGACTGATCGTTGAACGAGCGGCTCTCCCAATTGAGGGTCGCATCCCCGCCGCGTATCCATACCGGCGGCAGCACCATCCAGTCAGACGCCGGGCCGGGAGACTTGCCGTCCACAGCCTTGAAACGTGAAGCCGAGGCAGCAAAATAGTTCTCTGTCCCCTCTTCACGCAAACATCTCCAGCTGTCGCGGCTCTCAAAACCGCTCTGGACCATCGTGAAATGCAGTTCATGCCCGTCTTCGTCGTAAACGGCAGTCAAAGACGGCATACCAGACTCGAATCCACAACTGAAATAAGTCATGCAGTCATCGCGGCCAGTTTCGGCAGAAGCGCAGAATGCGGCCGCGACAACCGGTATGAGCATAGATCTAAGGCTGTTCATATGCAGAATCATATGATGAATTTTCCGGCAATGCGTCTTCCTTCAACTCTGATTTCGTACGTATAGACTCCCTTGTCAAGCGAATTGACATCAAGCACAGAAACGCCTTCAGCCATGCTGACAGGCTTTCCGTCAAGTCCGTAGACGATGATGCGGTCTGCCACAGCTGAAACTTCCAGCATTCCGTCGGCGAAGCGCACCTCGGCTTCCGCTCCAGACTCCACGGCTTCGATGCCGGCATTCGTAATGTCGCTCTTCGGCAGACGCCACAGTCCGCTCTGCTCGTTGGAAGGAATGGGGGAATACACGGCTGTATAGACGTAATCATCGTCAGAAGTCAAAGTAAGGGGATACGTGCCCACAGGAAGACCACCGACATAATTCCATGTATCACCGAAATCAGACGTATAGTAGAAATCAGGAGCCATGACGAACGGAGGCACATCTCCGTCGGGATTGGGAATGAAACCCTCCGGGCCTACAGTGTAAATATACTTCTTATCCGAATGGATAGCCCTGATATTAAGGCTCGTGCCATAATCAGTACGGGCTTCTGGAGCCATTATGCCATCCCAGTTGTATCCGTCTTCAGTCCATACCAGATAATCCCCTGTCGGATCGAAGTTGGTGACGGAACGTCCACACACCATACACCCGTCAAACACGGTGGAGACCGCCATGAAATTGGAATTGATGTTGACAGCCTCCCATCTGTCGGCCGAAGGGTCGTAGCGATGCACGCTCAGCATACCGAAAGCATAGACATGTCCCTTGAAGAATTCAAGATTATAGAATGAGTCAATCATCATGCCCACGTCTTTGACGTTGATAAACAACGATTCACGGTCGGTCAGTTCCCATGTCTCGCCATTGTCCGATGACATAAGGACTCCGCCTCCGGCAAAATCAGCGATATAAAGCTTATCGCCGGCCTTCACCATTGAGTATGTCTCGAGGGACTGCAGCGCTTTGTCGTCCACCACTCCTTCCAGAGTCTTGGAGTAGTTGAGAATCTCCCACGTGCGGCCATCGTCAGAACTCCGGGCTATGCGTGCACTGGTTCCCAAGGCATATACATAGCCGTCGGCCTCATAGAACTTGTGATAGTTGAAGTCCTTAACTTCGGTCTGCTTCCATGTCTTTCCCTTGTCTTCGGAGAAGAATATGCCTCCTTTGCGGTTGTCGTCGTAGTCAGAGATAAGGAAAGTGCCTTTGCTCGTTATGATATGAGCCTGCGTGGTAGGATGCGCCCACACCTGTTCCCAAGCCGCCTGTGCCGTCTGAACACCTGCAATGGCCAACGCCGCGAGCGACAGCCTTAACACGTTTGTAGTAGAAGTTTTTTTCATAATGAAAACGATGAAGCTCTTTTCTGTTAATACTAAATTGCAAGACGGGGACCGGAGCCTCTTTTTCAGCCCGCGCCAGCAACTGAATCAATTGCAAAGTTAGAGAATTTCCATCAAATATATGCAAGCCTCATTGTCTTTTATCTGTTATTTATGTGCATTTTGTCCCAGCGACTCACTAAAACCGGACACTACACCGTTATGCCGATATGTATACCGACAAAAACGAAACCCGTGAAGAATGGCTTCCGTTGGTCGATGCCGAAGGAAACGTCATAGGAAAGGAGACGCGCTCACGTTGCCACAACGGAAGCCGGAAACTCCATCCGGTGGTGCATCTGCACGTTGTCGATTCCGAAGGCCGCATTTATCTGCAGCTGCGTCCTGAATGGAAGACTGTACAGCCGGGCAAATGGGACACGGCCGTAGGAGGACACGTGGATTTCGGAGAGACCGTCGGGGAAGCCCTGATACGTGAAGCTTACGAAGAACTCAATCTGTCGGGATTCACCCCTGAGCCCTTGGAGGCTTATGAGTTCGAGTCCGAGACCGAACGTGAACTGGTCTATCCGTTCCTCACCGCCGTCAACTACGAGCCGTCGCCTTCACCCGAACTCGCGGGGGGCCGCTTCTGGACAAGGGCAGAAATCGATGATGCCATCGGCAAAGGCCTCCTCACCCCGAATTTTGAAAAAGAGTACCTGAGGATATGGCAGAACGCATTCTGATCGTTGACGACGAGGAGACGCTATGCGAAGCGTTGCGCTTCAACCTGGATGCCGCCGGCTATGAGACAGCCGTGGCCCACAGCGCGGAAGAGGCCCTCGCCACCGACCTTTCGGGGTTCTCGCTCATCCTGCTCGACATAATGATGGGCGAAATCAGCGGTGTGCAGCTTGCAAGAATAATCCGCAACAACGCGGCCACCGCCCGAATCCCCATCATCTTCTGCACCGCGAAAGACGGAGAGGAAGACATGATAGAGGGCCTCGACCTCGGAGCCGACGACTACATAACGAAACCTTATTCGCTCCGCAACGTCCTGGCTCGGATAAGGAGCGTGCTGAGGCGATGCCCGGGAGGAGGCGGCAACACTTCCGACACGTACGGACGCATCTCATTCGAAGGCCTGTCAGTGGATACGCCGGGGAAACGCGTCGAGGCAGACGGCAGCGAAGTCCGGCTCACCAGAAAGGAATTCGAGATTCTTTCCCTGCTTTTGCGAAACCGTGGCCGCATATTCTCCCGCGAAGAAATCCTTACCCGCATCTGGCCCGACGAGGTCATCGTAGTGGACCGCGTGATAGACGTCAACATAACGCGGATACGGCAAAAGATAGGCAGATACGGGAAAAACATAGTCACGCGCTCCGGATTCGGATATGGCTTCATCGGTTAAAACGCCTTCATACGCCCGCCGTCTTTTCCTATACCTGCTCGGATATTCAGTCCTGCTTGTAGGCGGGATGCTCATATTCCAGTACAACAGGGAACGACAGTTCAAGGTAGAGGAGCTCAACATCCGGCTGCAGACCATAAATGCAGAAATCCTCAACGACATCGAGGAAGGAGGCAATCCTTCAGAAATCAGGAACTCGGTAAGCGACGTGCACCGGCTGCGGGTAAGCATCATCGACAGCACCGGTCGGGTAATAAGCGACAACACCCTTGACCGGCTGCCGGAAGGGAACCACCTCAACCGCGAGGAGATAGCCAAAGCCATGAAGACGGGGAGCGGATACGCCATCCGACGCCACAGTGAAAGCACCGGCGAGACGTACTTCTATTCCGCCACAAAAGGGAAGACCGGGGTGATCGTGCGCACCGCCGCTCCTTATTCCGTCTCTTTGACAGAATCCCTCCAAGCCGACTACGGATTCATGTGGTTCACATTTTCATTGGCGTCATGCCTGTGCATACTCGGATTCTTCGCCACCCGCAGGCTCGGGCAGAACGTTTCCCGGCTGAATCTTTTCGCTCAAAAAGCCGAAAGAGGGGAACGCATCTCCGACATCGAGCCGTTTCCGCACGACGAACTCGGGGAAATATCACACAACATCGTGCGTCTCTATGCGCGCCTGCAGCAGACGGCGTCCGAACGCGACCGCCAGCACCGCGCCGCGCTGCACGAACAGAAAGAGAAGGAGCGAATAAAGAAACAGTTGACCAACAACATCAACCATGAACTGAAGACCCCGGTCGCATCGATAAGGATATGCATCGAGACGCTTCTCTGCCACGAAGGCATGCCGCAGGAGAAACGCCGCGATTTCCTCGAAAGATGCATGGCCGACACCGACAGGCTCGCAAGACTGCTTGAAGACGTCTCAATCCTGACAAGGATGGACGACGGAGCCGCATCAATCTCAAAGACCGGCATAGACCTTGCGGCGACAATCCGTGAAGCCGCCGACGAGCAGCGTCCCGCTGCCGATGCAAAACGCATCGCCATATACTGTTCGGTAGGCGACGGAATCACGATTGAAGGCAACCCGGCTTTGCTTGAATCAATATTCCGCAACCTGATAGCCAACGCCATATCCTATTCCGGAGGAACAGAGATAACCATAAGGGAGACACAGTCGATGCCCGGACAAGTAACGCTGGAGGTCGCCGACAACGGCTGCGGAATACCGGAAGAGCATCTGCCACGCATATTCGAGCGTTTCTACCGTATCGACAAAGGACGCTCCCGGGCGGCCGGAGGAACCGGACTCGGACTCGCAATAGTCAAAAACGCCGTCGTTTTCCACGGCGGAAGCATCTCTGCACGCAACCAGCAAGACGGGGGCATCGCTTTCCGGATCACTTTGCCTACGCGCCAACATACTGCATAAGCGCAATTTAACCGCCATTTATCCGGAACGTAACATTTTTGAAACATTCCGGCGGTACTTTTGCGTTGTAAAAACATAAAACCAAACTTATATTTATGGAAACACTTTTCCTTTGTGTGATAATCTTCCTGTTCATGCTCGCAGTGTTCGACCTCTCGGTCGGAGTGAGCAACGACGCGGTAAACTTCCTGAATTCCGCAATCGGCTCACGCGCCGCATCTTTCAAGCGGGTGCTGATAATCGCTTCCATCGGCGTCTTCATAGGGGCGGCTATGAGCAACGGCATGATGGACATAGCCCGGCACGGGATATTCAGGCCTGAGCATTTCTCGTTCTACGACCTTGTGTGCATATTCATGGCCGTGATGGTTACCGACATCATACTGCTCGACATATTCAACTCGCTGGGGATGCCGACATCCACCACCGTGTCGATGGTCTTCGAGCTGCTCGGAGCCTCATTCGCCGTCGCACTTATAAAGATGGCCGGGGGAACCGACCTCGGGCTTGCCGACCTGCTCAACACGGAGAAGGCCTTTTCCGTCATACTCGGAATCTTCCTGTCCGTGGCCATAGCTTTCGTCTTCGGCACGCTGGTGCAGTTCATCTCACGCACCATATTCACTTTCAACTACAAGAGCCGGATGAAATGGAAAATCGGAATCTTCGGCGGCATATGCATAACCGCCATTGTGTATTTCCTTCTCATCAAGGGCACAAAAGACCTTGTGTTCATGACTCCGGAAGTCAAGGCATGGATCAGCGACAACACATTTCTTCTGATCACGGCCTGCTTCGCCGCGTCAACGCTCCTGATGCAAGGGCTGCACGCCCTCGGCGCCAACGTGTTGAAAATCATAGTGCTCACGGGAACATTCTCGCTCGCGGTGGCTTTCGCGGGCAATGACCTCGTCAACTTCATCGGAGTGCCGCTGAGCGGCCTGGCTGCCTATCAGGACTATGCCGCCAACGGAGGGGGCAACCCTTCAGGCCATCTCATGGGCGTGCTAAACGGGCCTTCGCAGACCCCGGTATGGTTCCTCGTCGGTGCCGGAGTGATAATGGTGGCCGCACTGGCCACGTCAAAGAAAGCCCACGCGGTAACGAAGACAGAAATAGGGCTGGGAAGCAGCCGCGAAGGCGAGGAAATGTTCGGTTCTTCAGGAATCGCACGCCGGCTCGTGAGGCTTTCGCTCAACGTCATCAACTTCTTCGACCGAATCACGCCCCCGAGAGTGCGCCGCTGGTTCGACAAGCGGTTCAACACCGACGAGGCGATAATGGACCAGGGCGCGGCATTCGACCTGATACGCGGTTCGGTCAACCTCGTCCTCGCAGGGACGCTGATTGCCTTGGGCACTTCGATGAAACTGCCCCTGTCCACCACGTTCGTCACTTTCATGGTAGCCATGGGCTCTTCCCTCGCCGACCGGGCATGGAGCCGTGAAAGCGCGGTGTTCCGGATCACCGGTGTGATTTCCGTGATCGGAGGATGGTTCCTCACCGCCGGAGCCGCATTCATCGGAGCCGGGATAATAGTGGCCCTGATGCACCTCGGAGGCATCTGGGTGATGTTCGCCCTCGCCGCGCTCACGGCATTCATCATCATAAGGAGCAACCGGCGATTCCGAAACCGGCGCAAGGAAGAGGAAGGCGACACGCTTTTCCAGACAATACTTTCCTCCGGCTGCCAGGAGCAGACGTGGGGGCTTCTCAACCTTTACATGTCCGGACACCAGCAGAAATTCATGGCATACGCCTGCGAGACGTTCCGCGGCATCACAGAGGCTTTCGTCAACGAAGACCCCCGCGCGCTCGCCAAAGCACAGAAAAGCCTAGACCTTTACAAGAACATCCTGAAAAACGACCGCAGGAAAGAGACACTGTGCCTGCGGCTCGTGTCCCGGCCGGAGGCTATAGCCAAAAGCGCGGCGTTCCATCTCGCCAATTCCTGCTGCATGGGCATACTCTACAACCTGCGCCGCATAAACGAAACATGCAAGGAACATACCGACAACAACTTCACTCCGTTGCCGGAGAACTACTGGACAGGATTCATGGAGCTTCGGACCCGGATGACAATCCTGTTCAACAACACGGCCGACATGATTTCTGCGCAAGCCCCCGAAGTAGCCGGAAACCTCCGGCGACAATGCGACGAACTGAAAGCGTTCGTTGACGCGCTTTCCCAAAAACTCTACGACGGCCTGCGCGAAGGGGACAGCGGAACGATGACTGTGGCATACGTCTACCTTAACACACTTCAGGAGACACGTGAAATCATCTCCACCATACGCAAATACATACGGGCCTACACGCTCCTTCAGCAATGATTCCCGACAGGCATCAGGCACTCTGCAATCACCCATAGCAAGGACGGGCATTCCAGACGGCATGTCCGTCCTTTTTCCGGTCTTTTGCAGAACGCCTTTCTGAGGGATTTATCGTTTAACTATTTTTAACTTGAAATTTTTCATTCTTCTATTTAAAGGCAAATATAGAACAAATACCAAACTTTAACTCAAAAACAAACGTTTTAAATGTATTTTATTTCCATAAAATGAATACTTATCCCATCCAAACAAGCCATAAATATGAAACTATGATAAGAAATAACCAGTTTTTAGTGCTGTGAGATTTTGCAATAGAATGAAATCTTATTACTTTTGCATGTCGGGAATCCCAATCTACCATTCACAGGGGTTGCGACACAATACGATTCAACTATCATAATTAAATATCAACCTTCAATATTAATAACATGAAACAACCGAGCCTCCTGTTCTCATTGCTTGTGATGGCTGCCGCTCCGGCTTTCTCCCAAAGCCTCGACTTGCGGAGCCTGTCAGAGATAAGACAATACAAGCTGATGAAAGCCTTGCCTGAATCGAGCAAGGCGAAGCGCATGATGCGCCAGATTTCGGAAAACCCAAGGAACGACAAACAAGCCTTCGATGCCGTTGCCCGACTCCAGGACAATGCAATCCCCGAAACGACAATAGCCTTCATCAGAATCGCCGACGGATTCACCGCAGATGACCTCTCCGCCAACGGAATAGAAATACGGAGCGTCTATGGAGACATAGCGATAGCCAACGTGCGGATGGACGAAGCAGAAGCCATCGCCGGCCTCGAATGCGTGAAGCTCTTGCAGCTGCAACGCCAACTCTCCACAAACATGGACCTCGCTCGTGCCGAGCAGGGTGTAGACCTCATCCACCACGGCAGCGGCGAGGCCGGCCTCTCTGTGCCATACACCGGAAAAGGCGTCATCACGGGCATCGTGGACCAAGGCGTTGACCCTCACCACATCAACTTCCGTTATTCAGACGGACAATCGAGAATCGAAGCTCTGTGGCACTGGAGAATGAACACGCAAGGCCAGCCTGTATCCAATTTCTACAACTACACAACCATAGGCGACTTCATCACCGACACTGAACAAACTTTCCACGGCACCCACACGCTCGGAATCATGTCTGGAAGCTATGACGGCCCGGTAACGGTGGCCAAGCCATGGGCAGACCCGACGGTAAGGGAACCTGCCACCTACATCACGGAAGACTGCAAATATTACGGCGTTGCGCCGCAGGCATCGCTTGCAGTGTCGTGCGGAGACCTTCAGGACGGTTTCATAGCATACGGAATGGAAGACATCCTCAACTTCGCCGAATGGATGCGTGAAAACGACACCAGACACAAATGGCCGCTTGTCTGGAACCTTTCGCTCGGAAGCAACCAGGGGCCGCACGACAAGCGAACGATGATGAACACCGTGCTCGACATGCTCGGCACAAAGGGAATCATCTGCATATCCGCCGGAAACGAAGGCGACCTCAAGATTGCCCTGAAAAAGACATTCGCCGAAGGGGACACCCTCGTCAAGACTATGATATACCCGTACGGCTACCAGTACGACCCCTCAAAACCGGAAAGCTTCACCGCCCGACAGGGTTCAATCGCGATATATTCCGACGACGACACGCCTTTCGAACTTCAGGCCGTGATTTACAACAAGAAGCGCGGCTACCGCGTGGCGAAGCGCATGCCTGTGATCGGAGACAACATCGGCACATACTACTGCAGCTCCAAGGATTACCAGATGGATGAGACCGACGTGGTGGGCGACGCCACATTCTGCAAGGCTTTTGACGGGTTCGTAGGCGTGGGCCGCCTCGTGGACACCGAGACCGGACGCTATTACGGGATGGTGGACTACAGAGTGGTCAACAACAAGGAAACAAACCTCGACGATGATTACGTGCTCGGATTCGAAGTCATAGGCAAACCCGGACACAAGATAGAATGCTACGGCGACGCACAGAACACATGGATGGACAATTACGGCGTGGAGGAATTCACCGACGGCTCCACCGACGGCTCAATCTCCGACATGGCGGTGGCCGACAACGTAATCGTGGTCGGTTCATACAACACCCGCAACCAGTGGACCTGCCTCGACGGCGGCACGTCGCGTTATGAAGGCGACGGATTCAAGGTTGGAGGCATAAGCGGATTCTCTTCCTACGGCACACTCTCCGACGGACGCGAACTCCCATTGGTGTGCGCTCCGGGAGCGGCGATAATCTCGTCGGTGAGCTATCCTTTCGCCAAAATCGCCGAACAGGCATACGGTGAGGAATACCTCAACTTTATGTGCCAGGCAAAGCTCGTCGAAGAAAAACGCGTCAACTATTGGAAGCAAGAGGTCGGCACTTCGATGTCAACGCCGTTCGTGGCCGGGTCTATTGCCCTATGGCTTGAAGCGAACCCCGACCTGAACGTCAATGACGTGAAGGAAATCATAAGGAAGACCGCCGTGCGCGACGACGAAGTGAACAACACAAAAGAGCAGAAACGCTGGGGCGCAGGAAAGTTCAACGCCTTGGCCGGACTGAAAGAAGCCATACGCATGGCCGGAATCCCCGGAATAACCACCGACACCAACAACGACCGGCTAATCCTCACACGTGAGGGCGACCGCCGCTACAAGGCGTTTGTAGGCAACGCAGACGAAATGGACGCACGCGTCTACACCGCAGACGGCAGACTCGTCATGCACCGCTCAGGCGCAGGCGACGAGCTGGATCTCGACTTCACCGGAATGAACGCCGGAATCTACATCATCAACGTCAACGGACACCACAGTTCGCGGATAATAGTAAAATAATAACCACATAAATTCTGACACCTATGAAAAAGTTTTTTCAATCGATGATTGCCCTCGCGGTTCTCGTCGCCGCCGGAATCCCGTTCTCAGCACGCGCGGCCGAAGACGAGGAACCCATCATCACCCTGTTCTCTGACGCCCAAAAAGAAGGAGCCGGGGGATTCGGCATCACCTTGGGCACGGACACCCAACCAGCCTATTTCGACATAGACTTCGGATTCGGCAAAGAGGAAGTCGAAGTGCAGCCATGGACAGTGGAAGACGGCTCAATCAAAGGCACATACATCGCATGCAGCCCCGTGAAGGAAGTCAAAATCTACGGAGACGCCTCGAAGCTCAGCCTGTTCAGGGCTTCCGGAGCCTATCTGACACAAGCGGACATCAGCAAATGCACAGACCTGCAGGTAATCGACCTTAGCCACAACATGCTCAGATCACTGGACCTGACACCTCAGACCAAGGCATATGCAATCTATTTGGGCGACAACCCTTTCACTCCCCAGACGCCGTGCGTAATAGGAGCCCCGAAGCCCAGTCTGGAAATACTTGAGGTGGACATCATCGACAATTTCGACCCCGATTTCAATCTCAGCGACTATCCGAATATAAAAACGTTCGACGCATACCACAACACCGGCTTATACCAAATCGACGCTTCCGGATGCCCGGAACTCATCTTGCTGTCGCTCGAAATGACCAACGTGTCCAAAATCGATGTCAGCAAGAACCTGAAACTCGCAAGCCTCAATGTATCCGAAACCCGCATCCGGGACCTTGACGTAAGCAATAACCAGAACCTGCTGTACCTCTACGCGGGACATTACTCCGGAACGATCAACACCGGCTACCATCTGGAAAACCTGGTCCTCGGCAACCTGCCCCTCCTTGCCGTCCTCGATCTGGCCGGGAACAAACTCAAGAGCGTAGACATAAGCGGATTCCCCAACCTCATGAGCCTCTTCCTTACCGACAACAACCTGACATCTCTCGACGTCTCCAAAAACGAGAACTTAACCTCGCTGATGCTTAACAAGAATGACATGGACTTTGCGACCCTTCCGCTCCCGAAACAGACTTATAGCGAATACTGGTATAAACAGAGGGAACTCCAGGTCGGATCCCGGCAGATATCGAAAGACACTGAAATAGACCTCTCGAAGCGCGTGCTGCGCGACGGGACGGAAACCACCGCAAAAGTATTCCGCCTACTCTACGACAGCGAGCCTCAGGAAGTAGACCCTTCAGCATACGTTTATGCAGACGGCAAGATAAAGTTCACCCAGGCCATAGCCGACTCCGTCTATGTCCAGTACCACAACAGCGTCCTAAACGAATACGACCTGCAGACCACTCCGTTCATGGTCAAGGAGGCATCGGAAATCGGCAAGCCTTCCAAAATCGTTTCGTTCACCCTCGACGATTCATACGAAGGAAGCATCCAGGTCTACGTCGGGATGACAGGAGCTTCCAACAAAAACCCGAAGACATTCTACGCCGACTTCGGCGACGGCACGCTGAAGACCTACCAGTCAAAAGCCGAGGGAATACCTTCCTCCCCCAGCATCTACCAGTTGATGTTATCAGGCGGCGGTGACCGCAAGGTTGACATATACATCCCTGAAGGCGACGTAATGACTGCATTTTCCATCTCCTCCACACCGCTCAAGGACATCGACGTAACACACGCTACCGAGCTGCGCGAACTGTCTGTAACGGGGTGCGGAATCGAGACAATAGACCTTACCCACAACCGCTGCCTGCAATCGCTCAACCTCCAGGGGAACAAGCTCACAAACATGGATCTCCGGGGCTGCTACGGAAACTACGAGAAAAACGTGCTGACCACCGTGAACGCATCCAAGAACCAGCTCACTGATTTCTACATCCTTTCCAGAGGCTCTGTGCGCTCGCTAAATCTCAGCGAGAACAAGCTCAAGGAATACGACCTCAAGGACTTCGACAACCTCGACGTGCTCGACCTGAGCAAAAACGAGATCGAGGGTGAACTGAACCTGGCATATCTGGCCGACGCTTCTTCCATCAACATCAGCTCCAACAACATCTCTGCGCTGAAGTTCGACAGCTTCAACAGGCTCCGCAGCTTCAACATATCCGACAACAACCTGACGCTCCAGACGCTTCCGCTCATGCCGGAAGTATCCGGATACGTGTATGCTCCCATGAAACCGCTGGAACTCCTCGCCAACGCGCCTGCGGTCAACATCTCAGACCAAAACCGCGTCATCGACGGGAAAGGCACGACTTTCGTATGGAAGAAGGCCACAGACGGCACGCCGCTCGTCGAAGGAGTCGACATGACCTGCAAAGACGGAGCCACCAAGTTCCTCAAGACAGACCTCGGAAAAGTCTATTGCGAAATGACCAACCCTGCATTCCCGCAGCTGGACGGCGAGAATGCATGGAAGACCACTGAAGTAAACGTAGTCGGCGCACCGACCAACGTCGTGGCCACATTCACCACGACCGAAGACGGCACAGGAGAAGTCGTTTTTACCGGTTCGCGCAAAACCTCGCTCTACATCGACTGGCGTGGCGACGGCACAGAATTCACTCCCTACCCTGTAGAGACTTCCTACATATCTTACCCTGGACAGCGAACTTTCGCCGGAGCGGAAGTGAAGGTGTACACTTATGAAGACCCCATCGACATCACAGTGTTCTCGCTCTACGGCATGCCTTTGGCCGAAGTGGACGTGACTCCTCTCACAGGTCTAAAGGCCCTCGCAATCGGAAATGCCGGTCTCACCCCCGACAAAATGAAGCTTCCCGAGGCCGCACTCACTGAATTCAACCTGGAAGGGAACGGTCTCACTGAATACCCATACTTCGAGAAGTACCCCGATGTGCAGACGCTAAACCTCAGCAACAACAAGCTTGCCGGATTTGACGCATCAGGCCTACAGACGTTGACATCGCTCTACCTCAACCACAATGAAATCACTTCGGTCAAATTCAACAATCCGAACCTTTGGGAGCTGGCGCTCGACTACAACAAACTCGAACAGATCGACCTCAACGGACTCAAGGCGCTGACACAGCTTTCTCTCGCCAACAATCTTCTCAGCACCATCGACCTCAAGCCGGTAGGGCGCAACATCAGTGCTCTCAGCCTCGTGGCAAACAAATTCACGTTCGCCACCCTCCCGGTGCAGTCGAAGTATCCAAAACTGCTCGTATACTTCTATGGCAGCCAGGCTCCGATAGAGCCTGTGATTTCCGAAGATTTCATGTCGTTCGACCTTTCGTCGCAGGCCGTGATAAGCGAGAACAACACCACTTACCGGTGGTTCCTCGGACAAGCAGTTTATGACCCTGAATCAGGCACGCTTTCCGGCGAAGAGCTGATAGCCGACGAGGAATACACCGTCAAAGACGGAATCACAACGTTCCTCGACACGTTCGACGACAAGGTGATGTGCGTGATGACCAACCCGCTATTCCCCAAAGCCTTCATGTACACTCCTCTGTACAAAGTAGGAGAAGGGACCCATGGAATCGAAGGCATCACCGACGACATGCCTGAAAACGTCGACGGACCAGTGGACGTCTACACCATCCAAGGCACCATCGTCAAAAGACAGGTGGAACGCTCACAGGCCCTCGAAGGCCTCTCCCGCGGCCTCTACATCGTAGGCGGCAAGAAAGTCCTCGTCAAATAAAACCGATTGAACAAAAAGAGGGGAAGCCGACAGTCGGCTCCCGGCATGCCGGCTTCCCCTTTCCACACCTTTTCAAATCATCCTCAAATCACACATAAATATGAAAAAACTGAGACTTTTCCTTATCCCGCTCTTGGCCGCGCTGTTCTCAATGACGGCTTTGGCCGAGACGGTCAACTTCAAAGTGAACGTCAGCAACCCGGCATCGCTGACATGTACGGTCAACGGCACTGATAGGCAGCTCACGGCAGGCGACAACGACTTCTCCGTGGAAGCGTATTCCGCCGTATCGTTCAAGCCCGTACCACCCTACTACATCTCCGGCGTAACCAACGCCAACGGCATACCGCAAAGCATCTACGGCGGCGAATGGAACCTATACCCCGGAGTGTCAGACGAAGGCAACGTGTACACAATCGCCGTCATCAACATCGATAACGAACGCGACAGCGAGTTCACAATCAACGTGGACGACCCCACGCTTGTCAATGCCCGTCTTTCCGGATGGGACCAGACAGTCAACCTGAAAAAAGGCGCCAACACCGTGCCGTTCAGCTACATCGGTGAAGAATACCTTTATATTTCCTCCGCCACGGACAAGCCTCTTTATGAAGTCAAGGCAGACGGAGTGAACATCGCAGACAGCTACGGCACCTACACGATACACCTCGAAGAAGGCTGCGTGGTAGACATCACTGCAGTCATCCCCGACAAAGACGTCAACGTCAGCTTCAAGTACTCCGAGAACGGCACAGGCGCAATCTCGGCAGTATCCATCGACGGAACGGCTGTGGACAACTTTGACGGCATTTCCCTCAAAATGAAGGCAGGACAAACACTTTCCTTCAATTCAGACCCAGACTACAAAATCGATTCCGCCAAAATCGATGGGACAAGCATCAGCTGGACAGGCGGATACGCTTATAAGACCATTGTAATGGCCGATATGGAGATTGAAATCGCCGCCCATCCATATGCCAAACTGCCATTCAAGGTCATAATAGACGACCCGACCAACATAGCCTTCTATCGAGGATACGAATACCAGAACGACATCATAACGCTCGCCGCTGGCGAAAACAATCTTGAGATTTCCGAAGCCTCACCGACCGTAAGCTGGAAAGCCATCGACGGATGCTACATCACATCAGTAAACATCAACGGCACCCCGCTTTCATACGGAACCTGGGCCGAAATCAAGGAAAACACTGTAATAGAATTCGTTACCGGCAAGATTGTAATGGACAAGAAAGCCGTGGTATGGATCGACAAGAGAGAAGCAGCCGACGTCTATTTCAGCATCGAAGGGGCAGACCATACCCGCTTCGACATAGAAACGGGCTACAACGAGATTCCATTCTATGACGGTATGAATCCGTTCAATTTCGGATGGTACAGCAACAACCAGGACAACGTAAACATAGTTTACCTTGACGGGGAACCCATCGAACCAGCATATCCCGGCTCAACCAACTACAGCATGACGATTCCCGACAACGGAGTGGTCAAAATCTTCCTTGCCGAAGAGCCTGTGGAGTGCAACGTGGCCTTCACCGTTGAAGACGGCATCGACGCAACTGTTACGCAGGACATTGTGAAGACCGTGGCAGACTGGCGGGCAGGCCTCGAATGCTTCAAGGGAACCCAGGTAGCCGTGTCAGGTGAAGGCATCGAGGTGTCCGTAGGCGGCAGCAAGCTTGCCAAGGATTCCGAAGGCGACTATGTCTTCACCGTGGAAGAGCAGGCCACCAGCGTCAATATCTCAAAAGACCCCAACGTCGGCATCGGCTCAATCGAAACCGACAACGCGGCAGACGATGCGGTCTATACGCTTATGGGCATCCGCGTGGGGACACGCTCCTCAATGGGAGACCTTGCCCCCGGCATTTACATAATCAACGGAAAGAAAGTGGTGAATAAGTGATTGATAGAAACGGCTTCCGGCCTTCACGACCGGAAACCGTCATCCTCAAAAGGATGAAATGCGGAAGCCCATTGCGGCGCTTCCGCATTTTTTTTGTAATTTAGCGGCCTGAAAAACCATCTCAGACATGTCAACCAACACTTCCGACAACACTCGCAAAGTCACGACGCGGCGGCTCATAGAAATGAAGCAGCGCGGAGAAAAGATATCTATGCTCACAGCATACGATTTCACATCGGCACGCATCCTCGACGAGGCAGGGATAGACTGCATACTCGTGGGGGATTCCGCTTCCAACGTGATGGCAGGCAACGTCACCACTCTCCCAATCACGCTCGACCAGATGATATACCATGGCAAGTCGGTGGTAAAAGGCACCAGCCGCGCCCTCGTCATAGTGGACATGCCTTTCGGGTCATACCAGGGCAATTCAAAGGAAGCGCTCGCATCGGCCGTAAGGATAATGAAGGAAAGCCATGCGGAGGCGGTGAAGATGGAAGGGGGATCGGAAGTGCGCGAGTCGATCGAACGCATACTTTCAGCAGGAATACCCGTGATGGGACACCTTGGCCTGACACCTCAGTCGATCAACAAGTTCGGCACCTACAACGTCAGGGCCAAAGAGGATGCCGAAGCAGAAAAACTCATCGCGGACGCCCATCTTCTCGAAGACATCGGATGCTTCGGCATTGTGATCGAGAAAGTCCCTGCATCGCTTGCCGCACGCGTAGCTGACGAACTGACAATCCCCGTAATCGGAATAGGAGCCGGAGGAGGCTGCGACGGCCAGGTGCTTGTGATGCACGACATGCTCGGACTGAACCGGGGCTTCTCGCCTCGATTCCTGCGCCGGTACGCCGACCTGCATTCGGTTATTACGGATGCCGTGGGACACTACATCGAAGATGTGAAGCACGGCGACTTCCCGTCCGAACAGGAGCAATACTGACTCACATAAAGAACCGCACAATAAAGGCGTAGAAAATCAGTCCGAGGAAAAAGGTGATGCCTATCCACATTTTCGTCTGGCGCGAATAGTCGTGCGCCATGTCGCGGCAGGCATCCGCATCCTCACCGCGTTTTTCCGATTCGCTCCAAAGCCTACGGGTCATAACCGAATAATAGACCGCCACAAGGCCTGTGAGCGGAAAACACAGAAACGCGACAAGGACAGCCAAAACAAGATGCGACTTAGGTTCCGAGGAACAGTCGGTCATATCTGGCAAAGGCGTACCCGGCTCGATTCCCGATTTCTCCACCATACTTCTGAAGCGGACAGGAATCCCTTCAAGATTCTGCTCGCTTTCCGAAACCGTCTTCTCCTGAGCATTGCCTGCGGCTTCCGCCGAAGGCACAGAAGCCGGAATCCCGGCAAGCCTCTGGCGGAAATGCCGGCAAATGTCGGCAACGTCGCGAGCCTGCTGCCAGTCTTCCATCGTCTTGCACCAGACATAAGTATCCGGGCGCACGCCCGCATCGGCAAGTTCCGCCAGTTCGAAAGGCCCGCGCCGCTCACCGTCTATCATCGCAAAATACTTCATTGCCTCAAATATTTCAGGGATTCAACCGATTTTAAGAGTGTGTTTGGAATTTTTTATTCTGATTTTTACAGGGCTTTCCGGGCCTTGGAACGAGGCGCACAGCGGCCTGTGCAACGAGTGAAAGGCCGGAAAGGGCGTAAATTTCCTTTAATTTCCCGGAACTGGCGCACAGGATTGAAAACGAATTCGTCGGCGGCCTTCATGTCAAATAGCGGCAAGGGTGCTGAACAGACCGGTTACGGTGCCTATCACAGTGGTGATGAGACCTACCCCGCCGAAAGCCAACGCTATTATAGTCATCGTCTTGGCCGTGTTGTTGGCCTGTTCCCCACCGATTTCGTTGCCGATGGCGAAAGCCTCATTTGCCTTATTGGCCTGAACGATGGCTATGATGCCGAAAATCACGCCTATGCATGAGAACAGGAAGCCGACCACGGTTCCGGCTATCGCCCAAGGCAGCCAATTGGTGCGCTGCTTATACGGATCGAAGTGCGGGACGGATTCCGGCTTGGCATATCCGGAATGTCCGTATGGCTGTTGACCGTAGCTGTTCCGTACACCCGGCATATCCGGCACAAACAGCGGCGCAAGCTCCTGGAGTTCAGAAGCCTTAGTCCAGTCGGCAAGTCCCTGCCGCCATACAAGGGTATCTTTGGTTATGCCAAGGCCGCGAAGGGCATCGAACATGTACGGGCCGCGGCGTTCACCCGATTCGATGATGTAGTATTCTGTATTCATAATTGTTTTGTAGGTTTTAAACTACAAATTTAACGATTTATTTCCATCTGCGGGTCTCCGATTCATCAAAAAATAGTAATTTTGCACCGCAAAAGGGTTTCGGCGACGGGAACCGGGTGAAAATCCCGCGACAGAGCCGCTGCTGTGATTCTCCGATGCTTCGAGTCCTGTGCGTAGCCATTTACGGCCACGCAAACACAAGCCACTGGCCATCCATAGCCGGGAAGGCGGACGCGGAGGGGAGATAAGTCAGAAGACCGGCCGGAAACTCCTGCCTTGCGACTTTCGGAATCTAAAGTTACAATAGGCTTATAATGAACCGCTTCCTGACATTATGCGTCGTGTTGGCTTCGGCTGTCCTCTCTGTTTTTGCCGACAACGACTCCACGACCACCACGCTTCCCGACTTCATGTTGGTGGGGAAAACCCGACCATACGAGGAGGTTATCCCTGCGCAGCATCTCGACGGGAAATCCCTCGAACAACTGAATTCGCACAATGTTGCCGATGCCATACGCTATTTCTCCGGGGTTCAAATCAAAGACTACGGAGGCGTGGGCGGCGTGAAGACCGTGGACATACGCTCTATGGGCACTAACCATATGGGTGTGTTCTACGACGGAATCCAGCTCGGAAACGCACAGAACGGACAGATAGACCTCGGCAAGTTCTCTCTCGACAACATCGAGGAGATTTCCCTATACAACGGACAGAAAAGCGACATCTTCCAGTCGGCCAAAGATTTCGGCGCGGCAGGAACGATATATCTCCGCACCAGGCATCCGCGTTTCCGCGACAGACGCCGCTACAACCTGAACCTGACTTTCCGCACCGGCAGCTTCGGCCTCGCCAATCCTTCGGCAAGGTTCGAATACAGAATCTCAGACCGGATAAGCGCGTCGGCAAACATGGAATACACATACGCAACCGGCAGATACCGCTTCCGATACAGAAAGCTTTTCCCCGACCACACAGTGGCATGGGACACGACCGCGACACGCAAAAACGGCGACATACACGCTTTCCGCGCAGAAGCGGGAATATACGGACGAATCAGCGGAGGACGCTGGTACGCAAAACTCTACTATTACGACAGTGAAAAAGGGATTCCCGGGGCGATAGTCAACAACGTCTGGAAAAACTCGCAAAGGCAATGGGACCGCAATTTCTTCGCCCAAGGAAGCTGGCAGAAGACCATCAACGGGAAATGGGAATTGATGGCCAACGCAAAATACGCCCGCGACTATATGCGCTACCTCAACCCCGACACCACCCTGATGTACATCGACAACAAGTTCTGGCAAGACGAGACGTATGTCTCGCTCGTGGCAAAATACGAAATCCTGCACGACTGGGATGTCTCCGCAGCCGCCGACTGGCAATGGAACGGCCTCGACGCCACTCTTGTCAACTTCGCCGAGCCGCAACGCCACACGCTGCTCACCTCCGTAGCCACCGCCTGGCGCAGGAACGGACTCAAGGCTCAGGGAAGCATCCTCGGGACGTTCGTCTTCGACCGATCCAGCATAATCTCCGGAACCCAGAAGCTCGGCACACGCAGAAAGCATTTCCACGAGTTCACCCCTGCCGTATTCATTTCTTGGCAGCCTTTTGAGCAACGGCAGTTCAACCTGCGCGCATTCTACAAGAAGATTTTCCGCATGCCTACGTTCAACGACCTATACTACACCGACATAGGCAATGCCGAACTCAAACCGGAATACGTGAGTCAATACAACATAGGAGCCGTCTACGACTTCTTCTTCACGAGGTCGGCGTTCAGGACGCTTCATCTTTCGCTCGACGGGTACCACAACCGCATCACCGACAAAATCATCGCCGTCCCGAAAGGCACGGGCCAATACCGATGGATGATGATGAACATTGGCAAGGTGCGCATATGGGGCCTCGACTTCACGGCCTCGACCGAACTCTCGCTCCCGAAAGGAATCACGCTCAACGGCCGCCTGAACTACACTTTCCAGCGTGCCATGGACTATTCCGACCCATACGACGACAAAGACGCGGCCGCAACTTACCGGGGACAGATTGCCTACATACCCAAACACAGCGGCTCTGCTGTCTTAGGCGGCTACTGGTGGAGGCTCAACCTCAACTACAGCTTCATCTACGTCGGCGAGCGTTGGCACAACAGCTCAAACATACCGGCCAACTACGAGCAGCCATGGTACACACACGACCTCTCTCTCTCATATACACAACCCATAAGTAAATCCTCCCTGCGGGCAACCCTGGAAATAAACAACCTCCTCAACCAGCAATACGAAGTGATATCCAACTATCCGATGCCCGGAACCAATTTCAAACTCATCCTACAGTTCGACCTATGAAGAAGCCGGTATTAAAAGCCGCCGCTGCGGCCATAATCATCTTGTCATCAACATCCTGCCGGGAGGAAAGCATCATTTTTCCGCCTGAGCCGAACCACGTAACCGACCCGGCGGAAAAGTTCTCGGAAATCGAAGGGTTCTATCTCCTCAACGAGGGGAACATGGGTTCCAACAAGTCTACGCTCGACCGTTTCGACTATTCGACCGGCATATATACGCGCAACATCTACGGCGAAGCCAATCCCGACGTGCCCAAAGAACTCGGCGACGTGGGCAATGACCTCAAAATCTACGGTTCGCGCCTGTATGCCGTGATAAACTGCAGCAACAAGATTGAAGTGATGGACGCGAAAACGACAAGGCGCATCGGCCAGATAGAAATCCCAAACTGCCGCTTCATACAGTTCCACGGCAAGTATGCCTACGTAACCTCCTATGCCGGACCGGTGGAAATCCGCCCCGACTATTCGCAGAAAGGCTACGTGGCCAAAGTGGACACGGCTACGCTTCAGGTGGTGGACAAATGCATCGTGGGTTACCAGCCCGACGAACTCGCCATAACAGGAGGCAAGATATACGTGGCCAATTCCGGAGGATACATGGTGCCCAACTATGAAAACACCCTGTCTGTCATAGATCTGGACAGTTTTGTGGAAGAGAAACGCGTGGAAGTGGCACTGAACCTTTTCCGGGTGCGTCCCGACTCGAAAGGCCGTCTTTGGGTATCTTCGCGAGGCGACTACTACGACAACCATTCCAAGCTTTATTGCTTCAACCCCAAGACAGAGCAGATAGAGAAAGAGTTCGACGTGCCTGTAAGCGCGATGGACATCGTAGGCGACTCCATATATATAGTATCCACGTCATGGAGCTACCAGACCATGGACAACAACGTAACCAACGCCATCATCGACACGCGCCTGATGGAAAAGGTGTGCGACAACTTCATAACCGACGGCACGGAAAAGAGCATAAAGATTCCGTACGGCGTAAAAGTCAACCCGCTGACAAAAGAAGTGTTCGTAACCGACGCGGGCAATTACGTCAATCCAGGATGGCTGATGTGCTATTCTCCCGAAGGCATACAGAAATGGAAAGTGCGCACCGGCGACATCCCGGCCCACTTCGCCTTCTTCGGCAAACCAAGATAGCATCCGGCCCCTTTCCCGATACATTGTTCACATCTCTCCTCAAAACCTTTATCTGCCTTTATTGAGTCCTTAACACTATGCTGGCAAAATGCAAGCAGAACGCGGTTACAACAGTATGTAGGACACACCTTCTTCTTGCAATTTGCCACAACGTCGTTTTTCTTCGGATTTTTTGCGGAAAACATTTGGAATTCCGGATTTTTATCCGTACATTTGCCGCCGTAACCATACGCGGACGAGAATGCGTATGGCAATGGACACTTTTTTATGACTTAAAACCACTGACCCATGACAAGAAAGACTCTTCCATTCGTTATGGCGGCCCTCCTCTTCGGAGTCCCCGCCTCCTCACAGATCACCGTCTCAAAAAGCGGACAGACGCAGCTCGGGACGTTCCAGGAGTGGTCGTCGCTCACTCCGTTGTCAACGACCGCCAACGGGAGCCCCGGCCTGGGCGGAGGCGACATATACATCCCCTCGACAAACGACAGCCGGATCGACACTGCGGCCAACCTGTGCATATTCGGCAGGCATGCCGCCAACGGCGGCGGCCGCATCACCTTCGGGCAGGGCAGCGACGTCTACATAGGCGAGCAGGGAAAGGCCAGCACCGGCATGCTGGCCCTCAGGGGCGCCAACGGCATCCGCTTCTCCGGAAGGTACAGCGCCGTCTTCACGCATGACGGGACAAGGACCGGCAAGTTCACGTTCAACGTGCCTGTGGACGCGACCGCGTTCAACACCACCTCCGACGCGCGCCTGAAGCGGGACGTGGCGGGGATGGGCGACGTGTTCGCCGGCCTCAACGCGCTCAACCCCGTGACCTACAGGATGGCCGGCTACCCGATTCCGGCCGACACGCTCGCCGGCACCGGCGAGGAGGCGCAGGGCGCAGACGCCGCGCCCGACGACCGCCTGCGCTACGGGTTCATCGCCCAGGAGGTGATGGAGACGTTCCCCGAGCTGGTCAGCGAGAACTCCTACGGCTACCTGTCGGTGGACTACATCGGCTTCATCCCGATGCTCGTCAGCGCGGTTCAGGAGATGGACGCGAAGATAAAGGAGCAGGAGGCGGTCATCGAATCGCTGACCGCCCGGGAAAACGCTCCGCAGCGCGCCCCGGGAAAGGACGGCGGGCAGGCCGGCATCGACGGCCCGGCGGTCGTGAGGCCCTCGCTGGCGCAGAACCGCCCCAACCCGTTCACGGCGACCACCGTCATAGAATGCACGCTTCCGGAGAGCGTGGCCGACGCCTCGCTGCGCATCTACGACCTTCAGGGGAAGCAGGTGATGAAGCTCGCCGTTGAGGGACGCGGCAGCACGTCCGTAACCGTTGACGGCTCCACGCTCGCGGCCGGCATGTACATCTACGCCCTCATCGCCGACGGCCGTGAGATAGACTCCAAACGAATGATTCTCACCGACTAAACACCATCCGGCATGAAACGACTGCTACAAAAACAAAGAAAATATCCCGGCGCGCTCCTGCTGACGCTGGCATTGACGCTTGCGGCGTTCGCGGCACGGGCTGACCGGCTGACGGCCGTCAGGACCTACGACACGTCGGCTGTCAGGCTCGGCACGCGCACCGCCCCCGACGGAACCGAGTTCCGGACCGTGGAGTGGGGCGACATGCACCCCGCCGCCGAGGTAGGAAGCCCCGAGCTCCCCGTTGAGCATTTCCGCTTCCTCGTCCCGGTGTATTCCAACAACTTCCGCGCCACGGTTGTCTCGGCCACCGGAGCCTCCGCGCTCCCGCTCGGTTCGCGGGTGCTGCCCGCGCAGGTCCCGCAGAAGGCCGACGGAAGCCCCGCCCCGGAGTTCACCTACCCCAAGGCCGCCGCATACGTGCGGACTCTCGCCCCCGAGGCGTGGGTCGTTGACGACGGCTTCATCGACGGCTGCAACCACGTGGTGACCGTTGCCGTCCGTCCGGTGTCGTACGACGACGCGACGCTTTCAGCCTCCGCCTACGGCAGCGTCACCGTGCGCCTCGACTACGACCTTTGCGGCGAGGACGGCCTCACCAGCTCTAAGCCCATCTTCCCGCCGCGCGCCTCCGAATACGTCAGGATCGAAGACCTCGTGGTGAACACGGCCAACGTCGCCCAATTCGCGCCCCGGCGCGTCCCCGATGCCGGATCAGGCGAACATTCACGCCGCTACTACATCATCGTCCCAGACAACCTCAAGGATGCCGTGGACGACCTCGCGGTCTGGAAACGTCAGAAAGGCTACAGCGTGGTCGTGAAGACGATCGAGGACATCTGCGCGACCCCGCGCTATGTGGTCGGCGGGCATTGCTCGTACCGCAACGGGCAGACGGAGGAGCTTGTGGACTCGGCGGCGAGCCTGCGTGCCTACCTCCACGACGAGTTCGAGGACAACGGCGCGTTCTTCTGCCTCCTTGTCGGAAACTCAAAGACCTCGATGCCCATCCGCAAAGCCTATTGGGGGTCTATTCATTCTCTTTCTTCAACAAATAGCCGAAATGGCGAATTTACTCCTACCGATTTATACTTTGGAGATTTAACAACCGAGTATACTTTAACGTCAGGAGGAATTGCTCCACAAATCTTTACCTTTGAATACAATGTGTATTCTACAGTCGCAGGTTATCCCGAGATTTACATAGGTAGATTATTGGCTTCTAAAAAAGAAGAAATTCTAAATTACACACGTAAACTTGAGCTTTACGAGTCAAATCCAGGTCGAGGGAACAACGATTATTTATCCTCTGCACTTTTTTTAGAGCAGTACAAAGATCCTAATTCCGGCTATGTTTCTCTTATCGAAACTTCAAAACAAGCAAGAGAGACACTAAGCTCTATATTCACCACCAAACTTATTCAATCCAATGAAGAAGGCACCCATCCTACAGGGAAAGAAGTTATCGATGAATTAAACAAAAACTATGGATTGTTCAGTCCTCATGCTCACGGCAATCCTTTTGGCTTTGCTACAGCAGCAAACCGCGAATCAAGCAATCCAAATGGTAGTTTTTATGTAACTTCAGAGGACAAGGTAACGAAAAGGAGTGATGAGCGACCCGGAGGAATATGGGACTGGCTAATGAATGAGGAGGATGGCAATGGATTGGATAATTTGAATAACAAAGATTTTCCCTCAGTCGTTTATTCCATATCATGTGATAACACTCCGTTCGATATTATGGAGTCAAGCCATGACACAGAATGGCTGAATCTCGGAGAATCTTTCACTTGCGGTAAAGATTATGGTGGCCCTGCATATTTAGGGAATACCAGATCAGGATACGTAAAACCGTCGGATGAATTGGAAGTTCAATTCTATAAAGCTGTTCAAATGTATCCTAAGATTAGTATTGCTGAGTGTATTTCTAAAATGAACTTCAAAGAAAAAGGCTACAGAGACCATATGTTTTTGACACACAATATAATCGGCGACCCTGAATTCGAGATGTGGCTCGGCAAACCCGACACGCTTGACTTCAGCTATACGTGTGGTGGCAAAGCCATAAACATTCTTTGGCCTGCCTCATACGGAACCACAGTGTGTGTCTCCAACGGGACAGGAGAAACCAGAAGTGCTTTTCTTACCGGCAGACCTATAAAAGGGTTCGCATCGGGTTTTATTGATGGCGACTTTGCCATATCTGTATGGCAGACCGGTAAGCTCCCTATGATACGCTATTTCGGGCAGAACGCTACGTTGGCCGGAGTCAAAAAGTCTTACATAGTACGGGATGCTTTATTGGGAAGTTCGTGGGAAGGCGAAGCTGCATCGAAGTTCAAGGTGGCTCTTCAGGCGGTGCTGTCAGTCAGGGCAATAGACAGCATAACCTCCACCGAGCTTTTTGAAGTGGAAGACGGGGGGACAGCAGAACTGAAATGCGACAAGCACGTCAATCTCGAAGGGTCTACGGTCAAAAGCGGCGGCACGTTGGCCGTCGAAGGCGAGACCGTGACCCTCGGCCCCGGATTCAGCATCGAGAAAGGCGGAACTCTCACAATAAAAACGAAACAATAACCAACCCGGCATGGTCGGTAACGCATAAACCGTCGCCGACCAAGCCATAACCTCAAGCTAATGAAAAAAACGTTTTACACTTTAATAGCGTTGTCTGCCTGTCTGTGCGCTTTTCAAGCCAATGCAGGGAAAACACGCGTTCCTTTGGTGTCAAAGGACAAGGTTTGGCATTATTATGCCAGGCACTCTGCCGGCTCTTTCGGGGAGCCTCAGGGAGAGACCATCGGGCCTGTCCTTTATTTCTCAACAGATTATGAGGTAATAAACGGAAAGAACTATTTCGCGCTTATGCGGGAAAAGACCCCTTCAAGCGATGCAGACACTTTGCTGCGGATGAGACAGGAGGAGGGGAAAGTCATATTTCTTGTAGACGGGCGAATAAAGGACAACATATTTGCATATGATAAAGACTTAGAAATCGGGGACGAGATTCTTGTGTTTGATTTCGACGCAAAAACCGGAGACATCTATCGTGGATTGGTTGCCGGGGATATGGGTTCTTTGGAGCTGACTGATTTGAAGATAGAGTCGGTTGACACGATTGAAAAATACGGACAGAGACTGATTCGGCAGAACATCAGTTGTCCTGAACATCCTTTCCGAGGAGAAATCCCGGTTGTCGAAGGAATCGGCACAGGCATAAACCTCTTTTTCCTGCCTTTGCTCGGAGATGCAATCACAGGAAGCCCCACTTACGGACAACACATAGACTACGTTCTGAGGGAAGTGACTGACAAATCCGGAAATGCGGTTTTCCGCCAAAAGGATTTCACAGACGGCGAGGACCAGTCCTATCTGCCATTCATCCGCGAAGACCGCGTCTGGGAATACTTCACGACCGACCACGACTATATGTCGTACGGCCACTGCAGGCTTTACCGATGGCAGTTCATAGGAAAAGAGGAATTTGAAGGCAAGAATTACCACCGTCTTATGCAGACGGGGCAGACTTTATGGACAGATCATCACGATAATGACGGCACATATTCCGACTACGCGGAAGATACGAGCCGGTCTTTGGTCGCGCTGATGCGCGAAAAGTCAGGTAAAGTTTATGTGCGACTCAAAGATGGCAATAATGACGAGCTGCAACCAAACTTCACCGAAGAACGCCTCCTCTACGATTTCGGGCTTCATCCCGGCGACACATTGTCATTCCCATGGTATCCGGACGGATATATTTCCAGACAAACCTTCGTTGCTGACACCATAGACATAGAATACTCGTTTGAGGCATCAAGAATTCTGAACTTTGTTCCAATTGAAGAAGAGTCCGCATACGCACCTGCATTTGCTTACAGCAATACCGCGGGAAACCTGGGTCTTGGAGATATGGTTTTCATAAACCTTGGCCCGTTCCTGTCGTGCGATTGCGGACATACAGCCCTCAACAATGTCTACGACCTAAACGGCAACATCCTTTACAAAGGAGAAAACAACAAAGCTCCTGATACCGACGACATAAAAGACATCGAAAGCGATACGGCACGGCTTGTCTATGCCGAAGGAGTGGTGAGGGCTGAAGGAGAAGGCCGGATGACATTGGAGGTCTTCTCTGCTGACGGCGCGAAAATCGGACAGGCAGAAGGATACGGCTCAATCACCGTTTCTGCTTCCGGGCTTGTGCCGGGCATATACATCGCGACGCTCAAGGTTGGCGGCAGACAGGCCGCCAAGCTCCGATTCCCCGCAGGATGAACACCGGCTTCAAGGTCGAGAAAGGCGGCATATTCATAACCAAAACGAAACAATAATTAACCCGGCATCGTCGGCAACGCAAACTGTCGCCGACGGTGCCATAACCTCAAACGAAATGAAAATACATATACGGAACATCATACTTGCGGCAACCTGCCTGCTGCCTTTCGCCGCACGGGCGCAGGAACGTCCATTGACGGTCTGCGAAGGGAAGACATGGAACTACTGTATTGAAAACTCCGGTTACGGCCACATTGAACGCATCGACGATTTCGGCTATCATTTTGACGGCACGCGGGAGGCGGACGGGCAGACATACTGCGTCTTCAGGGACGGCGGCGGAAAGGAAGCAGCCCTTATGCGCCAGGAAGGCGGCAAAGTGTACCGTAACCTCGAACCGTACTTGCGGGAATATTTCAACGGAGACGAGGAAGCGGTGCTTTACGATTTCGGATTGAAACCGGGGGAAGAATACATTTCGCTCGGTTTTGTTGACAACACGCATGGCTTAAGCAGTCCCGTAAAACTTACTGTGTTGTCGGTTGACACCATTGAAGTTCACGGACAGAAACGTATAAGGCAGAGGATTGAGTCGGAAATGTGGAATGACAAGCATACGTTCACAGTGGTCGAAGGCATCGGCCCCGATTACGGACGGCTTGACGCTCCGCAGTGGGGATGCAGAAATACCGGGTTCTACACTTCGATATACCATACCGTGAACGTGACGGATTCCGACGGAAACACGGTGTTCACCGAAAGGGACTTCGGCACACGCGACTACAAGCCGATGCTCGTGGAGGGGCGCGTAATGGAAAACTACTTTTATAGCCGAAGCGGTTACGAGCCGGATTCGTACATCAGGAGCGTGTTCGACGGAACCGTCGAGAAGTTCGGAAAGACATACCATCGATTAAGACCCGAAGGCTCGGAGTCAGAAGGGACGCTGTTCCGTGAAGAAAACGGGAAAGTATGGCGTCTGGCCAATGAATCCGGAAAAATCATCTTCACGCCTGAAGCAAAAGAAGCCGAGCCGTTTGAGGCCGACCGGGAATTTCTCGTCTACGACATAGGTATGTCTCCGGGGGACACTTTGACGCTTTATTCAAGTTTCAGGGATGCATTCAGCGGCCCGGACTATGAGGGTGTTATGTGGGGCAGAACCATGAGGCTTGACTCCGTGGGCACAGTCGTCATCGGCGGAAAGGACCGCATTGTCCAGTTCTGGTCGTCCAACAGGCATGAGCCGGTTCCCGGCACCTTCAAAAATGGACTTCAGGTAGTTGAAGGTCTGGGCAATATGTGCGGAACTTTCGAATTCTCATGTGTAAGGCCCTTTTATGCGGGGGATACAGACGTCTTCGATCTAAACCGCGTCATTGAGTCAGACGGCACGATAACGTACGAACAATACGAACCGGTTCCGATGATCCGCGAGGGACAGGTCTGGGAGTATCATCTCAGCGGCGGGAAGGCCGATGTCGGGAATGTGGAAAGACTGCTGCGCTTCGGATTCAAGGGAACGGTTGAAAGGAACGGCACCGAATACCACCGTCTCATCGACCTCGACACGGAAGAGACCGTGGCCCTGATGCGGGAAGAATACCGGCAGGTCTACATCCTCCTGCCCGAAGACAAGGACTCCGGGGAAAAGGAGCGCGAGGCGCTTCTCTACGATTTCGGCTACAGAATGCTGGCCGGGGTGGAGTCTGTGGCCTTCAGGGGACATGACTGGGACAACCTTTTCGGAAACCCTTATATGCATGTCCAGTCGGCCTCCCATTTGTATGGGACGCCTTCTGACAACGGCACCAGGATTAGATGGGTGTTTGTGCATTACGGGCCGGAAGCACCGTACTCTGCAATAGAGGGAATCGGCTCAATATGGGGCGGCACGCTCTTCGCTCCTGTCGCAGACAAAACTGAATATACCGACAGTGCCCCCAGGATAGTCTTCAACAATCTTTACGATTCCGAAGGCAATGTCCTGTGTCCGGGAGCCGACAAGAAAGTTGCCGGCGTGGAAACGGTTTCCGGCCACGGCTCTTTCATTTAAACTAAAATAAAAAGCATGACTTCCCCTACCCGGTTCATTGTGAATCGGGTAATATTCTGTGTCTGTCTGTCAACGAGTTATTCTGGTGTCAAAATCTTATATTTTTCATTTTTGGCTTAAAAACC
>CAJSYI010000033.1 GCA_910573745.1 Muribaculaceae bacterium | reverse complement strand
GTTACCAACGCTTTTTGATTGAGGGGGGCTTGTAAAATGAAAGAAATGACTCGAACGCCATAAAATCAGCGTTCGAGCCATGCCTTTTTGCCATCTTCAAGTTTTATCGGACAGCAATAAAAGCATATAAAAGAGGTTGTGCCGTAAGACCTTCATTCACGGCACAACCTCGAATGTTTTCAGCAGCCTTTGAGGCGGCGGCGGTCATTTCCCCGCCCGGGAGACCCTGCCCTTAATGGCCTTCCTGGGGGCGTCCTGCGGAAGAGAGTCGTAGTCTATCACGAAACCGGTATACTCGCCCTTTATCTTGTGGCCGTTGTCGTCGGTTACGTCGAAGACGATCTTCCTGATGCCTTTAGCGGCATCCGCGGTCGAGACCGTCACGGTGCCTCCGTTGAAGGGCGCGAATACGGTCTGGTAGCCTTCGGAGTCGGTGCTGTCGAGGTCGCCGTACCATGAATGGAACATCTGTCCGGCGAACGTGTACCAGCCGGGGAAGAGGGTCTTGTCCTTCATTTCATTCCCTACGGCGTAGGTGCCGTCGGCGAGCGCAGGGCCGTCGCTGAGGAACGTGAGCATCACGTAGTCTCCTTTCGGATTCTCGGAGAAGTCCATCAGCTGAAGGGAATAAGTGGTCAGCCCCTCCACTATTTCTTTGTCCTTGAAGAAGAACGCCCCGACATTTTCAGGAGTGAAGTCGAGAGCGATGTCCGACTCCACGGTAGACCACGGGCGCGGCGGCATCTTCTCTGCGTTGTCGCAGAAGTTCTGCATGAGTGTCGAGCCAGAGAAAGACCCGGTGATCTTGGTGCCGTTTTCCGTAACGCAGTCGAAGACGATCTTCTTGCCGTTTTCGCTTATAGTGATCGTGCCGCCGTCGAGATAGCCTATATGTCCCGTGCCGTCCTCGTTTTTGCGTATCACGTACGACCCCGTGTTGTACATAGACCCCATGAAGTCGGTCAACGCGCCTGCGGAGAAGGTGAAAGGCAGGTAAGTGTTGTTGAGCGGCATATTGCGCTTCTCTATCGTGTAAGTGCCGTCGAAGATCTTGACGGAAGGATTCATCGGGTCGTCCACCTTGGGCATGAAGAATTCGAGCTCGAGCCAGTAGCCTTCGGTCAGCGAGTTGTTGGCGTCAAACTTTCCAGCATATCCCTGGAGCTTCGCGTCGTCGGAGAAGGGATAATACCAGTTGCCGTAGAACCGGCCCTGCATGCCTTCAAACCTTATGTCCTGGTCTTCGGTTAACGGCGAGTATTCGGAATCGGCGATTCCGAACGCTATTTTTCCGTCAAAAGAGGCATCGACCGTCTCGCCGCTGAGCGTAACCAGCTCCATGCGTATATCGTAGGCCGACCCGTCGTGGCGCACGTCCACGGTGCCTCCGATCACAGGCGACACCGACACTCCGTCGGGGCCTTCCGCATTACGGGTGTAGCATCCCGACTTTTCCACGTTTATGGTGAACGGCGTTCCGGCCGCACCCACGGAATAGACTCCCGTCGGCAGGGACACACGCGAAAGGTCGGCGCTTGCCGGGCCCATAAGGCGCAGAGCCACCTGCATGCCGCCGATTTTCGACGGGTAGCCGTCGTTGTCAGGCGTCTCTGTGGCAAACGTCACGTCGTACGCGCCGAGGCCGCCGACGGTCGAGTATTGGGCCTGGATGAGCGTGTTGGCCTCCGTATAGGCAGGCATTTCCTGGAATACGATTCCGGCCACGTCGGCCTTCGGGAATGACGTCTTCTTCCCTTCCGTGTCTTCGACTATGAGGTTGTGGGTGGTCTGCGCCCCGGCTATGGCCACCGCCGTGAACGCGATTGCTGATAATATGGTCTTTTTCATTGTTACATGTGTCATTTGATGAATTTGAAAGAATTGCGTGCAGAAGCGGCTATGTATGCGCCGGAAGCGAGATGGCCGATGTCCACGCGTACCGACCCGTCGGCGTCGGCCTTCGCCGAAACTGTCTTCTTGCCGTCTACCGAGAACACCGCGAGTTCCTCGCCCGGTGCCAGGCCGTCGGCATAGAGCGTTCCGGCATCCACGGCGAACGCCACTGATGTCTTGCCGGCCTCGATTCCTTCGATGCCCGCCAACGGTGTCTTGTTGAACGTGAAGTTCTGCACGTCGGCTATCGGATAGCTTACCTTGGCGCCTTTGACCGAGAACACAATGTCGTCTCCCTCAAATGCCGCAGCGGGAGTCTCGGAGAACTTGTGCTCCACGCTTTCGCCCGATTTCGTGTTGACGAGGACGGAGTGTTCGTACGGTATTGCGGCGTATGCTGCAGCGGCGGCGGTCAAGACGCAGGCCGCCAATAATATCTTTTTCATATCGGTGTTTCTGTGGATTTGGTTAGCGTTTTGGTTTGAAATAAGGCAGCGGGGCGCGTTTCAGCGTGTTTGCCGGAGCCTCGGTGAACGTCGGGGTCTCTGAGATCTCGCCAGAGAAAGTCATCGTGCCTGAACGGCCGTTGTCGTAGATGAAGTCCATCGTGACCGTGTATTTCGTGCCGTCAAGCTTGACGTCCACTTCGGTTCCGGGGGCGGGCTTGAGGCTCAGGTAAGGGCTGTATATCGTGATGTACGTCTTTGGGGATATGGTGCCGGGAGCCTCCGTGTCGGCATAGACGTATTTCCCAGCCGGAAGCGTGGTCGCTGCCGGGTCGGCACAGAAGACCACGGCCATTTCGCAGTTCCAGGCCGCGTCGTTGAATTTCACGTAGAACTGGCCTTGGGGCTGGGGGTTGGTGTTGTAGCTTGCCGCGCTGAGCGTCATGTCTATGAAATAGCTGAACTTCGGAAGCTCCCCTATGAATTTGCCGCGTGTCTGCGTCCCGTCGGCAAGCACGAGGTCGGCCAATATTGTATATTTCCTGTCTTCGCGGGAGATTTCCACCGTCCCTGACTTCACGCCTTTTTTGACGTCTCCCGAACGCACGTAAGTGAAGGTCTCGTTGCTGTTGTCCACGCGCAGGCCTTCCGTCGCGCCGACCACATAAGTGCCTGTGGTGACGTATTGTGCATCCGCCGGGCCTTTACAGTCGAGGCAGAACTCGTTGTCGCCGAACGCGTCTGTCAGCTTCAGCCCGAAGTTTGAACCTGAATAGGGGATTTCAATCTGCGTCAGGGCGATTGTCGGAGCCTGCGGCTTCACTTCCTCAATGGTGATCTGCCTAACGTAGTCGGTGCAGAACTTTTGCTGGGTGCCGTCGTTGAGCACCACCGTCACGCTTTGGGCTGCGGCTCCGAGAGTGCCGAGTCCGAAGGCGAACAACAGGGTTTTGTAGTTCTTGGACATAAATGTAAGAATTGCGGACGGCCTTGCTATGGCTACGGCTTATTAACAGTCGTCGTGATGTCGGAAAGCGCAATGTAAAAATTCCTGTGAATGGAAAGACAGCTTGCCGTCCCGGTTAATAAAAATCTTTTCGGCGCAAAGTTAGGCAAAATTATCTTCCGATGAAAACAAAAGCAGGAATCAGGTAGTTAAAATTAATTAAAAACAATCACATGCCGCATTTTGTGATTCTCATCAAGATTTGTCTGGTGCATTCCTGCAAGGACTCGATGCGGATTATGCAGTGTCATTTCGAGAGGTCGGGGACGAGGATATGTAGGCGAACAGGAAGCCGAGGGCGGTTCCCTTGAAGCACACGTGGATCATGAAAGGACGGTTGCGCAGAAGCCGACCATATCCGGACATGGCTTTCCACCACTTGCCTTGCGTGCGCCTTCCCTCCGGCAGCGATTCCTTCATCAAAGGGGAAAGGAGAAGCACCAGCACGGCAAACGCCGCAAGCACCACGAACACGCCCTTCCATCCCCAAGCGTCGGCGGCCAGGCCTCCGGCCACGGGCGCAGAAGCCGGTGCTATGCCGTTGACCGCCCCTGTCAGGGCCATCAGTCTTGCCAGCGGACGCCCACTGTAAACGTCGGCCGGGATTGTCCTGGCGAGGAAATAGCCGCCCGACGCGCCTATCCCTTGGAAAAGGCGGCATGCCACGAAGAACTGTATGGTCGGGGAAAAGACCGACACCGCAGCCGCGGCGATGAACAAGGCCACCGAACCTATGAGCACTGGCCTGCGGCCGTAGCGGTCGCTGAGCGGGCCGAGCAGGAACTGCCCCACGGCAAGCCCGACCATCCCCATCGTCAGCCCCATCTGCACAGTCGGCACGGAACAATGGAAGAAGCGGGTCATCGCCGGGAGGGAAGGCGTGTACATGTCATTGACGAACGAGTCGAGCGCGCTGAGCACGACGAGATATGCCACCAGAAACCAGTAATACCTGCCGTCTGCCCGTAGCTTCTCCGACATCGGCGAGTCGCCCCGGGCCTGTTCCGGGAGTCCCGGGGCGGACGCACCCTCGACTGCGGAGAGTGTGTTTTTCTGTGTTTGTCCCTCTTCCATTTTTTAGAGGCTGTTTAAGAATCATTGTTAAACGCAGAGTGGTGGATTTTTTGTTAAGGCGCACTTTATGAGGAGGGAGCATATCGGGACATGTGACCGACGATTAAGAGGCTGTTTAAAAATGACTGTTAATTTGAGGTCGCAGGTCCGGAGCAGAGATTTTCCTGCAGGTTCAGGAGTGAAGCGGGCTTCATGACTGAACCAAAGGGAAATATATGTCCGGAGATGCGAGTCAATGCTTCCATTCTTAACAGGCCGGTCTTTAACTTCATTTATGGTTTTCTTGCTGTAAAATCACGATGATGCTTGATTGTCCGGCTCTCTTCCGCTAAAATCCATCGGCGGCGCAGTCGCCATAGCCCGCTATGCTCCTTTGCCTTGGATGAATTTTATCTGTAAGACAGCCGCCTCAAATTTAACATTGATTTTTAAACAACCTCTAAATGCGGATTAACGGAAAAGACACCATTCTGACTGAAACATCAAATTCTTTTAAAGAGGCTTTGCAGGAATGCCTGCCGTCATTCCGGAACCTTTGCGCGTCTTTATCCCTTCGGCTCAGTCTCATAGCCCGCTATGCTCCTTCGCTGCAGGGATAAATACATCACAAATCTTCCGGCTCTGCGTTAACAAGCATTTTTAAACAGTTTCTATGAATTTTATAATTTTTTGACACGACTTTATTCCATTTTTCTGACAAGAATCGAAGCCATGAATTCATTTCTTCAGTCATTGATTTCCCAATGTCCTCCTTTGGTTTTGCCAATACGGATGATTTTATCTTTCCCTCTGAGAGAAGAGATAAGCCTGTTGACTTTCCTCGTTGAGAATCCCGTATGTGCAGCTATCTGTGGCTGTGTGATGCTGGGGGTCTTCCTGATTATGTCAAGAACTTTATTCTCGTCATTATTCTCGCCATTCTCGCCATTATTCTCGCCAACGTTGCGAAGCCCCTTAGTCGCTGACAATGGATAAGTAACTGTCGAGATAAGCATGTCGCTTTCAAATGTAACGGTCTTTCCCGTAAGTTTTTTCCAGCCTAATATCTTGTCTATTCCATATCCGGCGTTTTCTGACAGTCTGGGATGACGGAACAATCTGATTATTCCTGGATTTCGCGGTATTGACAAGATGCGGCTGCGGAACTCGTCTGCAGCAAGAATGAACCGTCCCGGATTCTGCATCACGATTCTGTCATCGAACACTCTGATGGTGGGATGAGCTGATGCGAAGTAATCGGAATGTGCGCAAAAATTCACCAATCCTTCACGAAGACAAAAAAGTTGAGAATTATCTTCGACACCGAATATGTCGGGACCTTCTATGTATGGAGCATCTACAAAATTGCGCAAGCGGTGCATTATCAACTGAAAGCTCTCCCAGATATTTTCCTGCTCCGGCATACGGTAAGTGTATCGTTGCGAAGCTGTGGCGTAAGAATCTCCCGGCACCTCCATATAGTCTATCCAAAAATTGGACAACACGCCAAGCACCGATTCTCGTTTGCCGAACATCAACAGACTTCCGTATGACAGTTTGCCAGATGAAAGAACGATATTCAGTTTCCTGCAAAATTCCTCATCATTCAAAGTGGGATATGACAGAGGCCGATTGAAGTCACGGAGATAGCTGCGGTAGGATGCTATGGAATCAAGATTGATGTCATCGAAGTCTGAGCCGGGTACTTCCATTTCTGATTTTGAACCGAAAGAGGCATCTCTCACAATCGCATCAACTTCCATATCCGTGGCGAGAGTATCACCGCTGCCTGTCCTGATATATACCTCACCATTGCTTTTTATCGCAACAGGACGATGCGGCGACAAAGGTATCTCAAAAACGAGAACACACTTCTCATCAATGTTATACCTCAGAGCTTTACATAAAATAGGCGCATTGAATTTTGTTCGTGAGCGCAATGTTGTAACAATATCCTGCTCCATTTGCTCAGGGTTTGGCACACCGCTGACGATAAACTCAGAACCTTCGCCCGTCTTTTTCTCCTTTGCTCCGAGGACAATCCAACCTCCGGCAGTATTGGAAAAAGCACTGACCGTCTCCCATATGGATTTGGGAAGACCGCCCGAAGCCTCTTTGACCTCGAAATCATTCCATTCTATATCGTTGAGTCTTGCGAGCAGTTCTTCTTTCGTCATTTTTACGCGTATTAGACTGTAAAGTTACTAATTTTTCAACGATTACACAGGACAGACGCATCCTTTCTTTATAATCCGGCCATAATCTATTATATGGTGCAACGGCAATCAGGCGTAATCACGACTTCAACCTACTAACGAAATGTACTGTTTGTATATTAAATGGTTAAATAAAAAGCAAGAACCATTCCACCAAAACAGTCATATGATATTCAACACATATGGCTATACTTTTTCTAAGCTGTTTCCTTTGAAAATTCCATCCATAGAACGTTGCGGTTTTTCGCCGATCGGTGGGCCGGGATTTGCGGAAACAGGGATTTTTTCGTAATTTTGTTTGCTTGCTGATGTCCACGGCTTTTGCCGCCACAACGCATCTCAGACGCAAGCCATTGATATTATGACAGATAAACAGAAAGCTATGCAACTCGACCCCCAAGCGCAGTCGTCTGCGCGTCCGGAAGGAGACGGTTTCTTCTCCGTAGGAGTGGTCGGAAACTATGCCGACAGCGACGAGACGCGTTTCCTGCTCACTCCCGAAGCGAGCGGCCTCATATGCTCGTCGGGAATCCGGCTCGTCATGGAGGCCGACGCTGGCATCGACATCAGTTTCACCAACGAGGCTTACGCCGGTTTCGGAGTGGAGATCGGCACCCGCGAACAGGCTCTGAAATGCGACATCGTGCTCAGCTACGCGCCGCTGCGACAGTTCGACATCCTCAAGATGCGTCCGGGCGCGACGCTGCTCTGCATGATGGACAACACCCTCTTCGAGAAGGAGGTTACAACCGCGCTGCTTGAACACAAGATTACGCTCGGATGCCTCGACAATATGGTGAGCCACAACGACATACCCGTATTTGCCGACATAATCGACGAGCTTGACGGACGAGCCTCGATAATGTATGCTCAAGACCGCCTCTCCTTCCTGGGCGGCGGAAAAGGCGTGATTCTGGCCGGAGTGGCCGGGCTCAACCCGTGCGAGGTGCTCATCATCGGGGACGGCAACGTGGAATGCGCGGCGGCCAACGCGGCCCTCGACGCAGGAGCGTACGTTACGCTTATGAACAACGACATATCCGCCCTCCAGAGCGCGCGTCTCGCCTGCGGCCCGGGACTGAACACCGCCGCAATCCATCCGCGCGTGCTCTTCAACAAGGTGAAGACCGCCGACGTGATCCTGCTCGGCAACTGCACGCGCCAGTTCGAGATGCCTAAGAAGCTTTCTGTGGCGATGAAGGAGAACGTCTACATCCTCGACTTCAACGAGACGCACCCGTCGGTCACCGTGCCGCGCACCGTGGCCATGGCCCTGTCCAACGTGCTTGTCAACTTCTTCGACGAAATGCTGCTCAAGAACGGCTTCGACGGCATGCTGGCAACGACCCCGGGCGTGCAGAGCGGAATAGTGACTTACAACGGCAACCTCGTCGACAAGCTCGTTGCGGCCTATCTCTCCATGCCGTCGGTAGACCTCGGCATGATACTCGCCGGCTCCAACTGACCCTCCTGCCTTGAAAAGGTGCCTTGTACATATAGTCGCCTCCAACCGCTGGGGCGGTGCCGAACGCTACGCGCTCGACATCTGCCGCCATTTCATCGACAAGGGATGGCACGTGGCGGCATATACCCGCGACGCCAAGGCCGTTGACAACCTTTTCGCCGAAGCCGGAGTGGAACTTCGCCACGCCCCCCTGCAGGGCCTCGCCGACCCTGCCACCCTGATGGCCCTGAGGCGCGACATGACCCGGCTTCCGCAAGGAACCGTGATCCACACGCACCGTTACCGGGACGCGATGCTGACCCTCATGGCACGCAGGCTGGCCGGAAGGAAAGACATCTGCGTGGTCAACACGCGCCACATCGTCCGCCGCGGACGCGACTCGTGGCTCTACCGGCGGATGTACCGCAACCTCGACGCCCAGATATTCGTCTCAGAGGCCGCGCGCGAACGGTTCCTCTCCACATGGAGGCAGAGAAGCCTGCCGTTCCCGCGCGAACGCCTCCACGTGCTCCACAACAGCATCAACGTCCCTCTCTCCGGAGCCTTCCCCGAACCGGAAAAGGGGCCGGTCATAGCCATGTTCCACGGGCCGCTGCGCCCCGGGAAGGGACTGGAGACGCTGATCGACGCCCTCCCCAGGCTCAAAGGGGCGCGAACGCGCCTGCGGATAGTCGGCACCGGGCATCCCGACTACATCGACGCCCTCAGGAACCGCGCCCAGGCCCGCGGAGCGATTGAGATGATCGACTGGCACAAGCATACGCCCGACCCACACCCGCTGATACGTGAATCGCATTTCGGGGTGCTTCCGTCGGTGGTAAGCGAGGCTTTCGGCCTCACCAACATAGAATACATGGCCAACGGCCGCGCGCAGATATGCACCGGCAACGGCGCGCAGACCGAATACCTCACCAACGGCACCGACGCGCTAATCGTAGCCCCCGGCAACGTACAGGATCTCGGCGACGCCATGCTGAGGCTCGCCGCCGACCCCGCCTTGCGGCGCAGGCTCGGAGAGGCCGCATACGCAAACTTCGCCCGCTCGCTCTCGTGGCCCCGGTTCTCGGAACGCCTCGAAGAAATATACGACTCACACCAATACAGAAAATGACCGACAAACGCCTTTTCCTCCTTGATGCTTATGCGCTGATATTCAGGGCATACTATGCCCTCATAAAAATGCCGCGGACCACGCAGGACGGTTTCAACACCTCGGCCGTGTTCGGCTTCGTAAACTCTCTCGAGGAGCTCCTCAAAAAGGAGAAGCCGACCCACATCGCCGTCTGCTTCGACCCGCCGGGCCCGACGTTCCGCCACGAGGCCGACGCGTCGTACAAGGCCGAGCGCGAGGCCACCCCGGAAGACATCAGGCTTTCCGTGCCGATAATCAAGGAGATAATACGGGCATACCGCATACCATCGGTGGAAGTGGAGGGATTCGAGGCCGACGACGTGATAGGCACGCTCGCAAAACGCGCCGAGAAAGAGGGGTTCACGACCTACATGATGACCCCCGACAAGGATTTCGGCCAGCTCGTCAGCCCGAACGTGCTGCAGTACAAGCCCGCATACAAAGGCCAGGACTTTGAGGTGCGCGGCGAGAAGGAGGTGTGCGAACGATACGGAATCAAGACCCCGGGGCAGGTGGCGGACCTTCTGGCACTGATGGGCGACAAGGCCGACAACATACCCGGATGCCCCGGAGTTGGCGAAAAGACAGCCGCCAGGCTCATACAGGAATTCGGAGGCGTGGACGCGCTGCTCGAAAACACCGCACGCCTTAAAGGCGCATTGAAGAAGAAGGTGGAAGAGAACGCCGACAAAATACGTTTCTCGAAATGGCTGGCCACCATACGCACCGACGCCCCTGTGGCGGTGGAGCCGGAAAGCCTCGTGGCACGCACGCCCGACAAAGAGAAGCTCTTCGCCATCTTCAAGGAACTGGAGTTCAAGTCCCTCACCGACCGTGTGCGCCGCCGCATCGATGCGGAAAAGGCCGTCCCTGCGGCCGCCGCCCAGCCGTCCCTGTTCGATTTCGACAGCGTCCCGGAAAACGAAGGTGCCGAAGAAAAGCCTTCCGCAACGGGCTCGTTCGCCTCAGACGGACACCGTTATGAGGTCATCGAAACCCCACAGGCCCTCGATGCCCTGATCCGGCGCACCGAGACGGCCGCGGGATGCGGCGTGTTCATACCCGCCGACGGCGACACTGACTTCAGCGCGAAGCCCGTGGGATTCGCCCTGTCCGTGGCCCCAGGCGAGGCCTTCTACATCCCGGCAGGATTCAAGGAAGGGGAGGCTTTCGTGCTCGACCTGCTGGCACGCGCCGACATAGAGAAGACCGGCGCGGACTGCAAGCGCATATACGTGGCGGCCGCGTCCATGCGCGGCGACGGCGCCGAACCGCTCCTCAACTATTACGACATCGGGCTGGCGCACTATCTGCTGCAGCCCGACATGCGCCACGGCATAGAGCTGCTGGCACAGGCATACCTCGGCTTCGACATGCTCCCCTGGCCTGCGCAGCCGGCCTCCAGAGGAGTCAGGCCCGGACTCGCCGCGCTCGGACTCCAGACGCTCGCCGACCTGGCATGCCAGCACGCCGACGTGGCCCTGCGCCTGCGCGCCCCCCTCGGGGAGGCCGTGAAGAAAGAGGGGATGGAGTCGATGCTCGAAAAGATGGAGCTGCCGCTGCTCCGGGTACTCGCACGAATGGAGATGGCCGGAGTGCGCATCGACGTGGAAGCCCTCGAAGACGCCGCCGGATCGCTCAGGACAAGGCTCGACACGCTTGAAAAGGAGATTCACGCCCTTGCGGGCGAAGAGTTCAACATCGGCTCCCCGGCGAAGGTCGGGGAAATCCTGTTCGACCGGCTCGCCCTCGACCCCAAAGCCAAGAAGACCAAGACCGGCCAGTATTCCACCTCGGAAGAGGTGCTTGAGAAGGTGGCACACAAAAGTCCGATCGTAGGCAAGATACTTGAACACCGCCAGCTCAAGAAGCTCCTCTCGACCTATCTCACCGCCCTCCCGGCGGCCATCGACCCGCGCACAGGAAAGATACACACCAACTACAACCAGACCGTAACGGCCACAGGACGCATATCCTCCTCCAGCCCCAACCTCCAGAACATACCGGTGCGCGACGACATAGGCCGCGAGATACGCCGCGCATTCATCGCCGACCCCGGCCACCTGTTCCTCTCCGCCGACTACAGCCAGATCGAGCTGCGCCTCGTGGCCGACTTCTCCGGCGACGAGACAATGACCGACGCTTTCGCCCACGGCAAGGACATACACGCCATCACGGCCGCCAAAATCTACCACACCTCGGCAGAAAAGGTAACCGACACGCAGAGGCGGCATGCCAAGACAGCCAACTTCGGCATACTGTACGGAATATCCGCCTTCGGACTGGCTTCACGCCTCAACATACCGCGAAGCGAGGCCAAAGAACTAATAGACAGCTATTTCGACACTTTTCCGACAATAAAGCGGTATATGAACGAAAGCGTGGAGCACGCACGTGAGAACGGATATGTGGCCACGAAAATGGGACGCAAACGCTTCCTGCCCGACATCAATTCCAAGAATCCCGTGGTCAGGGGCTACGCCGAGCGAAACGCCGTCAACGCGCCTATACAAGGCTCGGCAGCCGACATCATAAAATGCGCCATGGTGGCCATCGCGGACGAGATGGAGCGGAAAGGGATGGAATCCAAGATGATAATGCAGGTTCACGACGAACTGAACTTCGACGTGGTTCCCGAAGAGCTTCCCGCGCTCCAGGAGCTTGTAGGCCGCCAGATGGAAGCCGCCTACTCAGGCAACGTGCGCCTCACAGCCTCAAGCGGCACCGGCACCAACTGGCTCGACGCCCACTGACCTCCGGTCAGCGGGGTGTGATGGTGAAGGTGATGGTGCCGCGCGTGTCGCCCGCGCCGCGCTTCTTGCTCCAGCGAGCCTGGCGCGCCGACTGTTCGCATTTGCGGCGGATTGTCGCGCTCGCGCTTCCCCGCGCCGAGGCCGACGTTACATTCCCGTCCTCGTCTACCGTTATGTCTACCACCACCACGGTCTTGTTGGTCAGCTCCACCACCGGCTTCGGACAGCCGAGGAACGTGCGTCCGCGCGCGTTGCCGTTGACTCCGACTCCTGCCGCGCCTGCACCGTTCTCGCTGTTGAACTTGCCGTCGGCCGCCCCGTTCTTGCTCGAGAACTTGCCTGCGAGCTTAGAGCTCACGCGTCTGCGTTCCTCCTTGGTGGCGGTCGGCTCCTTTGCCTTGACCGGGCTTTCCTTGGCCTGCGTGATCTTCTTCTCCACGGGGGGCGCAGGCTCGGGATTCTCGCCGCGCTCCACGGGTTTCTTCACCTCCTCGTCGGCCTTCACCGGCTCACCTGCCTCGGAAGGCGTGGCCTCGTCCACGTCCGGAGTAGACATCTCGCCGAGGTCGATCAGCTCAGGACTGATGAAGAGCTCCTCTTCCTCCTGAATCTCCGGCTTCGGCGAGGACGCGAGCGCGTCCCTGTCCCAAGTCAGCGAACAGGTGAACAGCACGGCAAGCGTCAGGGCCACTACGGCCATCGTTATGGCCGCGGCTATAGCGGAGGCTTTCTTCTCGTAGTCCTTCATCACCTGCGCATGTTTGCGTCTCCGGCAGCGGGGGCTTCAGACGCACGCGTGGCCAGCACCATCCTGAGCCGGGCGCGTGCGGCCATGTCGAGCACTCCCACCACCTTGCCGTATTCCACCTTCTCGTCGGCATAAAGGGCGATCGCCCTGAGCGAGTCGAGGCTCTGTATCCGCGTCAGGGCCGCGCTCAGCTCGTCGAGGCTCACCTGGCGCGGATGCGTGTTGGCGATGTCCACCGAGTCGTTGCGGTCGGCCACAAGGTAAAGATTGCTCAGCGAGTCGATGTAGACCTCCGTCACGGGCTTGAGCTGTGTGGTCTCGCCGCTCTGCGGAAGGTTGACTTCCACGGCTGCGGGGAAGATCAGCGTGCTCGTTACCATGAAGAATATGAGCAGAAGGAATATGACGTCGGTCATCGACGACATCGAGAACGTGGCGAGCGACGGGAACTGTTTTCTGAGTGCCATGATGTCAGAGAGCCGGTTCGTTGAGGAGGTCCATGAATTCCATTGTCTTCCCTTCAAGGTCGCGCATGACGCGGTTGACGCGCGAAGTGAGGTAGTTGTAGGCAAAGAGCGCAAGGATTCCCACCACCAGACCGGCCACCGTGGTAACCAACGCCTGATATATCCCGGACGAAAGCACGGTGATGTTCGCGCTCACCCCGGCGGCGGCAAGGGCGTAGAAAGCCTGTATCATGCCCACAACAGTTCCGAGGAAGCCTATCATCGGCGCACCTGCGGCCGTGGTGGAAAGCCACGTGAAGCCCTTCCCGAGCGCGGCCACTTCCATGTTGCCGGTGTTCTCGATGGCAATGAGCACATCGTTCATCGGCCGCCCTATCCGGCTTATGCCTTTCAGTATGAGACGCGAATATGGGGAGTCGGTCTTTTTGCAGAGCGCGGCGGCGCTTTCGATGTCGCCTTCATGGATATAGTCGCGTATGCGGTTCATGAAAGTGCCGTCTTCACGGGAAGCGCGGCTTATGACGATGCAACGTTCCACGAAGATGTAGATGCTCATTATGAGGAGCAACGCCATCGGAATCATAAGGTAGCCGCCGTCTACGACGAGCGACCAGAAAGTGAGTGAGTTCATTTTTATAAAGTAGAAAGTAAAGAGTAGGGAGTACAAAGTGATGGCTATGGCCTCAGACAGTCCAGGTATTCCTGTATGGTGCGCTCGATGCCGAGATAGAGCGCGTCGGAGATTATGGCATGGCCTATGCTCACCTCGTCGAGCCAAGGGATGTTCCGGGCGAAGAAGCGCAGGTTCTGGAGATTGAGGTCATGGCCGGCGTTCAGCCCGAGCCCCGCCTCGCGGGCGGCCTCGGCGGCCTTGACGAAAGGCTCCACTGCCAGTCCACGGTCGCGCGCATAACCGTCGGCATACGGCTTGGTGTACAGTTCCACGCGGTCGGCCCCCACGGCGGCGGCGGCACGTATCTGCTCCGGGTCGGCGGCGACGAAAATCGAAGACCTCACCCCTGCTCCACGCAGACGCGCGCATATTTCAGCAAGGGACGCGGCGTTGCCGGCCACGTCCCATCCCGACGAAGAGGTGAGCTGGTCGGGCCTGTCGGGCACGAGCGTGCACTGCGCAGGCCGCACGGCCTCCACCAAGTCCAGGAATTCCGGAGCCGGATAGCCTTCGATGTTGAATTCCGTATCCACCACCTCTTTGAGCGCATACACGTCCGAACGCCTGATGTGGCGTTCGTCGGGACGCGGATGTACTGTGATGCCCTGCGCGCCGAAACGCTCGCAGTCTACGGCAAACCTGACTACGTCAGGCACGTTCTCGCCACGCGCGTTGCGCAGCGTGGCCACCTTGTTTATGTTGACACTGAGACGCGTCATATGCTTCTGTACGGTTTTGTTTCGTTGTTCAATGCGTGTCCATCACGACGGATCTGGCACAATATTTGTTCCGATGCCGCCATTGCCCGCAACATCAAGCCGCCCGAAGGCGTTTTCTGTATATAAAAAGCACTTTCAAGCGGAATGTTGCGGTTGCGAGTGCAAAAGTAGAAAAAAATCCCGGATGAAGATGCCGGTACGCGGAATTTTATGTACCTTTGACCTGAGATTCCGGGCATGGACCGCATTTCATTCCTGAACAGGAATCCAAGGAGGACAATCATGACAGCCAAAGAAGCCATATCACCTTACAGGCACCTGGCCGCAATGGCCGGCGAGCCGAGCGTCATGGGAAGCGTGGGGCCGAGACGCACCGTCTCCGCCGACGAACAGCTCGTAGACGTGCTCCCCAAGCTGCTGGACGCTCCGTCCCGCGAACTGCGCGTGGCCGACGGCGACCGCGAGCTGGGCGTCATAGACACGCGCTCGATGCTCGAGGCCCTCGGACGCATGATCGCGGCACGGGACGACGCTTCCACATTGACCGTGGAATGCCCTCCTTCCGATTACTCCGCCTCGGCGATAGCACGGGCGGTGGAAGACGCCGACGCGCATCTCGTGGACCTCTGGAGCGCACCCTCCGACGACGGAGCGAACATACGGGTAACGCTGCGCGTCCGCCTCGACAATCCGGAAGCCGCCGTCCGCAGCCTCAACCGCTACGGCTACGACGTGGTGGAGACAAGCGCGAGGCCTACAGGCTCGGCCACCGTGGAGGAGGAACGCCTTTCCGCCCTGCAGGTCTACCTCAACGTATAGCCCCGCATACACCTCCCCCTTAGCACCCCCACTCTGTACTCCCTACTCTGTACTTAAACTTCGCACCTCCACAAATGCGCACAATAGCCGTCTGCGGCAGCCGCCACCAGGACTCATACTTCACCGGCCTGCAAAGGCTTTTCCGGCTCATCGGCGAAGCCGGTCTCAGGGCCTGCGTCCAGAGGCGTTTCTTCAACTATCTCACCGGCCTCGGCATGAAGCTGCCCGACACGTTCTGCCCGGCCGACGCGCCTCCGGCCGAGGCCGAGGCCGCCATAAGCCTCGGAGGAGACGGCACTTTCCTCCGGACCGCCCAGTGGATAGCCGACAGGCGCATCCCGATACTCGGCATAAACACGGGCAACCTCGGCTTCCTCGCCCATTCCGCCATCACCGACGCCGTCCCTCTCGTGGACGCGCTGCGCGACCGGAGCTTCGTAGCCGAAACCCGCATGCTCCTGCGCATAGAATGCGAATCGATGCCGGAGCAGATATGGCCCTACGCGCTCAATGAGGTGGCGATACTGAAGGAAGACACTTCTTCCATGATCAATGTCCGAACGGAAATCAACGGCTATTTCCTCGCCGACTACCTCGCCGACGGACTCCTCATCGCCACCCCTACCGGCTCCACTGCCTACAACCTTTCCGCCGGAGGCCCGATACTGCAGCCGTCGCTCGAAGGCCGGGTGATCTCGCCCGTCGCGCCGCACAGCCTGACCATGAGGCCGCTGGTGGTGGACGCGGATTCGCCCATAACGGCCACGACCACATCGCGTGCGCACACATACCGTGTCAGCCTCGACGGACGTTCCTTCGTCATGCGCTGCGGAAGCTCGATTCGCATCACGCGTGCAGGTTTCCCCGTGCTGATGCTCAGGCTGCCCGACGACGACTTCGCCTCTACCCTCCGCCACAAGCTCCACTGGGCCGTCCGATGACTACGTTTCTACCTCGAACCACGAGGACTGTTCTTGTCTCGAACTACAGGGACTACGTTTCTACCTCGAACTACGTAGACCACGGGGACTACATTTTTGCCTCGGACTACGGAGACTACATTTGGTTTCAAACCACGGAGACCAAGGGGACTAAGTTTTTTCGGGGAACTACATACTGTTCAACAAATAAATGACAATGATGAAGATTAACGACAACGATTTGATATACCTTGTCAGAGGAAAATGCATCGACATTCACAAAGAACTCGGCCCCGGTCTGTTGGAGAAAGCATACCAGCTTGTGTTGACATACGAACTGGAAAACGCCGGATTCCAGGTAGACACTGAAGTGCCTATTCCTTTGAAATACAAAAACGTCAGGCTTGAAGGCGGATTCAGAGCCGACATGATTGTCAACAACAGGCTCATAATAGAACTGAAGTCAGTATTGGCGATCGCGCCCGTGCATCATCTCCAACTAAAGACATATCTCAAACTGTCAGGCATCCCCAATGGCCTTCTTGTCAACTTCAACTGTGCCAACCTCTACAAAGAAGGACTGTTCCTCTGGAAGACCGACCGATAAGACCAACCCCATCCCCTCAACCTGAAACGTAGTCCCCGTGGTCTTCGTAGTTCGAGACAGAAAACGTAGTCCCCGTAGTCCCCGTGGTTCGAGACAAAAACGTAGTCCCCGTAGTCCCCGTGGTTCGAGACAAAAACGTAGTCCCTGTAGTTCGAGACCATATTAAAAGAGTCCGGGGTTGTCGGCGAGGAAACAGTCAACGGTAGCCGAAATCTGGCGGCGGTCTTCAAGCTGCGAACTCTCCAGAAACACCTTCGCCCGGGAATAGTACGGCCCGCGCTCGGCAAGCACGGCAGCCACATACTCCCCCAGTTCCGCTTCGCTCTTGCCTTTCACCAACGGCCTCTTGTCGCCGCCGAGGAGCATACGCTCCCGGAGCCGTTCAGGCGTAGCCGTCAGGCACACCGTCAGCCCGCGCCCGTTCATATATTCCATATTGGAAGAGAAACAGGGAGTGCCGCCGCCGCAGGCCACCACCACATCCTCCATCTCCCCCACCTCACGCAGCATGGCCGCCTCACGCCGACGGAAAGCCTCTTCCCCGTCGCGCGCGAAAATCTCGGCCACCGAAGCCCTGAAACGCTGGGTGATGCAGAAGTCCAGGTCGATGAATTCCCGTCCGAGCCTCCGGGCGAGAGCGCGCCCGAAAGTGGTCTTTCCGCTTGCGGGCATTCCTATGATGAAAATCGGATTCATGATACTGTCTTGCCTCCCCACGCCACGGCAAGGGGAAGTTAGCGGCCTCAAAGTTAGCCATTTTTCCTGTAACAACGGCAAAAAATAAGCCGGGCATCTCTCGACGACCGGCAGATTCCCCCGTCGCAGCATATGTCAACACAGCGACGAAGACAGAAATTACTAATGTATATAACCCAAAATTTAGACAATGATGGTCTTTGCATAGCATCCGATCAAGGCATACCTGCCAAAACACCTTCTGCAGCATAAGAAATAATCACTTTCATAGTGAAAAGCAAACCTAAACCTGCATATGTCATTGTAAAGCGGGATATCATCGCCATTAGCCTGTTTTCTGCGCAGAACCATCAATATAACGATGAGAATATCACAAATATTAGTATAAATATTCAAACAAACATTAAAAACGAGGCCGGAACCGCGTCAACCACGCAGTCCCGGCCCATATCAGAGAGTGTGTTCCATCCCCGGACGCTCCTCCAAGGGATTGTGGAAAAACGTTACTCCGTCTTGAATCTTACAGGAAGGACGAATGATACGGTTTCCCCTTCCGGAATGCCGACTGTCCAGTCGTTCAATGTCCGCGCAACCCGCAGGGCCTCCTTGTCAAGCGAAGCGTAGCCCGCGCTTTTCACAATCGAGGCCTCCTTGACGCGCCCCTTGCTGTCAATGTCCAGTCTTACTATGGCTGTACCGCTGACCTTGTTTTTTATGGCATCTTCCGGATACCTCAGCTCTTTATGCATATGGTTCATCAGAGCCTTCATGCCGCCTCTGTATTCAGCAACATTCCGGGAGACTTCGGCCCCCTGGGGTTTCTTGAGCGCAAGGTGCACTTCATTCCTCTCCTTGCTTACCGTCATCGGCTCGACATTGTTCGGATCCAAGGCCGCCAAATACTCTTCGGAGACCTTCTCGCCCTCGACATAGAAAGCCTGTGAACTTTCTTTCTTCTCAGGCTTCGCCGCCAGCTCTTCGGAACCGGCCGTCCCGGCTTCTGCCGCCGCAGGAACCGACATCGCTGCCACGGGTTCGCCGGAATCAGACGAATAAACCTTCCAGGCTTTGCCTGCGGTTGCGGTATTTTCACTAACTTTGCCGGAAATTCCGGACACGGAATATTCGGCCGGCCCACGACCCATGCCGTCGAGCCATCCCCTCACCTGCGGCATCGCCGCAAACGCCACTCCTGCGGCGAGCGCAGGAAGCATGGCTGCCACGCCGAGGCGGCGCCATACGCTTTCTTTCTGATTTTTCATCATAGTTACACGTTTTTTAAGTTGACTGTGATTCAGGCTGTTGGCAAACACTTCGACCCGCTTGCCGACAGCCTTTTCCATTAACATCTTTACATATTCCACCTTGCCGACACCGCTTCCGAGCACGGCGGAATCCGCCATGAACTCGTGCGCGTCACGCAGACGGTCGAGAAGCAGCCACGCAGCAGGATTGTACCAGTTAAGCACCGTAACCGCCTGCGCCACAAGCAGGTCAAGCCAATGCAGCTGCCTCAGGTGAGCCGTCTCATGGACCAATATAATGTCTCCGTAACGACTGAAATCCTTCTCCGGACAGACTATCCACCGCCCCCAGCTGTAGACAGGCATCCTGTCATCTTCAGCCAAAGACAGCACATAACGCCCCAGCCTGCGTCTGCGGCCCCGGATTATCCCCCTGAACACGAGAATCCAGCCCGGAAGAGACAGAAGCAGCGTAGCCACCATCCCTGCGGCCAACACTGCGGCCACAAGCCAAGGCCAGTCAACGGCCTGACCTCCGGACACTTCAGCCGCCGGGACAATAATCACGGGCAGTCCGGCTGCCGCCCTGCCCCCGGCCGACACGCCGGAAAACACGCCTGACGCAGCAAGCCGTATCCACACCGGCGACATAAGGGAAACGGCATACGTGCCGACTATCACCGCGCGCTGGAGCCTCGCCGACCTGACCTGCCTCACGAAAAGCACATAGACCGCCGTCAACGCCACAAGCATTATCGCCACATCGACGGAATACGCCGCCAAGGCACCTGCGAACGCTTTCATGGCCTGTCCTCCTCTTCCAGTTCCCGGAGAATCTCACGGAGCTCGTCGGCGCTTATGGCCTCCTCCTTCACGAGCGTAGAGACCATGTTCATGCACGAGCCGCCGAAAAGGCGGTTGACAAGCCGAGGAATCGCCGAACGCCCGTATTCCTCAGGCGACACGGCCGCTCCGTAGCGGAAAGAATTGCCGAGCCTCTCATGGCGCAGAAAGCCCTTGGCCTCCAGACCGCGCACGAACGTGGCCACAGTGTTGAAGTGCGGACGCGGCTCGTCGAAACGCTCCACCACCTCGCGCACGAACATGTCGCCATGGCTCCAGAACATACCCATGATTTCCTCCTCCTTTTCTGATAACCTTCTCATAAGCAAGTGTCCAAAAAAACTGATTCTAATGTACCGCGCAAAGTTATAACTAAAAACCTAATTCTACAACTAAATAATTAGTTTTAACATAAATTTTCTTATTTTGCCGCTCAAAACCCCGTCGGCATTTCCGCGATTCCGATATAATTTCGTAATTTTGCATCGGATTTTACAACATAGAAGCATTAATCTTCCATTATGAAAAGAAAAACAACCCTTTTATTCATCGCAATGGTCTGCGCCTTGGCAGCGATACCCGCATCGGCGCAGTTCAACCTCAAGAAAGCCATAGGCGGGGCCTCCAAAGCCGTGCAGGCCATGACATTGACAGACGAGCAGATGGCTGCATACGTCAAAGAGTCGGTAGACTGGATGGACAAGCACAACCCCGTGCTTCCGGACGACGACCCCTACACGATCCGTCTCAACAAGCTCACCGAAGGCATCAAGGACGCTGACGGGATACCGTTGAACTTCAAGGTATACCACGTGATAGACGTCAACGCATTCGCATGCCCCGACGGAAGCGTGCGCGTGTTCTCGTCGCTGATGGACATAATGGACGACGACGAACTGATGGGAATCATCGGCCATGAGATAGGCCATGTGCTCAAACGCCATTCCAAGAACGCCTTCAAGACGCAGCTCCTCACCGGCGCGCTCAAGGACGCGGTGGCATCCACCGGAGGAAAGGCGGCTGCCCTCACCGAGTCGCAGCTCGGCACGCTCGGAGAGTCGCTGATCAACGCGAAATACTCGCAGAAGCAGGAGAACGAGGCCGACAACTGCGGCTACGATTTCCTGAAGGCCCACGGACGCAACCCCTGGGGGATGGTGATGGCATTCGAGAAGTTCCAGAAGATGGAAGGAGGCAGCGGAGCCGCATCCAGCTACTTCTCAAAGATGTTCTCCTCCCATCCGGAGACGGCCGCACGCATCAAGAACATGACCAAGCGTTGCGAGAAGGACGGCCTGCAGCGTCCCGCCGCCGCCAAATGACATCCCACTCCTAAAACCATTGAGGCTGCGCCGTAAAATTAATGCTTTACGACGCAGCCTCTTCGTATATCAAAGACATTACCAATTATGTTGTAATTCACAACATCTCAACGAACTGCAACACTAAAACATTAAGATACCGATTATTCTCGTTAATTTTGGAATCTCAAAACGCACCTGATGGATACAAACAACGAAATAATACTATATCAGCCTGATGCCTCTGTTTCACTTGAAGTCAGGCTTGAGGATGAAACCGTGTGGTTGAATAGAAACCAAATTGCAACTCTGTTTGACAGAGATGTCAAAACAATCGGCAAACATATTAATAATGCTCTACAAGAAGAACTGGCTGGACTTCCAACTGTCGCAAAATTTGCGACAGTTCAAAAAGAAGGAGACAGGACTGTTACTCGTAATGTTGAACATTACAATCTTGATGTGATTATTTCTGTTGGATATAGAGTAAAATCAAAAAGAGGTGTTCAATTTCGTATTTGGGCTAATACAATAATAAAAGATTATCTTTTACGCGGTTATAGCATAAACCAACGTTTGCTTCATATGGAGAACCGCATTGATCATAGGCTTTCCGAGCATGACAACCAGATAAAGGAGTTATCCGGGAAAGTGGACTTCTTTATTCGCACCTCACTGCCTCCAAAGGAGGGCATCCTTTTCGAAGGACAGATTTTCGATGCCTACGTGTTTGTATGCGACCTTGTGAAGCGGGCAAAGAAACGCATCGTTCTAATTGACAATTATATTGATGAAACGGTATTGACGCTTCTTGACAAACGGAGTCGTGGAGTTTTGGCAACAATCTATACCAAGCGGATAAACCGTCAGTTGCAGCTTGATTTAGAAAAGCATAATGACCAATATGCTCCGATTGATGTCAGACTGGCCTCACGCATTCACGACCGTTTTATGGTGGTTGATGACAATCTCTATCACATAGGAGCCTCAATAAAAGACCTTGGCATTAAACTGTTCGCATTTTCTAAGATGGAGGCGTCTCCGGAAATGATTCTGGACTCTTTGTAGACTTGCTTTTTAGAGTGTGTTTGGAATAAATCAGAATAAAAATTCCAGACACATTTTTAAAGCATCCCAACGGTCGGCGCACAGGCTCTCAGAACTTCAGCTCCACGCCGCCCGTCAGGGTAGTGCCGGGCATCGGGCAGCCGTAGATGACCTCGTAGTGCCGGTCGGCGATGTTGTCCACCTTCGCGAAAACCGTTACCGGGACGCGTGAGGCCAGCGTGTAGGCCGCGCGGAAACTTAGCAGCGTGTAGCTCTCTTTCCTGCCTCCGGGCGCGCCGGTGTACATGTCCCAGATGCTCTGGTCTTCAAGCGTGAAGTCGAAACGACCGGGAGAATAGCTCACCGAAGCGTCGAGCTTGTGTTTCGGGGCCTGCATCACAGGAGCGTCGGTATGCAGGAAGCTGTAGGCCGCCGCCACAGCCCATAGCCGATTGACGCGGAATGCCCCCTCGATCTCAAAGCCCTTGTTGATGAAACGGCCCACGTTCATGTTGCGGGGACGCCCGCCAATCATCACCGTCTGTATCATATCCTTGCCGTCGATGAAGAAAAGGGCCGCGCCGAGCTTAAGACGGCCCTCAAGAAGACGCTGGCTGTAAGCTACTTCGTAGTTGAACATGTATTCCGGCCTGAGGTCAGGGTTATGGGGCGGATAAAGGTATAGCTCCCTGAGGTTGGGCGCACGGAAGCCTTTGCTGAACGACAGCCTGAACTCCGAGCCGAAGCCGGGACGCACTATCACCCCAGCCTGCGGCACCCACACGTTGCCGTAGGAAGAGCCGTGCTGCAGGCGCACCCCGGCATTGACCGAAAGGATGTCGCGCCAGAATCCCTGCTGCACCATGGCATAGCCGGAAATCTCGTTGACATGCTCCCTGAACTCGGAACTGCGCACCGAAGCGTCATCCTTGCCGGTGTTCCAGTTGTGTCCTCCCCAATGCTGGAAGTCCACGCCGAGCGAAATCTCGTTGCCGTGCCACATGCGCAGCGTCTGGTAGAGCGTTACCCCCATGTTGTAGTCAGTCGAATTGAAGAGGTAATCGCGCGGAGGCGTTCCGGGCGCGTTGCCGTCGTCCACCTTGTTGCGCCCCCAGTTGACGAACGCCTGCACTCCGCCCGAGGCCACCCCGTAGTCGTCCTTGGCATAGACAGAGGCGGTGCCCCGGAAGAGCTTCGTCCACATGTTCTCCAGCGGCTCATGGAGCGTGCCGGGATTGTCGGAGCGGGTCTGCGTCATGTCGAGGTTGGCACCTGTCTCCCAATGCCGCGACGGAGCGTACTGCAGCTGCACGAATTCGTTGGCGAGCCAGAACGCGCTCCCGTCGCGGTAACCGTTGCTTCGGTCGAGCTGCCCAGCCACCGTAGCCGCGAACCGCCCCTTGCGCATGCCGGCGGAAAGGTCGAACTTCTGGGTGGTGAACGAGCCGAACATAGCGCGCGCACGCCCCGACACTCCCTCCTCGCGCTGGCGACGCGTGATGATGTTGACCGACCCGCCCATGGCGTTCGAGCCGTAGAGCAGCGACGACGGCCCCTTCACCACCTCGACGCACTCCACACCGTTGGCCACATACGAGTCGGCGAGCGAATGTCCGAAAACGCCGGCCCACTGCGGCTGCCCGTCGATCATGAACAGCACCTTGTTGCCCTGGCCCACGCCGCGTATGTTGACCGCCCCCGCGCTTCCGCCCGAGATGCCGTAGCCCGCGAAGCCGCGTTCGCTGACGAACAGCCCCGGCACCTTCGCCGCCAGCACAGGAAGCAGCGACGTCTCCGTGGACTTCTCTATCTCCTCCGCGCTTATCCGGCTCACGTCGAGCGGCAGGAGCGCAGGATTGGTCTTGGCCGGGGAAACCACGGCTATTTCGGGAAGGGCCACTGTGTCGCGTGGCGACCCGGCCGCCGAAGCGGCCGCGCACGATGCCGCAACGGCAGCCGACATGAGGGTGATTATTGGTGTCATATGCGTCTCTTACGTTCATTCTGCGGAGACCAGAGGAAAACGTCCCCGCGTTTCAGGCCGCAAAAATACTCAAAAATCCCCAACCTCCATCGCACAGCCCGCATAACGGTACCACATTCCGTGATTTTGGTATCCACCTCCCGGCAATGCCACACTGTTTTCCGCAAACCCAAGAAAAGCACAAAAGCCGACACTACAAATACCGCAGCATCCTGACTTGCCACAATCGGATAAAAACAGTAACTTTGCACACGGCAACCACGACAATCCCAAAATATGGCTGACAATTACCTCGAACGCAGAATGGAAGACCTCCGCAGCGGACGGCTCGCAGCCGACACCGCACGCATGCGCGCCAAAACCCCGGCAAGGAATCCGCACCGGCTGTCCGTAGTGTTCCCGGAGATGCGCATACTCGTCGCCGACGGCCTGTCTGATTTCGGAAAGGCTCTCGTGAAGGCTTTCCGCTCCGTCGGGATGAAAGTCGCCTTCTGCGCAACGGACGCCACCGAAGGCCGGAGATTCGCACAGGAAAGCGGCGCACGCTCCTGCAATGCCACCCGGCCGGACACGGTGCTGGCCGACATACTCAAAGCATGGGGAGGACTCGACCTGATTGTGAAGGAATACGACGGAACAAAAAAGGCCAGTCGCACAGAAGCCCACGACGGTCTTCCGCCGACACTCGCCGTCAACCCGGCACTCTTCCCCGGAGAGACACCCGAGTCGATTGCACGCATCGCGCTCATCCTCGCCCATCCCGACTTCCGTTCGCTCTGCTGAGTTCAGAAAAGAATGCGCTCCACGGGTATCGGCGCGACCGCCCCGAGGGGCAGCATAGCATTGATCATCAAGGCTTCCGTGATGCCGAGCGGATTTCCGGCCACGAGCATGTCGGCCGGGATGTCGGCCTCTTCGGCAATCCCCCGGTCGAGCAGCCAGCGGCGCATGACCCCCTTCAGAAGCGGCCGCCGTGGAGTCAGCAGCCTGTCGGCGGTGCGGAAAAGGAGGTTGGAAAAGGAAGTGTCGGCCACAAGTCCGCCGCGGACTATCACCACCTCGTCGGCATCCCCTCTCAGACCGCGCACGGCATCGAGCGCAGCACGGTCGGCATGTTTCAGATGATAGTCCAGACCGTCGGCACTCACCGCCCTCAAAGTACGCACACGGCGAGGCTCATAACGCTCGAATTCCACGCCGCCTATCTCACGGCCATATCTCACGCGGCATTTCACCGTGCCCCGGCACATGCCGGCCGGGATGTCGGCCGGAGAAAGGCCGAGCGCGGGAGCCTCGCAGCCGTAAGCCTCCCGGCACGTGGCACGCATCCGGGCCGCATGGAGCGGCAGAAGGCGGAAAGAGCCGTCCACGACGCGTATCGTCTCTATGAAGTCGGGCATACCGGTTCCTTTCATTTGGCAAGACACACTTTCGCCTGCAGTTCGGCATACTCGTCCTCCTCGCGGCTGTTGACGGTTATGCCCCCTCCGCTGTGGAAGAAAAGCCGTCCGTCAGCCGCGCGCTGCAGGCAGCGGATCATGACCGCCGTCTGCATCTCCTCGCCGTCGAAATACCCGAAGACGCCCGTGTACCATCCCCGCGCCACCGGCTCGGCACGCCTTATAAGCTCCACCGTAGCCTCCTTGGGCGCGCCCGTGATGCTTCCGGCCGGAAGCATCGGGAGGATGACGTCCCCGAACCTGTAGGCCATTTCAGGCGCGAGCCTGCCGGTGATCTCTGAGCTCGTCTGCAGTATCGCGCCGGAGGAAGTGGCAATCCGCTCCACGTACCTGAACCGCTCCACGTGCACGTCCGTGGCCACGGAATTCAGGTCGTTGCGCATCAAGTCCACTATGGTGTAGTGCTCACACATCTCCTTGTAGTCGTCGAGAAGGGCCTGTTCCGCCCCTTCCACAGTAGCATCGGCAGTCCCCTTCATCGGGAAGGCGGAAATCCTTCCGCCAGAAATCCTGACAAACGGCTCCGGAGAGAAGCACACGAAACTGTCGCCGAGCATCAGGCGGAACGGAGCCGACGACGAGAGGAACACGTCGCGCATCGATCCGCTGCATTCCACCTCCGTCGCACCGGTGAGGTTGGCCAGAAACGAGTCGCCACGCAGCAATCCCCGCCTCACCGTGGCGAACATCCCGGAATACGCGGCTCGCGCCAAAGGAGACTTCACCTCAAGGAGCGGAGTCCGCAGCGGAGCGGGCAGACCCAGGTCATTGCCGTAACGGCCGACATGCCACAGCAAATCCCCCTGCCCTTCCGGGCAGGCCTCCACAAATGCCGAGGCGAAATCGTAGGAAATGCCCCACAGGAAAGGGACGCGTGCCTCGCCCAGACGGTTCATCTCCCCACGAAGAGTGTCCTTGTCTATAATTGTCATGGCGCGAAATTAGCAAAAATCAGGCACAAATCCGCCGGATTATTTATAATTTTGCATCTGCAAAACGTAAAAGGCCATGCGGGTACTGATAATAGACAACCACGACTCTTTCGTGCACAACATAACAGGGCTGCTGCAGTCGATACGCAACCACGACGACCGCTTCCGCGGCCTGCGGTGGGACATAGCCCTCAACGACGAAGCCGACCCCGAAACGGCACTCCTCTACGACGCGCTGATACTCTCCCCCGGCCCCGGACTGCCCTGTGAGGCCGGAAGACTGATGGAGACAGTGAAGGCGTGCGCCGGAAGCGTGCCCATGCTCGGCATCTGCCTCGGCTTCCAGGCCATAGCCGAGACATTCGGAGCCTCACTGCGTCAGCTCCCGTCACCCCGGCACGGCCACCCGTCACGCCTGACATGCATCGACGAAAAAGACCCCCTGGCAGGGAGCCTCGCAGGCACGTCCCCCGTCGTGGGGCGTTATCACTCTTGGATAGTGGACAAAGACACGTTGCCGCCGGAACTGACGGCAACGTCGTTCGACGAAGAAGGCAACGTCATGTCGCTGCGCCACCTGACACTGCCCGTTTTCGGCACACAGTTCCATCCCGAAAGCGTAATCACCGACTGCGGCCGCCGCCTCCTCGCCGCCTTCCTCGCCATCGCCTCAGGACAGCCGCCGCTTGCGCCTTAGAACGCGGTTTAATCGCATAGGCCATGCCCGGCTTGCACTTGCCGACCGGAGGCTCTGTCAGCCGTATGCGCACCACCGCTGTACGGCTCAGGCTACGGGCAACTGCCGAATCGAATTTACAAGGCAAACAGACGCAGCTCAACGGCATTAGCAAATATGAAAAAAAGCCGAGGGCTGAGCCTCGGCTTAGTCTTGGGCGGAGAGAACGAGATTCGAACTCGTGGTAGAGATTGCTCCCTACGTCGGTTTAGCAAACCGGTGGTTTCAGCCACTCACCCATCTCTCCTTATGACAGCGTTTGTCCTGCACATCGCGGCGACTCTGTCATGCCTGCCCGCAAGACACGTGCGTCCTGCTGCCTGCGGAAAAACTTCCGTCGCCGGTTTGTGGGTGCAAAGTTACGAATGTTTTCCCGTTCCGCCAAATTTTACGCCATGTTTTTCCTCCGCCCCTTCATTTTCCGGGTTTTCATGCGGAGGAAGCGTCCCCCCGAAAGGCGGAAAAGGCAGGCCTGCGGTCTTTTTCCGGGGACTGCAGGGGCGGAAAAATTTGGCCGATTGGCAAATTAGACTTAATTTTGTGCCGTATAACCGGATATGGCACGGGACCCTGCAAAAAAAAGACTCCGTCTGGCAGGCCCCGCGGCATCCCGTCCGGACAAGAACGCCATTTAACTTTAGATCTGACATATCATGTTCAAAATCGTAAGCAAACGATGCCTGACCCCGAACATCACCGAGATGAAGGTCCACGCCCCGCTCGTGGCCGCTTCGGCTCAGCCGGGCCAGTTCATCATCGTCCGCACCGACGAGCAGGGTGAGCGCATTCCGCTCACGGTCTGCGACTACGACCGCGAGGCGGGCACAATAACCATCGTTACCCAGTCCATCGGCATCTCTTCCCAGAAGATATGCGACATGGAGGAGGGCGACTGCTTCGCCGACTTCGCCGGCCCGCTCGGACGCCCGACCGACCTCATGGACCTCCCTGCGGAGGAGCTGAGGAAGAAGAGGATCCTCTTCGTGGCCGGAGGCGTGGGCACCGCGCCCGTCTACCCGCAGGTGAAGTGGCTCCACGAGCAGGGAGTGCAGGCCGACGTCATAATCGGCGCCAAGACAAAGGACATATTCACCTACGTCGACGAGATGCGCACGGTGGGCAACGTGCACCTGTGCACCGACGACGGCTCGGAAGGCTTCCACGGCATGGTGACCGGCCTGATGGAGAAGCTGATCGAGGAGGGCAACAGGTATGACCACTGCGTGATCATAGGCCCGATGATAATGATGAAGTTCGCCGCCATGACCACCAAGAAGCACGGCATACCCACGATGGTGTCGCTCAACGCGCTGATGGTGGACGGCACCGGGATGTGCGGCGCATGCCGCGTGACGGTGGACGGCGAGACCAGGTTCACCTGCGTGGACGGCCCGGAGTTCGACGGCCACAAGGTTGACTTCGACGAGGCCATGCGCCGCCAGAACATGTACCGCGAGAACAGGAAGACCAGTCCCGAAACCCATAAATGCAAATGCCATGGCTAACAGAATACCCCGCGTCCCTGTAAGGGAGCAAGACCCTAAGAAGCGCGCCGCCAACTTCGAGGAGGTGTGCTACGGCTACAACGCCGAGGAGGCGGCCCTGGAGGCCTCCCGCTGCCTCAACTGCCCGCGCCCGCGCTGCGTGGAGAAATGCCCGGTGCACATCAACATACCCGGATTCATCCGCCACATCGACGAGGGCGACCTGGCCGCCGCAGCCGAGACGATCCATTCCGACAGCTCGCTGCCGAGCGTGTGCGGCCGCGTATGCCCGCAGGAGTCGCAGTGCGAGGGCGCGTGCGTCCTGGGCATCAAGGGCGAGCCGGTGGCCATCGGCAAGCTCGAGCGCTTCGTGGGCGACTGGGCCATCGAACACGCCGACGAACTCGGAAAGCCTGAAATCACGCCCAACGGCAAGCGCGTGGCAATCGTCGGCTCCGGCCCTGCCGGGCTCGCCTGCGCCTCCGACCTCGCACGCGCGGGCTACGGAGTGAAGATCTTCGAGGCCCTGCACAAGATAGGCGGGGTGCTCGTCTACGGCATCCCGGAGTTCCGCCTGCCGAAAGACCGCATCGTGGCCAAGGAAGTGGAGGCCGTGAAGCGTCTCGGCGTGGAAATCGAGCCTGACGTGATCATCGGACGCACCATGACCGTGGACGACCTCCTCGACCGCGAGGGCTACGACGCCGTGTTCGTGGGTTCGGGCGCAGGGCTCCCGCGCTTCATGGGCATACCGGGCGAGAACCTCAACGGCGTCTATTCCGCCAACGAGTTCCTGACCCGCGCCAACCTCATGAAGGCCTATGACGAAGAATACGACACGCCCATATACGCAGGCCGCAAGGTAGTGGTGGTGGGCGGCGGCAACGTGGCCATGGACGCGGTGCGCACCGCAAAGCGTCTCGGCGCGGAGTCCGTGATAGTCTACCGCCGCTCGGAGGCCGAGCTTCCCGCCCGCGTGGAGGAAGTGCACCACGCCAAGCAGGAGGGCATCGACTTCCAGATGCTCACCAACCCGACCGAAATCACCGGCGACGAAAAGGGATGGGTCAACGGCATCAGGTGCGTGCGCATGGAGCTCGGGGAGCCCGACGCGAGCGGACGCCGCAGCCCGGTCAAAATCGAGGGCAGCGACTTCAGCATCGACTGCGACGTGGTGATCATGGCCCTCGGCACAAGCCCCAACCCGCTCATCAAGTCCACCACCAAGGGTCTCGACACCAACCGCAAGGGCTGCATCGTGGCCGACGAAGAGGGACGCACCTCGCGTGAAGGCGTCTTCGCCGGAGGCGACGCCGTAACGGGCGCGGCGACGGTGATCCTCGCCATGGGCGCGGGACGCAAGGCCGCCAAGGCAATCGACGAGTACCTCAGCCAGAAGTGACCTTGCCCTCCCGGAAAAGGAGACCATCATAACGCAAACGAACAAGAGGCTGTGTCGTAATTTGGATTTACGGCGCAGCCTCTTTCTTCATTGTATTGCTACGAATAATGTGAAACAGGAAACCGATTCCGACCCGGTTTTTTCTGTTATTGGACACATTTTCCTCTTTTTCAGAAAAATTTCCCTAATTTTGCATCCTGATCAGGAAACTGTTTTAAGAATTGATCTCGAACGGTCTTCAAGAGTGCGTCATGTCACGAACGATTCCGGCAGAAACGCACAATCCCGATCCGCTTTTCACAATACGCTTTTCCAAACCAACTGATACAACAGCCAAATGAAACGACAACATGCCTTGGCGGCTACCGCCGCCACGACCATGACGATGTTGCTGACGGGGTGCATCGACAACGGATACGACCTCACGGACATCGACACCACGAGTGAAATCAAGGTGAACGACCTGACATTGCCTGTCAACCTCGCACCTGTCACGCTCAGCGACATAATCGCAGTCGGCGAGAACGAGGACGACAAGGTGAAGGAGGTTACGATCAACGGCAAGACATTCTATGCCGTCGAGGAGACTGGCTCGTTCAGCTCCGACCCGCTGCGCATCGACCCTTTCTCGGCGGCGCCCGACCCCATCTACCCCACATCCGCTGAATTCGAACTGACAGGCCCCGCCGGGGCCAAAGGTCGCCGCCGCGCCGCCGCGGACGCGCAGACCTACACCCTCACCGCACCGGTGGAAAAGAAGCTCGACTACCGCGCCGACGGCATCGACAAGGCAATCCATTCCGTAACGTACACCGACTTGGAAAACCTGCGGATGGCCTTCGTCTTCCGCATGGACGGCCCTCAGGGCATCGCCGGAAGGGAACTGCGCGACATGAGCCTGCGCCTGCCCAAGGGCCTCAGGATGGCCGACGCGGCCGGACGCACATACGACGCGGCCACCGGGACAATGACAATAGCGTCGCTGCCCCTCGACGCCAACGGGCGCGGGACGCTCGAGCTGAACGCAACGGGCATCGACCTCGCGGCCAACGGCACCGACATCGACCATGAATCGCATTCCTTACTGCTCGACTCTCACTTCACCATCGACCGGGCGTCGCTCGTCCTCACCCCGGCGGCCGGAACCACGCCTGCGGACATGCCACGGAGCGTGACGGTCGATGTCAGCTACGAACTCGGCACGTTCAACGCCACGGCAATCTCCGGCGCCATCGAATACGACCTTGAGGGCGAAGGGCTCGATATGGCCCCGATCGAACTGAACGACCTCCCGGAGTTCCTCGCCCAGGACAAGACAAACCTCATACTCCACAACCCGCAGATATACCTCAGCGTCAGCAATCCGCTGGGCGCAGACCGCCTCGACAGCCAGACGGGGATGAGGCTCACCGCACTCCGCGACAACCAGCAGCCCGAGGCATTCACCCTCGACCGGTTCACAATCGGACACTCCCGAGGTGAAGGCCCCTACAACTTCTGCCTCTCTCCCGTCGCCCCGGCCGACGTGCCGGAGGAATACCGCAGCGGGATGGAACACGTCGGATTCGCCTCGCTCAGCAACGTGCTCAGTGGAAAAGGCCTGCCCAAGTCAATCGGCGTAGACCTGATTTCGCCGAAAGTGCCGATGCAGAACGTGGCCGGATTCCGCCTGGGACGCGACCTGCCGCGCATGGAAGGCACCTACCGGCTGCTCGCGCCGCTCGCCCTCACGGGCGACGCCCACAGCGGTTCCGTGATCTATTACACCGACCGCAAAGACGGCTGGAACGACGAGGACATCGACGCAATCGTCATATCCACGATGAAGCTCACCACGGAAGTGTCGTCCACGCTGCCGCTCAATGCGGTGCTGACCGCCCATCCGCTCGACAAGGACGGACGCGTGATCGACGGCGTGAGCGTAACCGGCGGCAACATCCCGGCCAACGCCCAGGACGTGCCCGTGGAGCTTACCATGACCGGCACCGTGGAGCATCTCGACGGCATAGAGTTCACGGCGGAAGTGCGTCCCGACGGCTCGTCGGCCACCCTCGCGCCTTCGCAGAGCATGACCCTGAAGAAAATCCGCATAACCGTAGGCGGAACATACACCAAGAAATTCTAATCCCCCTGACCGACCATACATCATGAACAAAGCAATAAAGACGACGGCCGCAGCGGCCGCAATCCTCCTCGGCACGGGGCTGGCCGGGGCGCAGAACACGTATTCCGGATATTTCCTCGACAACTATGCCTACCGCTTCCAGATGAACCCGGCATTCGGCAACGACAAGGGCTTCGTCTCCTTCCCGGCCATAGGCAACCTCAACCTCGCCATGCGCGGCAACCTCCACCTCTCCGACGTGGTCTACAAGCGCGGCGGGAAGACCGTGCTCTTCACCAACCCGGGCATCGGCGTGGCCGAGGCCATGGACAGGTTCGGCGACAAGAACCGGATCGGCTCGAACGTCAAGGCAGGCATCCTATCCGCAGGGTTCAAGGCCTTCGGTGGCTACAACACCGTGAGCATCGGGGCCAACGCCAACATCAACGCGTCCGTCCCCAAGGCGTTCTTCTCTCTCGCCAAGGAAGGCATGTCCAACCGCACCTACGACATCAAGGACATGAGGGGCTATGCCGACGCATACGCCGACATATCGCTGGGCCATTCGCGCGACGTCAGCCAGGTGCCGGGTCTGCGGGTCGGAGCCGCGCTCAAGTTCCTCATCGGGGCGGGATGCGCCGATTTCCGCTTCAACCGCGCCGACCTCACGCTCGGCCACGACTCCTGGACCGCCGTGACCAACGCCGACATATACGCCTCGGTGGGCGGCCTGCGTTTCAACACGAAGACCAACGACAAGACCGGACACGACTACGTCTCCGGAGCGAACCTCGACGACGGTTTCTCGCTCAACGGATTCGGCATGGGGCTCGACCTCGGCGCGGAATACGAATGGCGCGACTTCCGTTTCTCCGCCGCCATACTCGACCTCGGATTCATGAGCTGGGGGAAGACGGCCTGGGCATCGACCGACGGCGACCAGACCATAGACACGGATTCATACATCTTCAGCGCAGACGACAACGCCGCCAACTCCTTCTCGGACGAATGGGACCGCCTGTCCGACGACCTTTCCAGGCTCTACGAGCTGAAAGACATGGGGCAGCTTACGTCGCGCACACGAGCCCTCGCAGCCACGCTCAACTTCGGCGTGGACTATGAGTTCCCGCTCTACCGCAAGCTGCATTTCGGCCTAGTGAACTCCACGCGGATCAACGGCGCGTACACGTGGACGCAGTTCCGCGTGTCGGCCGACGTCAACCCGCTGAAGTGGGTGTCGGCGAGCGCGAACGTGGTGATGGGCACCTACGGGGTCGGCTTCGGATGGCTCCTCAACCTGCACACCACGGGCTTCAACTTCTTCGTCGGGACGGACCACACGATGGGCAAGCTGTCGAAGCAGTTCGTGCCGCTCAACTCCAATGCCGACCTCAACATCGGCATCAACTTCCCCTTCTGAGCAATCCACAAAAACCGAATCTCGAACCACAGAGACCACAAGACGCGAGTTCGGGATAACGAAAGCCCTAACGGCTGTTCTGAAAAGAGACATAGATTATCAGGTGACCCGGTCGGGTCGCCTGATTTTTTACCGTCGTGTTTACCGCCAGAAGACGAGCTGCCCGCTTG
>CAJSYI010000032.1 GCA_910573745.1 Muribaculaceae bacterium | reverse complement strand
TACAGTATTTATTGTTTGACACCTCTAAATTACTAAATATCAGTGAAATTACCAAAAGAATAGGCAACTTTTTCAAGCTGCCTATTCAACTTTTTTATAGCATTTCTTATCCCGAACTCGCGTTCGGAGTAAAGGTCGCAAGCCATTGGCACAGCATCGCAAACGCACCGAAACACAGGGACATGCCCGGTTTCCTCTGTGGTGATGCGCTCAACGGCTATCTGTCAGACATGGTCATAGCCCAGGCATATGCCTGCTACAACCATGAGACAATCCGCGACCGCATCTTCGCCATACTGAAAAGGCTCTGTAAGGCAAAATGCGACGAATCAATCGTAACCCCACACAATTATGTCGATGTCATCGACAAACGTCCAATACTCCGCAAAGGCTCCATCAACGCCTCTGAGGGACTCAAAGTCGGCATTCCGTTGAATATGCGCGACGGAACAGCCATCTGCATCGGCAAAGGCAACGAACAATGGCTCAACACGGCCCCGCATGGAGCCGGAAGGGCTTTGTCGAGAACCCAGGCCAAGAAACAAATCGACATCGATGAATTCAAACGCTCGATGGATGGAATATTCTCAACGTCGGTATGTGCAGGCACCCTCGACGAATCGCCGCAAGCCTACAAGCCCGCGGATGAAATCCTTTCGCTCATCTCTCCTACTGTCAGTGTATTGACAATTGTGAGACCAAAACTTAACATAAAAGACCGAGGAAAATGAAGAAGTACATACAGATAACGGCAGGCAGAGGGCCTGTTGAATGTGCGCGTGCGGTCGCGCTTGTTGCCAAAGAATTGATGAAGGAGTATCCACTACTGCATTTGGTAGACGCTGAAGAACACGACAACGAACCGGGATGTTTCATGTCAATCACCTTCTCTTGCAATGCCGAAAAACCGCAGCTTGAAGCAATGGCCCGTAACTGGGAAGGCTCCATTCTATACCGTGCCACAGCCAACTCATATCGTCCAACCCACAAACGCCGCAATTGGTTTGTAGGCGTAAACTTCATTGACGAAATTGAGCTTCCTGATGTCAGCGAAACCGACATAAGATATGAAAGCTGCCGTTCCGGAGGCAAAGGCGGACAGAACGTCAACAAAGTTGAAACCGCCGTACGTGCAATCCACATATCATCCGGCATATCAGTGCGATGTTCCGATGAACGCTCCCAATCACAGAACAAAGCCCTCGCACGCGAACGCCTTCTCCTGAAACTTAAGGAGAAAAGCCAAGAACTCCTGGCGACTGCAACCAAAGACGCCTGGAGCAACCACTCTGATTTACAACGTGGCAATCCGGTCAAAACCTTCTCCGGCAAATTGTAGCATCTCTGATGCCTCAAACATAAACATCACATGAATATGAACGAATCTACGAAATCCACATATCAGGACAAGTCGAAGCAGAAAGAAAACGCTGTAAACGCCAAGCCCAAAAGCATCCTCGAAGCATTCGAGTACATCGTGGAGCTGGCAGAAAACTCCAATCTTGACTCGGATTTTCTCCATAAGGCATCGGCCCACATCAAATATGCCTCGCGTAAACTCAAGCTTACGCCTGTGCAGACAGTCTTGCTAGCCATATTCATCGACCGCAGCGAAGACCACAACATAAAAATTTCATCCATAGCGGAATATCTCGGCTGCAGAACCATCAAGATATTGAGACTGGCAGGAGATGTTGACGCGTTGGAGGCAAAACGCTATGTGCGTGCCGCCCGTTCCCGCACATCGGTCTGCTACCGCGTGCCGCCCGCCGTACTCGAATCTCTGCGAAACAACAAGCCTTATGTTCCTGTCAACGACACGGTGTCAAGTCTCGACGGTTTCTTTGAACGCATAAACTTGCTGATCAATGAAAAGGAAGATGATGAATTGACCTATGCCACACTGGTTGCCGAAACCAAGCATCTGCTTGACCAGATAAAGGACTCCCATTTTGCCAAGTCTCTGATGCGATGCAATATGGATGATGACGAGATTGTGCTCTTCACATATATGGCGCATATGTACGTAGAAAACGATGACGACAACATCAGATTTGACGACATGGACTGCATATACGACGAAAACCGTATGCCCCGATGGATGAAAAACCTGCTAAGGAGCCATTCATCCGCACTTTTCGCCAACAGGCTCATTGAAAACGTCAATGAAGACGGCATGGCGCGCTCTGATGCCTTCAAACTTACAGAAGCGGCAAAAGAGGAGTTCCTTGACGAACTCAACCTGTCCCGCATCGGCAGGTCTGAAAAAGACCTGATCCTCCCCGACTCTTTTCCTGAAAAAAGGCTCGTTTACAATGACAGTGAAAAACGTCAGATAGAAGACCTCACGTCGATTCTCGGGGAAGAGAGATTCCGCGATGTTCAGACCAGGCTTGAAAAGGCCGGAATGCGCACGGGGTTCTGCTGTCTGTTCTACGGAACACCCGGCACTGGAAAGACCGAAACAGTCTATCAGATTGCACGTGCCACCAAGCGCAGGATACTACGGGTGGACATCGACAAAATCAAGAGCTGCTGGATAGGTGAAAGCGAAAAGAACATCAAAGCCTTGTTCGAACGATACCGCAACATCTGCAAAAACTCCACAACCGCTCCCATACTGCTTTTCAACGAAGCCGATGCCGTGCTCGGCATCCGTATGGAAAACGCTGCCCGTGCCGCCGACAAGATGGAGAACTCCATACAGAACATAATCCTTCAGGAGATGGAAAACCTTGAAGGCATCATGATTGCGACCACCAACCTGACCTCTAATCTCGACAAAGCCTTTGAACGCCGTTTCCTCTACAAGATTCAGTTCAGCCGACCGACGGCGGAAACCCGCGCCCGCATCTGGCAGTCAATGATGCCATGCCTCAAGGACGATGAAGCCTTGGCGCTTGCACAACAGTTCGATTTATCCGGAGGTGAAATAGAGAACATAGTGCGCAAACAATCGGTCAGCTCCATCCTCTCCGGAAAAGAGACCGCCGACCTCTCAGACATCTTCGACCTCTGCCGACATGAACGGCTCCACACATCTCATCCACGCATAGGCTTCTAAACCGCCTCGCCAGGCCATGCGGGAATCATAACCCTTCACTCTTTGCCCGCCAGATTCAAAACCTTTCTGATAAAATCGGATTTGGCTTCGGTATAGCCGTCATGGTCATTCCGGTGTCGTGGCAAAAGGCAATTGACTTATGCCTGTTATTGAAACAGATTGCAAAATCCCTGCTTGTTGAATTGATAGTACATTTCAATACGTTCAGGCGTATCGTTTCCGAGAAGCGACAACAACTCTTTGGCAAATTCGAGGGTGGCGGAGCCGTTGGCCGTTACTATATTCTTGTCGTTTACTGCCTGGGAACGGATGTAGCCTTCAGGATTGGCATAGTTGTCGCCGCCCCATAGTTTCAGTTGTTCCTGACCATTTCCTGTATGCTTCACCGCATTGAGGAATCCGTGCTTTGCCATAAACGAAGCCCCGTTGCAGATTGCACCGACAACCTTTCCTTTTTCAATGGCTTGCCGAACAATCGGCACGACCTGCTCCGCAACAGGCGTACCCCACCCGAAGCCGCCGATAAGCACCAGTGCGGCGTAATCGTCAGGCATTGTGTCAAAAGAATAATCGGGCAATGTGCGGAAACCGCCGATTGATCTGACAGGCTCCATCGTAGGCGCGACGACTTTATTGACATACTTCGGATTCTCTTTCATAGCAAACTCATCGGAAGCGATGGCCTGCGAGAGATAGACGGCCTCGTGCGCGGCATAGTCCGGCAGGAGTACATAAAGGATTTCGTTGCTCATAGTCTTCATTTACATTTACTTTTTCCAAGATTGGGAAATAACTGGCACATCATATCTTCATTCCCGTTTTTGGCGATTCGACATTATCTGGTCGAAGTTCTCGCGTCCCCAGTTTATGAGAGCTTCCACATGTGGCAGCAGCGTTTTGCCTAAGTCCGTAACCGAGTATTCCGTACGTGGCGGCACATCGGCGAACAGCTCACGGCGGATTATGCCGTCAACAGTCAACTGACGAAGCACCTGCGACAACACTTTCTCCGACACCGACGGAATGTTGCGGTACAGTTCGTTGAAGCGTACAGGTTCGTTTTCTGAAATCTTCATGAGAACAACCAATGCCCACTTGTTGCCGAACCATTCGAGCATAGGAGCCGCCTTGCAATATTCGTAGTCCAGTTTTTTTGCCATCGTCAATGAAGCAAAACAGGCTGATACCGAGCAGAACTGACTTTCAGGTAAGGGTCTAACCATTTGGCAAGTTGTTGTTTCCCCTCTGGCAATCGCCTAATTTTGCGGTGTAAAATTACGAAAAAACATTGAGATATGATGTATCCTGAGCTACATTTCACAGGGCAGGTTTGGCGACCGCCATACGAAGCCGGTTCCCAGCTCCTGCAACTGACTTCAGGCTGCACTTGGCACAGATGCAAGTTTTGCAGCCTCTATCACGGCACTCCGTTCCGAATGTCTCCACTTTCGGAAATTGAGGCAGACCTGAAAACGATCCGGCAGTGGCAACCACGTGCCCGCAGGGTTTATCTTACAGGTGCTAATCCTTTTGCGTTGAGCTACAGCAAACTGATGGATGTCGCACTCCTTTTGAGAAAGCATCTTCCCCATTTGGCATCATTCGGGATGTTTGCGCGTGTTACAGACATAACTTCCAAATCTGTGGAAGAGCTGAAGAATCTCCACCATCTGAAACTCGACAGCATAAACATCGGCATCGAGACCGCCCACGACCCCACTTTGGAGCGTATGAACAAGGGTTACCGCGCCTCCGACATTCTTGAACAACTGTCAAAGCTTGACGAGGCCGGAATACGCTACAATGTCTTCTATCTCAACGGACTCGGAGGCAAAGGCAACGGCGAGGCGGGCGCGGCGGCCACAGCCGATGTGCTGAACCGGCTCCACCCTTGCATCATCAACATCGTGTCGCTGACCATATTCCCGGAATCCCAGCTTTATCAGGAAGTGCTGGACGGCACATATATCGAAGAGCCGGAAATCGAACGACTGATGGAGATGCGGACGCTCATCGACAAGTTGAACATCAAAGTCAACCTGCTCGGCCACCATATATCCAACACGGTACCGATCACAGGAGCATTGCCCGATGACAAAACCGCAATCCTTCGTGAATTTGACAAAGCTATAGTCCGGTTTCCGGAAAATGAGCTGAAAGCCTACCGCAGCAGAATCTGGCATCTGTAAAAACACCAAATCAGCATTCACAGACTGCATAAAACATAGAAGCTGTCAAGAGCATATCAGGCACACTTGGACAATCTTCTCGATTTGAAGAACCTGATACGCTTCACAGTATGGCCAATGGCGAGGACAAGAATCGCCAACCAACGCGTTACCCGGGATTTTGCTTCCTCAGACGCTGAATCCAAGACCTCCAGCCGAAATGCAGATACAGATGCCAAACGATGTTGGCGAAAAACAAGCAGCCTACAACCACGTGAAGCCATACCCACAACACATCGCGGCCGCCCGTGGCTTCGAGCTGCATGCTTGAAGCCACGGGCGATTGCCGTCGAAAAGACAAGCATCCAGTCGCACAGTTCGAGTTTATCAGCTTTTGTCATTCCTTCCACAAATCAAGTTTGTAAAGCACATGCGCCTGCAACCTATGGCCTTCCGGCAACGACGGATGCCAAAATACGCCCTGCCTCTCCATTCCGATCTTCTGCATCACACGTTCCGAACGATGATTGCATACCGCAGTGAATGAATATATCTCTTTGAACATCCGGTGCTTCCGGGCATAATCTACGCAGGCATTCGCCGCTTCCGTGGCATAGCCCTGGTTCCAATGCTTCCTCGCAAGCCTCCAGCCAATCTCAATTCCCGGTGAGAATCCGGTCCCGAAATCAAAACGTTGAAACCCAGTGTAACCGATGAATTCGCCGCAACCCTTCAATTCCACCGCATAAAGCCCATAGCCGAACGCATCGTGTCCGGCTGTTATGCGATCATAGAACCGCATTGTTTCTTCAAAGGAAAGAGTGGCAGGGAAATGCTCCATCACCTCCTTGTCTGCATTCATCTCTGCAAACGGAGCCACATCCTCATCATACCAAGTGCGCAAAACAAGCCGCCCGGTCTCAATCACTCTCATATATGCAAAAACGCAGTCCAGCACATATTATTGCAACAGAGCGAGGAGACGTGCCGCGTTGGCATCATACATAACAACGTGTGGACAGGACTGCAAATATACCGTGAGTGTCGTCCTTAACCATCTTTTGAAAAACAAGACACGTAGAGCAATTTTGGAATATTGCCCCACGTGTCCTTATGCGGACGGCCAGACATGGCCGGAAACCGAGAATCAGCGCAGCTGAAGCTTATGGCTCATCTTGCCGCGAGACGTATCGATGACAAGCATGTAGATTCCCTCTTCAAGACCAGACAGATCGTGCATCCCTATGTTGCCCTCGGTCAACATAGCTTTGCCATCAACGGCGTAGAGCGATACTGCGCGATATTCCCCGGTTACGGAAAGCATCCTGCCGTCAAGGTTGAATCCAATCTCGGAATCTTCAATGTCCTCAATGCCGGATGTCGTAACCTCGATGTCGATTGTCGAAAGCGGCGAATAGCCGGAGGTATATACAGAGCGCACACCCACCGTATGATGGCCGATGCCAAGGTTCTTCAGCAAGAATGATGTCTCTGACGTCTCACCGGACTTTTCGCCATCGAGGAAAACCTCATACGCGCCGGCCGCCTTTGGCATTCTTCTGACGGCGTAACGGTCGTTTCCGAAGAGCGACGGCAGACCGATACGAACATTGTCCACCATAAAGATTTGACACTGTTCGGATATGGAATGAATCGCGACATACTTGGCTGTAGCGGGGATATCGTAAGAATACTCAGTCCAGAAGCCATCAACGAGCTGATTGTCGGCCAATAATATGAAATCGGAAGGTTCGCAGCCCGTATTGGAATACCCAACCTGCATAGTCTCCTGCGCTCCCCATCTCATACTGCTTGCATAGAAGCTGAAACGGAAATCCTCCTTGAAGAAGAGACGCGGAGATATGAACCAGTCATCGTTAGGCACACCATATGCCGCGAAATCAACAAGGAACTTGTTCCCCTCATAGGGATATATGCCCAAGACAGAGCAATCGGGCTGTGTGGCATAAGGGTTGAACACCATATATGCCATCGGCTGGAACCTGCCAGGCCACTCATATCCACTGAACGCACCCGTCTCGGCTCCGTCACCGTCGATGTACTGCCAGCCGTAATTGCCGGGAGAGTTTATCGTGAAGTCAGGATGATCCTCGAATCCCTCGGAAATCATATCAGGGAAATTCCATACTATCATAATGTCTGAGTCATACTTCCCTTCTACAACCGCCTGCAGGTTCTCAGGAGCCTTGCGGTCTTCCATAAGGTTCAGGCTCACGCTGTATGAATTCTCCTCACTCAGGTCAAGGTCTTGCCGAACAGGCATAAAGCCATCCTTGAGAACAGTCAACGCATATCGGTTTTTCCAGACACCCTTGACATCGACACATCCGCTTACGTCGAAGACTCCCTCATATACGAACCGTCCGTCTTCTGAGACCAGGCTGTAGGAAGTGCCATTAGCCTCACTCTCAGGAGTGTCTGTCATGACCCTTATCCTAAGCGAGGTCTCCATGTCTCTGCCGATGCTGTCCGCAACATTCATAGCCGACTCTTCTCCGTCTGCATACACGGCTTTGACGCCGTATCTGTATACTCCCTTCGGGAGCGACAGCCAATCTTTATCGGAGTATTCCCTGTCTTTGAGTCCGGCAGCCAGCATCGACCACTCTATACCCTCAATATCAGAAGCATTAATACCCCTGTAGACATTATATCTGATTCTGTCCTCCACAACTTTCATAGGCCTGCCTGGCTCCTTCACTGCATAATCCTCCGGGAAAACATGCACCGTCGGAGACATTGCCGAATCCGGCAGACAGCGTCTTGCCCCTGATTTCATCCATATCGCCTTTCCGTCGCCGCCGTAAGGGGCTGACACGCTGCGGAAAGCAAAATTGCTCTTGAAATCCGAATCGTCAAGATAATACCATTTGCCGGTGGCATAGTCGGAACAGTAGCAATTGACATACGGGACAAGGTTCTCGCCATTGTCTATAGACAGACTTAATATGCCGCTGTACGCCACTCCCATCATATAGCCGTTGGGGCAGTCTACAGGAGCCGGGAGTTCAAACTCTGTCCACACATCGTCTGTCACAGGCACATATGAGTTGCTGTAAAGCACTTTGTCGGTGGGGTTGCCATCCTCGTCAAGGTCTATTACATAAAGGCTTACACTGTAATGGTTCGGTATTTCAACCCTCGATGCAATGTGGAACCGGCAGCCGTAGACGACCGAAGGGGTACGGTTGACATGTCCGAAGACGGATGAGGCCGTGCCTTGTTCAAGCCCGAGCGACCTCTCAAACCTTCCGTCGTCATATCTTATCTCCCTCGGATCGCCGAGCGGAGCCATCCACTTCACTGAAACGGCATCGCCGCCTTGCGATGCGACCACCTTATAAGGTGTCTTAAGATTGTCGTCCAGCACAATATCGCCGCAGTCACGGTCGCCGTGGAGATCGATCGTCTCCCTGTGCGTCATCAGATTGTTGCGTTCTATCACCAGACTGTAGCCTTCATGGGCAAATACATCCGCAATCTCGAACCGTCCGTCGCTGCCTGTGGAAACGGAATATGAATTGTATCCACCGAGCGATACGGATGCGTCGGTAACCGCGTCGCCGACGGCATCCATCACACGCCCACTCACCGAATAACGGGGAAGTGCCTCAAGCGTGAAGTCAGAAGCCACCGTCTCAAGCTCCTTTACCACAACGGTATTCCGTCCATCTGAATAACCAAGGGCGGAGACAACCACAACATGGCTTCCTGCAGGAAGATAACCCAAGGCGTAATGCCCAGCTTCGTCTGTAGTCGTGGAGTAAAGCCCGTCGGCAGTGGCAACCACGGCATCCGCCACAGGAACGCCGCTGCAGCTCACGACACCTTCCACGCATCCGTCGTGGTCTTCCTCCACCCGTACGTTGCCGATTGTCAAGCTGAAATCTGGCTCGACAGAGCGGTGCAGGAATCCGAAACAGTATTCTCCGTCATTCTCGACCACAGGCAGGGAAACGCGCAGCGTCTCCGCCTTGGCACTGCGGAACTCAAACTGCGCAACGCTGTCTTGACGCTGCGGTGTGTTGTCCGCGCCGAAGCTCACAGCCACAATCTCTGTAACGTTCTTATTGCCGGGAAGCGCGTCGAAAACGACCTTGTAGTGCTTCCCCGCTTCCATTGAGACCCTCGGGGAAATCAGCCAGTCATGGGCAGGATAGTCATACACATAATTGTAGTCCGATTTAGCTCCGCAGGACGGCCATGTATTGTAATACCAAGTCGATTCATCGCCATTGGCGTCTATCCTCTCCCAAGTGTCGAATTCCTCCTGAGAAGAAAACGCAAACGTGTGGGGAAGATTCACGGGAGGCCCGCATACGACTCCTTCGGAGACGACTTCGCTTGACACTCCGCCTATGTTCTTTGCCCTTACCGTGTATCTGTAGCGGGCCAAGTTGTCGATGGTGTTGTCAATGAACTGGGTATCCCGGCAGTCAGCAGCCACAATCACGCCGTCTGAGCGGGTAATCTCAAACACCAGCGACGCTTTATCGAGATATGCGTCAAACTTCCCATGGTCCGGAGCAGTCCAGACCAGGCGGGCAGCGGATCCTTCTGCCGTCAGACTCAAACCAGACACAGGCATCGGAATCCCTTGGCCGACGAACATGCTGACGGCGGAAGTGTCGCCCTTGCCGGCCTCATTGTATGGAACCACACGATAGGAATAAAGCGCACTGGCCGGCACGTCGTCATGCCATGACATCTCCTTTCCTATGCCGGGGTTGTCCATGCTTGCCACCAGCTCATTGTTGCGGTAGATCTCCACTTTGGTAAGCGATTCCAGAGTGCCGCCGCGGCCGTAGGTCTTCGAAGGGTTTGTCCATCTGAGCGTGCATCCGGGCATCCCGTCGGCATCGACAACCACAGACAGGCCGCCCACCTTGGCCGGAGCTCCCGGAGGAGCCACTGTGAACGGAATATGGAAGTCTCCCATAAGACGGTCGTCAGAGAATATGCCGACCTGGCTGCTGGTCCCGTCGTAGATGTTGATTTTCCTCAGCTGGTCATACATATTCGCGTATGTGTACACGCGCCAGTACAACTCATTGGTCTCATTGTCGAAAGCAAGTGATGTATGATACATTATGGCCTGCTCCGGATTGAAGTCCAAAGGAGCCACGACGGTGCATTCGCCGCTTACCTTGTTGACCTTGTACAGGTATCCCCAATAGGAAACTCCGTACATGTCGCCGTCATAATTCACGGCTATGGCCTTAAGAAAATCGTCATAGTTGTATTCAGTGTTCTTGACAAGGCCTGTCAATGGCATAAGCTTGGCGACGTTTCCCGTCTCCAGATCCACCGACGCCAAATCGGAGCCTCCCATAAGCCCGGCGAGAGCATACACCGTCTTTGTCTGATAATCATACGTGGGAGAAGAGAAACATATGCCCATCCTCTGTCCGTTGTAACTCTGTACAACCCTCACCGTACCGTCTTCCATATCATAGGCATACAGAGCTTCTGAGTCATATCCGTACTCCCGCTGCAGGTATTCAAACCAATAGAACACGCCGTCCACAACTACGCCTGCCCCAAGGGAGTTCCCGTTGGAGACATTGTGGACCATGTTGTAGGTCTGCGGCGAGGCCAGGTCATAGGTGACTATGCCTGTCTCAGGAGACCGGTTGTCAAGCTGGCCGGTGAGAAGAGACCACACGCACTTTGATTCAGCAGCTTCCGCATACACCGCCGCCGATGCCATACAAAGCAGGGCTGTGGTGGCGCAAGCCTGGACAAATCTGTTAGGTTTAATCATAATCGTATGTTTAATTGGGTTAGAGCATTATCTTTCTTACAAGACGCGATCCATCGACCGACACGGCCTCTACCATGCAGACACCTCTTATGCCTTCGATGTCAGCCTCAAGGCTCTGGCTCGCACCAGACACGGAGCGGACTTTCCTCCCGTCGGCCGCGTATACGCTGAGCGAGGCCATCAAACCGCCGCATTCAGCCTTGACGATGCCGCCGGTCATACTTATGGCAATCGAACCGTCTTCAGCCACGCCTGTCCCGACACCGGACGGGAACAATTCTTTGAGCGAAATCGCCTCGGCGTTGACAATCTCCTGCGATTTGCCGTTGATCAGGAGAACCGCAAGTTCCGTCTCAGCATAATTGCGTATGTTTCCCGGCAATTCAATATGCTCCTTATGGACAACGCCGACCCCCTCCTTTATTTCTGACGGGAGGCTGTCCTCGATGCCATCGAATCCGTCAGAGATGTAGCGGGCTACGCACTGATACCACATGTCCTCCCCCGGCACAATCTCCGGCATATCCTCATATCCGCCCATTTCACCTTTGCCTCCGCCGGCGTAATAGTTGTTCTGCTGCCAACCGTTGTGCCTTGTCGGTTTTCCGTTCTCGTCATATGCCTTGTCTGCGCAATGTACATTGTTCTCCAGCAATACATACGCCAGACGCAGGTTGGACTCCTCCATATCGCGTGAGGTGTATAGCGTGGTCGTCGCCTTGATTCCCTTCGTATCGTCATCCAATTCTGCCGCCAGCTCAAGTCCTGTATGGTTTTCCTTGTCTTTGAGGAGTGAATAGTATGTATGGAGGTTTCCGGGGTCGCCGGTATAAGTCACCATACGGTTCACTGTGCAGTGCGGATACCCGCTCATGTTGAATTTGGAAAAGAGCCAATCGGTGTATTCCGGCATTGACATCGGATCTTCCCAGCCAGTCGTGCCGTCGTGTACGGCTATGCCGAGGAACGTATCACCATAATCAGCCTTCATCCTTTCCATAGCCACAATGCCCCGAACGCAGTAGCCGCACCATGTCCCAGTAACCTCTTCTGCGACTATCCTCCGTTTATAGGAAGACACCTTCCCCTCGACCGACGAACCATCTCCGTCGGCCTCTACCCACAAGGTGTATTCCAAGGTCTCGTTCTTTCTGATTTCCACTGGGCTGAGGATGCTGAATGAGGCGGAGCCTCCGGCTTTCACCTGCTTCTCTATCCTCTCGGCATAAGTCTCACCGCCGTCACCGAAGCGGTATTTCACTGTGAAACCATTGATGTCTGCGCCAGAAGTGTTGTTCACCTTTCCGGACACGGTCATCGGGCCTGTATGCCCTACGACCCTGGGGATGCCGGATTCAACCTCCAGGCAGGCTGGTACCCCAGCCACTATGTCGTCTATCCAAAGCGTCGCCTTGTCTTTCGAGTCGTTGACAAACGCCACATATACAGTCTTGCCTGCATACGGCTCGAGGCTCACCTCATGTTCCGTCCACACTGCCTTTTCCGCCTCGGTCGTGAATACGGGCGACGACTTGTCGAAATCCTCAGGAGCGTTGCCTCTGTCGGATATGTAGACGGAATAGCCGTCCCGGTAGTCCTTGTCGCCCGCCTTGGCCCTCCAGCGCAGCACCGCACGCTTGGATCCGACTGTTATGGCGGGCGTGACCATCCAGTCGTCAGACTTTCCGGGAGTGCGGTACCATGACGTGCTGCAGGCTGCAACGTTGCCATCCTTGTCTGACTCCGCCGCAATCCAAGGAATGCCTGTGGCAAATCCGGTATTCTTCATGTCGATAGACGGCTCACTGCCGTCCAAGTCATACAAAGTGAAATCTGCCGGAATTCCTTCCGAGAAATCACATTGCAGAAACGTCTGCTGCGCCGAGGCAGCCAATGGCAGCAACACCGCCACAATCACAGGTAAGGTTGTTTTCATATGAATTGCTGTTAGAAATACAGTCGCAAATTAAGGCAAACAGCATCATATAAAAAAGAGGTCAGACAGACAAAATCATCGGTGTCAGATTTTGTCTATATGTTTATAACGGTATGTAACAGCATTTTGCAAAAACGAGCATCCCTACTCCGTACATCGACGTTAGTCCGCAGCTTCTCCGCATAGTCAGATGCGGCGGATGAAATCGTCGAGAGAGTCGTCCTTTTCAAGACCGAGTTTTTTCCTTATTCGGTATCGGTTGGTGTTGACGCTTGCCGGAGAGACAGAGAGCATGGAAGCGATGTCCTTGGCTCGCATACCGATGCGCAGATATGCGCAAAGACGCAAATCGTTTTCCGTCAGCTCCGCCGATATGTTCTTCAGTTTAGTGAAGAAGTCGGGATGCACAGAGTCGAAATGAATCTTGAAACGAGTCCATTCATCATCGCCCTTTATGCTGTCGCGGACAAGTGAATTGACCTGGCCGACATATTCCAAAGGAATCTTGCCGTCCTGATAATACTTTTTTGTAATCTCCCCTATCTGTTGGAGAACGTCGTTCTTGTTGGAAAGCAGGAGCACGGAAGAGCTTATCTCGCAGTCCTTCTTTTTCATATCGCGCTCAAAGTTTTCGGAGTTGAGCCTTTTTATCACCATCTCGCGCTCCAGATTGGACCTCAGCTCGCGATTCTCAATCTTGCGAAGCTTCATACGCTGATTTATGGAATAGAAAACCGCACCGCCGCCCAAAAGAACTATCATAAGAAGCAGCAGACTGATATGCAATCTGTTGCGGGCGTTTTGATTTTCATGCTCCATTTCTGCAATCTGCGTCTTCTGGCGGTTGATGGCCTCTCTTGCCCGGGCTTTGGGAATCTCCTGTGCCTGTATTGTCTCGGTCTTGCGTTCAAATTCCTTCTGATATTTTTTAAGATAGCTAAAAGCCAAATCCTTATTTCCTTTCGACTCGTAAACCATTGAAAGAAACCTATAAATGGAGGGTTCCCAATACTCGTCTGTGAATCTCAGGTTTGCCTCCTCCGCTCTTTTCGCTATCTTCAACGCTCGGTCAACCTGTCCGAGCTTGAAACGCGTTTTTGCTTCGTTGAGATCGAGGAGAATCTTAAGCGTAATGTTGTCAGGAATCATTCTCCGGAGCATCCTGTTGCCCAGGTCGATATAATGCAATGCGCTGTCGGGCATATTCATATTGTTGAATATGGAAGCAATATTGTCATACGACTGTATTGTCATTCCCGGGTCGTCTCCCCCCGTCTCTATGGATTTCTTGAAAAGACGCAGTTGTTCATTTTCATCGCCTGCGAAATTGGCCTCGAAGAAATACACACGGTTGACTGGATAGCCGCATTTCCGGTAATGCCTGTCGGCGATGTGGATTTCATCCATAGCGAGTTCCGGATCGCCGATGTCGGAATACATAAGCCCCATCAATAGATGGGCATTGCCCAAAAAGTAGTCGTCTCCGTATTTCTCCAGGACAGGAATCGCCTCCTGGAGCAATTGATAGGTATTCAGATAGTTGCCAGTCCTTTCATAGTTGCCGGCCAGCTGATACGAAATCACGGCACGGTCATAGTCATATTCTTTGGGTACAGCAGATTTAACTTTCTCAAGCACCAAGATGCAACTGTCAGAAGAGGCGTCCAATTGTGCGGTGCGTATTCCCCACAATGCCGCACGAGCTTTCATCACAGAACTGCCCCCGGATGCCATCTTCTTCAATTTCGCAATGTTGGAGACGGCTTCCGGGGTATGCTTGCGGTTGAATTCATCATTGAGCACCCTTGCAGCAATGGAATCGAAATGTCTGTCCACCGTTTTGAAATGATATCCGGATGCACGTTCATTTCCAGCAGAAGCGAGACCGCACGCCATGAGAATCACAGCCACTATGATATATCTAATATTCATTACGTTCATAATTCTTGGATAATTTTGACGCGTAAAATTAGTAAAAAATCATAAATGATGATGTATCCCCAACTACATTTCCACCAATCACGACTTTTTATGGACATCTAATGAAGAACACGAACCAGAATGCCTTGCAGGCATGATGCATATTTTTCCGTGTACTGCGGACAACAATAACGCCATGCATGCGTTACAAATAAAAATCAAACACATCCATGACCAAAAGCAGATTATACACCGGCACGGGCGATGCCGGCACCACATCGCTCGTGGGCGGCACACGTGTGAAGAAAAACAGCGTGCGCCTCGAGGCATACGGCACACTCGACGAATTCTCCTCGCTACTCGGATGCGTACTCTCAGACCAAAAGTGCAACGAAGAGACCAAAGGACAGCTTCTGAGCGTGCAGAATATGCTCTTCAATCTCGGAGGCTATCTAGCCTCCGAAGTTCCCGACGGCGAGACCCCGGCGGCATGGGGGCTTACCGAAAAACACATCGCCCGCCTTGAAGGATGGATAGATGCTCTTGACGAACAGACCCCGAAAGTCAACGCCTTCGTGCTTCCCGGAGGATGCATGCTTGCCGCCAAGACACACGTGGCTCGCACCGTCTGCCGCCGGGCCGAACGCCGCATACTCGACCTCGCCGAAGAGTCATACGTAGACCCCAACCTCCTCCGCTACCTCAACCGTCTCAGCGATTACCTCTTCATCCTCGCACGCTATTTCAACTTCCTTTCTGACGTGGCCGAAATAACCTGGCACAAAGAGGATTGAAACAAGCACTTGCACAAGTCGCCGACATTTTATAATTTTGCGCCGTTTTTTACACAAGAACACTATAACAGAAACAAAAAACACAAAGATATGTATTGGACACTTGAACTGGCGTCTAAACTTGAAGACGCACCCTGGCCGGCCACAAAAGAAGAACTGATTGACTACGCCCTCCGCAGCGGCTCGCCGATGGAAGTCATCGAGAACCTTCAAGAAATCGAAGACGAAGGAGAGACCTACGAAAGCATCGAAGAGCTTTGGCCCGACTATCCATCAAAAGAAGACTTCTTCTTCAACGAAGAAGAATATTGAAAGAAATTTCTTTCATAAATACCTTATAATCAATGGCTAAACAACTTTTGAGTTTGTTTGGCCATTGTCATTTTTGACCATATTTTGACGAATTTGTTTGGCTAAATTACGTCAAAAGTCCCAAAAACGTTAGTTTGTTTGGCCAAAATTTTGTACCTTTGCATACCTTTGTGAGTATTACACAAAATAGCAATTTTTATCCTCCTAAATCCTCCTCTCTATGGGACGACCAAAAAGACTATACCCTTTGGGACGCTACCGCCTCCGAATCCGAGGCAAGGTAGATAAAGACAAGCTCTACCTCGTGGAGCTGGAATACACGTGGAATCGCCAGATTATAAGAAAAGGTGTAAATATATTTTCCAAGGTCGATGATTGGAATCAAAACGCCAATCAAGGCCGCGGCGGTGTCAAGCCCTCATACGGACCGGAAGCCAAACGAGTCAACAGCATTTTGATGGCTCGCGTCGATAAGATTGATTCCGAACTCGGGGTAATCCACCAGAAAGCACCTGAGCGAATCACTGCCGAACTCATCAATGACCTTCTTTCTGACAAGCCTGTAACCCGACAGGACAAGGGCAAGGATTTGGTTGAGTTTGTAACGGAACGTCTGAACTCCGATTATTCAAGAAACAGGATTGGACGGAGCAGATATGAGAATGGCAAAAGCAGTCTAAATATTTTTCAGACATTCCTCCTTGTAACAAATCGTGGAACTTACAAACCAGATGGAATATTCGTAGGAGAATTGACAGTTGAGTTGATAGAAGCATATATCGAATGGCGTAGGACTGTTAAGAAAAATAGTGACGGCACAATCAATCATGCCCTGACACCATTACTCAAGGCTTCGGCTTATGCAACGGAACTTAAACTGATTGATCCGGCAGTTAATGCTCGTATCCAAGATATGCGAGTCAACCCTAAAGTTTCTTTATCTACTGACGATGCTGAATTTGACGGCAAGAATCTCTCTGATGAAGAATTGAAGAAATTGATAAAGTTCTATCACAACGACCGGGAACCCCGAAGAAAGGATTTTGTCGAAATGTTTCTTTTTGCCTTCCATGCTTGCGGATTACGTGTTGTAGACGTGATGACTCTTCAGTGGAATCACATAGACTTTAATAAAAAGGAACTCCGTAAGATTATGATCAAGACAAATAAACGTCATGTAATACCACTTACAGAACCGGCAATAGAAATCTTACAAAAGTGGCGTGAGAAGAGACCCTCAGGTTGCAAGTATGTCTTTGATTTGATTAAGGACGAATTGGACTTGGATGATGATGAAGCATTATATAAGGCAAGAAACTCCGCTACCAAATGTATAAATCAATCCTTGGTAGTTGTTGGAGAAAAGATTGAGCTCGGATTTAACCTTACAATGCACGCCGCTCGCCACACCTTTGCAGTGTATGCACTGAATAAAGGTCTGTCTATGTCGGTAGTAAGTCGTCTTCTCGGACATGGAAGCACTGATATTACCGAAAAGGTGTATGCCCGTTTCCTGCCAGAGACCTTGTCTTCCGAAATGAATAAAATCAGCTCTGGGCTAATGAAGTTTGAAATTTAAACACAATGTGCTAAAATTTAAGGGGAAGAGTATCCTTCACGGATGCTCTTCCCCTTTGCTTGTCTTAATAGATTATTACTATAAACCGATACAGCCATCAGATGCGAAGTCATTATAATGGAATCTTTGGACAAATCGATCGAGATCGGCTTGTGTGTACCAGTACTTATCACCATGCTTGATAAAGCCAAGATATCCGTTATCTCTGAGTCTTCTTATATATCTGTCATTGACGTTCAACATTTTCATCAGCGTCTTATGGTCATAAATCCTATCGGATTTTGATTGTGGGTGGAGCAGATATTGCTCTACCAGTTGGAGAATCCTTTCAAGCAGGTCTCTGTCGGAAGAATCTTTTGTTTTACTTGCCATTTTAACGGGGATTAAGTGGTTTGGGAATTGGGTTGGGTGAAGATGCCGAACTATGGGGAAATATCGGGTGTCTTCATCCTTGCAACATCGTAATGGGGTGAAAAGATTTCTGATTTTCAGTAAATTCCCAACCTTTCCATAAAGTTTCCCAACATTTCCCAACATTGATTTTTGCCTGAAACAAAAGGGTATGTGAGTAGTGTTAGTATGTCAAATTCCCGACGCTACGGATGCCGGTCGGCTTTGACAGCAACCTCAGATTGGATTTCCCACAATCTGTAAAAAAATGTCAAAACAGCACTCCAAACGTAAAAGAACCATAAAAAAAGTAGGAACGTTCCGGGAACGTTCCTGATTGGTCCGGACGCAAATTCCGAAATTCGTGGCGTAAATCAAAACACTAAATCTACTTTGAAGATGAAAAGTATCAAACTCCCGAAAATCGGAATGAGGGTTTCCCACCTCACCGAAGATAAAAAATCCGGCCCATGCCGCATGGTTGAATCATATAACACTGTGAAGCCATGGTAAGCGCCGCCGAGTTCAACAGACTCCTGCATATGGTTGCGGAGCTGCGCGAGGAAGTCAAGAACCTTCGCAACGGTATCGACAACAAGATCGACACAGTGGCAAAATCCGTGAAGGACGCCTTCCAAGGCTTCGGCATTCTTGACCCGGATGAGGACACATGGACAGAGCAACAGGTATGTGAAAGATACAATATCTCCCGCAGAACCATGTACAACCGCCGCTCAGCGGGTATAATCCCATACAACAGGTCCGGCAAAGGAAAGAATTGCGCAATCCGCTACCGCAAGGCGGACGTGATCGAGATGTTCGCCACGGAGAATGCCTGAGAATACTATACACACCACCTATATAATTATCGCGTCGGCAACGGCGCAAGTATCAGAACCCACTAAACCCACTTTTTAATTATGGAACAAAACCAGAATTACGAAGAAGTGCTTATCGCCCGAAACAACGAGACCGGGCAGGTAGGCGCGGTCACCGGGCAGAATCCCGATGGCACACCCAAGATGACCGATGTAAAATCGGCAAAACTCTCCGACCTCGTGAAATTTACCAAAGGTCAGAACCCATTGGAGGCATTTCTCTCCAACTTCATGCGTCAGGCGAAGAACCCCACGACATTCGGATTCTTCAAAGTCCCGGCCGACCGATATGAGAGCGTCGGCATGGCGATGGCAGACTTCATGCAGAAGCCAGAGGAGAACGCCGAAATCCTCAAAGACTTCAAGGTTGAGATGCCTCAGCAGACTCAATCCGAAACGCAGGCACAGACCCAGCCGGATGCGGATGAACAGAAGCCAATTGAGCAGATGCCTCCGGCACAAGAGAACACTCAGGCTGAGCATTCCAAGTATCAGACAATCGACGAAAGTAAAATAGACTGGGCCAATCTCAAGGAGAAATGGGGAATCGACCGCGATGAACTCGCAAAATCAGGAGACCTCAAAGAGATGCTCTACAACCGCAAGTCGAAACTCGTGACAGTCACGCCTACATTCGGCGGCGAGAAGTTCCCGATTGATGCACGTCTCTCATTCCGTACCGATGCGGCAGGGAACGTGAAGGTCGTTCCCCACTTCATCCACCGTGAGCCTAAGCTCGACCAGGAATTTGAGGGCTACAAGTTCACCAAGGAGGATAAGGACGCTCTCAAATACACCGGCAATCTCGGAAAGGTTGTGGAACTGACAGGAGCCAACGGTGAGAAAGTACCGTCATACGTCAGTCTCGACCGACTCACCAACGAGATTGTCTCGGTGCCTGTCAAGGATGTATATATCCGCGACACCGTGGGCCAGACGAAGCTCACCATTCCCGAAGTCATGCAGCTGAAGGAGGGCAAGGCACTTCCTCCGAAGGAGATCGAGGGGAAGAACGGACAGAAATATACCGTCGTGCTTCAGGTGTCAGCCGACCGCAAGAGTATCGAGTTTGTACCCGGCGGCGCAAGGAAGCAGGAACTCTCCGAGAAAAACGGTCAGACACAGACACAGCAGCAGTCATCATGGCTCACAAAGGACGGCAAGATCAAGCCAATCACAAAGTGGGCCGGTGTACCACTCTCACCCCAACAGCAGGAGGCATACGTCAAAGGTGAGGTCGTCGAGATGAAGAACATGATTGACAAGCAAGGTCAGTCCTGCACCGTCTATCTCAAATTCAATCCCGACAAGCAACGTCCGAACACCAGTCTCAACGACCCGCGTGTCAAGGTCGCGGAGGAGTCAAGAACCCAGAAAGCTGTCAACAATGACGGTCTGACCAACGAGGCGACAAAGAACATCAGCGACCCTCTCCAGAAAGATCAGACTGTACCTAAGGATGATGCCCAGCAGAAGCAGCAGCGCAAGCCGAAAGGTCAGAAGCTCTGAACACGCTGACATCCCGATGATGAGATAACACAAGGATTTCCCTTAACCGCAATGCCGACAGGTGCAGAAGTCAGGTGCACATGACTTTTGCCATTCTTAACAGACAATTAAGGTATTGGACTCCGATATGTTATCCTCATCCCAAAACCACTTTATCCACCTATTATAAAATTCTAAAAAAACATTGTTATGAACAAGAAAATAATAACGGTAGTAACCGCCCATCAGCTCACTGCCGACACCATCGCCACGGCGATAGGCGCGACCGAAAAACATGACGGCTACTATCTCGGCAACGGATATGCCGTGACATGGACAAACGGAGGTGTAATCGAAGCCAGGTTCAAGTCTTCGGAAAGATTCATCCTCAACTCAGGCATGGATCCGAAGCTGATACTCGCCCACAACTTCGAGTTTGTCATGCGCGACTATGACGAGCTCGTGGGTTACAACAAGAGCGAACATGACGCTAAACAGCTCGCCACAATCAAGGCTCTCTGGAAAATGAGCCACACCGTCATCAACGCCATGAATCCCGACTTTGAGGGTGAGCTGAATTTCCTTTCGCTGTACTACTTCCTCGCCACACCAGTGGAAGTGCGCCGCGCATGGCTCCCCATACTCACCAAGCCTGCCATTCTCAAAGCCATGGAAAACGGGCCTGAGAATCCCGCCATGTATAAGGAGTGGTTGGAGAGGGAGATTTACAATCACCTCGTATGCTTCTGTGAGGAGGATGCCGACTTCAAGACGACCCCGGTGTTTGTTGAAGTCCCCGTGGCGACAGCGGCGCAGGAGGTCAAGGAGCTTCGGTATGTGGGACTTGATGCCGCATCTGAAGGTTCTGTCACCATAACACCTATGGCAATCTACACATACACCGAGAAGCCGACGCTCCACAATCTGCCCCAGCTGCTCATCGACGCTGCCGTACAGCTTGACTATTCCCATGAGAAGACCATCAAGACGGCTCTCAACCTATGGGCGAAGAAACTTATCTCCTATCCTATGGTGAGACAGAACTATATCCCGGTGGAGATATGGAGAGAGATGATCCGCAACCGCGAGACACTCCGCTTCAACAGCAAGTGGGGCAAACATATGAGAGGCAAGGCTGTGTCCGGCCGTCACAACTTCGACGGGTGCATGAATCCCTACTACGGATTCGGCATCGTCACCACCGGACTGCATCCCACCGACCTCACCCGTGAGGAGGAGAATCTCTACAACCTTATTGTCAAGCGGGTGCTTGAAGCCTTCACACCGGGCCGCGCACTCCGCAACAGAAAGGACAAGGAGCGTCGCCGCCGACGCGGACAGAACCGCAGGAGAAAATATTCAGACAAAACCGTCTGAGACTGTCTGAGACATACGCATATTAACACACATACCCTTTCCCATGTGCCAAGTTTTTTGTAACTTTGCCACTGATTCAACGTCATACAATGTTTTTGTTTCATTTTTGACGTGGATTTAGTGGTGGCCATCGGGAGGGAAACCCGGTGGCCTTTTTCTTATTATGCTGAAAAACACACCATTCTGCCGCCTTATGGGAACAAGGTTGCCGGGAAACCACTAAATTCCAAATCCCAAGATGAAACAGAATAAAGAACCGATGGGGCCGGACTATTTCCGGCTCTATCTCAATGGTCATCTCCGTGACCATTGGTTTCCGCAATATACCGACAAAAGATTCATAGAGGAACATACCGAAGCCGCATACGACAAGTTCACGGAAATGCGGAAGGAGGGTCATGACGTGACTATAGCACAGGAAATGGCTATGCGCGTTCTTCTTGAAGGTATCTATGTCTCCCGTTACGACATAATATATAATGTAGTCGAGGAAAATCTATGGACCCGCTTGCCCGATTATCTCTGGCACAAATGCACCCTGCATTTTCTTGCCATGCCGGAAATACATGCCGTCCTCGACCGCTATCAGGTGAACGGTGACTTCCTGAGCCGTGAGACCCACCGGCCGATGCTGCTTGAACTTTTAGGTCTGATCTCCGAAATACTTGACGGCTATGGCTTACAATAGACTTCAGACCATACGTGACAATATCAATGCCATAAGGCTTGCCCTGCGCCTTGATGTTGAACATCGCCATGCGGAAAATGCACTTGAAAGGGAGATACTGCGTAGATATGCCGGTTTCGGAGGACTGAAGTGCATACTCAACGATGCCAATGAGCTTGCTGACGCTGCCAAGTGGAGCAAGAGTGATATTGAACTGTTTGCGCCAACTATCGAATTGCGTAGGCTCATTCATGATTATTCAAAGAATGACAAGGAATTTGCAGTTTACATGGACTCGCTGAAAGCGTCGGTGCTGACGGCGTTCTATACTCCTTCACCTTTGATTGATGCCATCGCCGGCTCGTTGAAGTCTAATGGCATAGAGGTGAAGAGATTCCTTGAACCGTCTGCCGGACAAGGAGCTTTCATTGACTCATTTCTGAAAAATGAGAATTATCCCGGTGCCGAGACGCTTGCTTTTGAGAAAGATTTGCTGACAGGTAAGATTTTGGCTGCTCTGCATCCGTCCATCTCCACCGAGATAACAGGCTTTGAGAAGATTGACCCTGACTTCAATGGGTATTTTGATGTGGCGGCGTCCAATATCCCTTTCGGGGACTTTGCAGTTGCTGACCCCCGGTATGCCACAAGCAAGGAGATTGCCTACCGTCAGTCAACCAAGGCTATCCACAATTACTTCTTCCTGAAGTCATTGGACTCTGTGCATGAGGGCGGAATTGTGGCTTTCATTGCCTCGCAAGGGGTGATGAATGCCGCGAGTCCTTTTGTGCGCATGGAGATGATGCGCCGCGCAGACCTTGTGGGTGCATTCAGACTTCCCAACAACACATTCTCCGACAATGCCGGAACTGATGCCGGGTCTGACCTGATTATTCTACAGAAGCATACCAACAAGAAAGCATTGTCGGCTGACGAGGAATTTTTCATCCAGTCTATTGTTGACAGAGATACCAAGGTTCCCAACAATAAATATTTTCAGGCATTTCCTCAGAATGTCATCTGCACTGAGGCAAAGGTTGGCACTGACCAGTACGGCAAACCAGCTATCATCTACAAGCATGATGGCGGCGTTGATGGTATCGCAGCCGATATGCGAACGGCTCTCGATGAGTCTCTGAAACTGCGTCTCAATCTGGACTTCTATAATAATAGGAGTCTCACACCTCCGACTCCTGAACCACCTAAGCCCGAACCGACAAAGAAGAACATCGAAAATAAGGTAGAGAAGCCGAAGCGGATAGCGGATACTCCATTGATGCAACAGTATCGGGAGATGAAGAAGAAACATCCCGATGCCATTCTACTTTTCCGTGTGGGCGACTTCTATGAGTGTATGGGCGTGGATGCTGTCAAAGCGTCGGAGGTCTTGGGCATTACGCTCACTCGCTGCATGAACGGAGACAAGAGCAGCATCGAGTTGGCAGGATTCCCACATCATGCCCTTGATGTTTATCTGCCCAAGTTGGTGAGAGCAGGAAACCGCGTTGCTATCTGTGAGCAACTGGAAGACCCCAAATTGAAGAAAAAGACGGTAAAACGTGACATTCCGAAACAAGAGGAAAAGCCAAAGCCTGAACCGCCGAAACCGGAGCCGCCAGCACCTTCACCTGCTCCAAAAGAGGAAGAACCCACACCGCAATCTTCATCACCGACAACTCCACCTCCATCCAATAAGGAGATAGAAACATCCGGTGGCCCGGATTACAACGACAATCCTGACCCCCGCTTGTTCGCTTACAATCTTTTTGGTGAATTGGAGCCAATCGGCAAACCGCAACGTCAGCCGAGACAACCGAAGCAGGAGGACGAGAAGCCCAAGCCGAAGGTTAATGTAACCGATACGCAGGCGAAGAAATTCCGTCCGCTCTCTGATAAGGAACTGGAATTTTACGGCTCTCTTGATTGGGAAACCAATCCGCCAATCAATGGATTCTATGAGACAATGATGAGCATCGCCCATCGTCAACTCGCAGAAATGGAGGCTGAACGGGAGGCATTGGAAGCCGCAAAGAAGGAAACAATCACCGAAGACGGTACCATTATCGAGGTCAGCAAAGGTGATTTTGTCCCGAAGCCAAGAGTGGCTCCGGAAGCGCCCAAACCGGTTGAACGTGATATGTCACCACGTCCTTTCTCGGAGGATATTCAGTTCTTCCACCATAATGGCAGCATGGTTGTGGATAAGGGTCAGGTGGGATTTCTCTCGGAGGTCCGCAAGAATGGTGCGACATTCTCGCCGCTCTCACTTAAACCGGAACAAGAGAAACGTGCCGTGCTCTATGTCACCCTTTCAGAGACCTATCAGCAGCTATATCACTTCGAGGCTGAGACGCATGAGGCAAGCGCCGAATTGCGTCAGCATCTGAATGACTATTATGATGAGTTCGTTGACAAATACGGCAATCTCAATGAGAAACAGAATGTCAAGTTCATTCTCATGGATGCCAATGGCCGTGACGCACTGGCACTGGAGCGTGGCGAGAATGGTGTGTTTATCAAGGCTGACATCTTCGATCATCCGGTCTCGTTCTCACAGGATGAGATCACATCGGTTGAGATGCCGCAGGATGCTCTTATGGCCTCGCTCAATAAATACGGTGAGGTCAATATGGAGTACATGGCTGACCTTCTCGGCATTGACAAGTCAGCCGGATCCATTGTCGGTGAGTATGAATGGGATTTGCTCGAAGCACTTCAAGGTCGCATCTATTACAATCCACTTGTGGAAAAGTATGAGATTGCCGACCGCTTCATCGCCGGAAATGTCGTGCAGAAAGCTGAGGACATCAAGGCATGGATTGACCGTGAAGAGAAGCGTATTGAGAATTTTCCCGGCTATGACGGCATAGAACCCTTCATCGAAATTTCTAAAGACTCGTTGAAAGCGCTGGAGGAAGCAATTCCCCGTAAGATTACATTCGATGAACTGGACTTCAACTTCGGTGAACGCTGGATCCCGACAGGGATATACTCGGCCTACATGTCTCATTTGTACGGCACTGACGTGAAAATCGCCTATTCATCCTCTATGGATGAGTATTCCTGTGATGCACGTCGCAAGAATATGAAAATATGGGAAGAGTTCTGTGTCAGAGGCTACTATCGTGTATATGACGGCATGAGCCTTCTGAAACATGCTCTGCACAACACTGTTCCCGACATCAAGAAATCCATTGGCAAAGATGAGAATGGCAATGACATAAAGGTGCCGGATTCAGAAGCAATCCAACTCGCCAACACCAAGATTAATGAAATCCGCAACGGTTTCTCGGAATGGCTTGATGCTCAATCGCCGGAGTTCAAGGATAGACTCGTTGATTTGTATAACAGCAAGTTCAACTGTTACGTCCGTCCCCACTATGACGGCTCTCATCAGACATTCCCGGATTTGAACATGAAGCTGCTTGCCGACCGCTATGATATTCATTCCATTTACCCCTCCCAAAAGGATTGTATATGGATGTTGAAGCAGAATGGCGGTGGTATTTGCGATTTTGAAGTCGGGTGTGGTAAGACATTGATAATGTGCATGGCAGCTCATGAGATGAAACGTCTTGGATTGGTGAACAAGCCGATGATTATCGGAATGAAAGCCAATGTCGCGGAAATTGCCATGACTTATCAGACAGCCTATCCCAATGCCCGTATCCTTTATGCCGACGCCAAGAGTTTCACGGCGGCAAACCGCGTTAACTTCTTCAACCAGATCAAGAACAACGACTATGACTGTATTATAATGTCGCACGATCAGTTCGGCAAGATACCACAGTCGCCGGAGATGCAGCAGCAGATCCTGCAAGCCGAACTTGATACGGTTGAAGAGAATCTTGAAGTAATCAAGCAGCAGGGACACGACATTTCGCGCGGTATGCTGAAGGGGCTGTTGAAACGGAAGGAGAACCTCACCGCCAAGATAACCACCATACAGTATCAGATGGAACAGTCCAAGGACAGTGTGGTTGACTTCAAACAGATGGGCATCGACCATATTTTCGTTGACGAGAGCCAGTGTTTCAAGAATCTGATGTTCAATACCCGACATGACCGCGTGGCGGGATTGGGCAACTCCGAAGGAAGCCAACGCTCACTGAATCTTCTCTATGCCATCCGCACCATCCAAGAGAGGACGGGACGTGATTTGGGCGCGACTTTTCTCAGCGGCACTACAATCTCCAACTCGCTGACGGAGTTGTATCTCCTGTTCAAGTATCTCCGACCGAAAGAGCTTGAAAGGCAGGAGATAAGGTGTTTCGACGCGTGGGCGGCAATCTTCGCCAAGAAGACAACCGACTATGAGTTCAATGTCACCAATAACATTGTGCAGAAGGAGCGTTTCCGCTACTTCATCAAGGTTCCGGAGTTGGCGGCTTTCTACAATGAGATAACGGATTATAGGACGGCGCAGGATGTCGGCGTTGACCGCCCTGAGAAGAACGAGATTCTTCACAATATCCCGCCCACGCCTCAGCAGGAGGAATTTATCCAGAAACTGATGGAGTTTGCCAAGAGTGGCGACGCCACAATATTGGGTCGTGCGCCATTGTCTGAAACCGAGGAGAAGGCGAAGATGCTCATCGCAACGGACTATGCCCGAAAGATGGCCCTTGACATGAGGATGATTGACCCCAGTTATTCTGATGACCCGAACAATAAGGCAAGCCACTGTGCCAAAATGATTGCCCAATACTATCATAAGTATGACGAACAGAAAGGCACTCAGTTTGTTTTCAGCGATTTGGGAACTTACAAGCCGGGCGAATGGAACATCTACTCTGAAATCAAGCGAAAACTGGTTGAGGATTACGGCATACCGCCGCATGAGATACGGTTTATACAGGAGTGCAAGACCGAGCGGTCACGAAAGGCTGTAATTCAGGCGATGAATGACGGCGATGTGCGGGTACTTTTTGGCTCAACTTCCATGTTGGGAACTGGCGTAAACGCCCAACGCAGGGCTGTTGCAGTCCATGAACTTGAATGTCCGTGGCGTCCGAGTGACCTTGAACAACGCGAAGGTCGTGCTATCCGTGCCGGCAACGAGATTGCCAAACTGTATGCTGATAATAAGGTGGATGTGATTATCTACGCGGTTGAGAAGTCTCTGGACTCCTACAAGTTCAATCTTCTCCATTGCAAGGCTACGTTCATCAACCAGCTCAAAAGCGGTGCATTGGGAGCGCGAACAATCGACGAGGGTTCTATGGACGAGAAGAACGGCATGAACTTCTCCGAGTACATGGCTATCCTCTCCGGCAACACCGACCTTCTCGACAAGGCAAAACTTGAAAAGCGGATAGCGGCGCTGGAGAGTGAACGAAAGTCGTTCAACAAGGGACGTGGCGATTCCGAGTTCAGGCTCCAGACCATCACCCATGATATTGCCAACAACGAGGCGGCAATAGAGAGGATGAAGGCAGACTGGGAACGTTACGACAAGGTTGTGCAGCGTGACAAGGATGGCAACCCTATCAACAATCTCACGATTGATACCTGCAACCTCTCCGATGAGAAGAACATGGGTCTCCACCTGCAAGGGTTGGCACAGAGAACAGACACCCACGGACTGTATCAGCGTGTGGGCGAGATCTATGGCTTCCCAATCAGCATTATCTCTGAAAGAGTATTGGCTGACGGTGTTGAGAAAGTGCAGAACCGCTTTGTTGTCGAGGGCAACTACAAATACAAGTATAACAACGGTCAGTTGGCAATGGCTGACACCCACGCCGCCTGTATGAACTTTGTCAATGCTTTGGAGAAAATCCCCGGCATAATCGCCCAGTACGAGGAACGCACCGCCAAACTCAAAGCCGATGTTCCCATACTTGAAGGCATTATGGCTAAGACGTGGGGCAAAGAGGATGAGTTAAAGCAGCTCAAATCCGAACTCGCCGCCCTTGATCGCAAAATCGCTGCTGAATTAGCTCCGAAGCAAGAGAACAAAGAGGATGTAGAAGAGGTAAGTCTAGATAATTCTAAGGAGGAGACAAGTCTATCCAAAGTAGAACAATCTCCACAATCTTCTTCTCAAGGCAATGAACCGTCGAATAAGACTTTGGTCGCTGAACCTGTTGAAGTCTACAATATTATAAATTCCGACAATAAAAACTCCGAGAATAAACATGTGAATAGAAATCATCTCTTTTGTCGAAAAATATAACGGCAAACACATTGTTGTTCCAAGATTATTTATTAACTTTGCACAAAGAATAGCATTAGGTGGTCATGACGATGACTGCTTGAACATATTGCATTCGTATTGACTCGTGAGGAAAAACTGCTAATTTTTCATGATAGACGAGGATTTGCGGAGCAAGCGTGTCGTATTTTTACGCAAATACGGCACGAACTGCATACGCCCGTCTATCAGCCTTTAGCAGTGGCTACCTCACAGGTGTGTGCAAGTTTGTGCCTTTTATAATATTGGCAGGAGTTTGCAACACATATTTGTAAACTCCTGCCTGTGTTATGAAGCAACCTGAAAAAATCACCTCAACGAAAGAAAGGATATTGGAAAGAGTACTTCCATTATTCCTTGTAAACAACTACGAGACAATAACCATTGCGTTAATGGAAAGCGCCACAAGAATAACTCGTGGTACAATATACCGATATTTTGAAAACAAAGAGGATATATTTTGTCAGGCAGTCATGCAGTATTATGACTCTCCTCTAAATGTATTGTTTTCCATTGAAGCGGACAATCATACGCTTCAGTCATATTGGGTGATAAAGATGAAACAGCTTGAATCAGCATATGGATATCTTAGAAACTACGGCATATTAATTAATGTGCTTGCAATTTCTCATTATATAGAAGTTCAAGCTGCACGCATTATGCCCTCTTTCAAGGATATGATATTATCGCATAAACTATTGAATGCAAGATATTGGACAAAAGTAGTTAAGAATACTCCCGATTTAATTAACTGCAATAGTAAAACGACTTATAAGAGTATCGGTCAAATATATCATGGGATATATTTGCACCGATGCTCTACATATCCTCAAAGCAAATTGACTTTGCCTAATATAACATTTGATTAAAATGTTAATTCAGCAGCACGAATCCCTTCTCCGTGAGTATTCTATGCGCTTCATCAGCGTATTCTTTCAGATACACATGTTCCGGGACTTCCGGAGCTGAAAACATTTTGTCAATATAATGGTTTATAAACCACTTGGCAATAGGATTGGCTGACCAGAAACCATAATATATATTCTCTACCAGAGCCCCGGACATGGCTTTGGGATAGTAACTCATTTGTCCAAAATCCACGTATGATTTACCTCTTGCTTCAGCTTCCTTGACAATATGAAATATCGTGTTGAGATAAAGCACCTTTGAATCATCATCCTTGTATCTGAAACCCATGAATAGGGGTATGAGACTGTCTTCATTTTCCAGAATGATTATCATTACCCGAATCTCTTCTGTTATTTTGTCCCGTGCAATCAGAAAAAATGATTTTTCTGCCAACAATCCGTTAGTTGCCTCGAAGAATTTCTCATTGAGAAAATCGAACTTGATTTTGGCTTTAGCAAGGACTTTTTGATACAGGAAATTGAATTCTTTTGCGAGTTCACCACCATAGTCAGTTACGATCTCCCATTTGAATATTTTGTCGAATCTATCCTTAAATATGCGATATCGTTTTCTGTTCTTTTTACGCAATGCTGCAGGATAAGATACACTTCCTATTATAGGGATTGCATTTGTAGGGAAAGAAACAACAAATTTATAGTCAGGGGATAGAATATCTTTTACATATTTAAGATCTCGCTCTCTCACGTCTTTGATGAGAACAAAAGAGGTTTTCATCTTTCGGCTCATTCTCTTAATCTCATGGTCTACAACATTGGAGACCTCTGCTATTTCCGCTTCGGTAAGATTGGGTATATATTTAAAAAAATGCTCGCATGTGGCGGCGTAAGAGCCCGTCACAAATACTGGCAGTTTAAGGAACGATGGGTATATTTTCCGAATTTTACCAATCAGATTTTTACCTTTGCCTGATGATGCTATATTTATCAAATCCATTCCATAGCTGAAACAGGGAACTATTGCGATTATATTGCCATCTCTGAAAACTTGGAGGTAACGGAATTCAACATCATCAAACTCCGCAACTTCATTGGCTTTCATAAAACCACGGCTCTTTACTATATCAGAGCCATATATTTCTACCCAATTTTCGGGCTTGATGTCGTCAATAGTGGCGCACCATTTGAATGTGAGCCTATTTGACATATCTGGGTAACTCGTATTTATCGAAAAGTTTAATCAGAAGTTCCACAAGTCCATCCATGTCCTCCCTGGTGTGGCTTGCCATGACACTGATTCGGAAACGAGTGAGATTGGGAGGAACCACTGGGGGCGTGACATCATTGATGAAGTAACCGTTGTCGAAAGCATCCTTTACCATATAGGTAAGGATTGTCGCATTTCCTACGATTAGCGGGATAATCGGAGTCTCTGTATTCAGTATGTTAAAGCCGGCATTTCTCAATTCTTTCTGAAGGTATTGTGCATTTTGGTTCAACTTCCCCACGACATCAGATGTGTCCATTTTTTTGAACACCTCCATAGCACCTGCACAGACCGAAGGGGGCAAAGATGTTGAAAACATGTTACTGCGGGCATATATTCGCAGATAATCAATGACTTCCTGCGAGGCTGTTATATAACCGCCAACAGTTCCAACAGCTTTGCTAAGTGTGCCGGTAACTATTATATTGTCTCTATCGTTGATGCCAAAATGAGAAAGGGTACCCGCTCCCTTATGTCCTATCACTCCTGTTGCATGAGCATCGTCAATTAAAAGGATTGCTCCATATTTCTTGCAAAGCGTTAGGATGGCAGGGATATTAGCAATATCACCATCCATGCTGAATACTCCATCGGTTGCCACCATTATTCCATTGGGAAACTGATTGGCATTCGCCTCCAGTATCTTTTCAAGATGATTGATGTCTCCATGCTTGAATCGGAGCATTTTAGCACCCGACAATGTGGTTGCATCAAGAAGGCTCGCATGATCAAGTTTGTCATGAATGATAAGGTGGTTCGGTCGCAAGAGTCCGGCAATAGCACCAAGATTGGCAGTGTAACCCCGAAGAAAAAAGCATAGCATCATCAAAACCGGTTTTCTCTGCTATCAATTTCTCTAATTTGGTGTGATAGATTGTAGTGCCTGTAAGCAACGGCACGCTTCCGGAACCAATGCCAAATTCTTTTGTAGCTTCAATTGCTTTCTCAATTGCCTCAGGGAATATTGTTGCCCCGAGATAACTGTTGGAACCAAAAACGACAACCTTCTCCGTCTTTTTCGTATGCCGGTTATAAATCAAACATTCTCTGTCACATGCGCTTACGTGAGGATGTTTTTTCATGCTGTTTAGTCCGGCTGCTTCATGTTGGCTGAGTTCTTGTTGAAACTCAGCCACTTTGCTCAATATAGACCCGTCCTTGCTGGTCTTATTGACTGCCATATTTACTGTATATTTCATAATTGTTAAAATTATAACATAGAGTATAACGCAAAGTTAGCAATAATATTTGAAACTTTTGGGTTTTATACGAACAAATTCACTTTTCAGCATATAGATTTCATCATGTCGTTATATTTTACTATCTTTGCAAAGAATAAAAATTCTTGAAAACTCATGGGAAAGGCGATATCAAACAAAGGCGAGGCAAGCCGTCAAAAAATACTTATAGAGGCATTCCGGCTATTTGCTACAATGCCATATGAGCGTGTCTCTTTCAGTGTACTGGAGAAAGAGATAGGCATAAGCCGTGGCTCAATGGTATACTATTTCAAAAATAAAGAGGGCCTGTTTCAAGAGGTTTTGAAGACTCTTGTATATGGCACTTCTTCAATAAAGGCTGTACCTGAAGCCTACAAGCTTTCCTTGTGTTCTTTCTATAATTATTTCATAGAGGTGTTGAAACGTGAACAGGAGAAAATAAAACAGTCTGGCGTTGTTAACCTAAATGAGGCACTAATGCGCATTGAGAGTTCGGCTCTATCCTATGTGGAGAATTTTAAAGAATTGACAGCACAATGGCTTGATGAAGAGCAACAAATTTGGAAAGATGTAATTAATAATGCAATTTCAACGGGAGAAATCAACGCAAATGTTGATTCTTCTGTTCTAAGTCATATGTTTGAGGATTGCTATTTAGGGAATGCTTTCAAAGGAGTTTTCTCATATGCCGGCTACGATGTAGGCGCATTGCATCAAGAATTCAATCAAATATACGAATTATTGAAGAAATGATCAGTTAAAATATATTACGCCATCAACATTCGAAAAATTATATATACAACTGACAGATTTTATAGACAAATCCCGTTTTTAAGACGCATTCATCGAATATATTTATTTCATTTCAATAGCGCAAACGAGCCAAACTGGCGTGTCGCGAAGTTTGGCTCGTTTACGCTATTGTCAGAATTAATTCTGACAATAGCGTAATTCAATTTATTGTACTCAATTGACATTAAATCATTTTAATTTTGGATATACGCACGTATGTACACGTATTGCAAAATTATTAAATCCAACTCTAATTATCGTTACCTTGATATAAAAACTTTTTACCATTGCAGATATAGATATGGTTATGCATCAGTTTTTGCACCTTATTCCCTTGCAAATCGTAAAACGTTTTGTTTATTATTCTGTCTGATGATATGTTTTCAATACAAGACCATGGAAAATCATCTGATTCTTCAATTTTAAAAAAACAATCCCAACCCCATGTAGTGGAATATGCGGTCTTTGTACCGTAAGGAACATACAATGTAAATTCTTCATTTTCATCCGGTGGGGAGAACGGACCACAACCAGGATTAAGGGTGTCTTCTTCGCAAATGGGAGGGATTCTTGCAGCACATCTCACTTCATGCAAGGTAGAGGACATGGCTCCGAAGCACAAGGCACCTAATTGTTGCAATGTGGGAGGAAGATTAATGACTGTTAATGCACATCCGTCAAACGCATAATTGCCTATTGACTCGAGGGCTTGATTGAAACTTATGTCACTTAGTTTTACGCACCACATAAAGGCATCATCATCTATATGCTTACATTTATTGTTGATCTTCAATTTCTCCAAGCCGTCACACATTGAAAACAACCCTTGGGGAATACTTTCTAAATTTTCTGGAAGTTTAATTTCTTCTATAGCCCAGCATAACTGAAATGCCATGGGACCGATAGTCAAGCATGTTTCTGGCAATGTGACATGGCACAGTGCAGTATTCTGAAAAGCACCTTGACCTATTTCCTCGAGACTATCCGGAAACGTAAGATTGTCGAATCTTGTCATAGAGAACGCATGTTCCCCTATTTTTTTCAATGACTTAGGAAGCGTTGGTGCAATTGTCAGCCGGTTGCATTCGTTGAAGGTCTGATACTTTATCTCCTCAACACCTTCAGGAATGGCTATTTCGCAGTTAAGCCATCTGTCATAGCCAAATGCTGTAGATCCAATTTCTCTCACAGTTGAAGGTATGTTAATTTCTTCTATCCCCATGAATGGGAATGCGGCTTTCCCGATACTTACAACACCTTCCGGCAGAATGATACGTCTTATTTTAAGCCAGAAGCCTGTCTCGAACTGTATAGGGTCGTACATGGCATAATCCGGAATCGCATTGTTCTCCATTGTTGCATTCTCAAGATTCAGAACTTGCATATTACCATATACAGCACAGTCCCAGATTGCCTTGAAGTCATCCTTGTTCATTGGTCCTACAACTACAAGGGAATCTATTTCATTACCTTTATTGGCTTCCAAAATGGATTTTAGCTGGCCTGCAGAGTCCAACAGCAAATGCAAATTTATGCAACCTTATCGAAAAAACGCTTCTTTGGAGTGTCGAAGTCAATTTTCTCCCGTGGACGACGGTTGAGTTTCTTTTGTATCTCCATAATTCGTTTGTCTGAAAAGTCATCAAAATTGGACTTTTTAGAGATAT
>CAJSYI010000031.1 GCA_910573745.1 Muribaculaceae bacterium | reverse complement strand
CAAGCGGGCAGCTCGTCTTCTGGCGGTAAACACGACGGTAAAAAATCAGGCGACCCGACCGGGTCACCTGATAATCTATGTCTCTTTTCAGAACAGCCGTTAGGGCTTTCGTTATCCCGAACTCGCGTTATTGGACAGCAATGAAAAAGTGGATGCCTGTTAACGCATCCACTTTTTGTTCGTATGCAGAATTACAGTTATTCTTTCAGACGGCTCAAAACATCGTAGAGCTGCTCTCCGATGTGGATGCTGTAGCCCTGGCGGCAAAATACAATACGGTTGAACGTGTCGGCCACTACAATAATCGGCTTCTCTTCGGATTTCAGTTCAAGTCCTGATTTCAAATCTTTGGCAATACCGCCATCGACATCGATTCCGAAGACGACATTGGACGGCAGTTTGCCATAATCCTCCTTCTTGAACCGAGACGCGCTTTCTTCGTCAGGGAAAACCACCATTATCTTGCGACCGGTCTTTTCAAGATCGGCGGCCGCTGCAGCTATGTCATTGAGGGCATGTGCACTCGGTTCATGGCCGGGAGCTACAAGAGCAAGGACATAATATCCGCGTCCTGTAGTGGAAATCAGGGATGTCGGCTCGCCACCGCCAAAAGGCCTGTAGGGCAATTCAGCATTCAGACTTCCTATCACCTGAAGGGCGGTAGTATCCTGACGCACCACGAGATCTACCGTTGTGGTTTCATCCGGGTTTACGACAAAGAAATTGGAACGGCAAAGAACCGTGCCGTCAGCAAGACGTTGGCCGCTTACCAACACATACTGTCCGGGTGCAAACGGTTCCTGACGCTCATTGATGGAAGACAACGTCTCAAACTCATCAAAGTCCAAAAGTTTAGGAAGACCGTTCTCGATTCTTGATATTGAGAACTGCGAATAATACTTGGGTTCCTTGTTGAGCTTTGATCCGGACTCCTCTATCTTTATTTCTCCTTTCGCTGCTGATAATGGCTTTGCCTCATTTCCGAAAGTTACATCATACCATTTGCCATCCGCATCGGCAAACTGCGTGGCGCCGCTAACCTGGTCTATGCGTGCCGGAACCCCTATGCTGCGGCAAACTGCCACAAAGGCAATTGAACGCGAAACAGAATCGGCAATCCTCGTTTTCCATACGGATTCAGGAGAAGTTCTGTAGCGAAGAGGATTATAATCCTTGTCAATCGAGACGTTGGCCGCCATCCATTTTTCCAGCTCACGAGGATTGGTCGCATATTTCTTCTTTTCAGAAGAAGTAAGAGCCTTTGCAAAGAAGGATTTATATGGAGTCAGACCTTCGGTCTGGATGCGGGGATTCATAATGTACTTGTCAAAAAGGGGAGTGGCCGCCTCAGGAGTGGCAAGATGATCGTAAAGGATTGCCGTAGTTATGTCATGGAGATCCTTTTCGTTTATTGCCGAAAGCAGTGCCACGGCCTTTTTGCGCTCGGAAGGCTTTACCGATTCAAGAAAGCCTACGATGGTCTTGTGATTGCCACGTGAATCCACAAGGAGCTTTACAGCCTTTTCTTCAAGACCCAGCCTTCTGCAGATTTCCTGTGCCTTGTCTTCACTGAGGAATGTGCCTACGTATGCATTACGAATGGCATCCTCCTCTATCTTGCGACGGTCATTGAGCGCGGCAGATTCAGGACTCACATAAGGGAGCTTCACTCCCGCAGGAGGAGGAACAATGTCAAAATCCATAGCACCCGTAAAGTCCGAGCCTTTGTCGAGTACAAGCCGGAGGGTATCAGATGAGCTTTTGTTCATGCCGAAACGCTTCCCGTCGGAAGCCCAGATCATCAGGTCGCCGTTTCCTGTCAAAAGTTCTGCATAACCGTTCGCATCCGTCTTCTTTACAGCGATAGGGAAGAATTCCGCATAGTTGTACAACGAGAAGTTGACAGTCGCGTTCTCTACCGGCTTCCCGGTAAGATCCGTTACAATCACCTTGGAAGTTACGGTAGGGGCATATTTATCCGTAACGTTTATGATTGTACTTGTGGCATTGCGCTCCAGCTGTTCTTCAGGCCCGTCGTAAGCACCGACCACTTTTGTATTCATCAGCATTCCGCGCGAAGCAGGAGCATTGAACCATGCCAAGTCAAGAACGGCCTCAGGCTCGCATGCGCCAAGGAAATACCATTGTCCGTCGGCCCAAGCCTCTACCCAGGCATGGTTGTCGTCCGTATGCGCCCAACGAGGAGTATACACCTGACGCGCAGGGATCCCTACGCTACGCAAAGCCGCGACGGTGAACGTAGATTCCTCTCCGCATCGCCCCAAGGCGTTGCATACAGTGGCCAACGGAGAGGATGTGCGCGCATCAGAAGGCTGATAAGAAACCTTCTCGTGGCACCAATGGTTCACCTCAAGGATTGCTTCCTTCATCGAAAGGCCTTTAACCCTGTCCTTGAGTTCGTCATAAAACGCAGGGCGCGAAAGGTCGAGGTCTTCATTGTTGACGCGCACCGGAAGCACGAAATGCCGCCACTCGCGATCGGGAACTGACTTTCCCCACGGCATCTCCTTGGCTGCACGCAGAGAAGACCGGATATTCGTGAGATAAAAAACCGCGTCATAGTCAAGCGCGTCAGGCGTAGCCATATAAGCATACAGGAACTTCAAAGCATCGCGTTCTTCGGGATTAGTACCTTTTTTGAAATCCAGATGCTTTTTGATGCTTTTCTGCGCCTCTACACGAGCGGCATAATCACTTTCCGCCTTTTTTGTCAGAATGGTATGCGCTTCGGAATAAGAAAAGCCACAGGCCATCAATGCGGACACAAGCAAAACAGTCCTGTTCATGATTAAGGTTTTTGATTTGATGTTAGATTTATACATATGTTCTTGATTTCCTTTACAATATTGGAGTCTGTCCCCAACCGGCTTCCGTCGGAGGCATCGGCACTTCCCATTGACGCTCCGCTCTGAGAATGACGCATACCGGAAGGCACTGTCGAACGTGCGGATGCATGAATATCATCAGCCATCGAACGGCTCAATATGTTGTACGCATTGTCCTGATTTACTCCGGCTCCGGCCATTATTCTTATCCTTCCGGCTGCACGTTCATTCAATTGCCTGAGCATATCCGCCCCTTCCAAAGCCGAAGCTTTCTGGCCGGAAGTCAGAATTCTTTTGAATCCAAGACCGATGATTGTTTCAAGAGATTCAAAAGGATTCCTGCAAACGTCAAAGGCGCGATGAAACGTAGTATCGGCATCACCTGCAGCCTTAATGAACTTTCGGCAGGCCTCCACGTCAACATCTCCGTCAGGAGTCAAGGCACCCACCACAATTCCATCTGCCCCCGCGTCAATCGCCTCCTTGATGTCGGCCAGCATCAGTTCCACCTCATCCTTGGAATATACGAAATCCCCGCTACGGGGACGAATGAGTACATTGACTTTAATCGGCTGCGAAACAGCATATCGGATTATGCCTGCCGATGGTGTGAGTCCTCCCTCTGCAAGTCCGCTGCAAAGCTCTATCCTGTCAGCACCGCCTTGGATGGCGGCCTGTATTCCGGACGGGTCTCCGGTGCATACTTCAAGAATCTTCATTACGCAGTCTTTAATTCTACAACGAAATCAATGTCGGCCGGCATTTCTTCGAGATGAAGCACTATGCCATCTTTCTTCTTGGTATACTTTACCTTACGGCCTTTGTCCGCAAACACCACTGCACTCTTCACTTTTCCTTTGACAGGGACAAAGATGTCTGTCGCATCCGGGGTGAGTATATGCACGAAAGTCCTGTCGCCGAGTCGGGTAGATGTGCCCCAGTCAGCCTTGAATTCGCTTCCTTCCGTGCCGTAGATTGTTTCGCCATAGACCTGCATCCATTCACCGATGTCTTTCAGACGCTGACGAGCCACGGCAGGCAATTCCCCGTTGGGTTGAGGACCTATGTTGAGAAGCAGGTTGGCACCGAGTCCGGCCGTCTTCACAAGATAGTGAATCAGCGTCCGCGTATCCTTGTAATTGGTGTCAACAACCTTATATCCCCACATTCCGTTCATCGTATTGCATGTCTCCAAAGGCAGACGGCTTATGTCCTGCCCTGAAAGCCCGGCGGTATTCTCGCCAGGAAGATCTCTCTCAAAAATCTGTATGTCTTCGCCCGGAAAAGGAGTCTGGTGGTGGTTGTTGCCTACGAGGCAGGAAGGCTGGAGTTTGTGCACAAGCTCGTATTGCTCTTCGAGCTGCCAGTCGAAAGGAACCTTATCTTCATCATGATCCCACCATCCGTCAAACCAGACAGCCCTTATAGGACCGTATTCAGTAAGAAGCTCCGTGAGCTGGTTGTCCATAAACTCCCTGTATCGCGGCCAGTCGGAACGCAAGCTGTCGCGGCCTGTTGTATGCCCTGTGCGTCCCCACGGATAATCGTCGCGTGTCCAGTCGAGATGGGAATAATAGAGGTGAAGCTTCAGGTCATTGTCCCTGCATGCGTCGGCAAGCTCGCGTAGCACATCGCGCTTGAACGGCGTACCGTCCACGATGTTATAGTCGCTCTGCTTCGTGTGCCACATAGAGAAGCTGTCATGATGCCGCGTAGTGAAGCATACATATCGCGCCCCTGACCCTTTTATGGCCTTGGCCCATTCATCTGCATTGAAATCGGCAGGATAGAACCCGCGTGCCGCCTTGGCATATTCTTCCGCCTTCGGGCCGTAGTTGAGATACCATTCCCCTTGGGCGAACATGCTGTAGATTCCCCAATGGATGAAAATTCCGAAGCGGTCTGACGCAAATTCCTTCTGAGATTTCTTCACCTCTTCTGTCGGCGTATAAGCATAGCCCGACAAAGAGCCTGCACAGACAAAAAAAGCGGATAGTAAAGCTGTTGCTATTCGTTTCATAGTGTTGAGTTGATGTGTATTGGATATTAAACAAGCTCTAAAGTATTTTCATCGCAATCGCCGCACATGCTTCTGCATCTGCAAGCGCATGGTGATGCGACTTCAGATCGAAGCCGCAATGGGCCGCTACCGTGTCAAGCTTGTGGTTGGGAAGCCGCTTGCCGAACACCTTTCTTGAAGCCTTGCATGTGCAGTGGAACTCGTAGCCAGGATAGTCGAGCTGAAAGCGCGCGAAAGCCGCCTTGAGACAGCTCTCGTCAAACTGACTGAAATGTGCAACAAGAGGAAGCCCCTCTATTTCAGGAGCTATTTCTGCCCAAACTTCAGGAAACGTGTCTTCTGCCTCCGTGTCCTCCTTGCGGATTCCATGCACCACAATGTTGGCTGGAGAATAGTAGTTCGGGACCGGATGAATCAACTTATAGAACCTTTTGGCAATCATCCCTCCCTTCACTACAACCACACCGATACTGCAAACGCTGCTTCGGTTGCCGTTAGCGGTCTCGAAATCTATTGCTGCGAAATTTTCCATACGCAAAATTAATATTTTCCTCCCGATTTTTAGGCATATCACTGTGTAATGTTCCGTGTTTTTCGCTATTTTTGCACGAAATTTACCCAACGATGACAAGCTACACAGAAGATTTCTTTGATTTCTTAAATGCCAACAAAACTTCCGACCCCAACGCGCTTCGGCTCAAATTCTATGGGAAGCAAGCCAACGGGATTGATTATGCCCAAGCAATCGACCAGATTGAGGCGCGCCGCAAAAGCGGCACAAAGCTTTCGGCATTGACTGCCTACGAACATTTTCTGTTCCCGGCCACCATATGTGCCGAACAGGCCACATCCTCTGCCGTGGCTGCTTTTCATGCCTCACTGATTCCTGAAGGATGCTCTGTGCTTGATCTGACATGCGGACTTGGGAGCGATGCGTTCGCAATGGCCAAAAAGGCCGGAACCCTGACGGCAATAGAACGGAATCCGCATTACCAGAGCGTTTTCAAAATCAATTGCGAAACATTAAGAGCCAGCAACATTGATTCAATATGCGATGATTCTGAGAAATGGCTCAAAGATAATGATGACAGCTTCGACGTCATTTTTGTGGATCCCCATCGCAGAGGAAAAGGCAACATCCGCACTTACGCTTTTGAAGACTGCATTCCGGACGTTTCCCGACTCGCGCCTGAACTGCTTGAACGATGCGAACGTCTCATAATAAAAGCATCCCCCATGCTTGACATTTCGGCTGTGGCAAAGGAAATAGCCGGATGCGAAGAAATATATGTCGTTTCAGAAAACGGCGAATGCAAAGAGGCTCTTGTCTTGGCACGCAAAGGCGGCGTTTTCAGCAATGTCCACGCCGTCTCCATAAATAAAGAAAAACTTGAAATATTCACTGTAAACTGCAATGAAACAGTAATAAACGACGAACAATCATTTATGGATAATCCGGACAGGCTTTCGTCAGGTTTCCTTTATGAACCCAATGCCTCTTTGATGAAAATACGTCCCTGGAAGGCGTTATGCAGAAAATTCAATGACCTGAGTATGCTGCATCCTAACACAAACATTTTTCATAGCAACACGTTTTATCCCGACTTTCCAGGAAGAAGATTGAACATTAAAGGCATACTTGATATAAAGACGTTGAAATCATTGAAAGACAGAAATTTCAACGTCTGTGTACGGAATTATCCGCTCAATGCCTCAAAACTTGAAGCAAAACTTAAGACACGCCCTTCGGACAAAAATTACATATACGGTGTCAGCGTAGGACAGCATAAAGCGGCTCCAATCCTCATTGAGTGCGCATTGATTGCTGATAATTAGTATAATGTATAGATAAATTAAAGCGCAGCTTTAAGCCGCGCTTTAAAGAAAATATTGCAACATTTGTCAGAACCTAAATCCGGCGGAAAGCACAATCTGACTGTTGTTGAGCGAAAGCTTTGCCTGAGGAGACGGTATCGACGGATTCTCCGTATCAGGCGTGAAAGCGTGATATTCACTCGAAACGTGCTTGTAGACATAAGCCAAATCCACATAGAACTTCTTTACACGGTAACCAAGACCGCAGGTTACGTAGTTGGTCGTGTTGTCAAACGAGTAAGACGGATTTGTTCCGGAAGTATAGATGTTCTTCTTATTGTCCTTGACATCTGATTTTACAGGAGATGAAACAAAACTGTAACCTGCACGTACACTGAATTGAGGGGTTACACGGTATTCCGCACCGAGACGGAATGTGTGTGTCGTCTGGTAATAATCCGACACATCCTTGTTTGTCAGATAATACGGGTCATCAACCGGGCCGGCCGAGCGCGTCGGAGCATAATACCAAGGATCGTCGTATTCATAATAGCCGTATCCACCGTCAGCATACGAAAACTTCATCTTGTCGTAAGCCGTCCATTCATAGTCTGCGGAAAGAATGAAATTGTTGCCGATCACGCCCGCGATGCTTGCCATAAGTTTCCATGGGGTGCGGAAATCATAACTGTTCGAGCCGGGGAAACCATCGTTGGTATCGGCAAAAGTGCCGTCAATATGGGGAAGTCCGTTGTAGTTGTAATTGACACGTGCCGCATAGCTTTCATTTATGTTGTACCACGTAGGAGTGTGAAAAGCGAAACCTATGCGAAGTTCCTGTATGGGCTTCACTATTATGCCAAGCTTGTAATTGAATCCGCTTCCGCTCGCGCTGTAAAGGTTCTTCATCCTCCAGTCGGCTTTGGTCTGCGTCAATCCTCCGTTGTTGTCGTCAACGTATGCACCGTTGAGCGACTCGCCCCATATTGCCGTCTGGCTATAATTGAGGTCTATGATGCCGAAATCCATACCCCAATACACCACATTGGCTATGTTGCCTCCGAAAGCGATGTTGTACTCATCCACATGGCCTCTCTCCTCAACCGAGAAATTTCCGAGACCAGACGTGCCGTTGCCCCAAAGCCCTGTCCATCTCGGCTGGTCAGGATTACCAATCGGGCTGACAAGATAACTGTCGAAACCGAGAATGGAAATCCATGGAGACACAAACCCTCCGTCATTAGGATTATAGGGATCATAGCCGTCAACCGCCTGCACGACACCGAGCGTGAGCTTTTCTCCGTTGCTTACCCCAGCTATGTAGTTGCTCATCGAATTGGAAAGCTGATGAATCGTGCCTCGATAACGACGGTTGAAAGATGCAGCCTTATTATAGGTGAAACCGAAGTTGAAGTTAGGGAACGTAGAGCTGTTTAGCTTAAGCGTTGCCACGCCTCCTATATTGTTGAGAAGGAACTTAGTCTGGTTGTCAGTAGTCTTGAATCCTTGCGCGTCGCTCGTGGACTGTTGACAATCGAGGTTCAACGTGAATCCGAGTTCGTGGGAACGGTATACTCCGATGCCGGCAGGATTCTGCGAAAGCGTGGTGAGGTCTCCTCCAAGCGCACCGAATGCGCCGCCCATCGACATGAAGCGTGCCGTGCCTTTCATATCCGGAGCCGCGAAACGGAAAGCGTCTATCGCGCTTTGGCCGAAAGCTGCCACACCACATCCCAACGCGAGCGATGATAGTAGTAACTTTTTCATATCTTTTTAGCTTTGTTTTATAAGTGATAACAAACGAATCGGAATTTTATCCTTAAATATGGCAATAAATCCCGACTCGCTGTTCTATTTGTTTAACGATGGCGTCCGCGACCTCCGCCGCCTCCTCCGCCACGATAACTTCCTCCGGAATTGTAGTTCCGATTTGTTGTGGTGGAATTGTAAGTTCGGTTGTTGTTGCGGTTATACGTGTTGTTGGTATTATATGACTTGTTTGTGGTCGTGTTGTAGTTCCGCCGGCCGTTTGTGGTATTGTTGGTCACTCTGCCCGAGCCGCTTGTGCGATGCCCTCCGGTGCCGACAGTGTATCCTCCTCTACGATTGCCGGAAGCCGGCCGTGAATTGTTGACGGAGGTCGATGTGTTGTATTGCCTTCTGTTGCCGCTTGAAGAACCTGACGATGTCTGGTAGCCCGGAAGCCCGTACCTGTCGCCGGAAACACGGTGTCCTCCATAATTTCCACCGGGACGCGTCGATGAAGCCCAGCCGCCTCCCGCTCCGACACGGCGGTTGCCACGTGGAGTATAGTCGGCATAATGGCCGTAAGAAGGATACCAGGAAGGCCCCCACGTCCAACCTGGCCCCCAGCCTGGACGCCACCCTCCGGGCCAACCCCATGAAGGTCCCCAGCCCCACGCATACCACGGGTCATAATATCCGAGACCGATGTTCCAGCCCCATCCTCCCCATGAAGCACCCCATCCCCAGCCGGGATTATAGGGCCATCCATAGCCGTATGAATAATAAGGCCATGCGTATGAGTAAGGTGCGAACCCGACGATTCCGTTGTCATTAATCACAATGTCAACGTTTCCGTATGAATTGTTGAGCACATCGGCAAGCAGCTCAGCGTTGTCAAGAACTATGGTCGGATTGTAGTATTTCTGAATTTGCTGTGTATATACGAAATCCTCACCGTTCTCTGCCCTGAGGCCAATGGTGTCAGCCGGCATCTGGAGAAGTCCGCCCTGCATATTGTAGGCATCTACATCCACACTGCTGAAATCGGCGATGTAGTTGCTCTGCCTTTTTTTCTTGGTCTGCGTCTGTGCGGACTTGTCCTTTTTGGGGTTGTAATATATGTCGTCTTCATACACGTCTTGTGCATATGCAACAGAAACCGCACCAAGCACAAACAGCGAGACTATAAACTTGTTGGTATTCATATCTAATCAATTAGAGATTTTACTTTTAGACATCTGAAACACCGAAATGTTTAATCATTCATCATTTTCAGGCCATAAAGATAGCGACTATTTCCCGGACAACCACCACATCCGGTCGCAGATTAACCATAATTAACCTTAAACCGGTATAAGCAAGTCCATTCTATCAAAGACAGTGGAATGTTCCGAAAAGCCCATTCAATATGCCTGTCAATAATTGAGGTAAAAATCAGCAGTAAGTTCTCGGTAACGAGGAGTCGGCTCCGTGCCTTTAGCCATCATGGCTATTTCATCCGCTTCCACACATTCGTCCCCGATTGCCGACGAAAACCGCAATTCAGCCATTATGCGTTTCACGGGAGAAGTCTCAGTTCCTTTTACTGTAGCCAGTCTGCATATTGCCATACGGTTGAGATTGGCAGCATGAAGCAATGCTTCATGCTGGTCTGAGGGCAATATCAGTGAAAGCCTTCCATTTTCGGTCAAAAGCCGGGATGACTTGCCGACCATATCCGCTATGCCAAGGCTCACCTGATGGCGTGCGTTGATTCTTGCTGAAGACTTTTCCGAAACGCCGGAATCGAAATAAGGAGGATTGGATACTATGCAGTCGAACTTCTCTTCCTCAGGAAAAGCCATAAAATCCATCTGCATGGCCTGCAGCCTTTCCCGGAAAGGAGAACCGGCAAAGTTTGCTGAAGCCTCTTCAACAGAATCCTTGTGTATGTCTATACCGGTAACTAATGCCTCCGGAACACGCTGGGCACAGATCAACGCAATCACTCCACATCCTGTCCCTACATCAAGAATTCTCTTGGCAAAGGAAGTGTCGGCCCAACACCCCAACAAGACGCCGTCTACCCCCACTTTCATCGAGCTTCGGGAATGATTGACTGAAAAACGCTTGAATCTGAAAGGTTCTGATCTTTTCATTCGACAATTGGTTTTACCGGACACAAAATTACGAAAATTCCTCCGATTTCTTTCTACTTAGGTGTGAAATAGCTAACTTTGCATCCGGATTAGCGAATCATATACGCAAATCCGCAATATCTCTCCCGGTTACCATTTCTACTCAAAACGAAATGATCGGATCAATCATAACAGAAGTAAAAGAAAGCATAGACTTTTCGGAACTCGGCGAGAACAACGTCTCAATGCCCATGATTCCGATGCAAGACGACGTGATTTTCCCTATGACACCTCAGACGCTCGAAGTAACAGACGAGACCCAAATCGAGCTTCTGAAAAAATGCGTAGAAAGCCACAAGCCTGTGTTCACAGCATATGTCAAAAAAGAGAATCAGGAAGAAACAGTCAAAGGAATAGTCGGTTCAGTATGCAAAGTGCTGAAAATGCTTGAACTGCCGAACGGCAGACACACGGCATTCCTCCTTCCGGGGCCTGATGCCAAGGTTTTACGTATCACCCGCAAGACAAAACCCATGCGAGTGATGGTGGAAATAAACCATGAGACCGTAGACTTCGCCGACACGGAACTCAAAGCTCTTTTCGAGAGCGTGAAGGAAGTCTATCTCAGGATAGTCAACGAATTCAGCGATGACCCCAAAGAACTCAAAACGGGGCTTGACAGTTTTACACTTCCGGTGATGGCTTTGTCGTTCATATGCAGCCACAGCCCGCTTCAGCTTGACGACAAGCAGCGCATACTTCAGGCCGGGACTTTCCGTGAACGATGCCTGCTGGCCCTACGCCTTCTCCATGAGGTGTACCAGCTCATGAAGGTCAAAGCCGAGATTCAGCGCACAACCCACGAAGAGCTTTCCCGCCAGCAAAAGGAGCATTTCCTACGTCAGCAGATGCAGTCGATTCAGAACGAACTCGGAGGCACGATAGAAGACGCCGAAGAGGAGGAACTCCTGAAGCGCGCCGAAGAGAAAAAATGGCCGCAATACGCCTCCGAGCATTTTGAGAAAGAACTCAAGAAGCTGGAGAGGTTCAATATGCAGAATCCGGAATATTCCATACAATACAATTACCTCGACACGTTGCTGACATTGCCTTGGGACAACTACTCAGACGACCGTTTCGAACTTGACAAGGTGGAAGAGATTCTTGACCGCGACCATTACGGACTCGAGAAGGTGAAGGACAGGATTCTTGAACAAGTGGCTGTGCTTAAGCTCAGAGCCGACATGAAGGCCCCGATAATCTGCCTTTACGGCCCTCCTGGAGTGGGAAAGACATCGCTTGGACGTTCCGTGGCCGAAGCCCTCGGCAGGGAATACTGCCGAGTGTCGCTAGGCGGCCTCCACGACGAAGCGGAGATACGCGGACATCGACGCACATATATAGGGGCGATGCCCGGCCGCATAATATCGGCCATGAAGAACTGCGGAACGAGCAATCCAGTCTTCGTCCTCGACGAAATAGACAAGATAGGCCGCGATTTCAAGGGAGACCCCTCAACGGCATTGCTTGAAGTGCTCGATCCCGAGCAGAACGTGAAATTCCATGACAACTATATCGACGTGGACTACGACCTTTCCAAGGTGCTTTTCATAGCCACGGCCAACGACCTTTCATCAGTATCCCGCCCGTTGCTCGACCGTATGGAACTGGTCAACATCAGCGGTTACGTTACCGATGAAAAGGAACAAATCGCCATACGCCATCTTCTGCCTCGCCAACTGAAAGAACACGGCTTCGAAGAGGATGAAATATCGTTCACCCCTGAAGCCGTGCGTTACCTCATAGACAGGCACACCCGTGAGTCCGGAGTACGCCAGCTCGACAAAGCCATAGCGCGCGTGCTTCGCAAGATAGCACGGCTCAAGGCCTCCGGAAAGGATTTCCCGCTCGCAGTCGCGACAGACGATGTGCGCAGCCTTCTCGGCTCGCCAGAAGTCAATCCTGAAGAATACGAGAACAATGACACTCCGGGGGTAGTTACCGGCCTCGCATGGACTCAGGCCGGCGGTGAAATCCTGTTTGTGGAGTCGGCTCTGTCAAAAGGGAAAGGTGAGGTTCTGACCCTCACAGGCAATCTCGGCGACGTCATGAAGGAATCGGCAGTCATAGCCCTCAAGTATCTCAAAAGCCATGCCGAACGTCTCGGCATCGATCCTGAGACAATGACGGGGCAGGACGTCCACATACATGTGCCGGAAGGTGCCATTCCAAAAGACGGACCTTCTGCGGGAATAACGATGCTTACTTCTCTTGCGTCTTCATTCACTGGAAGAAAAGTGCGCGAAAAACTTGCCATGACAGGAGAAATCACGCTTCGCGGCAAAATCACTCCGGTCGGAGGCATAAAGGAGAAAATCCTTGCCGCAAAACGCGCCGGAATCACAGACATTATCCTATGCCCTCAGAACAGGAAAGACATTGAGGAGATTCCTTCCGGTTATCTTGAAGGTCTCGATTTCCATTATTTCGATAGGGTAGAGGCCGCACTTGATTTCGCACTCCTGCCTGAATAATGCAAAAAACGTGAAAGAACATGTAACAAACCAATGTTTAGTCCGTCTGATTATTCAAGAGACAAGTCGCTATACAAAAGGGAAACGACAACTGACAATGAAGAAAACAAGAATATTTTAATGTTTTTCGATAAATCTTTGGCGTTTCCCCGAAAATGACCTAACTTTGCCACGTGATTCTGGCATAAGTACAAAAGCCATATCCAGACATAGAAAAATCAGTACAAACAAAAATACATTTCAACTACTCTAACCAAACAAGCTATGGTAAAGAAATTGCTTTCAATGGCAATGGCGATTACGGCAGTCTTCTGCCTTAACGCACAACAGCCGCAGCAGCCACAGATGCATGAGCTCCCGCTCAACCCTAAGGTGAAAAGCGGTGTCCTGCCAAACGGACTCCATTATTATGTGCTTCACAATGAAGAGCCGAAAGAGCGTGCAAACTTCTACATCGCGCAGAAGGTAGGCTCTACACTTGAGACCCAAGAACAGCTCGGACTTGCCCACTTCCTTGAGCATATGGCATTCAACGGGACTACCAACTATCCCGGAAAGAATATGCTCAACTATCTCCAGAACAAAGGCATCCGCTTCGGTGCTGACATCAATGCCTACACAGGATTTGATGAGACAGTCTACAACATCAACAACGTACCTTCAACCGACAAGGCTCTTATGGACAGCGTGCTTCTCTGCCTTCGCGACTGGAGCTGCGGCATCCTTCTTGAAGAAAGCGAAATCGACGCAGAACGCGGTGTGATCCAGGAAGAGTGGCGTCAGCGCAACGATGCGCAGTTCCGCATGATGGAGACCATCCTGCCCAAACTTTTCCAGGAGTACCAATATCAGCAGATGCCTATAGGCAAGATGGAGGTCGTTCGCAACTTCCCGCCTAAGGTAATCCGCGATTATTACCACAAATGGTATCGTCCCGATCAGCAGGGTATCGTCGTAGTAGGAGACTTCGATGCCGACGAAATGGAAAAGAAGGTGATAGAGATGTTCTCCACCATTCCGATGCCCGAAAACGCTGCCCCTCGCACATATCCGGCAGTAAGCGACAACGAAAAGCCCATCTACGCTTATTTCGAAGATCCGGAACTTAAGAACATTATGGTGACAATTGCGTTCAAGAGCGACAAGATGCCTTTCGAGATGCGCAACACCCAAGAATACTATGTGCAGAACAACCTTATTCTGAACGTATTCTCAAAAATGATCAACAACCGTCTTGCCGACGAGGCCCGTAAGGCTGACTGTCCGTTCGGTTATGCCGGCGTTTATTTCGGCAAGTATATGGTTGCATCAACCAAAGATGCTTTCGACATCACCATCATCCCGAAAACAGACGTAGAAGCCGCAGTGCGCTCAGCAATGTCCATAGTGGCTCAGGCTTGCAAGACCGGCTTCCTGCCAAGCGAACTCACACGTGCAAAAGACGAGCTGCTCGCCACATACGAGAAGGCATATAACGAACGCGACAAGACAAACAGCAACCTGATGGCCAAGAGCATCATCCGCCACTTCATCGACAACGAGCCTGAACCCGGAATCGAACTCGAATACCAGCTCGCCCAAGGCGTGCTCAACGGCGTGCCTGTTGACATGTACAATATGATCGGCGCCCAGCTCCTTACGGACAACAACCAGGTGATGGTGGTTTCACGTCCCGCAGTAGCCGGCCAAAAGCCTCTTGACGAAAACGTAATGACCGGAATCCTTTCCGAAACCATAAAGGCACAATACGAACCTTATGTGGACGAAGTGATCACCGATCCCCTCATCCCGCAGCTCCCGGCTCCCGGCAAAATCACGGGAACTTCCCAAAACGCAGACTTCGGCACGACTGAATTCACGCTTTCCAACGGCACGAAAGTCGTAGTGAAAACCACTGATTTCGCCCAAGACCAGATTCTTTTCTCCGCACAGCGTCAGGGCGGTCTTCCCACCTACGAGAAGTCGCAGGCAGACAACCTCAACTTCGTAAGATATGCATATGAGGCATCAAAGATGGGCAACTTCAAGCGTTCCACTCTTGAAAAATACCTCGCAGGAAAGAAGGTAGCTCTACAGTTCGGCGTAGGCAACGGCACTGATTACTTCTCCGGAGCCACCACAGTCAAAGACCTGCCCACATTCATGGAAATGGTTTATGCCTCTTTCGCACTCCTTTCGCCCGATGCAGAGGAATGGAAAGGCATCAAGTCCCAGATTGAGATGAGCCTTGTCAATGCAGACAAAGACCCTCAGACCATCTTCTTCAAGCGCAACACAAAGAACCAGTACGGCAACAATCCCTTGACCAACAGCGCAGATCTTGCTTCTCTCAACGCATCCGACTACGACCAGATGCTTCAGATCATCAAGAACGCCACAGCAAATGCAGCCGACTACACGTTTGTGTTCACAGGAAATGTGGATGTAGAGACTCTCAAGCCTCTTCTTGAGAAATACATAGCCTCACTTCCCTCGAAGGCAAAGACCACCCGCAAGGCTGTTTCCAACATAGACGTGGTAATCGGCAACAAGGTGAACGACATCTTCACTACGCCGATGACCACTCCCGCCACTTTCGTATTCGACACGTTCAGCGGAAAGAACCTTCCTTACAATATCGGCAACGAAGTGCGAATGACTATGGCAAGCGACATTCTTGACATGGTTTACATAAAGACCCTCCGTGAAGAACTCGGCGGCACATATGGAGCAATGGTAAGCGGAGCAATCAATCCTAATACAGGACAATGGGAAATGATCTATTTCTTCCAGACCAACAAGGAACTTCAGGACGTGATGATCAAGCGTGCATACGACGAATGGATAGGTCTCCTGAAAAACGGCGCAAATGAAGAAGACTTCTCACGAGTGAAAGAGGCCATGCTCAAGCAGTATGACATCAATGTACGCAACAACCAGTACTGGCTCAACTGGATAGGTCTTTACAACCGTGGCTTCAACATGTACACAGGCCGCAAAGCCGCCATTGAGAAAGTTACACTCAAAGACCTCAATGACTTCATGAAGAAGCAGCTCCTTCCCCAGGCTGAAAAGAACCGTATCCAGACCGTGATGGAAGGCGTAGAACAGAAATAAAAAGACACAAGCAAAAATGAAGAACGGCCGCTCGAATTTGAGCGGCCGTTCTTTTGCATATCGGTCAGAATAAGAATGGTTCATAATTCTTCCTGCGCACGGCGCCTCGATGCGGAAATTCCACTCCATGAGACCGCAGCCAACACGGATCCGACAAGCGGGCCTACCACCATAATCCAGAAGTCAGGCCATGCATTCGGTGCAAACAGTGCGGGGCCGAATGACCGCGCCGGATTCACAGAGCAGTTGTCAACGGGGATGCCTATGATATTGACCAATCCAAGAGCCAAGCCGATTGCCGCTCCGGCAGCAGAAGCCTTTCCGAATTTCGACGTGGCACCAAGAACCACGAACACGAAAAAGAAAGTAAGCAGTATTTCAGACAAGAGAGCCATCTGCCAGGTAGCACCGGGCTGGAGCACATTGGTGGCAAGATACGACACCTCTCCGGTAAACCCTATCCCTTCGGTTATGCCGCCGAATTTGTAGATTCCGGCACCGAACAGCCCGAAGTCCATAAGCCACCACAGAAACGCAGCCCCGACAGCTGCGCCGAGAAGCTGTGCCACGACGTATCCGCACAGGTCGCGGGCAGAAAAGCTCTTGTCGGTCAGATAGACTCCGAGCGAGACCGCAGGATTGACATGGCATCCTGATATGCCACCGATGGTGTAGCACAAAGCAAGAAGCACAAGTCCGAAACACAGACCGATGCCCAACACTCCAATCGACGGGCCTGCAAGCACCGCGCTGCCGCAAGCCAAAAGCACCAGAAACATGGTGCCTAAGAATTCAGCTAAATACTTTTTCATAGTCTTAACAGTTAAAGATTTGTTTTTAAAACGTGCCCCCACCCCCAAACGGTTCTGTCCGTTTTGAAAATTCCGGCAAAATGAGTAATTTTGAATTCTCTTTCCAAAATGACCACACATACAAACATAATACTCGACAGGAAATGAACATACGCGCAATCCTTCCCGACATTTTCTACGTCGGTGTCAACGACCGCGAAAAACACAGATTCGAATCATTATGGCCGCTCCCTCATGGGGTATCCTACAATTCATACATAGTGCGCTCACACAAAACCGCGCTCATAGACTCGGTGGAAGTAAGGGAGTCTCTGACCCTTTTCAGCCACCTTGACGAAGTGTTGGGCGGCACGGAAATAGACTATCTCGTCGTCAACCATATGGAGCCTGACCACAGCGGTTCCATTCCGCTCCTTGCAGCAAAGTATCCTGAAATGAAGATAGTCGGCAACAAGCAGACTGTGGCTATGATAGGAGGTTTTTACGGAATCACAGATCAGGAACGCTTCGTTACCGTATGCGACGGAGACAAACTCGACCTCGGAGAAATCACCCTGAGATTCCTGATGACTCCCATGGTGCATTGGCCTGAAACAATGATGACTTTCGCTGAAGAACGCCGAATCCTTTTCACAGGCGATGCATTCGGCACTTTCGGTGCGCTCAACGGAGGCATCATTGATTTCGAGACAGACACCGCCCTGTATCTTGAAGAGGCTTACCGATACTACAGCAACATCGTAGGCAAATACGGTAAGTTCGTTCAAAGGACCATAGAGAAAACGGCACCTCTCGCCCCAGAATTCATATGTCCGACCCACGGCCCCATATGGCACGAGAGCATAGCGGAAATATCCGCCATCTATGACCGCCTCAGCCGGTATCACTCCGAACCTGGCACAACAATCGTCTACGGCTCCATGTACGGCAACACGGAAGCGATGGCAGAAGCAATAGCCATGGCTCTTGCGGCAAGAGGTGAAAAACGAATCAGAATCCACAACGCCGGAAAGGATTCCTTGAGCCATATCATATCCGATGCATTCCGCTACGACGGCCTGATTGTCGGAGCCCCGACTTACTCAATGACCCTGTTCCCACCCGTGGACACTTTTATGAAAGCGATGCAGACAAGGGAAACACAAAACAAGGTCCTCGGACTGTTCAGTTCGTTCACATGGGCATCAGCGGCAGGAAAGGCCTTGGAGGGATACGCGGAGGCCATGGGTCTTCAGGTGGCGGCTAAGACAGAGATGAAACAGGGCATAAACAACGAAATACGAGCCGACATAGAGAAATTTGCCGACAGCTTCATGTCAGAACTGCACAAATCACGCTATGCAAGACTCCGCTGAAAAGGACGCGCTTCCGACAGAAAGCCATCCGCTGAAACCGTTCCTCCCGAAGAACGCCCGACTATTGATGTGCGGCACTTTCCCGCCAAAAAAAGAGAAATGGTCGATGGAATTCTATTACCCGAATTTCATAAATGACATGTGGCGCATATTCGGACTCGTGTATTTCGGAGACAAGGACAGATTCGTGGATCAAAGACACAAGACTTTCCGCCTTGACGAGCTGCGGCCGTTTCTTGAAGAGAAAGGCATCGCCCTCAGCGACACGGGAAGGGAAGTGGTGAGAGAGAAAGACAATGCAGCCGACAAGCATTTGTCAATCAAACGCCATATAGACCTTGCGGATATCCTCTCCGGATTACCTGAATGCGAGGCCGTGGCCACCACCGGCGAGAAAGCCGCTTCTGTGGTTGCAGAAATCACAGGAACAGAAATACCAAAAACAGGCGAATGCGCCGAATGCTCGCTTACACTTAAAGACGGAACCATAAGGAGTTTCAGGCATTGGCGCATGCCTTCAAGTTCTCGGGCATATCCATTGAAGATAGACAGGAAAGCCGAGATGTATGCACGTATGCTCCAGACTATTGAAGTCCACTAATGACTGATGGCCGACATCGGGAAAGATGCGGCCATCAGTATTTTTCTATTCAAAGAATAAAAAGAAGCAAGGCAGACGCTTCAATAGAACGTTTTAAGAGCGGCCTCAAGATCAGCTGCGGAATGCACGCCTGTCTCACGCCATTTGAGTTCACCGTTCTTGAATATCATCAAAGTCGGCACCGACTGAACACGATACGCGGCGGCAAGCCCTTCGTTTTTGTCTATGTCAACCGTTATGATCCGAGCTTTTTCTCCGATGCTCGAATGAAGCTCCTCAAGAATGGGGTGCATCATTTTGCACGGGCCGCACCAAGTAGCGAAAAAATCGACAAGTACCGGTTTTTCCGACTTCACTATTTCTTCAAACTTTTCCATACGTTTTGTTTTTACGTTATACAATCATAAACACACGTGCAGTGATTAATGTTTATCAGACAATTGCACTTACGAATAACAGAACACAAAATAGGAGATATTCACTTTTTAATCTGAAAATCGGTAAAATGTCGTAAAAAACAGCTAACTTTGTAGCCTGAATTTAAGTAAGCAGCCCCATTGATTCAGGATGAATCACGGGTTCTCCTCACTGCGCTTTCAAATAAAATGACGGCTAATGCCGTTGTCATCATCCGATTATGAAGCTTCTACAAAAGAAATTGTCGCGATACGACGCTCCGCAGAAAGCTAAAGATGCGGGCGTGTATCCTTATTTCCGGGAAATATCGAGCGACCAGGACACCGAAGTGCTTATGCACGGCAAGAAAGTACTGATGTTCGGTTCAAACAGCTATATGGGTCTTACCAACCATCCTAAAGTGAAGGAGGCCGCAATAGCTGCCACGAAAAAATACGGTACAGGAATGGCGGGATCGCCGTTTCTCAACGGCACGCTCGATATACACAAGCGTCTGGAAGAACGCCTTGCGGACTACATAGGCAAAGAAGACGCCATGATTTATTCCACCGGATTCGGTGTAAATCTCGGCGTGGTCTCCACACTCACCGGACGCGAAGACTACATCATCCTTGATGAGCAAGACCATGCATCAATAATCGAAGGACGCCGCCTTTCATTCTCAAACTATCTGAAATACAAGCACAACGATATGGAATCGCTCGAAGCACAGTTGCGTAAATGCGATCCAGACAAAGTGAAACTGATAGTTACCGACGGCGTGTTTTCAATGGAAGGGGATGTGGCCAACCTCCCTGAAATAGTACGTCTGAGCAAACAATACAACGCCACAGTAATGGTGGACGAAGCCCATGGCGTCGGAGTATTCGGAAAATGCGGACGGGGCACATGCGACCATTTCGGGGTTACGGACGACGTTGACCTCATCATGGGCACATTCTCAAAGTCGTTCGCCTCATTGGGCGGATTCATAGCCACAGACAAGGAAATAACCAACTACCTCCGCCACCATTCGCGTTCATACATATTCACGGCAAGCATAACGCCGGCTTCGACTGCCGCCGCAGATGCAGCTCTCGACATAATGCTTTCAGAACCTGAACGCCAAGAACACCTTTGGGAAATCACACACTATGCCCTTGAGAACTTCAGGGCAATGGGGTGTGAAATCGGCAACACATCCACACCGATTATTCCGTTGTTCATACGTGATGACTACAAGACATTCCACGTAACACGCGAACTGCTCGACGAGGGCGTGTTCGTGAACCCTGTGGTAACTCCGGCTGTAGCACCACACGACACCTTGATACGCTATTCTCTTATGGCCACGCACACCAAAGAGCAAGTTACACGTTCGCTTGAAGCCATTGAGAAAGTGTTCAAACGGCACGGAATAATAAAATAGCGTCTCTGTAGCATACCCAAGGCAAAATGCTGTTACGTCTGATTACATATATAAGGAATTCGATAAACAGGGTTGTGTGGAAGGCAAAACCCTCCCTGTACACGGAATTCTTAAGGAAAAAAGGGGTAATCGTGGGTGAGAACGTCCATTTTGCAGCCTTGGGAACTTCAGCCCAACCTTTGATAGACCTTACACGCCCGTCATTGGTGGAAATAGGCGACAACGTCTACATAAACGAGAACTTCACGTTATTCACGCATGACTATGTGTCCAAGAATTTCGTGGAGCTCTACGATGAATTCCTCCCATCGTCCGGAAGGGTAAAAATCGGTTCAAACGTGTCCTTCGGAGCACATGTGATGGTTCTGAAAGGAGTCGAAATCGGAGACAACTGTTTCATCGCCGCAGGCAGCCTTGTAACTAAAGACATCCCTGCAAATTCCATAGCCGCAGGACGTCCGGCCAAAGCGATATGCACTATGGAACAGTATTTCCTCAGAAGAAAAGGAGAATGCGTACAAGAAGCATTCTCCTATGCCCGTTCAATCAAAGACCGGTTCAATCGCAATCCTGAAGTTTCCGATTTTTGGGAAGAGTTCCCGCTGTTTGTCGATTCAAGAAACATAGACGAGTATCCGGAACTGCCGATAAAAAGCCAGTTGGGTTCCCACTATGACAAATGGATTGAATCGCACAAGGCACCGTTCTCAGGATTCGATGAATTCCTGAAAGAAGCTTTAAAATAGACAGAAAAGCAAAACGCAGACGTCCATTGTCGTTATAAATAGCGACAATGGACATCTGATATTTTTTCAAGATGCCATTGCTCCCTTCTGAACCTGTCTTTATGGAGTCTATTGATACGACTTCTGTACTTTAGCAGAGTCCATCTTCAACGTATGGCCATATATGCCGTCCTACGTTTTGCAGTTTCAGAAATTAATTGCTAACTTCGCGTCATAATATTTGTCAACCTCCGTTATAAAGGAACGACAGAACCTAAACTGATATGATTTACAGATTCAAAATAGTCAGTGAAGAGACCGACAAATTCCGGCGCGAGATAGAAATCGACCCGGAAGAATCGTTTATGGCCCTTCGCAACGCGATACTCGATAGTGTAGGTTATACAAAAGACGAAATAAGCACCTTCTTCATCTGCGACGACGATTGGAAACGACAAGACGAAGTGGCAATAGAAGATTTCGGCTCGTCAAGCGACCAGGATCTTTGGCTGATGGACGACACGAGAATCAGCGAACTCATCGAGGAGGAAGGACAGAAAATAGAATTCGTGTTCGACGGACTCACAGAACGCTCGTTCTTCATGGAGCTGAAAGAGATATTGACCGGCAAAAAACTCACTTCGCCGATCTGCACTCTCAAGGAAGGCAAAGCCCCGGCACAACACGTGGACATCGAGCAGTTTGAAAAAAGCATCGAGACCAAAGCCGCAGAAATATCAAGAGACCTTGATATGGATTTCTACGGCGATTCCGAATTCAACGAAGAGGAAATCGGAGACGGTTTCGACGACCTGAACTTCCAATAATCCGCAACAACGACCCGAGAATTTGTCTGTATCAGGATAAATGCATATCTTTGCAACATAACTCGGACATCCTACGGATTCCGACGACAAAGACTCACCCTAAACCATCATAATTAACAATGAGAAAAAACATTGTCGCAGGCAACTGGAAAATGAACACTGTCCTCGAAGAAGGAGTGGAGCTTGCCGCAAACGTCAACGATGCACTTAAAGGAAACAAGCATAACTGCGATGTCGTGATCTGTGTTCCGGCGACGCACCTCGTTCCGGTCAACGGTGTCATAGACCATGAGACACTCGGGCTCGGTGCAGAAAACTGTTCCGAACACGAAGCCGGAGCATATACCGGAGAAATAAGTGCAGCAATGATCGCTTCCACCGGAGCCTCTTACTGCATCATCGGACACAGTGAACGTCGTCAGTATTTCGGAGAAACCGACGCCCAGCTCATCGCCAAGACACGCCTTGCGCTCGACAACGGCCTTACTCCCATATTCTGTGTCGGAGAAGTGCTTGAACAACGTGAAAACGGGACTTACAACGAAGTGGTCAAATCCCAGGTCGAAGCGCTGTTCTGCCTTTCTTCAGAAGACTTTGCTAAAGTCATAGTCGCTTACGAGCCGGTATGGGCCATAGGCACCGGAAAGACTGCGACTGCCGACCAGGCACAGGACATGCACGCAAATATCCGTGGGGCGATACGTGAAAAATACGGCGAAGAGATTGCCGATGCCACCTCGATACTCTACGGCGGAAGCTGCAAGCCCGCCAATGCCCGCGAACTCTTCTCCAAGCCCGACGTGGACGGAGGCCTAATAGGAGGAGCCGCTTTGAAGGCGGATTCTTTCATAGGCATAGTTGAAGCCTTTGACTGAGCATACCCGTACCAAACCCATTCCGGCGAAGACAACCTGAAACCGATACAAACCGTCTTCGCCGGACAGTATATTTTCTCTCCAAATAACCATCCACATTTTTCAGTGATGAAGCTAAGGCTCACAATAGTATTGGCAACCATCTTCTGCCTGATGACTATGGTTTCTGCCCAAACCAATGCCGGGACTCCGACGGAAGAGAAGGAGAAAAACGCCATACAATCAATCGAAGAGGAATCGGACGGGAAAGTGAAGATGAAAATTCCCGACGACATACTTGAACTGTTGCTCTCCACCCCGAAGACAGAGCAGCAGCGTCAGGGCGGCAACCACCACAGGATGCAGAACGGAGCTAAACGTACCGGCTACCGCATACAGGTCTTCAGCGACGGACACAATCCAAGCTCCCTCCAGGCAAGGGCAAAAGCGCGGGGCAACGCGATTGTGGCCAGGCTTCCCAAATATCGCGGACAGGTCTATACCTTTTCCCGTTCCCCGAACTGGTACACTACAGTGGGCAATTTCTCCACAATCGGAGAGGCGAATGCAGCCCTTCACGAACTCCGAAGATCATTCCCCTCGTTTTCGTCTGAAATGAGGGTGGTGAAATCAGCCATCGTGATACTAAAGTAAAACAAAAGACCAACCGTCGCCCGTGTTTCGGCGTCAACCACAATACAGACATCATCAACGTGAGCAGAAAAGAACATCATGATGAAAAGCTCGTCGAAGAGCTCGCATATCATTATAAGGAAATACTGCGCCTCGTGGGAGAAGACCCTGAGCGTGAGGGACTTATCAAGACCCCTGTACGCGCAGCGAAAGCAATCATCGACATAACTTCCGGCTACCGACAGAATCCACTTGAAACTGCACGCAAAGCAATATTCGAGCATGCGGGATCGCGGATAGTGATAGTGAAAGACATCGAATTCTACAGTATGTGCGAACACCACATATTGCCTTTCTTCGGACGCATATCAATCGGATACCTGCCTAAAGGGAAGATGATAGGACTGTCCAAGCTCGCACGTATAGTGGACAACTTCGCCAGAAGGCTACAGGTGCAGGAGCGGCTGACAGCGGAAGTATGCAGTCTGCTCACGGAGGCACTTCCAAACGACGGCGTGATCGTATGCTGCACCGCTGAACATCTGTGCATGAAAATGCGCGGAGTAGAAAAACAAGATTCAGCCACCACCACCTTCGACCATACGGGGCGTTTCTCAGAAGACGCGTCCTTGCGTGAAGAATTTCTGCGGCTTCTCGACCGCTGCTGACAAAACCATACGTCGGAAACACAGGCACTTTCACATTGCATGACAAGTGCACTTGATAAAAAGCACGGATACAATCATTCCGGATGGCACATACCCCATCCGGAATGATTAAGTTTTTTTAACGGCGTTTTCACAATAAATCACTGACAAAAGCCATCGATGTCTTGCACAGCGGGAAAATAATTCGTATCTTTGCATCAGAAATAAATCATACAACCCAAACACATCATAAAACACCATCGCCTATAGCCAAAATCTACTCTAACAAAAAAACAGAATAGACTATAATGGTAAACAACATAAGCATGACTGACGACACTTTGGTCAAAGCTTACACTGAAGGCAGCAACGACGCTTTCAACACATTGTTGAAACGGCACAAAGACCGAGTGTTCAGTTACATAATGCGCATCGTCAAAAACGAGGATGTGGCAAACGACATCTTCCAAGAGACGTTTGTAAAGGCCATCCTGACCATCAAGCAAGGACGGTACACCCACAACGGCAAATTCCCGGCATGGATATCGAGGATAGCCCACAACCTCATCATCGATTATTACCGTCAGGAAAAGTCGGAAAATGTGCAGTCTTCCGACATTCAGGAAGTCGATGTGCTCAATCGCAAAGAACTATGCGAAGAGACCATTGAAGACACAATAATCTCCGAACAAATCCGCAGCGATGTAAAGCATCTTGTGGAGCAGCTTCCTCCGCTTCAGAAAGAGGTGCTTAAAATGCGCTATTACCAGAGCCTGTCATTCAAGGAAATAGCCGAACAGACAGGAGTGAGCATAAACACGGCATTGGGACGTATGAGATACGCAATAATCAATCTCCGTCGCATTGCCGCTGAAAAAGAGATTGTGCTTACCGTCTGAGCCGGAAAGCATACATAACGACAGCCGATTCCGGTTGACCTATACTGCCGTTTCTTTGCCGGAATCGGCAGTTTTTTCATATCGGCCACAATGCTTGATTTTGCAGTTTGCCGATTTTAAATTAACTTTGCATAAAAGTTTGCCGACGGCCGAATGCAAGATTGAGCCTGACCGTTTCCTTGCCTGAAGCCAAGGCCATTCAACATAAAAATCACTTGAATCTCGCGACCACAAAACCATAAATATATGGACAACAACCGCTACGGCATGCGTGGTGTATCTTCGGCAAAAGAAGATGTGCACGAAGCCATCAAAAATCTCGACAAAGGACTATACCCCAAGGCATTCTGCAAAATAATCCCTGACGTGCTCACAGGTTCGCCAGAACATTGCATAATAATGCATGCAGACGGAGCCGGCACGAAGTCAAGCCTCGCATACACGTATTGGCGCGAAACAGGTGATATGGGCGTGTGGAAAGGAATCGCCCAAGATTCCCTTATAATGAACATAGACGACCTTTTGTGCGTCGGAGCCACAGACAACATACTGCTTTCTTCCACCATCGGACGAAACAAACTCCTTGTGCCAGGCGAAGTCATCTCCGCAGTAATCAATGGCACACAGGAACTTATAGACGAATTAGGGCGTCATGGCGTGAACATAGTCAGCACAGGAGGGGAGACAGCCGACGTAGGCGACCTCGTCAGGACCATAATCGTAGACAGCACCGTAACATGCCGCATGAGGCGTGAAGACGTAATAGACAATGCGAACATAAAGGCCGGAGACGTGATTGTAGGGCTCGCCTCTTTCGGAAAGGCAAGCTACGAAACAGAATACAACGGCGGAATGGGCAGCAACGGACTGACATCTGCGCGTCATGACGTATTCTCAAAACAAATTCTTCAGAAATATCCGGAAAGCTGCGATCCGGCTGTTCCGGATGAACTTAAATTCTCCGGCTCGCGCAATCTCACCGACACGGTTGAGGGTTCCCCGCTCGATGCCGGAAAGCTCGTGCTTTCTCCGACCCGCACTTACGCACCGGTAGTGGCGGCCATCCTGAAGGAAATGCGGCACCACATCGACGGAATGATTCACTGCTCCGGTGGAGCACAGACAAAGATACTGCATTTCCTCGGCGAGGGACTGAGAGTGGTAAAAGACAATCTTTTCCCAGTTCCCCCGCTGTTCAAAATGATACAGGAAGAAAGCGGGGCAGACCCGAAAGAGATGTACAGTGTGTTCAATATGGGGCATCGTTTCGAAATATACCTCAATCCTCAATATGCAGAACGTGTTATTCAGATTTCTGAAAGTTTCGGGGTCGCAGCAAGAATAGTGGGACGCGTAGAAGCCGACCCAAAAAGAGGACTGACAATCAAGTCTGAATTAGGCGAATTCGAATACGAATGAGACCAGCCGGGCCACACAACAATAATAAATGATACAAATAAAGAGCTGAAGCATTTGTGCAAAACGTAGTCGGAATGTCGTAAGGCATATGCCCTTAAGTCGCAGTCTGCAATGCCCGCCATAAAATGGGCGCATTCACAAAAGTTTGAGCATATACTATAATAGTGAACAATTGAAATGAAAAAGGTTTACATCACGGCAGCTATGGCGGCTTTATTGCTTGGTTCGTCCACACTCACAAGTTGCATCGGCAGCTTCGCACTCACAAATCGTGTACTGAGCTGGAACAAACAAGTAGGTTCAAAGTTTGTCAATGAACTTGTTTTCTTCGCGTTCTGGGTGCTTCCAGTCTACGAAGTAACGAGCATAGCCGACCTCTTGGTCATAAACAGCATAGAGTTCTGGAGCGGCAATAATCCAGTATCTGCATCAACCAAGGCGATCGACACGGACAATGGCCGTTATTTCGTTGACTGTGACGGAAAAGGCTACACGGTAACGTGCCAGGCCACAGGAGAATCTTTCCGTCTCGACTTTGACGCGGAAAAACAGACATGGTCGGTCGGCACCGACGAGGAATCATATCCGTTCATGACTATGATAGACGAAAGCCATGTCAAAATGATTATGCCTGACGGAGACATGCGCGTGGTTGAGCTAAACGATGAAGGACTTATGGCTTACAAGGCGGAAGTATGCTCCGGTATGCCTTTATTGGCGATGAACAGATAAATTTCCGTCAACACAGCAATCCAAAGCGGCTTTTCGTTTGTTATACATCAAGAGAACGGCGTGAAAACGCCATAAACGACAATTAAAATATTATAAACATATTAGTTATGAAACCCTTACACATCATTTTGTCAGTCATTGGCGGAGCCGTAGCCGGTGCCGCAGTAGGTTTGCTGCTTGCTCCTGAGAAAGGAGAATACACCCGCAAGAGAATCGCACGCATTCTCAAAGAAAAAGGCATCAGCCTGAAAAAGGATAAGATGGAGGAACTCGTAGACGAAATCGAGGACCAGATTGAAAAACACATCTGACAATTAATCATTGTCTGCCTTAGGCCATTGGCCTGCCATTTATCCCGGACAAAAGGCAAAAGAATCTCCATACTAAACAAAAACCAATGAATATGAAAGCTTTGTATCTTATCTCCGCTTTTGTCGGAGGTGCAATAGTGGGATGCGCTTCTGCCATCCTCTTCGCTCCTAAAAAAGGAGAAGACCTGAGAAATGAAATAATGGCTTTGCTCAGAAGAAAAGGAATCAAAATCAGCGACGACGAGGTGGATGCGCTTGTAGCCGAGCTCGCCGGCGGCGAATGATTCCCCGATATCCTGAAAGCTTCGCAAAACCATAGCAGAAAGCATATAGACCGGAAGCGCGGAGACGGACAGACCAGTCTGATTGTCGCGTTTCCGGTTTGCATTTTTAGGCACATCACATCCACGTTTCCACATCGGTATGAAACAGAAATTCTTAGATGAAATAAAAGAAATGTTCGTTCAGGCCAAAGTCTGGCTTGAATGCGAGACGGAATATCTCAAACTGACGGCTTCAGAAAAATTCACCATCTTGCTCAGCAGTCTTATAATGGGAGCAATATGCCTTATGCTTGGAATTTTCGCCTTGGCCCTCATGTCGATGGCCTTAGTGGATCTGTTCAAGCTGTTCATGGCACCTGCATTGGCATTCCTGTCAGTAGCCGGAATCGTACTCCTGATAGCCTTGTTGGTGGTGCTTTTGCGCAAGCAATTGCTCTACAACCCGATTGCCCGTTTTATCACACGCTTGTTTCTCGACAAAAAATAATTCCACTCCATGATAGACAATACAAACAGCCAATTGATTCGCACTTCTGACATCGTAGTGGAAGACACCCCGAAATTCAAAGGCTATTCCCTTGAAGAGATACGCTACCAAAGGGCATTGGTGATGCTTAAACGGGAATTTGCCAAGCAGAAAGTCAATGCAAAGATGGCTTCTGTAAGAAAGAACAATATATTGACCGGAGCGCCAACCGCCTCGAAGGCATCCGGACTGATGTGTACCGGAAGCATCGCCGCAAAAATAGTTACCGGACTCAGTTATATGGACTATATAATGATCGGTTTCAGTGCTTTCGGAACAGTAAGGAAAGTGGTTTCATTTTTCCGCAAAAAGAAAAAATAAAACAAATGCCTGACGATGAATTATGAACGATTACATTGAACTTCGGATTGACGCCTCTCCTTGTTCGGAGGAGCTGACAGACCTCCTCGCTGCTTTTCTTGCCGACGAAGGCTACGAGTCTTTTGTTCCGGACAAGACCGGACTGACTGCATATGTCCGCCAGACGGATTTCAATTCGACAAAAGTTGACGAACTTCTTGAATGCTTCCCTATGGATGCAGACTTCAAAGTTACCTCCTGTATTGTGGAAGGCAAAGACTGGAATGAAGAATGGGAGAAGAATTATTTCAAGCCAATAGTTATTTCAGACAGATGCGTGGTGCATTCATCGTTCCACACAGACATACCTAAAGCGGAATACGATATAGTCATCGACCCCAAGATGGCATTCGGCACCGGTCATCATTCGACAACCAACCTTATGGTATCGCATCTTCTTGATATGAACCTTGAAGGCAAAAGCGTGATTGATATGGGCACAGGGACTGCGATCCTTGCCGTACTTGCGTCTATGAGGGGAGCGCAACCTGTCGTGGGCATCGAAATAGACCATGGAGCATGGGAAAACGCCGTAGACAATGTGCGTCTCAACAGCGCAAAAGCCGAAATCATAGAAGGCGACGCCTCCGCTCTTGCCGGCATCGAAGAGGCTGACGTATTCATAGCGAACATAAACCGCAACATAATAACCGGCGATATGCCTTTCTATGCCTCTTGTCTCAAACATGGCGGCACGATGTTGCTGAGCGGATTCTACGAATCCGACATCCCTATTGTGGAGGAAGCGGCAAAAGCTTTCGGAATAGAACTGAAGGAACGGCGCATAGACAAAGACTGGGCCGCCATAAGGCTTGTAAAGGAAGAATGACACCGTCATAAAAACGACCCCTAAAAGTCAGATAAAACTTTTAGGGGTCGTTAATTACATAAATTCTTTTCCGGTTTAATTTCTGAATCTGCGCAATATGTCTCCGTATGCGTCTATACGACGATCCCGCAAGAAAGGCCACCAACGACGCACGTTTTCCGAACGCGCCAGATTTATTTCCACACAAGCCTCGTCCGGACGGTCTTCCGGAGCTTCATAAAGCAATTCGCCCTGAGGGCCGGCCACAAAACTCGAACCCCAGAAGTCTATGCCGGAAGTCTGTTCTGACGGATCTTCCTCGAATCCGCAACGGTTAACACTGACCACCGGCAATCCGTTGGCCACCGCATGCGAACGCTGTATGGTAATCCATGCCATACGCTGACGTTCTTTCTCATCGGCCGTGTCATCGGGATTCCAGCCTATGGCAGTGGGGTAGACCAGCACTTCGACCCCGGCCATAGCCATAAGACGTGCGGCTTCCGGATACCACTGATCCCAACATACAAGCACGCCAAGTCGGCCTACTGACGTTTCTATAGGATTGAAGCCAAGATCGCCCGGCGTGAAATAGAACTTTTCGTAAAACCCGGGATCATCAGGAATATGCATCTTTCGGTACATTCCCGCGATTGAGCCGTCTGCCTCAAAGACCACGGCAGTATTATGGTAAAGACCTGGGGCACGTCTCTCGAATGCACTTGCCACCACCACCACACCGTTGTCGGCCGCCGCCGCCCCGTAAAAATCTGTAAAATCGCCGGGCAGCTCGGAAGCCAGGTCAAAATTGTCAACGTTTTCTGTCTGACAGAAATAGAGAGAATCGTGAAGCTCAGAAAGCACTATCAGCTTTGCGCCTTCTGCGGCCAGATTGGCTATGGCGGAAACGTTTCGTGTCCTGTTGGTCTCCACATCTGAAAGGAAGGAATGCTGTACTATCCCCACTTTCAGCACGTTGTCTTTATCGGTTCTCATAAAAGCAATAAATAAAACTTAGACAATATTCAGTATTCCTTTGGGAATCTGCATAGTAGCGCAATGCAGAGATCCGTGCTGGCGAAGAAGCGTACGGCAATCCACCGGCACCACTGTGTGATTGGGGAACGCTATCTTGACAGTATGGCATGCCAATATGTCTTTCTCCGGACACGCATATGTAGGCATAAAGATAGTGTCGTTCAGCACCAGATAATTGGAATATGTGGCCGGAAGGCGCGAACCGTCTTCCGGATCATATACAGGGTCAGGAAGAGGCAATTCCACCAGATTGAATCTGTTTCCATCTGCTGTACGAAGCATCTCAAGCTGCGCACGCATCTTGAGCAGTTCTTCAAAATGCGGATCGTCCATATCCCGGCATCCGGTGAATATTATGGTGTCATCCGGAGCCATACGGGCCAATGTATCGATATGAGAGTCTGTGTCGTCCCCTTCAAGCGCACCGTAATCGAGCCAAAGCACATGGTCTGCCCCAAGACGTGCTTGAAGCATTCGGGCAGCCTCCTCCTTGGATTTCCCGCCGTTGCGGTTTGGTGAGCACAGACATCTTGTTGTGGTCAGAACCGTACCGTGTCCGTCAGTTTCCACCGATCCTCCTTCGAGCGTGAAGTCCCTGTTGTTGCGGTAAGAAGCTTTGGAGAAGATTCCTTGTTCTGAAAGCCTCAGATTCACGAGATTGTCCTTATCCGATGCGAATTTCAGCCCCCAAGCGTTGAATCCGAAATCAAGCAATCGCAATTCGCCGCCTTTACCGATATTCTCCACGCACAACGGGCCATAATCACGAGTCCACGTGTCATTATAATCAGTTTCTACCAAAACAAGGTTTTCATATCCGGCAATTTCTCCGAGGCGCTCCTCTGCCATATGACGGTCTTTGCAGACAAGCAAGACCTTTACGTCTGAATTGAGGCAAACGGCGTTTATGAGCAGACGATACTGCATCAATGCCTCTTCAAGGATATGGTTCCAGTCTGTATGCTCGTCGGGAAGCGCAAGCAACACACCTTCGGATTCTTCCCATTCGGCCAAAAAACGCATATTACGCATATTTAATATCTGTTATAAAACCACTCCTTATTATCATTCGTCAGGATTGTCAAGTACGTCCCACAAGCTCTCTTCCCTGTCTATATATGCATGACAGTATTCGATGAATCCCTTTCTTTCAGTGAATCCCTCACGTCTGCACCATTCCTTGTAGTCCTGGTGGAGTATTTCATCGTCATATAGCATTTTTTTGAATTCACTCTCTGCCACATCGATTGAACGATGACGCCTGATGATGGAATCCATAATATTAATCAGATCTGTCATAATAAAGAAATGTGAAAAGCAGTTGTTGGTCTTTACATTGATAATAACACACGAATGAAAAAGTTCAACGGTTAGGGTAGAACTGCGCGCCGTTTCCCCAATCCCAGACGCCATCAGCAGCTTCAGCGAAATTGAATTTGCCTATGCCAAGATCCACGAGGTTTTTAGGGTTGGGGTCATTGACAAAAGCCGATGCCGCGACTTGTCTGCCTCCCGTAACGCCCACAGGCTCCACTACCTTAATCATAACAGGCTGCTTATTGAGCGATGACGGCGCGCAAGCCAATCCCTGAAGCCCTTTACCAAGCCAAGGCATAATGGCCAAGGCTTCTGAAAGCGAGTATCCCGGCTGTGGCAAATAAAAACCATCAGGAGCCTTGTCATTACGATGAGCCATTTTCATCGCCAAAGACGAAAGTACGGTCTGGCGGTTCTGTGCAGGATATCCCAACGCTATCATGAAAAGCACCTTGCGGTCTACGCGGAGTACGACCTTCACCAGTGAACTGTCGTATGTGCCTCCCACAAAACATGTTCCGAGTCCAAGCCCAACGGCCTTCATGACAATCTGCTGACCGAAATATCCGGCACGTTCGTATGAATCAGGGAAAGACGTGTCAACGACCGCCGCCACATAATTCCTGACACCCTTGAACATACCGTAGCTTGCCTTGAATCCTTTGAATGGGGCTGGATCGTCGCATACAAGCTCAAAATGCATCCCGGCCTCATGTGTGTTCACCATCGTTATTTCCGCTTTCAGGCCTCTGACGGCTTCCTGCGAAAGCGGCTCAGGAGTGAACGACCTTACGGAATGGCGGCTTCTCAAAAAATCAACGGTCATCATTGCTCCGCATTCTTTGGTGCGTCGTTGTTCTTCTTGCGGTAACCGCGCCTTCTGTGGTTCTTACGTGCGGATTTCGGCTGAGACTCTTCAGGAACCGATTCCGCCGGGTCAGAAGCAATGTGCTTCGTCTGCCTCTTGTCTCCTCGCTTGGGACGTTTGCCCCCTTCTGCGGTCTTTGCACCAGATTTATAACGTTTTCTGTCCTTGCTGCCGCTTGTTCTGCCAGAACGTGTCGTATAAGAAGGTGTTTCTCCCAATTCTTCCGGCACGGTTCCTTTAGGGACTTCAGCCTCAAGAAGGCTTTCAATCCTGCGGAATCTTCCTTTCTCCTTTTCTGAAATGAAAGTTACGCCCTTGCCGTCGGCATCGGCGCGTGCAGTACGCCCTATGCGATGAACATAATCCTCCGGTTCGGAAGGCACATCATAATTGACCACCATCTCAATGTCGTCAATGTCTATTCCGCGAGACACGATGTCGGTGGCCACCAGGACATTTATCCGCCCCGCCTTGAAATCGAGCATCACGTCATCTCGCTTCTCCTGCTCAAGGTCGCTGTGCATCTCTCCAACACGTATCTTATCGGCTCGCAACGCCTTGAACAGCTCTTTCACCTTCAGTTTGGACGAGGCGAACACAATCACCTTTTCCGGAGGACTTATACGGAACAGATGGCGGAGGAGCGGAAGCTTCTGGGTCTCATAGACAGAATATGCAGTCTGCTCTATCTTGTCTGCAGGCTTGGAGACGGCCAGCTTCACTTCCGCCGGACTGGCAAGTATCTTGGATGCGAGCATCTGTATCTTAGGAGGCATCGTAGCCGAGAAAAGCAGCGTCTGCCTGTCTTTAGGCAGATAGCTAACTATCTGCATTATGTCCTCATAGAATCCCATATCGAGCATCCTGTCGGCCTCATCAAGGATGAAAAACGACACTTTTGAGAGGTCTACATATCCCATGCTCAGGTGGGCAAGAAGGCGTCCCGGAGTGGCAATCACCACATCGGCGCCCATAGTCAGTCCTTGCTTCTGCTGGTTGAAAGTATGCCCGTCCGTGCCGCCGTATATAGGAACGCTGCTAAGCCCCATAAAGTACGCGAATCCCTGCATCTGCCTGTCGATCTGCTGGGCCAGTTCCCGTGTCGGCGCCATGACAATACAGTTGACAGCGTCAGACGGATACTGCCCCGATGCAAGTCTCTCTATAACCGGCAAAAGATATGCCGCAGTTTTCCCCGTGCCCGTCTGTGCCACGGCTATCAGGTCGCGCCCGTCGAGAATCAAAGGAATAGCCTGCTCCTGAATGGGGGTGCACTCGTCAAAATGCATGTCCCAAAGAGCATCAAGCATATTATCATCGGTCAATAATTCATCAAATCTCATAAAAAATACGGATAAGCGGAAAAATCTTAGACCAATCCTCATCAATCACAGACAGTCCCGCATTAATTAAGGTGCAAAGTTACTATTTTTCAGCGAATCTGAGCAAGAATCGCGAAGACGGAATAAAAAAATCTTGAAGAATCCAAATAGAAACGCACGATTTTGCCAACAAACCGCTGAATAAAAGCAATCCTCTCTCCTCGAAGGGGGCTGCCCGAGCGGCGGGGGCGGTCGAGTCCGCCCCC
>CAJSYI010000030.1 GCA_910573745.1 Muribaculaceae bacterium | reverse complement strand
ATTTCGGTCTCCCTTTTTTTGTATTGCTGTCGTTCCCTTTTGAATATCCTTCTGTCGCAGTTCGCTCTTGGGGGCGGACTCGACCGCCCCCGCCGCTCGGGCAGCCCCCTCCGAGGAGAGAGGATTGCTTTTATTCAGCGGTTTGTTGGCAAAATCGTGCGTTTCTATTTGGATTCTTCAGTTGAGGGGCGGGAGGTCTCACGACTTCCCGCCCCGATGTTTTCCATAATACTTTTTCAAACTAACCTAACATCATGAAACGATTTTCTGTATGTAGAACATCCTTCCAGCAAGTTTGGTTCGATACGAAATCTGAAAAAGCTCATTTTATTTCACCGTTATCAGCTTTCCTGCCGAATGGGCCACCATCTGAGGCGCGTATTGCGACTGTACGGTGGCGATTCCGAGCGAATAAGCCCCTTGACGGTCTACGTAGCAGTCATAGCTTATCACGTGCGTCCCTTTGGGCAAGAATCCGATAAAGAGGTTGGTGGATTCATCACGGACTTCGCGGTAGAACCACAGTCCGTCGGACGACGTGTAGCCTGACGTCTGGTCGGCAGGTTCGAGACATGCGCTCCGGGAATCGGTTACGGCCACATAGTCCATATCTCGTGTCGTGCTTATGGTGAGCGTAACGCGCACCTTCTGCCCCACCTTCAATTCAGAAGCACCTTTGACCGTGGCTTCTGGCGAGTCGGCCACCACATATACTGCCTTGCTGACTGAAATCTCCGGCATCTTGGCCTGTTTCACGTCGAGAATCGGCGACACGTATTGCGAGACCATACTGCCCCATGCCGGGCCTTGGCTCTTCTTCGATATGGCCAGTTCCGCATTTGCAGCATCAGCAACGGGAATGTCAATCTTATAATATCCGACAGGTGTCATATCGGCAGGCAGCACCACAGGCTTGCCACCCAACGAAATCTGCGGAACCGGGCTTTCGGCAGTCCATTCGCTTCCGGAAGCCATTATGGCCTGCACCACATCCACGATGTAGCTGTCAGCACCCCAGTCTTCCGTCTCACGCTGAAGTATCAGCCCTTGTCTGAGCTGGTCCACGCACGGAGATTCAGGCTGCACCATTGCAAAAGCTTCAAGCACCTGGGCGGTGGTAAGCAAAGCGGAATAACCGCCCCGGCCTGACGGCAGGTTCTCGTAGCGCATACCGAGCTCCGGACTGGCCACAGCATTTTGCCGAAGCGATTCAAGTATCGTCTTTGCCTGTTGCGATAGCCCTTCGCGGTTGAGCACCACTGCAGCGCGAGCTTTGTGGAATATGCCGAGGCTTCGCCATTCACTCTTTACAACGTCCAATGCCTTAGTGCGAAGAGCAGCTACTTCCGCGCCATCAGAGGCTTCGGGATAGAAACCGCGCACATACAGCCATTCAACGGCTTCTGCGGCACTGATACGTTTTTTGTCCCTGACATATTCACTCAATGTTTCGGAATCAAGATACTTGCGTCCTTTCGACAAGGCATTCTCAAGCAACCTGGCATCTCCGAGATAGCCGTTTTGCTTCAGCATACCGAAATGGAGAAGCACATTGGAAGTCATAAAAGCCGACGACTCCATCTCAGGACACCAGCTCCAGCCTCCGTCCGGATTCTGAAGAGCCATAATCTCGGCACGCAGCCTGTCTATTGTCGGCTGTGATTCCTGAAGCAACGATGACAACGAACGAATCCGCGACGTTTCAGCGGCAGCATTGTTTGTCCAAGGTGTATTGATAAGTTCAACGGTCTTCAGTTCGCTGTTTACGCTCAGATTTGACTTCGGGCCGGAAGCAAGGATTCTTTCAAGACCGGATTTTATCTGAGGATACTTGCCTGTCAGGCCAGCCGCCATAGCCGAGCCATAGTAAGCCTTGAGCAGAGCTGTAAGGTTTTTCGACTGAGGCTTGGCGACAGCCGGAAGAGCCGTAACGCAATACCATACAGGATTGTCGCAGTACTGAAGCGTCAACGTCGCATCCGTATTGTAAGCAGGCAGTTTCTTTACGAATTCCGCATTTCCCGGCGACAGATAGAAAGCATTCGACTCTATTACAGGCGTTGATGAAGGAAGCACCTGGATGAGCGTCTGTTCACCGTCGGAATGTCTTGACGAACGGGCATAAACCCGAAGAAGCAGATACTGCAATGAATCGGGAACTTCAAATTCAACCGACATCTCACCACTTTCCGAAGCCGCAAGCTCATCCGTGGCAGTCTTCACAGAAGCAACCACCTTGCCGCTGACCGGATCTATTATCTCCATCTCGCCCCATACGGAAGCGACAGAGTCGGAAGCATTGTAGAATGCCGCAGCCACAGAAGCCTTGTCGCCCGTACGCAGGAAACGAGGAGGATTGCTGCGCACCATGACCGGTTTGGAAGCAGTGGACTCAAGAACTGCCATAGCAGTCTTCAAATGTGGTGTATAGCCAAGAAGCTGAAGCTGCCAAGTGGTGTTGTAGTCAGGCACCACGAACGACAACGACTGCATGCCTTCACCGTCCGTCTCGAGCATCGGCATGAAGAATCCGAGGGGATGCTCAATCTCACGCAGCTGGACCGACTGTGAAGAGACTCCGTTTTCAATCCCACCTGACGCGGAATCAGCAACTTCTTCCTCTGCCGACTCGCTTTTAGCCTCTTTCATAGCCATCGGCGCCGAAGTCAACTTCACCTGATTGACAGTTTCATAAACCACACCGTCTTCTTCACTCGACATAGCGGAACGTCCCCTTATCATCATTCTGCGCATACCCGTATATGCATAAGGGACAAACGAATAGCCGTATGTCTGCCATTCAGGAAACACAACCTCAGCCTCCTGCTTGGCATCAAGCTTCTTTAGCATGAATGAATCATATGAATTGCCGGGATTGCTCACGTCAAGGCTGAGAGGATTGTACAATCCTCCGGAATTGCGCGGAGAAAAGCTCCATGTAAACGGTGTTATTGCATTCAGGGACTTATCGCTAAGCACGGCCATTGTAGGCATGAATGCCTGAGGCTTTCCTGCGTATGTGAATGAGAATTTCCATACCTCGCGGTCGCCGGGCGTGATTTTGTCACGGAAGCTTTCAGTCTTTATTTCAAGACTGTCATCTGTAGTGGCCGGAACAATCTGAACAGAAGACGTATGGCTCTTCATATCAGACACTGTGGCCAATGTAAGCCATTTACGTTCTCCGTCCCGGGGCACGCCTACCTTCACTTTAGAATTACGCTTATCCACCTTAAGCCACTTGGATTCCACACTGCCGTCGGATGAAGTGGCATAGCAAAGGATATGGCTGTCGGGATACGAACTCCCAACCGTAACCTCCACTTCTTTCGCACCCTTAGATGCAGTAACTGTTTTCTCAGGCACCCAAAGATGGCTTTCTACCGCAGGTACAGCGTCTGACGCACGGTATATCACAAAATCACTCTCGGAGGAAGCCGAACCTCCGGCTCCTGCCACTTGAAGCTTAAGTGTGTATCTTCCCGAAGACAAATCGCTTAAATCAACAGTCATTCGAGGTGCCATAAAATCGCCTTTGGCCACTTCTGCCCCGTCTGCATTTAAAATGACGTAATCCACACGCTTTGAAGCAGGAATGCCCAGAATGTCTTTGACTTCCACATTGAATTCAGTTTTTCCCTTGGCAGCGTCCATGGTCGCAGGAACAGAGGGAACGACACTGTATGCGCTTCCGAGCGCGAACGAAGCCGCCGGAGCAGACTGCGTTTCTCCGGAAGGAGACGTAGCGGCGACATTGAGACGATACGCACCGAATGCGTATGGAGTGTCTTTAAGCATCTTGGTGTCGAGCCTAATCTCAAAACCTCCTTCGCCGCCGGTTTCAGTCTGTCCGGCAAAAGTTGCATCAGGAGATTCGGTGCCACGCCAACACCACCAGCTCGCATATCGAATGTCGTATTTCACCTGCGCTCCGGCCACAGGCATTCCGCTATAAGTCCTTGCCTTGCCGGCAATGACCACTTCGTCCCCGGCTTCCGACACCGGACTTACCGAATCGATTTCGACATAGAATGTCGGCGACTTGTAGTCGGCCACCTGAAAACCGCCCCAACTTATGTTGTCGTTTCCTGATTTCACAGCGAGATTCCAGTTTCCGAGCAGGCCCGACTGAGGAAGGACGAAATGTCCGGACACCCGCCCGTGCCTGTCAGACACAAGACTTTTAGTGGACACGATGTTACCGTTGGCATCACGCAAATCCACTGTCAGCTCCTCCTCGGGAAGCACATTGTAATTTCTGCCGTCTATTCCGTAAGCGACAGCCACGAAGCCAACCGTATCGCCGGGATGGTATATGGCAAGGTCGGTAAGTATTTCAGCCGATTTTCCCTTATAAGGCTTTTCTTCGCCGGATGTGTACAGATACGCGTTCGTCAACAAAAGATCTGAACCTTTGGAAATGCGCAGGTTCCAACTTCCACGCGGAGAATCCACATATCCGTCCTTATCCGTAAATGCGGTCGATTGGGTACGCAAAGACCTTTTTTCGTACGAACGGAACTCCACCTTGGCACCGACAACAGGCTTGCCGTCAACTGCATCGACGACATATACACGACGTTGCTGCGCCTTGCCGCTTACTCCTGCTGTCAGCACACGCATATCACTGACACGGAATGCCGAGGCCCGTTCTTTGCCTACGACCCGAGGAATGCCGGCAACGGCATCTGACAGTGACGGAACGGCAATATAAAAGCCATAAGGCAGGCGGCCGAAATCCACAACAGTGTCTTTTCGCGCCGGTGCAGAAAGGCCGACATCCAGCCGTATGCTCTTGAGCGGCTTCAGGCCTTTGACCAAATCCGCGATACAATTATTTGAATACTGAGCCGACTCAGGCAATCTGAAAAGAAGGACATATGCATCCTGCGAATTTGAAACCGACACATTGATCCTGACTGGCATTGACGATGCGAACTGGTTTTCCGATTGCACACGCATCTGAGGAGCAGTCAAGGACTGGAGCGTATTCGACAGCCTTGCGCTTCCGTGCGCTTCGGGCCAACGTTCAAGAGCTTTCCTTGCCAAATCGCAGAATCTCCGCGCTTCCACGACCTTCTCGGCATCAGCACCGTTATTATGAAGAAAATCCCCAGGAGAAGAGAATATGGCCATCTGGTTTATTATCATTATGCTCTCCGGCCTGTCTTTGAGTTCTTCAAGGCATTTTGCAAGCCAAGCATCGCGATCTTTTCCATCAAGAAAAAGCGTCTTGCGTGTCATTGCGTACGCCAGAGGAGCATAAAGACCACGCTTACGGCATGACTCCATCTCCCCGTCAATCAACTCATCAATAAGCCCTGATGCAGCCGTGTAAGGAGAAGCGGACGCCTTGTCCACACCGGATACACGAAACGGAATCGTACCCGAATTGGAGGAAGAGAAATTCTTCAACAGGTCAATGCTCTTATAGACAATGAAATCACGCTCGGAAGGCACGAATCTTTCGGCCTCCACAGATGTGAGAATCGGGGCAAGACCGCTCAGAGGCACACCGTCGCCGGAAAGCATAGAGTTTGCCTTCTCCACAAGTTCCGTGATTTTCTTTGCAAAAAGTCCACGGCTCCATTCGGCTATGTTGTCAGGATATGGCGACATAGGCAAAGTCCTTCCTGAGAAAGCGGAACGGTTGGTCATAAAATAATCTGAATAGACCTGGGCTTGCAGCAAAGCGGATATCGCAGAATAATCCGCCGGCATAAGCGCACCGATCGAGTCAAGCATCGCAATCGAAGCCTGCGCATTGTTGCGGTCCACGAGATTGTCGGCTACCACAAGCTGCATGGCATAACTCAACGCATCGACATAGCGGGATCCTTTCATTGCCTTTCCCATCTTTTCCGAAGCGTCTGCCGCCACGGTCTGAGGGAATGCGAAATCGGGCGAAGATTCACTTCCGGATACGGTCTTCTTCGCGGCAGAAACTGATACAACTGCCATAACAGACATTATCAATACTAAAAACTTCTTCATAACGGATAAACAATTATAGCTTCAAAAAGAAGCATCAGTGTGGACATTTGTATGAAAAAAAATATGACAAAAGCATCAGGCTCATTGCGGACTTGCCGCCCACTTCATCACCTGATGCTTGAAACCTTGACTTAGAGGCTGTTCTATGGCGATATGTCTACGGAGCAGAGGAAAGCGTTATTTTTAACAGCTACTTAGCGTGCAGGGGGGATTGCTGATTCATTTTTTCTTTCCTTTGGCCTTCTTATGCCTCATTTCATGCATTTTACGCCGGAAACCCTCTTCTGCATCCTTCATCTTATATACCTGTTTTGCAGTCAAGAGTCTTGAAAACTTCTCATCATATCGTTTGGATATCTCCGCATCCTTGGCTTTGGCATCGGTCATAGCCTCGGAAAGACTCTGGTAGTCCTTTTCAGTTGCATTCTTGTTGGCCTTTACGCTGCGCTCAAGCTTGCGGGTGGCTGAAAAAACTTTGTGCTTCTCATCCTCCATCTGAGAATAAAGCTCGGTAAATTCCTGTATCTGGCTCGCACCAAGCTCAATCTCTTGGGCTATGTACTTTATCTTGAATTCCTTGAATTCCCGCCTCATCTCAGCCCGGCTGCGCTTGCCCCCTTCCTTCTGGGCAGCAAGAGGAAAAGCCATTATGACCGATAAAATCAACAATAAAACGTGTTTTGACGTCATAGCTTATCTTTATTATTCTGTTGTAGTTATTTCAATCTCACTGTATGCAGGATCGAAGTCATATCCGAAATCCTCGGCAAGCTCCTCTATCCCGTTATAAGAATCCACCACCTCCTGCTCAATCTCAAACTCCGATTCACCTGAGGTGAAAGTGTAGCTGTCAAGATTAAGCGGGTCTGCCTGACGGTCTCCGATAGCTTGGGCCACAAGGGCCGGAGGATTCTCAAGGTCAAGATTTGCAGGCTGGCTCATCAAATGGAACATCTTCATCATACACCATATCCCCGCAAACATAGCCGCGAGATATATGTAAGGACGCACCCGTTGCCACCGGGAAAGCGGCACGGCTTCCGGAGCCTTCATCTCCGGGAGCTTGGCACTCACCTCATCAGCAAGGCTGTCAAAATAGCCTTCAGGAACTACGAACCCCGTTTTCCGTCCGATTTTTTCGCTAAGTCTGTCTTCAAATTTCATCTTGGTACCGGCCGGGTGGATACGTATGGACTCGTTGCCCGGCTTACACGTTTGACACATGCAGCAAATCGAAGTTTAAACGTTGCATCCAAAAAATCTGAAAAAATGTGCAATTACAGGCATTATGGCCATAACAATCAAACCGTCAGACGTTTCAGCATATTCATAAATGAATTTCTCTTGTATGTCTGGGAAGCTTCCTCTACCAGTTCTTCAATCGAATGGTCTATTCCTACGCTTTTCCAGAACCTGTCGTTGAACTCACGTCCCAAATAATGCACTGCCGCTTCACGTGTCCAACCGAGCTGGAACAGCAGGTCATGGACATAACGGACAAGATGTTTCCTCAATTCCTCGGTGAGCCCTTCTTTCTCTACTGAGGCCGTAAGCATCTTTACTTCATAGACAAGCCGCAAATCATCCAGCCTCCTGTAGGAATAGCTCGGCACAGGAGCCGACCAATGGCAATTGGCAATGCAAACATCTGTGAAGGCCAGCGAACGGGCATGGCGGAAATAATGGAAATTCAAAATCTCTCCGGTTCCCCATGATCCCGAAAAACCGAGACGCAATGATTCACGCAGAAGTTCCCTCCGCCACATCTTATCTGTATGACAAGGTGTTATAACACGGTCATCGCCGCTAAGCCCCACCATCTGTCTCAGCTCTGCTCCGCATACAGGCCGGTGCAACGGCAATGAATCCTGAAAAGAATCTTTTACGGCTATACGACGGATGCGCCTTGTCTTGCGTGCCTGAACCACATCAACCCCGAGCATATCCATCTCTTCTTCCAATGCACTAACGCCGCCAGGCTCCAGCCACTCATGAACAGACGTGAAGAGAATCTTGTCCCCTTTGGCCTCATCGAGGCCGATACGGAACAGAGTCCACAACCGCCTGTCTTCTGTACATCTCACTGACCTAAGACAGTCCGGGCTTTCTCCCATCTTGCCGACAAGAGCCGTACCCAATCCGGATATGCCTCCGTCCACAACTATCACTTCCCCGTCGTTACGTACAGCATCCACAGCCGCGTACAGACATCTGGCGGCAGAAATGTTTTCCGACAACACCGGGACTATGACGCTTACCATAATCAGTCCTTGAGTCTCAGCACCCTGTATCCAGCAATCTCTTTTGCCCTCAGCTTCATCATATCCGACAAAGGTTCCGGATCCAAACCGACTTTACCCGAAACTTCAGACGCGTGCAAAAGATAAGGCCTGCCTTCCACCAGCCGGATGAATCCGGCATCGAGGAAGTCATTGTCCTTCGACTTATCGATGATTATAAGTATGTCATTGTCTTTCAACAGCTCTATTACACCTTTCTTCCCTATTGATTCACGCTTCATATAGGGAATCTTATGCACCCTGTAGCCCATCTCGAGCAGCTGCATGCGCTCGAATGTGGCCGAATCAGCAAGAGCCGGATAATTCTCACGGTTGCGGGTTATGTGGTCAAGGGTCCGTGAAGTGAACACGTTCCCCGGAAGGTCGTATGTCATTTCCCTTATATTGTTGCGGTATGCATTGTCAGCAATCCAGTCGCAGACATAACGCAGACGGGACGTGAATCCCGTGTTTTCTCCGCGACGGTAACGCAGGCCTTGCAGCTCCTTGAGAAAGTCGCGCATTTGCGTTCCCGGAACCAACGAGGCCTTCGCCGCTGCCGCGCAATACTCTATAAGTTCAATCCCGTCCATCGCATTAAGGTTGACCGACATGGGTCCTGCCGCAGGGTCTTTGTCGGCAGTCGCCTTGAAATCGGCTCCTGAAAGAGCATCGGCGACGGCTCCAGCCCTTTGCGCCACAGTGCCTCCCTGATTGCGCGCCACTGCCAAAAGGGCGGATATCGCACCTTCTGGCTCGTTGCCCTTAAAGTCCGCCGATATTTCCTGAGCCGCGGCATTCAATGCATTCGCAAAAAACAGGAGCCCGGCAATCAGACAGCAAAACTTGATTTTGATTCCATTCATTGTTACTATACTTGCTTATTCCAAGATTTTATGCAAATATAACCCAAAATGCCGAACTGGCCAAATAAAAAAGCCCGTCTTCTGCGGTTACCACAGACAGACGGCCTTCATTATGTATGCAACAGTATTCGCTGTCTACTTGATGCTCAGCACTCCTTACTCTTAAAACACAGTACGCTGGCAGGATTCGATGTCAGCTCTCCCGGTTTTCCTTATTGAAGATGTGCCGCAAACGCGAAAATATCCGTTTGGAGGTCGATTCCGTCGGGACTACGTTCGGTGAATCCTTAAGGCTCTCTATTGCTGATTTCTCAGCATCGTTCAGGCTTTCTGGCACATATACCATAACATTGACGAGCAAATCGCCTTTTATGCTGCTCTGCATACGCGGCAAACCCTTGCCCCTGAGCCTAAGCACTTTTCCCGGCTGAGTTCCGGCCGCAATCTTGAGCCGTGCCTTTCCTTCCACCGTCGGCACTTCGGCTGTGCCGCCGAGAGCCGCAGTCGGGAAGTCAAGCATCAGATTATATATAAGGTCGTCGCCGTCACGGATAAGTTCCGGATCGTTCTCTTCCTGAACCACAATCAGAAGGTCGCCGTTCACGCCGCCGTGGCGAGGCGCATTGCCTTTACCACGCAATGTAAGCACTGTGCCGTTTTCCACACCCGGCGGAATCATGAAGCTTACCACCTCATCTTTCTTCTCGACACCTGAGCCGTGGCAATGAACGCAAGATTCAGTAATTATTTTCCCTTCTCCGTTACACTCAGGACAGACGGATTCAGACTGCATGGCGCCGAACATAGTCTGCTGGATGCGGGACACATATCCCGAACCTCCACAGCGCGGACAGGTCTTGAACGCCGTTCCGTCCTTGGCTCCTGTGCCATTGCAATGCCCGCATGCCACAAGCCTCGGAATCTTGAGTTTCTTCTCTACCCCGTTCATGACATCCTTGAGCGTAACCTTCACTGTGATTCGAAGGTCAGTTCCTTTGTTGGCATGCCTTCTCGGACGGTGAGAGCCGTAGGCTGCACCGCCCATACCACCCATATCGCCGAAAATATCGCCGAATCGGGAGAATATGTCTTCCATCGACATACCGCCGCCGAAACCACCGAAACCTCCACCGAAGCCACCGGCACCACCGCCAAAGCCCTGAGGACCCATGGAATGGCCAAAACGGTCATACTTCGCACGTTTGTCAGAATCGCTCAGCACATCGTACGCCTCAGCAGCCTCTTTGAATTTCTCCTCCGCATCTTTGTCGTCAGGGTTCCGGTCCGGATGGTACTTCACCGCGAGCTTACGGTAGGCCTTCTTTATGTCGTCGGCCGAAGCGTCTTTCGGGACACCCAGCACCTCATAATAATCTCTTTTCTCTGCCATAACTATTGCTTAATTATTGGCCTACCACCACTTTTGCATGGCGAAGCACCTTATCATTGATAGTGTAGCCTTTCTGCACAGTATCAAGCACCTTTCCCTTCCGGGAATCTTCTGCAACAGGCACTACGGAAATAGCCTCATGCCGCTCGGTGTCGAAATCAGCATCCTTAGTGTCCATCTCTTTCACGCCGTTCTGCTCAAGGTATTTCTTGAACTTGTTATATATCAGCACCATTCCTTCCTTTACAGAGTCGGCATTGTCTGTCTTGGAAGCTGCTTCTATGCCACGCTCAAAATCATCAAGTATCGGCAGAAGCCCTTTGAACACCTGCTCGCCCGCGTTTTTGATGATTTCCGACTTCTCCTTAAGAGTCCGCTTCCGGAAATTGTCGAATTCCGCCATCAGGAACATATATTCCCGCTTTTCCTTCTCCATGGCGGCTTTGGACTCTTCAAGCTCTTTATTTAGTCGAAGGATTTCCGATTCAGACGTCTCCTCCTGAACAGGTTCTTCTTCGGCATTGACATCGTCTACAGCCACATCTTCGGCTTGAATACCTTCCTGCTCGGAGTCCTGAAATGGTTCCTCCGCATGATATCTGTTTTTATCTTTCATAATCTATTGCAATTTTTGAGATTTCCGTATGCAAATCACGAGCCAAAAAGTGTTAATAGGCCACATACCACTAACAAATCAAACCGGAAAACAGTTTTGCTGATTATAATGTCGTTATCTTGAAAATAATGTCTAACTTTGAACTATGACACACCAAATCGCCGACCAAGCCAATCTCATCGAACTCTGCATCGCAAACCTCACTTTCAGGCCTGAACCGGAACAGAAAGGACTGATTGAGGCTTTATCAAAATTCGTTTTCTGCAACGAACCTCGCAAGGCGTTCGTACTGAACGGATTCGCGGGAACCGGAAAGACATCCGTCATGGCGGCCTTGATAAAGAGCCTTGCATCATTCAACATCAAATCCGTAACGCTCGCCCCCACAGGACGCGCCGCGAAAGTGGCATCGGAATTTTCCGGTTCTCCGGCTTCCACCATCCATCGCCATATTTACCGGCCCATCAGCCACGAACCAGGAAACGAGAACTTCATACTCGCAGCAAACCGCCTCACCGACACAATATTCATCATTGACGAAGCTTCGATGATTACCGATGCCGGCGGAGACCGCAGTCTACTGCTCCATCTTGTCAGATTCGTATACTCCGCACCCGGATGCTCGATAGTGTTTGTCGGCGACGTGGCCCAGCTGCCCCCTGTAGGACACACTGACAGTCCTGCGATGAACCTCGTAAGGCTACGTCAACTCGGTCTGTTCCCCGAAGCGTACAACCTGCGCAATTCCATGCGTCAGAGCCACGAAAGCGGCATACTTGCCAATGCCACCGCAATCAGACGCTTCCTTTTCGGCAAGCCGTCAATGAAATTCCATCTGAAAGCCTCGGGATTCACGGATGTCGAAACCGTTTCCCCCACCGAGCTTGCCGATTGCCTGTCAAGTTCTTGGGCAAAGGTGGGGACTGAAGAGACCCTTATAATAAGCCGCTCGAACAAGCGAGCCAACAACTTCAACGCGCAGATACGCTCTCGAGTCCTGTTTGCCGAAGACGCAATCCAACGAGGAGAACGCCTCATAGTGAGCCGCAACGACTATTACTGGTGCGCCAAAAACAAAGTGAAAGGATTCATCGCCAACGGGGAAACAGTCGAAGTGAAATGGGTCGGCAATCTCGAAAAGGCACACGGAAGGTATTTCGTCGATGCTGAACTGCAAGTCCCATCCCGCCCCGAACCGTTAGGGGTGAAGATAATGCTACGCAGCCTGATGTCAGACGGGCCAACGATTCCACGCGACGAGCAGCAGCGATTCTTCACTGTCGTGGCGGACTCATACGAAGGCGAATATTCCCAAAAAATAAAAGGCGTAATGAACGACCCTTATTACAATGCCTTACAGGTAAAGTACGCCTATTGCGTAACATGCCACAAAGCACAAGGCGGACAATGGAGACATGTCTATCTCGACGTAGGCACTATAGCGCCCGAAGCCATCGGCCCGGACTTCTACCGATGGCTCTACACGGCGGTAACTCGAGCCACCGAGAAACTCTTTCTCGTCAATCCCTCCTTCTCGGTCGTATGAAGAAAGTTCGGAATGTCGCCCGACTTCAAGCACGGCAATAATAGCCATCTGCAATTTGTACAGGACATGGAAAATTGGTAAATTTGCAGACGCAAACGAAAACCGTGTATGGCTGAACAGTCGAGGACTTCCAAAAGCTTAAAGAACATCGCAGTAGCTCTTTTGTTTCTCGCGGTAAATCTGCTCTTGCAGTTTTTCTGCCGCGACGTTTTCCTCGAACGCCTCGGTGCCGAGGTGCTCGGACTCAACACCACGGCCGGAAACCTTCTTCAGTTTCTCAACATCGCAGAGCTCGGAATAGGCGTAGCGGTGGGCTTCTCGCTGTACAAGCCCCTTTTCGACAAGGACACGCAGCGAATAAACGAGATAATTTCTTTGCAAGGGCACATGTACCGTCGCATAGCACTGATTGTCATTGCCGGTGCGGTAGTTTTAGGCGCATTCTTTCCATTCATATTCTCCAAGATGAAACTCCCTTTGTGGTATGCTTACGCATCTTTCGGAGTCCTTCTCGTTTCTGCCCTCCTGTCCTATTTCGTCAACTACAAGGAGGTGCTTCTTTCCGCCGACCAAAAGGAATACAAAATCACCTACAGCTACAAGGCATGCATGATGGCCAGGCTCATCGTCCAATACTTCATCATCAAGAATTGCGAGAACCCATACATATGGTGGCTCGTGCTTGAAGGAGGGTTTGCTGTAATCGCATCCATAGCCCTGAGCGCAATGGTGAGACGCACTTATCCTTTCCTGAAAACAGGCATAAGCACTTCTGCAGAACTGAAAAAAAAGTATCCGGAAATCGTAACGAAAATCAAACAGATCTTCTTCCACAAGATAAGCACTTTCGTTCTCCAACAGACAAGTCCGCTGATAATATACGCATTCGCATCGCTGACCCTTGTAACCTATTATACAAACTACACTACGATTACAATCGGATTGGCACTCCTCCTCAACGCACTTTTCAATTCCATCGGAGCCGGTGTGGGAAACCTTGTAGCCTCAGGCGACAAGCAAAGGATAATGAACGTTTTCGACGAACTGTTCTCAGTACGATTCTACATCAGCGCGGGGGCTTCAATAGCTCTGTACATACTCACACCGTCATTCATAACTCTTTGGATCGGGGAGCAATACATTCTTCCACAGTCCACCCTTGCAATCATCTGCTTCACTCTTTTCCTCAATGCCTCGAGAACATCCGTAGACTCCTACATAAATGCATACGGACTTTTCCAAGACGTATGGGCACCGATTGCGGAAGCGTGTCTGAATCTCGGTCTTTCCGTTCTTTTCGGATGGATATGGGGACTCAACGGCATACTGATGGGCGTTGTGGTCAGCCTGTTGCTGATTGTTTTCCTTTGGAAACCGTACTTCCTTTTCCGCTGGGGTCTCAAGGAGCCGATAGGCATCTACATACGCCTGTATATGCACCACATAGCGGCAATATTCGCCACATTATCCATCATCTGGATTATTGACAGAAATTTCTCGACTCCTACGCCCGACAATGCCAAAGAGTTCACTTTGTTTGCACTTGGCACAGTTTTGGCCACTGGGACAATATTATATGCGTTCCAGATGGCATTCACAAAAGGAATGCGGATGTTCACACGCCGCATAATCTCAAAAACCATCCATCGATGAAAACATTGGTAATCAATCTTCCTCAATCGACAGACCGTCTCCGGTCGCTTAATGAACAGCTTAATGCACATCCCTACCTTGACGTAGAGGTGATTGAAGCCGTCGACGGACGCAGACTTTCTCCGGAAGAAACAGACAGAGCGTTTGACAGCAGACGATTCCGCCGCCATTATCATCGGAACCCTAGGCCAGGTGAAATCGGATGCACCCTGTCTCATCAAAAGGCATACAGGAGAATTAAAGAAACCGGAGTCAACACGCTGATACTGGAAGACGACATCCACATTCTCCGCGATATGAGGAATGAACTGAAAGAAGTCGACGAATGGCTTTCATCCGACCGTCCCAGGCTGCTCATGCTCGGCGGAGCAGGCTTATATCGAAGAAGATACGTCAACGATATTAACTCCCCTCTTTGCACACGACTTGTCTCTCCTTGCCTATATGTATATGGGGCTTATGCATATGCACTGAATCCCAAAGCTGCTAAACTTCTGATAAACAAGCGTCCTGGATGCGTATCAGATGAATTTATCCCTATATGCAAGCGTCATAAAATAGAATTGAAAATAATGCTGCCGCCATCAGTAACACCAACCAAACAAAGTCTGGAATTCTCATACGTAAAACCAAAAAAAGAAGAGAACAGATGTTTCTCAGAACGCCTGTTTTTCTGGACAAGAAACAATTTCCGTAAGATTATAGTGGCATCCAAAATATTTAAAAAGCTTGATTACGTCGAATACTGAATCTGGAATCAAGCAATAACAACAAACAGAAATCACAGACAGCAGCTTATGCGGTTATCCTTCAATCAACCGCTCCCATTTCTTCATAACTGCGGTTGAAGAGAACTTTTCAGAAACCTTTTTCATTTCCCGGCTCATCCCAATCCGCAAATTCTCGTCAGTCATCAATTTCCTCAGCCTTTCCGCAAATACGTCTACACATCCATCGGGTACAAGAAAGCCGCTTTTTCCGTCTTCTATTATGTCAGAGGGACCGCAATCAATGTCAAAACTTATGCACGGCAATCCTACAGAAGATGCTTCCAACAAAACCATTGGGAAACCTTCATACCGGGACGACATTACATATATGGAGCTTTTCTGCATCTCACGATACACATCCGTTACAGGCTTATGAAAAACCAGACTCCCGTTCTTTATCAACGACTCAGAATATTCAGTAAGACTGACCTCATCCTCTCCGCTGCCGTACACGTCAAGACGCCAATCAGGGAAATCATAACAGACCTTTTGCCATATGTCGACAAGCCTGTCAAAACCTTTTTGATGGGCCAATCGTCCGAACGCTACGACTCTTTTTTGCTTGCAGGCCGCAATCCCTTCTGGTTTATTGACAATAAAATTGGGAATGACATGAATATTATCGAGTTGAGGCCAAGATTGCTTGTCGCGCTCAGTCAATACGACAAAATCATCATACTTTGCGACCAGTCTCCCTGCCGCAAAAGTCCTCCATCTGTCAAGCATCTTTCTCAAGCCTTGTCTGCCGCTGTAAACCTTATGATAACGAGTGAAATGAAACTCAATGATTTTACGGCAAGAGTGTCTTATGTCATAAAGAAACTTAGACTCCTCGGCAAAAACAGAAATCGCCACATCCGGATTCTCTTTCTGTATGACATCATTCAATGCCGACTTGTGGAGCCTCTTCCTTTTTTTTTGATTGATATGCCATTTCAACGGATGGCAACCCATATCGTCGAGATAATTGACGTTAAGCTCATAAATTCTGATTTTAGGATTCAAAGGGAAATATGGATTTCGTTTTTTATTGTCGGACAATGCCATCACGACTTCATGTCCATGCTCTACAAACCAGTTGGCTTTAGCGGTTACGATCCTCTCTATTCCACCGGAATTATACAATAAAGGCAGACAATACAGTATTTTCATACTTAGATTGACAATCATGTGTTCTTGGAGTTGATGCCGATGCCGAAAAGGGCGAAGTCAAACACGGACGGGTCTGACGGATTGAGAATCCGGAGCTTTCCCGTAAGCTCTTCCACGCTCTTTCGGTCATTGCTCTTTCGGCCGAGCAGTCCGAGCTGACGAGAAACGTTGCCGACATGCACGTCAAGCGGTATGAAAAGCTTGCTCTTCGGTATTGATTTCCACACACCCATATCCACTATCCCGTCATCGCGCACAAGCCATCTCAAAGCCATATTTATGCGTTTGAGAGCCGAATTACGGAGATTGACAGGAAGGCATTGCGGACATGCCTCGCCGCCGTTCACCCCGCATATCACCTTCTGCATCTCCTCGACAAGCTTCCATGCCGGAGCCTCGTCCGCTCCGGCTCCGCAAGCAGAGGAGAAAGCATCAAGAGAAGGATAGCGGGTATAAATCTCATGAAGGCCGCGCATCAGCCAACGGAAATGGCGTCCGAAGAAAGTACGGTGGATGTTCCTGTCTTCCGGAAACTGTTCATATCCTTTGTCCATCAGATAAGCATAGGGAGAATTGTCCATCCATCCCAACAGACGGTCTGCATCGCGGCATATCATAGTGCGGTTGCCCCACGCTATGATGGCAGCAAGGAGCGACGCTATCTCGATGTCCTGTATTTTCGAAAAACGCCGGGGAAACTGGACAGGATCGGCAAGGATGAATTCCGGGGTATTTATCCGTGCAGCCTCGGCACGAAGGAGTTCTGCCACATCATCAGGAACAATTGTCTTGCTGGTCATTTCGTAAGGAGAGATGAAGGTTTCTTGTCAAGATGGCGTGCCACGTCGGGACGGACGGTCTTCAACGTATTCACAAAAGCGGTATCAAAAGCAGCCGCAGCCTCGGGCACCTTGTTTTCTACATATTTGCTCTGCTTCGCACGGACTTCCAACAGACGCTTCTGAAGCTCCATCGTATCCTTCCACTGGGCGTTGACAAACTCCCTTGCGGCGGTGCGGCCCTCCATCTGCGCTGCCTCTACCGCAGCCTCCACAGCTTCGGCTCGCTCCGTCCCTCTGCATCCGACAAAAGCCAACAATGCCACTGTCGCAAACACGTATTTTTTCATATATGAAAAATGCTCAGGGACACGCGCCATTAACGCGCATCCCTGATGTCTTGAATCTATTCTAATTCCACATTCATTTATCGCCATACATCGAGTCCCACCAGCGGGAATCGTCCTGAAGCCATTTGGCAAACCATGCCATTATTGTGGCGTGCCAGACTATACGCTTGTCGTATTCCTTCACTACGTGGTTGGCTCCTTCTACCGTGATGAACTCCACATCCCTTCCGAGCACCTTCAGGGCATTGAACAGCTGAATGCTCTCGCCAATAGGAACGTTTGTGTCTTCGGTTCCATGAAGCAGAAGAAGAGGAGTATGGATCTTGTCGGCATTGAACAAAGCTCCCTGTTTGGTGAACAGATCAGGATTGTTCCACGGATATGACTTTGCGGCAGCCACGGAATTATAGGAATATCCCCAGTAGCCTTCACCCCAATAGCTCGTAACATTTGAGATGCCGGCGTGCGAGACGGCAGCAGAGAAGATGTCGGTGAGCGTCTGCAGATACATTGTCATGAAACCTCCGTAGGACGCACCGAGACATCCGATTTTCTTGGAGTCCACATAAGGATGCTCCTCGCAGAACTTCTTCACTCCTTCAATTATCTCGTCGGCCGTGCGCTTGCCCCATGCATTGACATGGCGCGCCGAGAACTCCTGCCCATAGCCTGTGGTGCCGCTCGGATTCAGGATGTACACCACATAATCACGTGAAGCGAAAAGCTGGGGTATGTAGGCATGGCTCATCCCTCTCTGCGAAGGAGACGTGCCACCGTAATAATAGACTATGAGAGGATACTTCTTGTTCGGGTCGAAGTCAGGCGGAAGACACATCATACCATCGATTTCAGTTCCGTCGGAAGCAGTGAATTTCCAAGGCTGGGTCTTGCCGAAATTGACTTCCGCAAGCCTTTCGGCATCCGGATCGGCCATAACCGTGGATTTGCCGGTCTTAAGATCCATCAGATACGCGCGTCCTGCATATTCATATGCCTGCCCCGTGTATGACATATAGCGGTCCTCCCTGTTCCCTATCGAGAAGTTGGCCACATTGTCGGCGGCTACCGGAAGTTTCTTTATGGAACCGTCTGCCGGATTGAGACAATACACAGGCACGAAGAAACCTTCCTCTGCCCTGAAATAGATCTTGCCGTCTGATGCATTCCATACGGGTTCGCCTTGGATTGCAGGATCGAAGTCGCGTGTCATTGGCGTTACCTTCTTGGATGCGATGTCGAAAAGATAGCCCTGCGAATCGAAATCATTGGCAATAGGATGATCACCGGCATTCACGCCGAGTTTCCCGAATAGGCTCGGGCCACCCACGATGAAAAGGCTTTTGCCGTCAGGAGAATACACTGCCGACGAAAGATCGCCGTTTGCCTTAACAAGCGTGTCCACGGCCATAGTCTTCATATCGACCTGAATGAGGTCTGTCTTGTAGAACGGATATTCCGACGTATTCTCACGCATAGCTTTGATAAGCATCTTCGACCCGTCGGCATTGAACCCGTCAGGATAAGTGGTGGCACCGCCGTAAGTCAACGGTTGCGCCACGGAAGTCGAAAGGTCATACTTCATCAGATAGTAGCGGTCGCGGTTCTCTGGCATACGGTCATCGGGCGAGGAATAGCGCTGCATAATCCCTTCCTTGCGTGTTCCCGGCACATATTTGTAGTAAACGAAATACGAAGCGTCCGGACTCCAGATTATGTCGCCTGTGGGCAATCCCGTGGCCACAGTCTCAGAAGACTGCGACGGCAGCGATATATTCACCAAGTCATACGAATCGCCTCGCTTCACGGTGTAGTAAAGCGTAGATCCCGAAGGCATCCAGCCCGCGCTTCCGTTGAGGCTGGCATTGATTATCTTTCCAGTCTTGGTCTCGGTCAACGTTGACCATGTGCGCTGTTCCTTTTCGGAGAACACCTCCACAAAACGGGTAATCACATATTTGCCGTCGGGCGACATGCTCGTGGATCTTGCACGAGGCCCGTCGCTCATGTCATAAATCGAGAAACGGTGCTTCTTCTCGGGAACCAGCGAATAATTCACATCTGAATACTTAGACTCAGGCTCAAACTCTATTTTAACGGCCGGATCATTCTTTGCCTCACTGTCGGTCAGCACCTTTACCATGATATCGGCAGTGCGTTCCGGCTCAAGCTCAATCGGCACGGCAACTACGCTTGAGGCTGTGACGGCACTGTCAGGCTTGGCTTTCGATCCTTTGGACACCCCGTCCACCATGACTTCAAACACGCTCGCCGACGTTACCTTGAGCGAACCCTTTATGAATCGTTCCGGCCTGAGGGTAGTTACCAGAGTTTCCACCACCCTGCCGGATGCCGGCTTGCTTAGCTTGAAATACCCGGCGGTGTCTGTAGTCTCAATTTGGCTCCGGGTGGTCTTTACATGACGCCTTGACGCGCCTTCCAGCAACTGCACGTCGGAAAACCTGTGCGGAGCGAGAGCAGTGTCGCCAACAATCGGCATCTGCACCTTGACAGGAGGAAGAGCCTCCACTCGCTCAGCATGGCGTGAAGCGGCAATGGCAGCCCCGGCCACCGTAAGGGGAGCGAGAAAAAGTATTGACAATGAAGTCTTGTTCATGATTTAGGTCTAAGAGTGTGTTTGAATTTTCATTGCGGGGTTTCATATGAAGAAATCCCTTTCAGCTTAAGATGGAAAATGAGAGTCGAATACGGTTTGATTTTTGATCCGCTGCCAGAACTGCCGTATGCCGCCTGCCATGGAATCACCACCGTAACCGAGTCTCCGACGTGCATTGAAGTAAGAGCCGCCCAGAAACCCGGTATGTTTTTATAAGGCTGTGTCTTATAGACACTGTCAACCTGCGCGAACGACGAGTCGAACTGCGTATCGTCAATCAGTTCGCCGAGATACTTCACCTCGCAGGTCGAGTTGTCGAGAGGCACAAGCTTATCTGCCGTCAACGAACGGTCGTTGTGCCATTTCATAAGCACGTATATCCCCGAGGCCCAGTCAGGCACAACTTTGGCATAAACAGGCGTGCCATCGGCATTTCGCTCAATTTCAGCCTTTAAGGCATATTCTTCATTCTCCTTCTTCCAATCCGCATATCTGTCCTTGTCGTCATCGTCAAGGCATGAAGCCAACGGAAGAAGCATCATCGCGCCGCAGAACAGCGGCAGAAATCTTTTCATTGTAATTTCTTTTCGTCAGAATTTCACTTCAGGAGCCTTCTCCGCGCCGGCCTCGGCCTTGAACTGTGGCTTGGCATCGAAGCCGAACCATCCGGCATAAATCACCGTAGGGAACTTCTTTATTGCCGTATTATAGTTCTTCACAGCCTCAGTGTAACGCTTGCGCTCTGTGGATATGCGGTTTTCAGTCCCCTCAAGCTGCGCCTGCAGAGCCATGAAATTTTCATTGGCCTTAAGGTCGGGATACGCTTCCGTAACCGCAAGAAGCGACTTCAAAGCCTGGGAAAGTTCCCCTTGCGCCTGCTGGTATTTCGCCAAAGTCTCCTCATTGAGGTTCTCGGCATCGATTGTAACCGAAGTGGCCTTTGCCCTCGCCTCAATCACTTTCTGCAGAGTCTCGCTCTCATGGGTGGAATACCCTTTCACCGTATTCACGAGATTTGGGATAAGGTCGGCGCGGCGTTGATACTGGTTTTCAACCTGAGCCCATGCCTCATCCACCGTCTGCTGCTTGTCTACGAGCGAATTGTAGTTGCACGAAGACAGCGAACCCATAGCCGCTACTGCAGCCACGAAAAGAATTATCTTATAAATTATCTTTTTCATAATCTCTGATTTATCATAAAAACCTGACATTCGAATCCTAACGCCCTCACACCAACTTGCGGAGAAGGCTGTTAAGGCTCACACTGTCGGCAAGCATAGCCTGCAGATCATCGGCGTTCACACGTGCCTGTTCCATCGAATCGCGATGGCGAAGTGTTACAGTGTTGTCCTCAAGAGTCTGATGGTCAACCGTTATACAGAACGGGGTGCCTATCGCATCCTGACGACGGTAACGCTTGCCTATCGAGTCTTTCTCATCGTACTGGCATGTGAAGTCAAACCTGAGACGATGTTGAATCTCACGAGCCTTCTCAGGCAGCCCGTCCTTCTTCACGAGAGGAAGCACTGCACATTTCACAGGAGCAAGCGCAGGCGGGAAATGCAGCACCACCCTGCTGTCGCCCCCCTCAAGCTGCTGGTTCTCATAGCAGCTGCAAAGCACCGTGAGGAACATACGGTCTACGCCTATCGATGTCTCGATAACATACGGGACATAGCTTTCGTTTAATTCCGGGTCAAAATACTGTATTTTCTTGCCGGAGAATTTTTCATGCTGCGAAAGGTCGAAATTGGTGCGAGAATGGATCCCTTCCACTTCCTTGAAGCCGAACGGCATACGGAATTCGATGTCAGTGGCGGCATTGGCGTAATGGGCCAGCTTCTCATGGTCGTGATAGCGGTATTTTTCATCGCCGAGACCGAGTGCCTTGTGCCATTCAAGGCGCGCCGAACGCCAATAGTCGAAATACTTAAGTTCCTCGCCTGGACGCACAAAGAACTGCATCTCCATCTGCTCGAACTCACGCATACGGAATATGAACTGACGGGCCACTATCTCGTTGCGGAACGCCTTGCCGATCTGAGCGATTCCGAACGGGATGCGCATACGACCGGTCTTCTGCACATTCAGATAATTGACGAAGATGCCCTGCGCCGTCTCCGGACGGAGATACACATCCATTGCACCGTCGGCGGTGGATCCCATCTCCGTCTTGAACATCAGGTTGAACTGGCGCACGTCTGTCCAATTCTTGGTGCCTGAAACAGGATCCACTATCTCATAGTCCATGATTATCTGCTTGAGGTCTGCCAGGTCATTGTCGTTCATGGCTTTGGAGAAACGTTCATACAGCTCGTCGCGCTTCTTCTTGTTCTCAAGCACGCGAGGATTTGTCTGACGGAACATGGCCTCGTCAAATTTATCTCCGAAACGCTTGGCGGCCTTTGCCACCTCCTTGTCCATCTTCTCCTCGATTTTGGCAATCTCGTCTTCAATGAGGACGTCGGCGCGATAACGCTTCTTGGAATCCTTGTTGTCGATAAGGGGGTCGTTGAATGCATCCACATGTCCCGAAGCCTTCCAGATCGTCGGGTGCATGAATATTGCCGAGTCAATGCCCACGATGTTGTCGTGGAGCATCGTCATAGCCTCCCACCAATAACGTTTTATGTTGTTTTTCAGTTCCACGCCGTTCTGCCCGTAGTCATACACGGCAGACATCCCGTCGTAGATTTCGCTTGACTGGAACACGAACCCGTACTCTTTGGCATGGGCGACTATGGTCTTGAAAACGTCTTCTTGTTTTGCCATTTCTGTTTTAATGGTTGAGGCCGACAGCGACATTGTGAGCCGACCGTTATTCCTTATTTCATTTTAACTCGCAAATTTAACAATAATTTTCGACATCGCAACGACGCAGCACGCTTTTGACGTTTTTTTAGAACCTCAAAAGCATCGGGAATGTTTCTAAAACAAAAAGCAAATTCAATGAGCATCAAATCTCGATCAGGCGTATTGCGCCATATTACGGTATTAGCCTCGGCCATCGGAATAGGGGCATTAGGAGTAATAGCCCAAAACAGCATGCCGGCTCCCGGCTCGGGAGGTTCGTTCTCCCCCGCGCCGCCCAACGGAATCGGTTGGAACCCCGGGCCTCCGGCTCCTCCCAACTGGGGCAGTCCCTGGAATCCGGGATGGAACTCATACACCGGCCCTATCATAGTCAACACTCCACTCGCTTCTCCCGACTGGCAAAACACGGGAGTAACCAATGTAATCGCATGCGGATACGATTCAATGGGGGTATGGCGCACGATACCGCTCAACGTGAGCTATACATACAACGGCGTACAATATGACGTAACGGTAATAAACGCATGGGATCCCTGGAGCAGGACATGGGACACCGGAGTAGACGTACAGGCGGTAAACACAAGCTATCTGCTTCACGGACAGACATTCGATTTCTACGCAGTCCTCTCTACAGGGACTTTCTATTTCAATCTCTGACCGCACGGAGCCTTCCGGGGCAATGAACCAACAGTTGCCGGAAGCGTTGTAGTTTTAGAGTGTGTTTGAATTTTTATTCTGATTTTTACAGGCAGTTTTACAGGTCTTTCCGGGTCTTGGAACGAGGCGCATAGCGGGCTATGCAACGAGTGAAAGGCCGGAAAGGACGTGAAAATGCCGTGATATGCTCCTCAACGTGCCTTTATGGGTCTTTCGGGCATCTCCGCGTCTTTGACCCGGTCGTGCAGCCCGCCGCACTCCCTCGCCTGCATACGCGAATCCGTCCCGGAATCCTCCATAAAAAATCCTGAAGAAAATTCCAAACACACTCTTAGATACAGAATAAATAACTAAAATTTACCTTATCTTACAAGTTATCTATTATGAACAAACATAGACTCACCGCAGAAAACGGCAGGCCCATCGCCGACAACCAGAACGTACAGACTGCCGGAGTTCGCGGCCCGGTTCTTATCCAAGACCCTTGGTACACTGAAAAAATCGCCCATTTCGACCGTGAAGTCATACCGGAAAGGCGTATGCATGCCAAAGGTTCCGGCGCATTCGGGACTTTTACCGTAACCAACGACATCACAGAGTTCACGCGCGCTTCCATATTCTCCGAAATAGGGAAAAAGACGGAATGCCTGCTGCGCTTCTCTACCGTGGCCGGTGAGCGTGGAGCCGCCGACGCCGAAAGAGACATACGCGGATTCGCAATGAAGTTCTACACAGACCAAGGCAACTGGGACCTTGTCGGGAACAACACGCCCGTATTCTTCCTGCGCGACCCATTGAAGTTTCCCGACCTCAACCATGCCGTGAAGACCGACCCCAGGACAGGGATGAGGAGCCCTACAAACAACTGGGATTTCTGGACGCTCCTCCCTGAAGCCTTGCATCAGGTAACAATCACAATGTCGCCACGCGGAATCCCTGCATCTTTCCGCCATATGCACGGCTTCGGAAGCCACACATACAGTTTCTACAACAAGGACAACAAACGTTTCTGGGTGAAGTTCCATCTGAGGACGCTTCAGGGAATAAAGAACCTCACCGACGAAGAGGCCGAAAAGGTCATTGCCAAAGACCGCGATTCAAACCGGCGAGACCTGTTCGAGGCAATCGAACGCGGAGACTATCCCCGCTGGCTGATGCAGGTGCAGATAATGACAGAAGAGGAAGCCAAGAAATACCACATAAACCCCTTCGACCTTACAAAGGTATGGTACCACAAAGACTTCCCGCTGCGCGACGTTGGCATCCTGGAGCTCAACCGCAATCCGGAAAACTTCTTCGCTGAAATCGAACAGGCGGCGTTCAATCCCATGAACATCGTCGAGGGAATAGGCTTTTCTCCTGACAAGATGCTGCAGGGACGGCTTTTCTCCTACGGAGACGCACAGCGATACCGGCTCGGAGTAAACAACAACCTGATTCCAGTCAACCGTCCGAAGTGCCCGTTCCACTCATTCCACAGAGACGGACAGATGCGGACAGACGGCAACTACGGAAGAACCCTCTCCTACGAACCCAACAGTTTCGGCGAATGGCAGGATTCACCGGCAGCTAAAGAGCCGCCCCTGGAGATTCACGGAGCCGCGTTCAACTATGATGAACGCGAATATGACGATGACTATTACACGCAGCCCGGAAAACTGTGGCGGCTGATGCCACCAGAAGAACAGAAACTGACGTGCGAAAACACTGCAAGGGCGATGGACGGCGTTCCGCTCTTCATAAAGCAAAGGCATGTAAGGGCATGCCACAATGCCGATCCGGGATACGGATCTCAACTGGCGGATGCGCTTGGCATCAGCCTTGAGGAAGCCCTTGTGGCGGAAGATCCCGCCCATCCCGAATGGGACAAGCGGGAAATCCCTTCAACAAAACAGAAACACAATCTAAAGTCATAATCGGTCAAGTTCCGACTGCGATGCCGCCTCCCCTTTGTAGCGGCTCGCGCGGGGACGGAATTTGTAAGTGAGCGTCAAGGTTACACCTCTCCGGTCGTAGCTTTGACGCTTTACCATTGAAACGCCGTAAGTGTCCATAGTCCAGTCATTGTTGAGCGTGCCGAATATGTCAGTAGCGGACAATTTTACATCCAATGATTCGTTGAAGAACGACCTGCTTATGGAAGCGTCAAGGGCAAACCATGTTGTCCCGAACCGGTTTGTATGCATATCGCCACTTGTCTGACCGTGTGCATTTACAGACAAACGCATTCCGAACGGCAATGCCACCACATTGTCGAGATAATATGAAAAAATGGGACGGTCGTGCCTGCCTCCCCCGGCCTCCAGCCATTGGCGATAGACTCCGACCGTGAAATTCGGCGTCCACTTCCCTACCGGCCTGCTCCAGACAAGGAAAAGGTTCAAGGCTGAGACGTCGATATTGACCGGATGCATCATAAGCTGCAAAGTCGGAGCCGGATACAGCTCCTTTACGAAAGCATAAGTGTCTATGCTTCGCATGAAAGACGCCTGAAGAATGAATCCTCTCCACATCCCGAAAACCTGCAGGTTATGCATACGTCCGTCGCGCAAAGCCGGATTTCCACCTTCTATCTCGTGGATTCCCACATAATTCAGGCTACCGGTAAGCTGAGGATACGGAGGCTTTTCCGTTGACATTTTGTAGCTGATGCTCACAGATGCATCATCACAGAACGAGTAGCCGAGCGAGATGTCGGGCGTAAGCAGGTGGTTGCGGCGGCTGACGTCATTGTCTCTCCTCCCGTCCTTGTCGAAAGCATAATCCACATATTCGTAACGCAGTCCGGCAGACAGGCTGAAACGATGGAAAGTCCGGTTCCATTGTGCAAAAGCGGCCAAAGATTTCTGTCTGGTTTCCGTCAGGCCAGACGGTATGTATTCACCAACGGCTTGGTTAAGCATACGGTAGTCAAGACGCGTATGAGTGTATGAATCCTGAATTCCTGTGGTGAAGTCTCCTTTGAAAAGCGGCAATGACGCGTACAGTTTTCCTGCATATAAAGATGAATTCTTCTTTTCCACCGAACTCACTTCCGCATAGCCTTCTTCGGCATACGTCGTGGCGGTGGCGGAAGTTGAGGACGACCGCCTGAACGTTCCGTCGAAATGAAGCAGGCATTTTCCGGCCAGATTGCCGTCATAGTATACTGCAGCCAGATGACTGCGGGAACGTATGTCCCGGTCAATTCTCCGCCGTACCGGAGCAGTCGTTCCCGTCCATTCTGAGCCTTCATTGCAAAAATCTACGTGCTCAGGATTGTATCTGTAATATGCGCCTGCTGAATGCGCGCCGGACGAGAAATTGAACCCGGCCTTCACCACACCGACGGTCGATGGCGCCCGGTTGTCCTGAGAAGAACCTATTTCAGCCTCCTCTCCATCGTATTCAAGCCTGTTGACTGTCGTACCCTTGATCCGTGAATCATAGCGTGAAACACTGCCGGTAGCGAACAGCTCCAGGTTTCCCGACCTCCAGCCGGCATCAATCATATCGGAAGCCGACCAGCATCTGCGTTTCTCAGCCGCAGCCCGATTGGTGAAAGAGAATCCTTTCCAGAACCTTTTGCGCGTAGTGATTCTCACCACGGCCTCTGTCGTGTTCCCGTACATCGCTCCGGGGGCGAGCAGAAGCTCCACCTTTTTCAAGTCCGATGAAGAAAGATTGCGCAGTTCATCGCCGTCCCGCATCGGACGTCCATCAATATAGACATCAGGGATGCCTTTTCCTGCCACAGATACAGCCCCATCCTCGACTTTCATCAAAGGAAGCTGAGCAAGCACATCAAGCGCAGTTCCGAGGTTTTGCAGATTTGAACCTGTGATTGTGGAAACGAGAACGTTCCCTTCAAGCCTCGTGGCCGGTTGGTCGGCAGTCACAACTATCTCCTGAAGTTCCCTGACGAGCGAGTCTGAGGGTTCTTCGCCCGATGCTAAAAAGACCGTCGGCAACAGTGCCGACAAAAAACAAATCCTGATATGCATAACGTAACTTTTTTTGACTGCAAAGTTACGCCGTATGTGCAAGCCAATCCAAATTTGCGGCCTGACACCCTGTTTTATAACATATTAACCTACAATAGATTACAAACCCAGATCCCATTTTATTCTGACAATGTTCAAAAACGTCTTAAAACATCTTCCGCTACAGGAGAGTTCCCGGCCTTGAGCTTTGATTTAAGCCTCGATTTGCGCTTGTAGACGTTCTCTACCGATTCGCCGAGAAGAAGACTGATTGTACGGCTCGAAAGTCCGCAGACAATATATACGGCGAGACGAAACTCATCAGGCTTCATTTCCGGAAACCCATTTCTCAGGCGGGTGGCTATGCCGCCGCAACAGTCATCGGCCGTTCCTGCCATCTCCTTGAAAAAGACTTCATCCTGCTTCAAGGAGACTATCTTTTCTTTCACGCTTTCGGCCACAGCCTTGCGTTCGTTTTTCGTCCCTTGCCATTCGTAATACGTCTGGCAAAGAGAATCAATCAGTGCGAAACGGCTTTCAAGAAGTCCTGACAGTTTGGATTCAAGTTCCGACCTGCCGGCACGCTGAACCCTCAATTCGCATCTCATACCGGCTGCCTCGGCAATCAGCGCGTCATTGGAGGCTTCTCTCGCCCTTATGCGCTGGCGCTGCCAAAATATCACCGACAATGACATGACCCCAACAATAACAAGCCAATACGTGAGTTCCTTTCGTCTTGCCCTCTCCTTGAACAGGAAACACTCCTTCTCTTTCTGAAGATACAACGACGTAGCCAACCGGTCGTTGGCCGACCCGGAAGAAATCATTTCCGATTTTATCTTCTTTGCCTTTGCAAGCCCGCTTATGTTCCCACAGCGGGAATAATAATCTATGGCAACCGAGATTATCGTATCCGTCGGCGCAGTCAGCCTATTGACGTTCAAGGCTTCGGAATAAAGCAATGCCCATCTGGCCAAAGAGGCGGAATCTTCAAATTCGGACACATCACAGGAGTTAAGGCGTTCAAGCGCACCACGAGGATTGCTGAACATCATCCGTTCCGCCTCGTCAAGGCTCTTCCTGTGCCGGCCGGACATGCTGCATCCTCCGATCAGTATTGCAATAAGCATAAATAACAGTGAACGCATTCCAGGCAAAAAATCGATGCCGCACGCATCTGAATGACACAAACTGCGTGCGGCATCTCTACCATGAAAAAAAATGTTTATCGGTTCATTTAGGCATCTTCACGCGTTTTGAATCCCAAATGAGATAGACAATCAACAACGCGTATGCCACACAGCCGAGTATCTGGCTTGTCTCAAACGGAATCGGGTTCTCGTAATTGAATCCCACAAAACGTGTGATGGCAGCAAACACCCCGAAAAGCGCACCTCCGGCAATTAGACCCGACGATATGAGTGTACCACGGTCGCGGCGGAGATCGTTGACTTTCTGGTCTTTTGAAGAATTTGCCACGAAATATGCCACTGCACCGCCGACGAGAAGCGGCGTGTTGAGGTGCAGAGGAATGAACATGCCGAGGCAGAAAGCAAGCGCAGGAACACCGAGCCAGTTGAGAATCAGGGCAAGCACCGCACCTACCATATAAAGAATCCACGGAGTGTCGCCGCCCATCATAAGCGGCTCAATGACCTTGGCCATGGCGTTGGCCTGAGGAGCCACGAGGGCATCAGGGCCGGTGAAGCCGTAAACCTTGTTGAGCACAAGAATCACACCGCCTACGGTAGCCGCCGAAACGAGCGTGCCGAGGAATTTCCACTGCTCCTGCTTCTTGGGCGTAGAGCCGAGCCAATAGCCGATCTTAAGGTCGGTAACGAAGCCTCCTGCCATAGAAAGCGCAGTGCAGACCACGCCGCCTATAACCATCGAAGCCACAATGCCGGAAGTGCCGCTGAGGCCGATGCCCACGAAGATGGCCGACGCAATGATGAGCGTCATAAGCGTCATGCCCGACACAGGGTTGGAACCCACAATCGCGATTGCGTTGGCCGCAACTGTCGTGAAAAGGAATGCGATTACTGTAACCACAAGCCATGCCACGGCTGCCTGCCAAAGCGTGCTGATGACACCGAACCAGAAGAAAAGGAACACGGCTACAAGGGCAATCACAATAAAGAACACTATGTGCTTCATCGAGATGTCGAGCTGCCAGCGAACCTCTTTCGCTCCTGACGCCTTGCCACGAAGCTCTCGGCCGGCCAGACCGATGGCCTGCGCTATTATGCCCCACGACTTGATTATGCCTATCACACCGGCCATGGCGATGCCGCCGATGCCGATCATACGGGCATAGTTGGAGAAAATCACCTGCGGCTCCATCGAGGCTATCTCCGGCGCGCCGTAAGTACCCATCAAGGGAATCACCACCCACCATACGAAAATCGAACCGGCAAATATCACAAAGGCATACTTGAGGCCGATGATGTAGCCGAGGCCGAGAAGGGCGGCACCAGTGTTGCAGCTCATAACGAGCTTGGTCTTCTCAGCTATGGCCGTTCCCCACGAGGAAGCCATGGTTGTGATTGTGTCGGCCCACCATCCGAAAGTGGCCACGATATAGTCATATGCACCGCCGATGAGGGAGGCAAGCACAAGCGTCTTGGCCTGACCGCCGTCCTGCGCAGCCGCACCTTGTCCGGAAATCAGCACCTGAGTGGTGGCCGTAGCCTCCGGGAAAGGATACTTGCCGTGCATATCCTTCACGAAATACTTTCTGAAGGGGATGAAGAAAAGTATGCCTAATATGCCTCCGAGAAGCGAACTGAGGAAAATCTGGTAAAACTCCACCATTATTTCCGGATACGTGTTCTGGAGGATATAGAGAGCGGGAAGAGTGAAGATGGCACCGGCCACAATCACTCCGGAGCAAGCGCCAATAGACTGTATTATCACATTCTGTCCGAGAGCGTTCTTCTTGCCCAAGGCATTGGAGAGACCGACTGCGATTATGGCAATCGGAATCGCCGCCTCAAAAACCTGTCCGACCTTCAGCCCCAGATAGGCGGCTGCGGCACTGAAGACAATGGCCATGATCAAGCCGGTAATGACAGAATACGGCGTAACCTCCTTCTGATCGTGTGCCGGTTCCATGACGGGCTTGTACTCTTCGTCGGCTGCGAGTTCGCGGAAAGCGTTTTCAGGCAGGCCGGCTCCTGTGGTCAGATTATCATCGGCCACATCGAGCGTTTTTTCTTCGTCTTGTTGTTTCATGTATCTGTAAGTCAGTTTATTTCAATCCATACAAAGGTGCATACGCATCTCTTAGGGAGATATTTCAGATGCGAATTTAAGAATTTTTCCGGAATTTAAAAAAATTTTTCTCTGAAATATTTCAAAAAGTGGTATGCCATAAGCTTTTAATTATGGCATACCACTCATTCTTCACCTATCACATGTGACACCTACTCCACAATACACATTTCCCCTTTTGAATTCTCCATATATCTAAGAGGCTGTTTACATCCATGAATCGTGTTTCCTAAATGATTTTTTCTCGCACAATCATATGGGTGTCAAATTTATTTCAGAATGGCTGATTTCTTGATGGCTTGGTTGCGCAGGTCTTCGTTGCGGCTCAGCTTCTTTCCGTAAGGGAACGTGTAGCTGAGCGTCAGCGATATGCTGCGGTCAAGCCAGCCGGTCCAATCCCATTCACTCGATGAATAATTATGCGAGTCATAGGTGCGGTATGCTCGACCCTTGCTAAACCAGTTCCGGAAAAAAACATTGACATTGAAATCGCCAAGAGCGTATGTGGCCATAATCCCATAGGCGCACCGACGGCGGTGTACATATCCGCTTGTATTTATCACATGTTTGTCTGGGGCTTGATAGAACAATGTGACTGATGCGTTGCTCAAATAATATGTTGCATTTGCCAGCCCTGAAAATGAGGTGGCACGCATAGGATGAATCCCCGTGCATATTCCCCTTCTTACCCAACCTGACGCGTATATCAACAATGAATTGTTAAGAAGCCGTAATGTCGCAGATACGCTTGCCGAAAGCCCCTGTTCATTGTTTTCGTCACTGAATGTGCGGATTATGCCGTCATGACCAGGAAGGGTATAGAAACGGTAAGTCGGCATATTGACAGTTTTTTCATACCCCATAGCAGCCGACAGGCTGAACGCATTGGTGGGAATAAGACTATATGACAACTTAAGAGTCGGTCCATATGTGTTTTTCATATCGGGATTACCCTGTATCCACAGGAGTTCGTTGCTTTGTACGAGCGCGGTGTTCGTGAAGTTCACTTGCGGATGCGAGTTATTCCACCGCGCTTCAAGACTCAAGTTGTTTTTGGAATTGATCTTGTATTGCAAATCCAAACCCAACCGTGGATTCCATTCGTTCATGATGTTCGTGCCGTTCAGACGTCCAAGAACGTAAGATACTCCCACACGTGAATACAGGCTCAAACCGAAACTCCAGTTATGCATATACTCGAGAAAAAGCATACTTTCCGACGAAAGCAGCTTCTGGGTGCCGTCGTATGAACCTGAATAATCAGTCTTGTAAATTTGCGCGTATGAACTGAGCATCGTACGTAATGTGTTGTCATGCCCCATATCCTTTGAATAATACACCGTTATTTGGGGAGAATAGCTTTTTTCCCTGTTGGCGTTGATAATGGGGGATTCTTCTCCGAGACGGTAAAAGGAACTCTGTCGGTTGCCGGAATGTGAAAAACTCCAGACGGCGTTCAGGAAATTGCCCTTGGGCAGAAAGAAACGATAATTCCCTTCCGCTGCAACGTTGATGGACTGGTTGGGGTCGTCCGACACCGCTTCGGTGGACGGAAGTATGCCGTCTGAAAAACCCACCGTAGAGTTCCTGCGGATTTCGGGAACACCGTTACGGCTGAAGGATACGGTATGGCTGATGTAAGAACCGGTTCCTTGATAAGCGGCCCTTAAAGATGCCGACTGTGAGTTGCTCCGACCTTTAAATCCGTCGGTACTTGATATGCGGGAAACCTCATCGTAATGCCTGCCGTCAAAATCAAAGTCCCGGAAAACCTCGTGTTTGTAATCCCTGTATTTATGTTTCCACGAACCTGAAGCTGACGCGGAAGCGTCGAAAATCCATTTCTTATAGGCAAATTTCTGATATACGCTCCCTTCGACAGATTCATCGTTCAGCATACTTGCAAAAGCGGTCATTTTCGTATATCCACCCCATTCATAGTGCTGCATAATGAAATTCACAACGTGCGCTGCGCTGTTGAAACGGGGATCCTGCGGGTATTCAAGCACCTCAACCCGCAAAACGTCTTCAGGACGCAGTGCCTGTGCGTCCTGTGCAGTAGCCGGGACATAGTCGATAAAGATGTCCACGCCGTCTCCGGCAGAAGTGTTTATGGAATTGTCCACAGGAGAGACCCTGAGCTGTGGAATCTGCATATGCAACAGAAGGCTTTTGGCATCATACGCGGCCTTCTTCACCTTCTTGCCCGGAATATACTCGACACCGTATTTCACAACCCGCTGCGTGCTGCCCTGAACCACAATCTCATCCAACGTGGTCGCCGTGCTGTCCGGCACCTCTTCCGCCTGAGAATAAGACATAAAAGGTACCGCTATGCACATTATTAAATATAAATTTCTGATTATCATATATTCTGCAAAAGTTGATTGAACATAAAGTGGTATGCCATAAGCTTTTAGTTATGGCATACCATTCATTCTTCACCTATCACATGTAGTGCCAGCTCCACAATACACGTACAGTATTGTACATGTGGAATCCGTTTTAGGATTCTCTATGCATGAACATTTGTTGCATTTTGCACCGTCGCAGTAACGATAAGTAATGCCGTCAGTGTCGTTTTTACCTCCACCGACACCTCCATAGATTTCCAGAGATTCCATCTCTGAAAGGAGTTCCATCGAAGGAATCACCATTCTTTCGCTCTTCAATTTTTCCATAATTGAGAATTTAGGGTTAATAACTATTTTGATGCCATATCAGCCTTTCACTGTGTTACTTGCAACCTGGTCTTGCAAGTGTTCAGAATCAGCCTTTTCATATCATCCTCCTTGTCTTGATACATACAGCCAATCATTCCGTTGGTTTTGAGCATAGCTTCTCGTTTCGCAACACATGGCCCCCAGCATATCGGCAGATACCCGCATGTTTCGCACTGCTTCTGCTTGCCGTCAAAAAGATGCGGACGATAAAACTCCGTCATATCCTCTCCCCATAAGATAGTACCGTCAGACTGAAGCATTCCGGGCATATCCTCCGGTGAATGGTTGTCGCATTTGCCCACGCGGCCATTAGGCAGCACACAGTCATAATGAACATGATCCGCGTAACAGAGACCTGCAGTCTGCAAACTCGAACGCATACCTGTTTCCATACCCAAATTGAAAAGTCTGTCCACATCCCTCTCATTCACGCTCTTTTGGTCTTCCTGCCAAACCTTGAAGATGGTAAAGTTGATGTTTTTGACCACATCAGGATTTAGTTTTGACCTTAGTGATTCAAAAATCATCCTGGGTCTCAGATTGTCATGCGTGTAGTTGAAACGCAGATTCACATGTGTGTGCCGGGCGATGAGATTGATGTTGTCCAAAGTGCGGTCGTATGCGGAAATCTCACCCAACTTCTTGATGGAATTATGCATATCCCTGTCTCCATCGATGGTTATCTGATAGTTAACCACGCCGGCATCACGGAGTGCATCAATGCGTTCAGGAGTAAGCAACGTTCCGTTAGAAGTGACGGCAGAAGAGAATCCCTTTCCGTTTTCATCCGCATAATCACGGGCAAATAGAGTCAGCGAAAGCACCTTGTCATAAGCCAAAAGAGGTTCGCCGCCGAACCATGACAGATGCAGCTCCTTTATTGATTCATCGGAAAGCTTACGCCTTATGAGCATTTTTAGGTTTTCAAGAACCTCGTCCGTCATAAAGAGGTTTTCATGGTTCTGTACACAATACCAACAACGCAGATTGCATTGGTATGTGGGGAGCACCAAAAGGAAGTACTGTTCAGGAACGGTCAAGAGATTAAACTTCTCCTTGACTTTTTTCATCTCGTCTACACCATCGTCCACAACGAAACCCTGAACTTTCATTTTTGATACGAACGATTCGAATGCATCTTTGTTTTTATCCGGATTCTCGATGATGGTGCGGTACGTATCTTTCCGTTCAGACGGAACAAGGAAGAATGCCTCAGTGATGCCGTTGAAGAATATATGCTTTTCTCCAAAAGGTACAATATAGTTATATTTGCTCGTTTTCATAGGCAGCAGATTTTAATTGTCAAAAACATAATGACTACTAAACACCGGCAAAGATATAACATTTTTTTAAAAGAAACAAAAAACTCACAATATTTTCCTTAAAAACCGGTTTTCAGGTTACTTTCAGGTTACCCCCCCTACTCTCAACTGGCAAGTGCAAAATTAGCGAAAATGTCTTAAGAATGTAACTATTCAGCGGACGCGCCGATGTAGTCGCCATTTAGAAAAGGGCGAGGATTGCGTTGTAGGGCGAGTTGCCGTGTTTCTTTGTGGTCTCGACGATTGAATGCAGA
>CAJSYI010000029.1 GCA_910573745.1 Muribaculaceae bacterium | reverse complement strand
TATTTATTGTTTGATACCTCTAAAATACTAAATATCAATGATATTACCAAAAGAATCGGCAACTTTTTTTTAAGCTGCCGATTCAACTTTTTAAGGGCGTTTCTTATCCCGAACTCGCGTATATAGGCAAGACAACACTGCAATCTCTCCGTAACAGCGGAAAGATAGGCTATATCAGAATAGACGACGGGAGTGTCAGGTATCCTGTGACAGAGATTATCCGTTATATGGAGAGCAATGGCATTCATTCTAACAGTCTCGCTTATGGGGAATGAGATCATAACCAAATCGGATATGCGCATTATCGCAGCCCGTTCGCAATCTCAAAACGCATTTGAGGCAGTCGGCATAATACGAGACAGCCATCACCCGGTATTGGGAGGAATCTGCTTTCTTGATGACAAGGAAGTTGCAGAACGCCTTAAAGTGACGAGGAGGACGGTACAGAACTACCGCGACCGGGGAATACTGTCATATTATATGATATGTGGCAAATGCCTCTATCCTGAGCATGAAATACAGCAGATGCTTGACGAGAATTTCCATCCGGCATATTACGATTAAGCAGTCCGACAAATGATGAGCGGCAACCGAGAATTTCAACTCGGTTGCCGCTCTGTCATTTAGAGTATGCTATTTCGACTTTTTAGGTCGTCCGCGCTTGGGCTGTGGCGGACGCTCGAATGTTGTCGGTTTTTCCGGCAGCGGCTTGATGACAACTTTCAGGCTGTCGAATTTATCCCTCATGCGTCCCATATCTTCGGATACGGTCTGGTCAAGCATTGTGGCATAGATCTGAGTCGTGGCAATGTCTTTATGCCCCAGCATCTTCGATACTGTCTCAATAGGCACATGATTGTTGAGCGACATTGTGGCGAACGTATGGCGGGCGATATGGGTTGTCAGATGCTTCTTGATTTCCGCTTTTGATGCTATCTCATCAAGATACGAGTTCATGCGCTGGTTGGAGATGACCGGGATTACGGTATCCTTTTCCACAACACGCGGATGGTTTCTGTATTTTTCCATCAGTCTGCGCGGTATCTCCAGCATCGGGATAACGCTCATCTCGTCTGTTTTCTCACGTGCCTTGCGTATCCACATCTCGCCTTTGTCATCAGTGACGATGTGCTCGCGTTTGAGGGTTGAGATGTCTGCGAACGCCAGTCCTGTGAAGCAGCAGAACACGAATGTATCGCGCACGAGGTCGAGACGTGGCAGTTCGCTTAGGTCAAGCTCTATGATGCGCTGGAGTTCTGTCTCGGTCAGTTTTTCCCTCTTCGGCTTTGTGCGGACATAGCGTTTGCCTACGAATGGGTCATCTTCAATCCATTTGTTGGCGATGCCGGTGCGTACCACGCTTTTGAGATAGCGTATATAACGGACAGCGGCATTGTTGGCACATCCCTTCTTTATTCGCAGGAAATGCTCGAAGTCGTCAACCATTCCGGAAGTCAGTTTCTTCATCGGAATATCTTTCACATCCTGATTGTCGATGAGAAATTCCTCCAGATACTTTACGCATCGCTCCCAACGCAGGCGCGTACCCTCGCAGATGTCACCCCGCTCATTCTTGTCCTTTACCTTCTTGTTCAGCTCTCTGAACGCTTCGCAGAGCATCGTCGGCTTTTGCAGCTTGCCGAGGAAGGCTTTTTTCAAGGTGTCGGGATTCACCATCTCATCACGCATCACGAGCTGATTGTGTATCTCGCAGATCTTGGTACGGATTGTGTCAAGATAGCGGTTCAGTTCAAGGTCTTTCTTCGTTTTACCTTTCGACTGACCTTTGGACGCGTCCCAGTTGGCGGGGGCTACATACCTGTTGGTATATACTTCCGCACGTTGCCCATTCATTGTTATTCGGAGGGCAATGGGTATTTCTCCCTCCTTGTTCGGCCTTGCCTTTCTCGCTATGAAGTTCAGCGAGAAATAGCTTTCATTGGATAATTTCATTTGTCATGTGGCTTTAATGGTTAAACTAAAGATACATAATTTTTCTCGGTTATACAAACTGTAAATCCGAAGGACAAATGAAATGTCAGGGATGCGAGGGTGCAATTTCAGCGATTTTCCCTGTTTCGATAGAACTGCACCCTCAATTTGCACCCTTTTTTAACACAATTTAATCGGCAGTCGCCAATTAAAATGCTCCAAAAAGAAATCAAGGTCCAGTCTAATCGCGCCATAAAGAGACCTAATTTACCACCTCTGCTATTTAATAACTACACCCTCCACACAAGATATGAGGGTGTAGATTTTACAAGATAGGTTCGTTGCAATATCTTGAAAAATAGCGAAATATGCACTAAAGAGGGTGCAGTTTGCAGTACAAATTCTACTGCACCCTTTTTGCACACCCGCAGTTTCAATATTTTGCGCCGGACGGGGACAGGGGTAAAAAGAAAAACCTCTGAAAATCAACGATTTTCAGAGGTTTTCATCGGTCTGATAGACCCTTTTGTGACCCCGGTGGGGCTCGAACCCACGACCCAATGATTAAGAGTCATTTGCTCTACCAACTGAGCCACGGAGTCATTAATGTTGGTGTGCTTGCGGGAGGTCGTCTTTGCTTGCGCTCGGTCTCTGTCCCGTTTGCGAGTGCAAAGTTACGACGTTTTTTATTACTGGCCAAATATTTTTGAATAAAAATTTTCAATAAAATTGCAAAATATTGATTTTCAGCATTTTATATTTATGTGTTTTTTGAGTGTGTTTTGCGGGTGTCGTTATGCCTTGAAATGATTTAGGAAAAACGTTCTGCAATAGAGATTTTTTGATTAATTTTACCGAATATTTTAGGTATGTGTATGGCATTATCAATGCGTGTACATGCCTCAAGGTGCTTGGAATTTAATTCAAATGATTATAAATCAAACGACTATGACGTACAGACTTTCTTATGCCGCTCTTGCTGCGGTGGTGGCGGTCGGCCTTGCCGGATGCTCCAAGAAGCAGGGCGCTTTCCAGAGCAGTTTCTTTTCCACTGTTCCGACGCCTATTGAGACGGTAGGCGAAAACGTGCCGGCCACTGTGAACGGCAGTCTTCCTCAGAAATTCATGGTAAAGAATGCGAAGGTTACCGCGACTCCGGTGCTTTGCTGGACAGAGGGATCTTCCGAGATGTCGGCAGCGGGTCAGCCTGTGATTTTCCAGGGAGAGGACGTGAGGGCCAACGGGCAGGTGGTAAGTTACAAAGAGGGCGGCCATGTAAATGTGCCGTTCAATGTGGCCTATCAGCCGGGTATGGAGAAGTCCGAGCTGTTCCTTGATTTCAATGTGGACCAGAACGGTAAGATGTATGAGCTTCCTCGTGTGAAGGTTGGCTACGGTGTGGTTGCTACGTCCACGCTCGCTTCTGCCGCTACGGTGAAGCCTGCCGTGGCTCCTGACAATTTCCAGAAAATAATTGCCGAGAAGTACAGCGCGGACATACATTTCCTCATCAACCAGGCCAATGTGCGCTCATCCCAGACCTCCAAGGCGGACTATGTGGATCTCAACAAGCGTCTGATGGAGGCGAGCAAGGCATCCAACCAGCAGATTGCATCGCTGACTGTCAATTCTTACGCGTCGCCTGAGGGCAGCTATGAATTCAACGAGCAGCTTGCCCAGAAGCGTGAAAAGAACACGACGGCTTATCTTGAGAATCAGCTCAAGAAGGACAAAATCACGGAGTTCGGCGAACTTACCTCTTCGTTCACGCCGGAGGACTGGGAAGGGTTCCAGCAGCTTGTCGAGAACAGCAACATTCAGGACAAAGACCTTATCCTCAGCGTGCTGAAGATGTATAAGGATCCTGTGCAGCGTGAGCAGGAGATACGCAATCTTTCTTCCGTGTTCAACGAGCTTGCCGACCAGATTCTGCCTCAGTTGCGTTATTCCCGCGTGATGGCAACAATCAACGTCATAGGCAAGAGCGACCGGGAGCTTGTTGAGCTTTTCGGCACCGACCCCGGAAAGCTCACTGCGGACGAGATGCTCTATGTGGCTACGCTGACCGACGACAATGCCAAGAAGATGGGAATCTACAAGAAGTCAACGGAGTTTTTCCCGAACGATTACCGCACGTTCAACAACCTTGGCATGACCCAGTACGTGGCAGGAGACTACAAGGTCGCGCAGTCGTCTTTCCAGAAGGCTCTTGCGCTCAATCCGCAGTCTAAGGAGGCTGAGATGAACATGGGGCTTGTCGCGCTCCTTGAAGGCCGCTATTCCAACGCCAACGCCATGATCGGACAGGCTTCCGGTCTGCCTGAGGCCGCTGATGCCCTTGGTGTGTATTATCTCACCCAGGGCGAGACTTCAAAGGCTCTCAACGCTTTCGGCTCGGCCAAGACCAACAACGCGGCGCTTGCCCAGATTCTGGCCAAGGATTATTCTGCGGCGCGCACCACGCTTTCGTCGATTCCGAATCCTGATGCCACCACCTATTACCTGACTGCTGTGCTCGGTGCCCGTCAGAAGAACGAGAATATGGTGATGAGCAACCTTCGCCAGGCCGTGCGCCTTGACCCGTCGCTGCTTGGCCGCGCCAAGAACGACCTTGAGTTCGCTTCTTACAATCTAAGCTATCTCTGATAAATGCACAGCGTCCGGCTTCGCCTTAATGTATGCGTAAGGCGGAGCCGACGTTTACTTAATCGAAAAGGACTATGAAAGTATTGTTGATAAACGGCAGCCCGCACCGCGATGGCAACACGCATTGCGCCTTGGCGGAAGTGGCCAAGGCACTTGAGAATGAGGGCGTGGAGACCGTGGAGGAATGGATCGGCACGCAGGCCGTGCAGGGATGCATAGGATGCTACAAATGTATGGAGCTGGGGCGGTGCGTCTTCCATGACGGTCTTTATGAGCGTTTGCTGAATCTGCTCCCTGAAATAGACGGGCTTGTGATCGGGTCGCCTACGTATTATGCAGGCCCCAACGGCTCGCTTTGCGCATTGCTCGACAGGCTGTTCTACAGCGGAGGCAAACACCTGAAGTACAAGCCGGGAGCGTCAGTGGCAGTAGCACGCAGAGGGGGTGCGAGCACAACGTTCGACCGTCTGAACAAGTATTTCACCATCCTTTCCATGCCGGTTGTGTCTTCCCAATATTGGAATATGGCCTATGGCCGCGCGCCGGAAGAGGTGCTGCAGGACGGAGAAGGGATGCAGACAATGCGCACTCTCGGGCGGAACATGGCTTGGCTTCTGAAGAAGATACATGCCTCCGGTCCGCTTTGTCCCGAAGCGGAAATGCCGCTGGTGCGCACCAACTTCATAAAATGATTCAGGAACGGATTCACGCTATGTTCATTAGCCAGACAAAGGCTGTCCGGCAGATGGATGCAGCTCTTCTTGCGGCATTGATAGTTTTTGTCGTAGTGGTTGCGTCCTGCGGACGCAAGGATGCCATACGCGAAAGCGGCAAGGAGCGCGCGTCGGAGCAGGCGTTCCATGCCGATGCGGACATTGCCATGACAGTGCGGAGCCTTGCCGACGCCCTTAAGGTCGGCGAACCTCTCGACAGCACCGACTATGACTATGAAGGCATACTTACCGACGGTCAGGGCCGTCCGATATACACCGACGTGCAGGGCAATCCCGGAGAATGGTCTGTGGATGTCCTGACGGACAGTTCGGCGGTGATACGCAATGTGCATTTGGGAGATCTCCTGCCGGACGACCTGGAGGAATACGTGGTCGCCAACCTCGGTCTCGGGAAGGCGGACATAGTGGAAAGCACAGAGTATGATGACGATGACGAGACTGAACTCGACGTGTATGACTTCGGGGGCGGCCTCATACGTTTTGAGAAACGCAAGGCCCATGCTCCCAACGGCACCGATGCCGTCTTCGTGAGCATCGTCTTAAACCGCTATTGAATGGGAAAAGGGCTTGCAGCAAAAGCGTTTCATATTTCGGGGTTGCTTTTGTTGCTCTTTGCCAGCTGTTCGTCAGATGCTGGCGGTATGATTCCGGAGCTGGATGAGGCGGAATCCGGGATAGCGTATGGCCTCTATGCCGAAACCTTGGTGCGTCTTCATGAATTCGTCGGAAGAGATGGATCTGATAGAGGCCGACAACAAATTGACACGAACATCCTATCCTGGAGACGCGTTTCCCGGAACTGATGGAATCACCTCATTCACCAACTGCACTCGTCCGGCGATGAAAACGTGGACAGGCGATGTGCTCGACCTTCCCATAACAGAGATAGCGGAGTCCCGACGCGGTGTCGTCTCGTTCAAGGTGGCCGGAGGCTTGGAACCCAGTGCTGTTCCCGAAGCTCTTGCCGCAGCGGAGGTTGGTTCTTATTCATTCAAGGCGAGGTGGCGACCTGTTCCGAATGCAGTCAAATATGCGGTCTCCATTAGTATGGAAGGTGTTGATGATTATGTTCTTGTGGAAGAGGTTCCGGCCGAGGCTGCCGAATTGCTTGTATCGGATCTGGCACCGGAGACTGAATACGGTTATACGGTCTGTGCCTATCAAATCGGCAAAGGTGCAAGTCCGGCTTCGGAGAAAGTGGAGGTGCTGACAGGTGCCCCCACGTTTGAATGGTATGAGCCGAGTCCGGTGGCTTCTCCATCGGTCAATGACAAGGGCTTCACTGCCTCCTGGCTGCCCCTTGAAGGCGCGACGGAATATTTCGTTACGCTTTTCCGGAAGACAGATATGACGACTGAAGCCGATACGCAAGACTTCACTGGAGGTGTCGAGTGTCTTGGCGAGGGCTGGATTTCCTCATCTGGATTCACTTTTTTGAATGATGGGTATTGCGGAGAGGGTAGCCCTTCGCCGAGAATGAACGGCAGCGGAGCCGCGTTGGAATCGGCTGTCTATCCCACGGACATCCATTCTTTGGTCTTCTGGCACCGGGAATCGGGCAAGACTGAGGGTAATCCGGTTTCGGTTTATGCATTTGTGGATGAGGAATGGAGGCCGCATTCAGTGGTTGAGGTTACTGAGCGGGAAGGTGGACGCGTGGACACTGTGGCCGGATTCCCGTTCGGCACCCGGGCCGTTCGCATATGTTATAAAGGAGAGGGCACGAACAGAGGGCCGCTGGCATTGTATGATGTAACCGTCCGCAGGGAGGTTTCTTTCACCAAGGTCATTGTCAACGGTATGGATCGCAAATCCGCCGGAACGGCAACCGAAATGAGGATTGACGGACTTGAACCTGGAACCGAGTATTTCTACACGGTCATGGCCACTGACGGTGAACTTATGTCGAAGGAGTCCATTCCTGTTATGGTCAGGACGTATCCTATAACGCGAGTTCTTATCCCGAACTCGCGTTATAAACATTATAATCAGAAGGAGGAGTGCCGTATGAGTGGCACTCCTCCTTCTGATTATGTCGGTAGGATTGGTGAAGGAGGGGGATTATTCGGCGTCTTCGTCCTCTTTCATGTTGTGGAAGACGTTCTGAACGTCTTCGTCGTCTTCGAATTTCTCGAGGAGCTTCTCGATGGCCGCGCGCTGGTCGGGAGTAACCTCTTTGTAGTCGGTGGGGATGCGCTCGAATTCTGCCGACACGATTTCCATCCCTTTCTCCTCAAGGAATTTCTGTATGTTGCTGAATTGGTCGAACGCGCCGGTGATGAGCCATTCTTCCTCTTCGGCCTCGAGTTCGGCCTCGAAGTCCATAAGGTCGAGCTCGAATTCCTCCTGTGAGGCGTCGGCGGATGGTTTCACGTGGAATATGCTCTTGTGGTCGAAAAGGAACGAGAGCGAGCCCTGCGTGCCGAGCGAACCTCCGTGCTTGTTGAAGTAGGAGCGGACGTTGGCCACGGTGCGCTGGTTGTTGTCGGTGGCGGTTTCCACCACGATTGCTATTCCGTGGGGGCCGTATCCTTCGTAGACGATTTCCTTGTAGTCGCTGGCATCCTTCTCGGTGGCTTTCTTGATGGCGCGTTCGACGGTGTCTTTGGGCATGTTGGCGGCCTTTGCGTTCTGCATCAGCACGCGGAGCCTCGGGTTCATGTCGGGGTCTGCACCGCCGGTCTTCGCGGCCATGGTTATTTCTTTGCCGATGCGGGTGAACGTGCGGCTCATGTTGCCCCAACGCTTGAGTTTGCGGGCTTTACGGTATTCAAATGCTCTTCCCATTGTCTGAAAAAAGTTGTATGTGTTGTTTTTTTTTGATTGTTCTGTCAGCGGAGTTCGGCTCCGAGTTCGCGTTGCAGGTTTGCCGTAACCTTCTTCATCACGGCTTCTATCTGTTTGTCGTTTAGTGTCTTTTCCGGATCCTGAAGCGTCATGCTTATGGCATACGACTTCTTTCCTTCCGGAAGGTTCTTGCCTTCATAGACGTCAAACAGCCATACCTCTCCGAGGAGCTTGCGTTCGCTTTTGCGGACGGTCTCCTCTATCTGGGCGAAGCTCACCGCTTTGTCCACGAGAATGGCCAGGTCGCGCTTCACGGGCTGTGTCTTCGGCAGGGGCGCGTATTTCACGTCGTTCTTTGTCGCGAGCTGCATGAGTGCGTCCCAGTCGATTGAGGCGTATGCCACTGGCTGTTCAATCTCGAAACGCCGGAGGAGGCAGGATTTGAGGATTCCGATTTCTGCAAGCTGCTTGCCGCTTCGTGTGGCTACGGACAGCTTTGCGGCGAAGATGTCGTCGGCTTCCTGTCGTGAGTCAAGCGAGCGTGCGCTTATGCCGAGGCGGCGGAGGATGTTGAAGACGATGGCTTTCAGGTCGAACACAGTCGCCTCTTCACCTTTGCCTGTCCATGACGGAAGAGTGCGGTGGCCGGTCATCCAGAGGTCGAGACGTGCGTTTTCAGAGAAAGGCGCGAGCGGTTTCTCTTCAGACGGTTCCTTCGACGGGTCTAAGCGATAGGTGTTGCCGAATTCGTAAAAGCTCAGGTCGGCGAGTTTGCGGTTTATGTTGTGGGAGATTGACTCCAGACCGCCGAACAGGAGCGTGCGGCGCATGATGCAAAGCTCGTTGCTGAGCGGGTTGAGGAGACGCACGCATTCGTTTGCGGCAAACCGGCCCTCTTCCGGATAATACGCTTCCGCGGTGAGAGAGTTGTTCATTATCTCGTTGAATCCCTCGCCTGTGAGCATCTCGCTTACGGTCTGCTGCATGGCGTATGAGAAGTCCGTCGCGCCTTTCTGCGAAAGGTTGGCGTGCATCTCGGTTCCGAACTCCACGTTGTTGTAGCCGTAGACGCGAAGGATTTCCTCCACCACGTCGCAAGGGCGGTACACGTCCACGCGGTATGTCGGCACCTTGAGATGAAGGATGCGTCCGTCGGCGGTAGGCTCGACGCTGATTTCAAGCGCGGCAAGGATTGCCGTGATGAGTTCCTTGGGGAGTTTTTTCCCTATGAGGCGGTCGCAGTAGTCAAGGCTGAAGTCCATTTCGGCCGGTTCCACCGGTTCAGGATATGAGTCGCTCACATCGCCGCAGATCTCGCCTCCGGCAAGCTCCTTGATCAGCACTGCGGCCAGCTTTGCGGCGAAGACCGTTATGTCGGGGTCTGTGCCGCGCTCGTAGCGGAACGACGCATCTGTGCTCAGGCCGTGGCGGCGTGCGGTGCGCCTCACGCGTGTCGGGTTGAAATAAGCGCTTTCTATGAAGACGTCGGTGGTGGATTCCGTTACGCCGCTGTCCATGCCGCCGAATACTCCGGCTATGCACATTGGCTTCTCTGCGTCGCATATCATCAGGTCGGAGTCGTTCAGCGTGCGTTCGGTGCCGTCGAGCGTGGTGAACTTCGTCCCTTCGGGACATGTACGCACCACGATTTTGCCTCCTGACACTTTGCCGAGGTCGAAGCAGTGGAGCGGCTGTCCGAGTCCGAGCAGGATGAAGTTGGTGATGTCCACCACGTTGTTGATGGGACGTTGGCCGACGGCCGTGAGCAGGTTGCGCAGCCATTCGGGAGATTCCTTGACTTCGATTCCCCTGATGGTGATTCCGCTGTATCGGGGGCATCCCTGACGGTCGATGACCTCGACCGGTGTCTGGCCGTCGTTGCGGTCTGGCCGGAAGGCGGATGCGTCCGGGACGTTGATTTCAGGAGTTCCGCCGACGGAATCCCCGAGGCATTGTTCACGGGTGAAGAGTGCCTTCAGGTCGCGGGCCACCCCGTAGTGGCTTGCGGCGTCCACGCGGTTGGGCGTCAGTTCCACCTCCAGGCAGTAGTCGCTCTCCACGTTGAAGTATTCGGCTGCGGGTATGCCGGGCTTCACGCCGTCGGGAAGCACCATTATGCCGTCATGGCTTTCGCCGATGCCGATTTCGTCTTCGGCGCATATCATGCCCATGGATTCCACGCCGCGCATCTTGGATTTCTTGATGGTGATTTCCTTGTCGCCCATCCAGAGCTTGGTGCCGATGGTCGCCACTATCACCGTCTGTCCGGCGGCCACGTTGGGCGCGCCGCAGACTATCTGCACCGGGTCTCCTGCGCCGAGGTCTACGGTGGTGATGTGGAGATGGTCTGAGTCGGGATGGTCGGTGCAGGTCAGCACCTTGCCTACCACGAGGCCTCGCAGGCCGCCGCGTATGCTTTCCACTTCCTCCACCTGGTCGCATTCGAGGCCGAGAGAAGTGAGGGATGCTGCCAGCTCTTTCGGCGAAAGCCTGAAATCTATATAGCGTTTAAGCCATTTGTACGAAATGTTCATTGCTTATTGTGGTGTTTTTGGGTCATTTGCGTATCACGAGCATTGCGTCGCCGTAGGCTCCGAACTTGTATTTCTCTTTGATGGCCACATCGTATGCCTTCATGATGAGGTCGTAGCCTCCGAAGGCCGCCACCATCATCAGCATGGTGGAGTAGGGCATATGGAAGTTGGAAATCATCGAAGTGCATACGGAAAAGTCGTAGGGAGGGAAGATGAACTTGTTGGTCCATCCGGTGTAGGGCATGATGTGTCCGTTCATGCATACGGAGCTTGCCAATGCGCGCAGCACCGACGTGCCTACGGCGCAGACGCGTGATTCGCGGTCTTTGGCCGCGTTGATCTGGTCTACGAGGTCGCCGTCCACAATCATCTCTTCTGAGTCCATACGGTGCTTGGTGAGGTCTTCCACGTCGATGTCCTTGAAATTCCCGCGTCCGCTGTGGAGCGTGATGAACCCTTTTTCCACACCTTTGATTTCAAAGCGTTTGAGCAGTTCGCGGCTGAAGTGCAGCCCTGCGGCCGGAGCCATCACTGCCCCTTCTTCCGATGCGAATATGCACTGGTATCGTTCGGCGTCTTCCGGTTCGGCCGGACGCTTGATGTAGTCGGGCAGCGGGGTCTCGCCCAGAGCGTAGAGGGCTTCTTTGAACTCGTCGTGGTTGCCGTCGTAGAGGAAACGCAGCGTGCGTCCGCGCGAGGTGGTGTTGTCTATCACTTCTGCCACCATCGCGTCGCCGCCGAAATAGAGCTTGTTGCCTATGCGGATTTTGCGGGCAGGCTCCACGAGCACGTCCCAGAACTTGTTGTCGGCGTTCAGTTCACGCAGCAGGAACACCTCTATGCAGGCACCGGTCTTTTCCTTGTTGCCTTGCAGGCGGGCCGGAAACACCTTGGTGTTGTTGAAAACCATGACATCCCCTTCGTCGAAATAATCGATCACTTCTTTGAAGATTTTGTGTTCGATGGTTCCGTCCTTCACGTTTACCACCATCATGCGGCATTCGTCGCGGTTCTCGCTCGGATACTGCGCTATGAGGTCTTCGGGCAGTTTGAATTTGAAATGCGAAAGTTTCATATATGTCGTCTTGGTCTTTTGTTTTTGTGTTTATGATTCTGCGTCTTGTGCTGGCAGGCGGTAGTCGTCGGGAAACTCGAGCGGGCATTCCGAGATTCGCTCCAGAGCCTCGTCTATGGGCAGGCAGCAGTCTATGCCTACGTCGCCCACGCGAGTTCGCCTCAGTGCCGTCAGATGCGCTCCGCTCTCGAGTGCCATGCCTATGTCGCGGGCGAGCGCACGTATGTATGTGCCTTTGCTGCAGACCACTCGGATTTTCATTTCTTCCGGCGAGAATTCCAGAAGCTCGATTTCATCGATCTGCAGCGGCTTGGCCTTCAGTTCCGGCTCATGACCTTTCCTTGCGAGCTTGTATGCGCGCTTGCCGTCTACCTTGACGGCAGAGAACACCGGGGGCACCTGCATTATCTTCCCTGTGAACCGGGGCAGTACGCTTTCTGCCTTTTCACGGGTGATGTGTCCCGTAGGGAAATGAGCGTCGATTTCCGTTTCGAGGTCGAAGCTCGGCGTGGTGGCTCCGAGGCGCAGCGTGGCTACGTATTCCTTTGTGCCTGCCTGCAGCTCGTCTATGCGCTTGGTGGCGCGTCCGGTGCAGACTATGAGGACTCCCGTGGCCAGCGGGTCGAGCGTCCCGGCGTGTCCGACTTTGAATTTCTTCAGGCGCAGCCTTCGTTGAATCGCTCCCCGAAGACGCTTGACGGCGTCGAACGACGTCCAGCCTATGGGCTTGTCTATGCAGAGTATTTCTCCGGAAATGAAATCCATTGGTTTTTGAATGATAAGTTAAGAGTGTGTTTGAATTTTTATTCTGATTTTTACAGGCAGTCTTACAGGGCTTTCCGGGCCTTGGAACGAGGCGCATGGCGGCCTGTGCAACGAGTGAAAGGCCGGAAAGGACGTGAAAATGCCGTAATGTGTTCCTGAGTATGCCTTTATGGGTCTTTCGGGCGTATTCGCGCCTTTGCCCCGGTCATGCAGCCCGCTGCACTCCCTCGTCTGTATGCGCGAATCCATCCCGGAATCCTCCATAAAAAATCCTGAAGAAAATTCTAAACACACTCTAAAGATGGGTTGGTAAGAAGTGATGCCTCGCCCGGCAACGGCGGCTCACTGCCACAGGAGGCATATTATGCCCATGGCTATGCAGTAGACAGCGAACCAGATGAGCTTGCCCCGCTTCACGAGCGCGATCATCCATTTGCATGCACCGCATCCTACGATGAAGGCACTGAAGAACCCTGTTATCAGGGCCAATGCCCCGACGCCGCTGTCTGCCCCGCCGCCTTCCTTGACGAGCTTGGCCGTGTCGAGCAGGGCTTCGCCGAGAATCGGGATTATCACCATAAGGAACGAGAACGAGGCCACGCGGTCGCGTTTGTCGCCTATCAGGATTCCGGTGGCGATGGTGGTGCCGGAGCGGCTGAGTCCGGGAAGGACGGCCACGGCCTGTGCGCATCCTATCACGAAGGCGTCGAGCCAGCCTATGTCGCGTCCGCGCTCGCCGCTGACCACTTTGCCCGTGCGGCGGTCGAAACCGCTGAAATAGGCGAATGCCAGAAGCATGGCTGTGATGCACAGGCAGATTCCCACCACGGTGAGTCCGCTTCCGAAAAAGCCTTCCACGTAGTCTTTGAAGAACACGCCGACGATGCCTACAGGGATGCAGCTCACCAATATCTTGCAGACGTAATAGAAGTCGTCGTCGCGCCTGAAGGTGAAGAAGCTGCTGCAGAGATTTGCGAACTTATGCCGGAGTATGACTATCGTGGAGCATACGGTGGCGGCATGGACCATTACGTCGAACTGCAGTGTCTTGTCTGCCGGGAGGTCTATTCCCAATACCGTGCGGAATATCTCAAGATGGCCGCTGGAGCTTATCGGAAGATATTCGGCGAGTCCTTGCACAATGCCCAGGATCAGGGCGTCAAGCCATTCCATCGGTCATTTGTCCTTTTTTGGTCTGTAAATGATGGCGAAAGCCATGAGAAGAAAGCCGAGGAAAGAGACTGTCGGGCCGACAACGATGCGGCGGGTGCTGAATATGTCGGGATTGAAACCTCCTTCTATGCTGCTTCCGCCTCCGGACATCAGTATGAACCCTATGACTATCATTGCGGCACAGACTGCCATCAGTATGAAGTTCATTTTTGTGAACGGGCGTTGGCTCTCGTCGGTTTTCACTATTTCGACTTTCTGTCGTTTCTGCATTTCCCGCTCGCGGCTTGTCAGCGGGCGGCGAGGGTAGGTCTTTGCTGTTGGCATTGTGTGTATTTTTTATGTCTGGCACCGTTTGGGTCTGGCACTTGGAGATGCCATGGTGTCAGGTCGTTTTTCCATTATTTGAAAAGTTCGTCGTAGTCCTTTCGGAGATATCTGTTGGTGGCCGCTATGGCCGCCACCGAGCATATAAGCGCGCCGGCAATCACCAATGCGGCCGCTATTGCCCCGAACTGCCACCACGGGACGAGCGTGCCGAGATGTCCGTGGCCCATCCGCGGTGCGCCCAGCATGGCCGCGGCCATGACTGCCGACGCGATAAGACCGGCCAACACGCCTGAAAGTAGATTGTTCCCCACGATCGGACGGCGTATGAACCCGTTGGTCGCTCCCACGAGCTGCATCGTGTGTATCGTGAAACGGCGGGAATATATGGTGAGGTGGACCGTGTTGTTTATCAACACGAACGAGATGACGAGCAGCACCAGTGCGATTCCTCCAAGCACGTATGCAGCCTTTTCGATGTTGGTGTTCATCGTATCGACCATCTCCGCATCGGGTGCGGCCACCGCTTCCACCAATCCCATCTTCTCCACCTGGGCTTTGATTTTGCGCAGGCCGGCCTCTGACGCATAGTCGGCCTTGACGGTGAAGCTCACCTCGGGAGAAAGCGGATTGACTCCGAAGAGGGTTTCAAGGTCTTCCCCGGTGTCTGCCTTCCATTGCCTCATCGCGTCTTCCTTGGTTACGGCCTTTGCCGAACGTGTGAAAGGCAACGCGGCTATGGCCTTTGCGAGCGAGTCGGCCTGAGAGTCGGTGGCGGAGTCGGTGAGCACCGCGCTCAGCTCTATCTTTTCCTTTATGCGCCGGGTCTCCGAGGCTGCGGCGGCAGAAACCATCGCTATCACGCCTATTATCACGAGCACGAGCGCCACACTGACTATCGTGGTCAGATGCGCCGCCCAGTACGATATGCGAACTTCCTTCTCCTGTCTCATTATCTGTTCATTGCGGCGCAGATGCCGCCACGTGTAATGTAATTGGTTGAATCACAAATAATTTCTGTGCCATTCAGAGGATTGTTATGGCACAGGCACACTTATACGGCTGCAAAGATAATAAATCCTGACCCCGAAGTCAATACTTTCGCCGAGTTTTTTTATTAGAAATCATTGCAATGCGGTCATTTGCGGCGGGGGGCTATGCGTTCGGGGTGGTCGCGGAGGAAGCGTTCCCATGACGTGCCGCCTCCGGCGATGGCCGGTTTGCCGCTTTCGTAGAAATGTGCCAGCGCGGCGGCCAGCGCGTCGGTGGCGTCAAGGAGATGCGGCATTTTCTCTTCCGGGATTTTGAGGATGTATTTCAGCATATTGGCGACACGCTCTTTGGATGCTGAGCCGCTGCCGGTTACGGCCTGCTTGATTTTCAGCGGAGCGTATTCGGCTATCGGAATGTCGCGAGAGAGGGCTGCGGCCATTGCCACTCCCTGTGCGCGGCCGAGCTTGAGCATGGACTGCACGTTCTTGCCGAAGAAAGGGGCTTCTATGGCGAGTTCGTCGGGGAGATATTGTTCCACGAGGGCGGCCACGCGTTGGTAGATGCGGTGCAGCCGCAGATAATGGGACTCGAAGCCGTTGAGCTTCAATACGCCCATGACTATCAGCTCCGGCTTCTTGCCGTTCACGCCGAGCACGCCGTAGCCCATTACGTTGGTGCCGGGGTCGATGCCCATTATCACGCGTTCGTAGGCGTTGACCTGTCGCGCGGTCATGCTTTGGCCGTCCTTGTTCATCTTATCGGGAGTTCGCGCAGCAGGGTGGCGAAAAAGAGCGGTTCCGGCGCGAAATCCACGGAATATTTCTGCATCACAGGGGCAAACGCGGAGGATTCCCATTTCCCGAATTCGGCCAAAGACGCGAATTCGAGCTGCAGGGCCACGCTTTTTATTTCCGTTTCCTCTTCCGGTGAGCCTTCAATCATAGTGAGCCTTGGAGAGGTGGCTCCGTCGCGAGTCAGGCCTGCTGAGGCATAGGTGCGTATCCAATCGAGAAGCTCCTCAAGGCGTGAGGCTTCTACGGCAAAAGTTATGTTGTATATGTACATGATGTGAATTCCAAACACACTCTTAAAGAAAAAACGGCATGCTTATCACTAAACATACCGCCAAAACAAAATTATGAAAAACATTCAACGCTAATGCTGAGAGCAGCATTCTTGAGCCTCTTGTCGGATTCGAACCAACGACCCCGAGATTACAAATCACGTGCTCTGGCCAACTGAGCTAAAGAGGCGGGTGGGCGAGCTGACTGCATCGCACAGCTTCGACCTGCTACCCTTGCTTCGGTCAAGATCTGGGGGATTCACAGGGAGCACGTCGTGCAGCACTCACCCGACGACAAAATTACTGCTTTTCGGCGACGTGGCCAAATTTTTCGGAAAATTTTAAGTATTATTTGCTAAATCCGCAGTTTCGCGTCGATGGCTGTTTGAGTGCTATGAGGGCTGTATGTATGCGGTTGTCAGTGTTTTATTAGTCGGAACGGCCTCGCGGTGATGATGTAGGCTATGACCGAGACAAGAATGAAGCCCAATATGAAACTGTAGCTGTCTGATATTTCCGCAGCTATGAACACTGCCATCATCGGTGCCTTGATTGTGCCTGCCATTACTGCCGCCATGCCCATCAGCGCGAAGTTTGCTGTGGGAAGGGAAACCCCGTATGCGTTCGCTGTTGTGGCGAACAGATAGCCCACGAGGCATCCGGCAAAAAGGGTAGGGGCGAATTGCCCGGCCACGCCTCCGCCGTAGTTTACGGCTCCGACGGCCATTCCTTTCAAAAGCAGAATCGCGGCGATGAGGGTCAGGGACACCGTAGGATTGAGGGCGGCATGGCTGAAAGGGCTTAGTCCGAAGAATGGTGTGTCGAGATGGTTGATGATGATGTCTACCACGCCGTATCCTTCCCCGAACATAGGTGGAAGCAGAAACACCATCAGCGACAAGGCCGTTCCGGCTATCGCGGCCCGTTTCCACCTGTTGCTGATTCTTGACAGGAACTTGGCGGTCAGTGTCAATGTCTTGTTGTAATATAGCGAATATATGCCGCATACGAGTCCGAGCAGTGCCATCCACCCTATGTGTGAAGGGTCGAAAGTGCTTCTTCCGGCGAATCCCACGTCCCACGTGAACCCGCTTAGGATATAGGCGGAGGAGAAGGCCGCGAGGCACGACGACACGAGTGCGGTCATGGCTGTCGCGGAAAGCTCCATGCGCAGTACCTCGATGGTGAAGAGCATGCCGCCGACGGGCGACTTGAATATTCCGGCGATTCCGGCTCCCGCTCCGCATCCGAGCAGGATGCGCATCGCACGGGGAGAGAGTCCGAACCATTTTGCCGCACGGCTTCCGATGGCGGCTCCTGAGACCGCGCACGGCCCTTCCGACCCGGCGGAGCCTCCGAAGCCTACGGTGATGAGGCAGGCGACGAGAGGATTCCACATGAGGCTTCTCTTCATGGAAAAGCGGCCGCTTCCGATTCTCTCTTTGAGCTGGTCGGTGCCTCGGCTGAGGTCTTCCCCCGCGAGCTTCTGGTAAGCCACGGACATGGCCATTCCGGCAAGCGGGAAAAGCAGCATCAGCCATATGTCGCCGGCGAGATGCGCCGTCAGCAGATGTCCGAGCCGTGATATTCCGGATTTGAGAAGGAACGAGGCGCATCCGGCCAACGACCCGGCTATGACAGCGGCCGTGATGATGGCCGCAGGCTCCGGCATACGTCCACATATCCGTGCAAGTCTGGAGGAATGCCCGGATTGCTGTGCGTCATGTGCCGCGTTTGTCGGTTTGTTTGAGATTTCCGCTCCCATTTATTGGATAACAACGGAAAGACGGTATTTTCTACATTTCCGGCCGGAAAACGTAAAGGCGGGTGGAGTCGAAGCGCGGCAACACCGAGAGTTGGACGTCGGCCTGCCGGTCGAGCAGTGTTTCTTCGGCTGTGCCTACACGCTTCCCCGCGCTTTGCAGAGCGTCGCGCACGGCGGCGAAAGCCTTGGCAGGCGTGTTGTTGTCTTGCGAAAGGTGGCAGAGGAAGACGTATTTCAGGCGTGGAGTGATTATTTCTTTGAGGAACGCGCCTGTCGCCACATTGTCCATGTGCCCTATTTCGGTCTGTATGCGGGCTTTGAGATGGGCGGGATACCGTCCGAAGCGCAGCATGTCAAGGTCGTAGTTGGATTCAATCACGAGATAGTCGGCCTGTTCCATATAATGTCGCGCACGCGCCTGCACTTCCCCGAGGTCGGTGGCCAGCACGAACCGTCGGGAGTCGAACCCTATCGAGAATCCCATGTTGTCGGATCCGTCATGTGGCACATCAAATGCGGTGATTTCAAAGTCCCCGATTCTGAACGGTATTTCCTTGAATATCGCGTGATGGTATTCGCGTATGCGTTTGGAGATGCTTGTGCGCCGCAGGATGCCCGCCACAACGCGGTTTGTGCAGAAGAGCCGTATGTGCTTGTGGCTTCGGAGGATGCCGTATGCATACCTCACGTGGTCGGAATGGTCGTGGGTGAGGAGGATCGCTTTTACCATCGACATTTTGATTCCGTTGGCCGTCAGCACGCTTTCCACCTTGTCTGTCTTCACTCCCGCGTCAATGAGTATTCCTCCACGGCGTGTGCCTAAGTAGCAGCAGTTTCCGCTGGATCCGGAGCCGATTGAAATGTAGTAAAGAAGCCGGTCGGCGGCCTTTTTTTCTCCGGGAAGCGGTTTGGGGTCGTCAAGCTCATTGGCCGGTTCTGGCCGTCGGGCAGTGGTTTTTTCCGTGTTTTCGGCGGCGGACACGGCTGGCACGTCCCATTCCTCGAACGGGATTGTCATCTGGTTGCCTGTATTTCCGTGTGTCCTGTGCGATGCCATGATGTGTCAAGCCAAAATAATCAACGTCGGCTTATGAGGAATATTGAAGGAGTCTTGGCGTAATCGTAAATCTTTTTTTTCCAGAGGCGCGCCGGGAGCGTGGTTATCGACTCCTTTTCGGGGTCTGTTATTCCGGATGCGACGCAGAGCAGCGTGTCGGGGCGGAGGGTTTCTGCCAGCAGTGCCACGGTGCGGTTGTTGCGGTACGGCGTCTCTATGAATATCTGCGTCATTCCTGTCTTTGCGGCCGTTGATTCGAGCTCGCGGACGCGCTTGGCCTTTTCGGCATCGCTGATGGGCAGGTATCCGTTGAAGGAGAACCCTTGTCCGTTGAATCCTGATGCCATGAGCGACATCAGGATGCTTGAAGGCCCGGCGAGCGGGACGGTCTTCAGCCCTTCCCGTTGTGCTATGGCGGCTACCGACGCGCCCGGGTCGGCCACGCCGGGACACCCGGCCTCGCTCATCATGCCGACCGGCTGCCCTTTTCTGAGCGGTTCGAGGAAAGAGTGGATTTCGTTAGGGTCGGTGTGTCCGTTCAGTTCGCAGAATGTGCAGTCGCCGATGGGGAACGAGGGGTCGCATCTTCGCAGGAAGCGTCTGGCAGTACGTACGTTCTCCACTATGAAATGACGTATTCCGGCCACAATCCCGATGTTGCCCGCCGGGATGAAATCAGACGGGGCGGCATCGCTTATCGACACCGGAATCATATATAGTGCTGCCTCAAGATTCATTTTTTGTCCTTGTTTTGCAGTGCAAAGTTAATATAATTTCTTAAATTTGTCGCTTAAAAACCGTAATATTGATGAAAACCGCTGAAACTTCAACATCCTTGCCTCAAGGCTTCATTGATGAAATGCAAACCCTGTCCGGAATGGATTCGGAGGCTTTGCTCGTGTCTCTCGGCAAATCTCCTGAGGTCGGGGTGAGGCTTAACGGCAGGAAGCGTTCTTCTGTGTCGTTTGACGGTGCCGAACCGGTGAAATGGTGTCCTGCGGGGCTGCATCTGCGTGAAAGGCCGGCGTTTACGCTTATGCCGGAGCTTCATTCAGGTGCGTTCTACGTGCAGGATCCGTCATCGATGATTCATCGCGAGATCGTGTCCCGCCTTGCTTCTGCTCCGTCTGTGCTTGTGGACTTCTGCGCCGCTCCCGGAGGGAAGACCACAGCGGCAATCGATGCTTTGCCTGATGGCTCGGTCGTGATAGCCAACGAGTTTGAGTCGTCGCGGGTCGGGGCGTTGAAAGAGAACCTTACCAAATGGGGCTATCCGCATGTCGCGATAACAAATTCTCCTACAGATGCTTTCCGTGCGCTTTCCGGGCAGGTTGACATTGCCATGGTGGATGCGCCTTGTTCCGGTGAAGGCATGATGCGCAAGGATGCTGAGGCCCGCCGCCAATGGTCGGTAGGCCTTGTGGCTCAGTGTGCGTCGCTTCAGCGCGAGATTGTGGCCGATGCTGTAGAGACTCTTCGTCCGGGAGGATATCTCGTCTATTCCACCTGCACGTTCAACCGTGTCGAGAACGAGGATATGCTTGACTGGATGGCCGAGGAGTTCGGGCTGGAGAGCGTCGATATGGGGTTTCCGGAAGAATGGGGCATCCCGGGAGGCCTTTCAGGCCGTCCGGCCTATCGTTTTATGCCGCATAAGACACGTGGCGAGGGGCTGTTTGTCGGTGTGATGCGCAAGCCGGAAGGCAGCGCGGCTGCGTCTCACCGCAAAATAAGATTCAATCAGCGTGGACTTGGACTTCCCGGCACAGACCTTGTGCATTTCCCTGAGGGCTATATGTTTTCCGCATACGGGAATGTCTTGAAGGCTGCATCGCCTCTGCTTTGTTCGTTGCTCGATATGTTGCCGAAGAAAACCAGGATAGTGGCTTCGGGCGTTGATATAGGAGAACGGAAAGGCAAGGACTTTATCCCTTCGGCAGCTTTGGCTCTCAGCAACGCCTATAGAAGAGGTGCGTTGCCGGAGGTGGAGGTTTCTTATGAAGAGGCTGTCGCCTATCTTCGCCGCGAACTTGTGGCATTGCCGCCGGATGTGCCACGCGGCATCTGTCTGGTGTGCTATGGCGGATTGCCCTTGGGCTGGGTGAAGAACATCGGAAACCGGGCCAACAACCTCTATCCGCAGTCGTGGCGAATAAGGATGAACAGATGATGTCGAATACCGCAAAGAGAAAGATGAAGACGGCCACATATCCCGTAACGGGGATGATGTGTGCCGTGTGTGCGTCAGCTGTGGAGAAGACCGTGGCGGAGACGCCTGGCGTGGAAGAGGCTGCCGTTAATTTCGCCGCCTCTTCCGTTACGGTGAGCTATGACCCTTCTCAGACTTCAAGCGAAACCATAGCGAAACGTGTGCAGTCGGCGGGATATGAGATGATTGTTGCCCCTACGGCTGAAGAAGCGATCCGGAGGCAGGAGGAAGAGGAGCTTGCGGCATACGGCCGGATGCGCCGAAAGGTGGTTGTGGCATGGGCGCTCACCGTCCCTCTTGCGGTGATATGTATGGGAGGCTTCCATTTTCAAGGGGCGGAATGGGTGATGTGCGTATTGGCTCTTGCCGTGATGTCTTATTGCGGAAGCGTCTTTTATGCCAAAGGTTTCAGGAACATGTGGCGTGGCGTTCCGTCAATGGAGAGCCTTGTCGCCGTGTCCACAGTGGTGAGTTTCCTGTTCTCCCTTTTCAACACCTTGTTTCCGGAATACTGGAAAGGCAGGTCTCTGTCGGCCGACTTGTATTACGAAGGGGCTGCGATGATTATTGCCTTCGTGCTGACCGGCAAACTTATGGAGCTGCGTGCCAGGCATTCCACCGGAAACGCGCTTAGGGCGTTGATGAGCCTTCGTCCTGACGAGGCTCATCGCCTGTCTGCCGACGGAGCTTTGGAGGATGTCAGTGCTGACAGCCTTTCCGCAGGAGATGCCATAGTGGTGCGCCCCGGAGAACGTGTGCCAGCCGACGGGGTTGTAAGTGCAGGCCGTACTGCGGTTGATGAAAGCATGCTTTCAGGCGAGTCGGCCGGCGTGGAGAAAAACGTCGGCGACAAGGTCAGTGCAGGCACCCTGAACGGACTGGGGACGATAGAGGTTTCGGTGTCGTCGGTGGGTGCCGACACGGAACTTGCCCGCATCATCAGGAGCGTGCGTGAAGCGCAAGGCTCCAAGGCTCCGGTGCAGAAGCTTGTAGACCGCATCAGCCGGGTGTTTGTTCCGGCGGTGATAACGTTGTCGGTCATTACGTTTGCGGTATGGGCCGTGTCGGGAGCCGGCAATGTCCCGTTGGGCGTGATGGCAGCAGTATCGGTGCTTGTCATCGCTTGTCCATGCGCGCTCGGGCTGGCCACGCCTACGGCGATAATGGTAGGCATAGGACGGGGTGCGCGTTCGGGAATACTTGTCAAAGATGCGTCCGCGCTTGAACACATATCCAAGATAGACACTATATGTCTGGACAAGACCGGAACCCTGACCGAAGGAAGACCTAAAGTCATACTTGAAAAAGGTGCGAAAAACATCGATGAACTGGGGGCTTTTCTTTCTTTGGAGACAAAGAGCGAACATCCGCTCGCACAGGCCGTGGCGGCCCGGTGCCGTGAACTGGGAGCGGTGGCGGTTCCCATACACGACTTCGTGTATCACCCCGGTATGGGAATTGTCGGAAAGTCGGAATCAGGCATAGTGTATTGGGTCGGCACCGAGTCGCTTGCCAAACTTGTAGGGGCTGAAATCCCCGATGAAATCGGTACTTTCGTTGCTGATTCTGTTTCAGAAGGAGCCGGTGCGGTATTGGCCGGGAACGGCGAAAAGGCCGTTTTGGCTTTCAAGGTCGTGGATGAGTTGCGGCATGATGCCCGCAAGGCGATAGAGGAACTTAAGCATATCGGCATAAGGCCTGTGTTGCTGACCGGAGACAAGAGGGCTACAGCCGAACATGTGGCTTCGCTGGCAGGAATCGAACAGGTCGTTGCCGAAGTGCGTCCGGAAGGCAAGGCAGCCGTCGTTGAGGCTCTTAAGAAGGACGGACATAAGGTGGCCATGGTTGGCGACGGCATAAACGATTCCGAGGCACTGGCGCTGGCCGACGTTTCCGTGGCAATGGGCACGGGGTCGGAGATAGCCATCGAGACGGCTCAGCTCACCCTTTCAAAGGCCGACATTTCCGGGTTGCCGAGGGCATTGAGGCTTTCTGCCGCCACGAGGCGTGTCATAAAGGAGAACCTTTTCTGGGCATTCATCTACAATGTGGTCGGAATGCCGATTGCCGCCGGTGTGCTTTATCCTTTCTTCGGATTTATGCTCAATCCGATGATGGCTTCTGCGGCAATGGCGTTGTCGTCGGTATGTGTGGTTGGAAATTCTCTCCGGCTGAGAAAAATGAAATTAAGGTAAAAACTTCAGTATATGAAATTCAAGACAAATGCGAAATGCGGCGGTTGCACGTCTGCTATTCTTAAGGCCATAGAGCCGTTGGCTCCTGCTTCGGCATGGGAGTTCGACCTTGCCTCGCCCGACAAGACATTGACATACGTCGGGGACGCCCCGGTGCCTGACGCTTCTTCTGTGATGTCGGCAATAGAGAAGGCCGGATTCAAAGCGTCGGTCCTGTCATGAAGATGCCTTCAGGGAATTATTCCGCCGATCCGGCAAATGAGCGTTGGGACGACCGTACGGAGCGTCTGCTCGGGTTCGACGCGATGGAACGCCTGCGCGATGCTTCGGTGCTGATCGTGGGAGCCGGAGGGGTAGGAGGCTATGCCGCCGAGATGCTTGTGCGTTCCGGCATAGGCAAGATGACGGTTATAGATGCCGACAATGTGGCGGAGAGCAACATCAACCGCCAGCTGATAGCCTTGCGCTCCAACGTGGGGCGTTCCAAGGCCATAATGTATGCCGAACGTTTCCACGACATCAATCCGGAGGCCGTCATAGATGCCCTCCAGATGTATGTCGGAGAAGATGAGGTGGACGAAATCCTCGATGGTGATTTCGACTATGTCCTCGACTGCATCGACACCGTAGGGCCTAAGGTGGCATTGCTGTCCCGCTGTCTGCGCCGCCGTGTCCCGGTGGTGTCGTCGATGGGGGCCGGCGGCCGCATCGACCCTACGAAGGTGTGCTATATGGATCTGTGGCAGACACGCGATGACGGGCTGGCCAGGGCTGTCAGGCAGCGTCTCAGGAAAGCCGGGGTGAGGAGCCCGTTGACCACCGTGTGTTCTATGGAGCCGGCGGGCAAGCATTCCCTCCTTGAAGTGGAAGAGACCAACAAGAGGACGTCGTACGGCACATTGGCCTCTATTCCGGCCTTGTTCGGCATATTTATGGCCAATCATGCCATTCGTGCCATTGCGCGGGTCTGACCTGTATTGGAATTCAAAAATAGAAGAAATGATCAGGATAGAAGGAATACGCAAATCTTATGGCGACCTGGAGGTGCTCCGTGGGATTGACATGGAAATATCCGATGGCGAGATTCTCGCCATCGTCGGGCCGAGCGGAGCGGGGAAGACCACGCTTTTGCAGATAGCCGGTACGCTCGATTCTCCCGATTCGGGACGTGTATGCTACGACGGCACAGATGTTACGGGGCTGAAAGACAGGAAACTGTCGGCGTTCAGGAATGCCAACATAGGTTTTGTGTTTCAGTTCCACCAGCTCCTTCCGGAGTTCACGGCACTTGAGAACGTGGCCATGCCTGCCATGATCGGGGGCAAGAGCCGCAGCAAGGCGGAGGCGAGGGCAAAAGAGCTTCTTTGTCTTCTCGGTTTGGGAGACCGTCTGGGGCATAAGCCGGCTCAGCTTTCAGGCGGAGAGAAGCAGCGTGTGGCCATAGCCAGGGCCATGGCAAACGAGCCTTCGGTGGTTTTTGCCGATGAGCCTACAGGAAGCCTTGATTCGCGCAACCGTGATGAGATTCGGGCCATAATACGCGACCTGAACATGCGGCTCGGGCAGACTTTCGTAATAGTCACCCATGACCCTACCGTGGCCGAATATGCAGACCGGGTGGTGTCTATGGCCGACGGGAGGATAGTTTCGGAAACAATCCGTAACAAGCATTCCGGTGAAGTGATTCTGGATGCGGAATCCGCAACGGATTTGACGGATTGACAAAAAATTGCTATCTTTGTGGACTGTCTCGCCGTAAAAGCCGGGAAAGCGGTCGCTTTCCTGAATCCACCGCGTTGACAATCAGTGATAAACCATTTATTTACTTTAATAACATACCAGACAATATGGCACAGCAAGAAAACAAAAACCAGCTTCAGATTCAGCTCCGTCCCGAAATCGCTGACGGAAAATATAGCAATCTCGCGATGATCGGCCACGGCCCCAACGAATTCCTTATGGACTTCATCTTTGCCGCTCCCGGCATGCCTCAGGCGCCGGTGGTGAGCCGCATAATCATGAGCCCGGAGAACGCCAAGCAGCTGATGTTTGCCCTTACGGACAACATCAACAAGTATGAGGCCCAGTTCGGCGAAATCAAGCAGCGCGCTCCCAAAGGCGGCATGAACATCGGAAACAATTGATTTTCGGAAACGATTGCCGGACATTATCGCCGTTATGGAACACGATCTTTTAATCTACAACACGTTAAGCCGCACGAAAGAGCGCTTCACGCCGCTCCACGAAGGGCACGTGGGCATGTATGTCTGCGGCCCGACTGTCTATGGCGACGCCCATCTGGGCCACGCCCGTCCGGCCATCACTTTTGATATCCTTTACCGCTATCTGCGTCATCTCGGCCTGAAGGTGCGCTATGTGCGCAACATCACCGATGTGGGCCATCTGGAGCATGACGCTGATTCCGGCGAGGACAAAATCGCGAAGAAAGCCCGTCTCGAGCAGCTTGAGCCGATGGAGGTGGTGCAGATGTATCTGAACCGCTACCACCGCGACATGGATGCGCTCAACGTGCTTCCGCCGAGCATCGAGCCGCACGCTTCGGGGCATATCATAGAGCAGATAGAATACATCAAGAGGATACTTGAAGCCGGATATGCCTATATCAGCCAAGGTTCGGTCTACTTCGACGTTGAGAAATACAACAAAGACCATCGCTACGGCAAGCTTTCCGGACGCAACATCGACGAGCTGCGCAACACCACCCGTTCGCTCGACGGGCAGGACGAGAAGCGCAACCCTCTCGATTTCGCCCTCTGGAAGAAGGCCGCTCCTGAGCATATAATGCATTGGCCCTCGCCTTGGAGCGAAGGTTTCCCGGGATGGCATCTCGAATGCTCCACCATGGGCACGAAATATCTCGGCGAGACTTTCGACATACACGGAGGTGGTCTCGACCTGATGTTTCCACACCATGAATGCGAGATAGCGCAGAGCGTCGCGGCCCAGGGACATGAGGCGGTGCGCTACTGGATGCACAACAACATGATCACCATCAACGGCAAGAAGATGGGCAAGTCATACAACAATTTCATCACGCTTGAACAGTTCTATGACGGTTCTCACCCGGCCCTGTCGCAGGCATATGCGCCTATGGTGATACGTTTCTTCATCCTTCAGGCCCATTACCGCTCTACGGTTGACTTCAGCAATGAGGCTCTTCAGGCGGCGGAGAAGGCTTTGCAGAAGATGCTTGACGGCTACCGCCGTCTGCAGAATCTGCTCCCGGCTGAGAAATCCACTGTGGAGCTGCCGGATTTCGCCTCACAGTGCTATGAGGCGATGGACGACGACCTGAACACGCCGCAGGTGATTGCCAACCTTTTCGAGGCATGCAAGGTTGTGAACCAGGCTACGGACGGCCTTGTCAAACTTAACGCCGAAGACCTTTCGAGGCTCCGTCATCTTTTCGACACGTTCCTCATCGAACTTCTCGGTATCCGCATCTCTTCGGAGGCGGAAAGCACCGGAGGCATGAAGCCGTTTGAGGGAGCCGTGGATCTGTTGATGGAGATACGCACGAATGCCAAGGCCAACAAAGACTGGGCCACTTCTGACCTTATCCGCAACAAACTTTCGGAGCTGGGCTTCGATGTCAAGGACACGAAGAACGGTGTGGAATGGAGCATAAAGTGAATCATCTCGAGATGATTCACGGACATCAGGCATGATGTGCGGATAGCCGCATATATTGAAACCGGCCGGGATGAACCTTGAGATAGGATTCATCCCGGCTTGTTTTTCCTGTACAAAGAAAAGCGATGTCAGCGTCTGTGGAGAATGCGGTGCACGTTGGGTGTGCGGCGAACCACAGTCTTGTGATTATGCCCCGGACGGTGTGAACTGCGGTGCACGACCGCCTTATGTGCCTTTATTTTACGTTTTCCGTAGTGATGGCCATTGTCGTGGTGGCGTTTATGGTGTTTTTTCCGTTTCTTGTATTCTGTTTTGTGGTGTTTGTGGTGTTTTTTGTAGTGTTTCCGCGCATGTTTGTAGTAGTCTTCCCAGTCGTCATCACAATAGTGTACGTGGCTGTGGTGGCCGGAATTGACTGAGAGTCCCACGCCGTCGGAACCAAGACGGAAATGGATCGACTGCGCCTCGAGTGCAGGCGATGCGGATAAGACGAATGCCGCAATAAGCAATCCTGTCAGAAGTCTACGGGTTTTCATAATGGTGTGGTTTTTGGGGTTTTCAGGCTTCCGTGAGATGGATTGTCCGCAGGAAGCAAGATTTAATAATCTTTTAATATTAGAACAAGAAACGGGGGCATAGGTTTAATTGTCTTTGCTTTAGGTATTGGATGAAACGTTTCTGGACGGCTGAGGGTCAAGCGCCTTGATTGTCCAAGTCAGACATAATCAGTACCTTTGCACGCGTTTTGAATAATCGCAGACAATATGGACACAGAGAAGGACATACATGAAGCAATCGGCAAAACGGGTCTTACGTCGCAGGAAGTTGCCGAGAGCCGTGAGAAATACGGGGTCAACGTGCTTTCCCCCGCCCAACGCACGCCTCTTTGGAAGGCGTTTCTTGCCAAGTTCAGGGATCCGCTGATAATCATACTCCTTGTCGCGGGAGGCCTTTCAATAGCCATATCCTTTTATGAGTATTGTGGTCTCGGGCAGTCGTTCAGCGTCTTTTTCGAGCCGATAGGCATCTTTGTGGCCATAATGCTTGCCACGGGGCTTGCGTTCCTTTTTGAGGTCAAGGCCGAGAAGGAATTCCGGATTCTGAACCAGGTGAATGACGAAGAGCCGGTTACGGTGGTGCGCGACGGTTATTCCGTCGAGATTCCGAAACGCGACGTGGTGGTGGGCGACGTGGTGGTCTTGTCCACAGGCAATGAGATTCCGGCTGACGGCATATTGTTTCAGTCAACTGACATGAGCGTGGATGAATCCACGCTTACCGGTGAACCTGTGGCATGCAAAAGCGCGGATCCTGCCGACGCGGATCCGGATGCCACGTTCCCGACCGACCGTGTGCTCCGTGGCACAAAAATCATGGAAGGCCACGGGATGATGGTCGTGGATGCCGTGGGCGACGCCACAGAGAACGGCAAAGTGTTTGAGGCGGCGCAGATTGACGATTCCGTGAGGACTCCCCTTGATGAGCAGCTTGGCAGGCTGGGAAAGCTTGTTTCACGCATGAGTTATGCAGTGGCGGTCATGATAGTCATAGGCCGGATGCTTCTGTATTTCGCCAATGTGGACTTTGGATGGATTTCGTTCCTTTCGTATTTCCTGAAGACGCTCATGGTTGCCGTCACCCTGATTGTGGTTGCCGTTCCCGAAGGTTTGCCGATGGCGGTTACGCTTTCCCTTGCCTATTCCATGCGCAGGATGCTCCGCACCAACAATCTCGTCCGCAAACTGCACGCTTGCGAGACGATGGGAGCCACTACGGTGATATGCACCGACAAGACCGGAACCCTTACCCAGAACCGTATGCAGGTGGCTCATGCGGACTTCTTCGGCAATACGGCTGACGAAGTGGTCGAGGAGGGGATAGCCGTAAATTCCACTGCCCGGCTCGACCTGAGCGGCAAAGACCCGAAGCCTGTCGGAAACCCTACCGAAGGCGCGCTTCTGCTTTGGCTCTATGCAAGAGGAAAGGATTATGAGGCGATTCGGGGCGGAGTAAGGATTGTGGAGGAGATACCGTTTTCCACCGAGCGCAAGTATATGGCGACGCTCGTGGAGCGTCGGGACGGACGGCGTTTCCTTCATGTGAAAGGTGCGCCGGAGATTGTGCACGGGATGTGCGGTGATGGTTCTGGGCCGGACGAAGATTCGTTGAAGGCATTGCTGGCCGGTTATCAGAATCAGGCTATGCGCACTCTCGGATTCGCTTGCAAGGAAATATGCAACGGTGGGGAGCAATGTGCGGCAGACGTCATTTCCGGAAAGGATCTTGTCTTCCTCGGAATCACGGCCATCTCGGATCCTGTGCGGCTCGATGTGCCTGAGGCCGTGGGGGAAGTGCTTGACGCCGGGATAGGCATAAAGGTGGTTACAGGCGACACGCCGGGGACTGCAAAGGAGATAGGACGCCGTATCGGGCTGTGGGACGATGCGGAGGATTCTGACATCAATATGATTACCGGCACGGAGTTTGCCGGGCTTTCCGATGCTGAGCTTGTGGAGAGGGTCAAGGATCTGAAAATCATAGCCCGCGCTCGTCCTCTCGACAAGAAGAGGCTCGTGGAGGCATTGCAGGCACGAGGCGAGGTGGTGGCCGTAACCGGCGACGGAACCAACGACGCTCCCGCCTTGAAGGCGGCGCATGTCGGTCTGGCCATGGGCGACGGCACGGCCGTGGCCAAGGAAGCCGGAGACATCACCATAATCGACAATTCGTTCACATCCATAGGCCGTGCCGTGATGTGGGGGCGTTCGCTTTACCGTAACATCCAGCGTTTCATCCTCTTCCAGCTTACGGTCAACGTAGTGGCATGTCTGGTGGTGCTTTTTGGCGCGTTTATGGATATGGAATCGCCGCTCACGGTAACGCAGATGCTGTGGGTCAACCTGATAATGGACACTTTCGCGGCGATGGCGTTGGCATCGCTCCCTCCGTCGGAAGCCGTGATGCGCGACATGCCGCGCGACCGGAAGTCGTTCATAATATCACGCGGTATGTGGCGGTCGATAGCTGCGACGGGTGCGGCGTGCTTCCTTGTGCTTATCGTGCTTCTGTATTATTTCGAACGCACTGACATTGCCTCTCTTGCTGAAATCGGAAGGGCCGCGGTAGGGGCATGCCATAGTCTCACGCCCTATGAGCTTTCGCTTTTCTTCACGATATTCGTGTTCATGCAGTTCTGGAACATGTTCAATGCACGGGCTTTCGCCACAGGACGGTCGGCTCTTAGGCTGCGCGGTTGCCGAGGCTTCCTTTTCATCGTGGCGTGCATATTCGTCGGGCAGGTTCTCATAGTCCAGTTCGGCGGCGGACTTTTCAATGTGGTTCCCTTGCGCCTTTCCGACTGGCTTGTCATAATAGGCTCCACTTCTCTTGTCCTTTGGGCTGGCGAAATCAGCCGTCTCATAAAGCGTCCGGCCTGAACACGTGGTTCAAGCCGGACGTATGTGCAGTCTTTGGTGTAATGTCGGTTCAGAAGCAGGATGAGCCGTCGAAACAATGCGTGCAGACTTTGCACTTGGGCAGCCCTATGGCCTTTATTAACGTCTCAAGCGAATTGAACTTCAGCGACGTCAGCCCGAAGCGTTCCCGGATTATATCGACCATCTTCTCATATTCCGGCGAACCGGTGGTGGCGTATTTCTCCAGATTCTTGTCAGGGTCTCCCTCCAGCTCTTTGATTATGCGCCGGGTGATTAGCTCAAGGTCGCTTTTCGATGCGCTGAAGCCCACGAAGGGGCAGCTGTAGATGAGCGGCGGGCATGCTATCCTTATGTGAACCTCCTTTGCGCCGTAGTCGTAGAGGACTTTGGTGTTGTCGCGGAGCTGTGTCCCGCGCACGATGGAGTCGTCGCAAAAGAGCACGCGCTGTCCGTCGAGCATCTGACGGTTGGGGATGAGCTTCATCTTGGCCACGAGGTTGCGGAGTTCCTGGCGCGAAGGAGTGAAGCTGCGGGGCCATGTCGGTGTGTATTTCGATATGGCACGCTTGTAAGGCACGCCTTTTCCGCATGCGTATCCGAGGGCCATCCCCACGCCTGAGTCAGGTATGCCGCAGCAGCAGTCCACTTCCGAAGCGTCGTTTTTCCCCATTTCCTCTCCGAAACGGAAACGCACGTCTTCGACGTTGCGGCCTTCATAGCATGATGTCGGGAATCCGTAGTAAACCCACAGGAACGAGCATACCTGCATCTGCTCCTCCGGCTCCTTTATTGTTTCTACCCTGTCAGGATGCAGACGCACGATTTCGCCGGGGCCGAGGAAACGGTCGGTTTCGTAGTCGAGATTCGGGAACGCGCTGCTTTCGCTCGTGGCTGCCATGGCTCCGTCTTTCTTGCCGATTACTATAGGTGTGCGTCCGAGTCGGTCCCGGGCGGCTATGAGGCTTCCGTCGTCGGTGAGTATCAGCATCGAGCATGAACCCTTCACTTTTCGGAACACGTTCTCGATTCCCTCACGGAGATTCTTGCCTTGGTTTATGAGCAGGGCCACGAGTTCCGTCTGGTTGGTGTTGCCCGAGCTTAGTTCGGCAAAGTGCATCCCGCTTTCCAGGAGTTCGTTCTCAAGCTCTTCGATATTGCATATCTTGGCCACGGTAACGATTGCGAAACGCCCGAGATGCGAGTTGATTATGATTGGCTGGGCATCGGTGTCGCTTATGATTCCTATCCCGGAGTTTCCGGAGAACTTGCTGAGTTCATCTTCGAACTTGGTGCGGAAATAAGTGCTTTCAAGATTGTGGATTGAGCGTGCGAAACGCTTTGACTCGGCATCGTAGGTTGCCATGCCGCCTCTGCGTGTGCCGAGGTGGGAATTGTAGTCAGTGCCGTAGAAAAGGTCCGCCACGCAGGGGCGCACGGACGTGGTTCCGAAGAAACCTCCCATATTCAAGTGTTTTTTGTCAGTAAGAAAATTAAGGTGCAAAGTTACGCATTTTTATCCGGACGGCAAAAACAAAAAATCGGGACGCGTTTTGTGTGCGTCCCGATTGGTTGATGTATTGTCAGAAGAAACCGGTGGTTACTTCACTTCCCAGGTCTCCGTGGTCTTCAGTATCATGTCGCGGAGGTTCTTGAATCCTTTCTTGGCCTTTACTGTCTCCACCTGCTTGGCGACTTCCGTCTCGTAGCTGGGAGCCTCCACGTCGCGTATCACGCCTATGGCGATGGGCAGCGAGTGTCCGTCCATCATGGCAAGCTGCTGGTGGAGGAAGTTGCTTTCGCAGTGGGCGTCGTGCACAAGCACGTCGTCAATCGTGTAGCCGTCTTCTCCGAGCTTCACTGCCTTGAGCCCGAATCCGTCCTGCACCAGTCCGAGGTCAAGGTCGGTGCCGAACAGCATCTTTTCGCCGTGGCGGAGATGGATTGTGCGGTTGAGGCGTTCCTCACGGTCTGTGAACCAGGCAAAGGCGCCGTTGTTGAATATCATGCAGTTCTGGAGCACTTCCACCACAGATGCGCCTTTGTGGCGGGCGGCCGCCACCATCACTTCCTTCGTGGTGTCGAGCGCCACGTCGAAGCTGCGGGCAAAGAATGTGCCGCGTGCGCCGAAGCAAAGCTCTGCGGGGATGAACGGGTCTTCCGTGGTGCCGTAGGGGCTTGACTTCGTTACGGTGCCACGGTCGGTGGTCGGTGAATACTGCCCTTTTGTCAGACCGTAGATCTTGTTGTTGAAAAGCAGCATATTGAGGTCGATGTTGCGGCGCACGGCGTGGATGAAGTGGTTGCCGCCTATGGCGAGTCCGTCGCCGTCGCCCGAAATCTGCCAGACGGTCAGGTCGGGACGCGAGGTCTTCACTCCGGTGGCTATCGCTGCGGCACGCCCGTGGATGGTGTGCATGCCGTAGGTGTTCATGTAGTAGGGCAGACGCGAGGAGCATCCGATGCCGGAGACGACCACGGTCTGTTCTGGCGGAATCTGGAGTTCGGCCATTGCCTTGTGGAGCACGTTGAGGATGGCGTGGTCGCCGCATCCGGGGCACCAGCGCACGCTCTGCTTGTTCTTGTAGTCGGAAGGTGTGTATTGGTTCTGATTGTTTTCCATTGCGTTTTCCTCCTTATTTCTGCTCTATGTGTTTGATTACTCCGTCCACGATCTCTTTGACGAGGAAGGGCTGGCCTTCCACTTTGTTTATGCGCAGTATCTCGTGGCCAGGCATGTGCATCTGGAGATAATCGGCAAACTGTCCGGTGTTGAGTTCTGCCACGATGATGCGCTTGAAGCGGCTGAGGTCTTCGATGGCGTTCTTCGGCATCGGGTTGATGTATCTGAACTGGGCGAGGGCCACTTTGTGGTTCTCGTTGCCGTCGGCGTTGAGCTCTTCCATTGCAGTGTAGAGATGGCCGTAGGTGCCGCCCCAGCCCACGAGGATCGTGTCGGCGTCTTTCTCGCCTGCGATGGTGAGGTCGGGGACGGAATTGGCTATTTTGGCCACTTTGCTGCGGCGCGTCTCAATCATGAGGGCATGGTTGGCTCCGTCGTTGGATATCACGGAAGTCTCGAAATCCTTTTCCAGGCCGCCCACGCGGTGCATCGCGCCCTTGGTGCCAGGGATGGCCCATGCGCGGGCGAAGTTCTCGCCGATGCGCTTGTATGGCTTCCATTCCGCGGCAAGCTGCTCGTCGGTGACGAACGGCACTTTGATTTCGGGATACTCGCTTTCCTCAGGCACACGCCATGCCGACGAGCCGTTGGCTATGAACGCGTCGGTGAGGAGGATTACGGGAGTCATGTGTTCGATTGCGATGCGTGCGGCCTCGAAAGCCATATGGAAGCAGTCGGTCGGTGATACGGCGGAAAGCACGCATATCGGCGACTCGCCGTTGCGGCCGTAGAGGGCCTGCATGAGGTCGGTCTGCTCGGTCTTCGTCGGGAGTCCGGTGGATGGGCCGCCGCGCTGCACGTCGATCACCACGAGCGGGAGCTCGGCCATCACTGCCAGTCCGATGGCTTCGCTCTTGAGCGCGAGGCCGGGTCCGGAAGTTGACGTTACGGCCAGGTGTCCGGCGTATGACGCGCCGATTGCGGAGCATACTCCGGCTATCTCGTCTTCCATCTGGCAGGCCTTCACGCCGAGGTCTTTGCGCTTGGCGAGTTCATGCAGGATGTCGGTGGCCGGGGTGATGGGGTATGAGCCGAGGAAAAGGGGGCGTCCGCTCTTTTCTGAGGCCATGATGAGACCCCATGCGGTGGCGGTGTTGCCGTTGACGTCGGTATAGATGCCCGGTTCCACTGACTCTGTCTCTACGCGGTAGGTGGGCATATATGAATGCGTGTTGTGCCCGCAGTCCCATCCGGCGCGTATCACTTTGGCGTTTGCCTCGTAGATTTCCGGTTTTTTTGCGAATTTTGCCTTAAGCTTGGCGAGCACGCTGTCCACGGGACGCTCGAAGAGCCAGCATATGAGGCCGAGCGCGAACATGTTCTTGCACTTGAGCATGGCCTTCTGGTCGAGGCCGCTTCCTTCGAGCGTGCGCTTTACGAGCTCCGTCATCGGCACGAGAAGCACGCGACGCTTGTCGATTCCGAGTTCCTTGATCGGGTCATCGGTAGTGTACTCGGCCTTTTTGAGGTCGGCAGGGCGGAACGTGTCGCTGTCGCAGATGATTATTCCGGTTGATTTCAGGAACTTCAGGTTGGTTTTGAGCGCTGCCGGGTTCATGGCCACGAGCACGTCGGCTTCGTCGCCGGGAGTGTGGACGGCGTGGCCGAGGTTTACCTGGAATCCGCTCACGCCGCTGAGCGTGCCCTGCGGGGCGCGGATTTCGGCAGGATAGTCAGGGAAGGTGGATATCTGGTTGCCTTCTCCTGCCGAAACGTTCGAGAAAATGTTGCCGGCGAGCTGCATGCCGTCGCCGGAGTCGCCTGAGAAACGTATTACTACGTGTTCTACGGACTTTACATTGGTATTCTTCAACATAGCTTTTGGCTAAAAATTATGATTTCAGTTGTTTAGAGTCGCATACGCACGGATTTTTCCGGGTGCGACCAAGTTCAGGACGCGTAACGTCCCGAAAATCGCCGCAAAGTTAGGCATTATTTTGCGTATTCCCTAATTTTGCCGTTAAATCCTACAATTGTGTCAATCAAATCTTCCTATAGAAGTGCCGGTGTGAAAAACGGGAAGCGTAGTCTGTTTTTGGGCGCATCCCGGGTTGAGTGAATGTGTTGTATAGCCGGGTTTTGGTGTCAGATTAAGACTTTGGATGCAGTCTTGCCGGCGCGTACGAGATATACGCCTTCCGGCAACACTATGCTTGCTGTCCCGGCCTTTGTCTTTCCGCTCGCGATTCTTGTTCCGTCGGGCGTGTGGACAGTGAAACCGAGGTCAGCCCCGCTTTCTATAATCAGCCTGCCGTTCCTGACGCTTATTGAGGCATCGGCTGTGTTTTCTTCATAGGCTGACATTTCCTCGATTCCGGAATGGGGTAGTTCCGGCAGGTCTTCGCATTCTGTCAGGTTTGTGAATCTTGCCCATCCCAAAGCGAAATAATTGCTGAAGGAGCCGACCGGGATGTAGACCGGAATGTCAGTGGGTGTGCCAGAGAAGGAATAGATATGGTCTTGTCCGAATCTTTTCGGTTTTTCGGATGTCTTCGTCTTTTTTGCAGGCACCCCGTTTACGTATATGCTGAGGGCGTACGGAGCCTTAGGATTCAGTGAATATATGCTCTTTAAGGTCGTCACGTCGCAGAAGGCACCGTCAGTTATTGATGAAAGGCTCTTTGGCAAGACAAGTGTTTCCAGGCTTGTTTCGCGAAACGCGCAAAAAAGGATGCCTTCCAGTCCTTCGGAGAAGCTCACTGTTCTGAGATTGTGGCATTTGTCGAAGCAGTACGCCCCGATTGATTTTACTGAATGCGGGATTTCCACCTCTGTGATTCTCGGGCATTCCGCAAATGAATGTCCGTGCAGCTCTTTCAGTCCGTCGGGAACGGTTATCTTACCCTCAAGGGCAGGACATCTGTAGAAGCTCCCGATTCCGATTCTTTGCAGGCTTTCAGGGAGTATGATGCTTTTGATCCTTGTGTATGCGAAAGCGTGTTCACCTATTTCTTTCAGGTTTTCCGGAAGAATGACCGTGTTCAGATAAGGCAAAGGCATCATGCCTCTTTTGAAATAACTGCCATATTCGGCCTGTTCCTCTTCGTGGAAGAAGGCATTGTCGGGGATCCTGTCCCCTTCCGGTTTGGCCTTGGAGAGGTCGAGGTATTCGAGCCATCCTTTGTAGCCCATTTCCCACAATGTGTTGAAGTCCGCTTCGTTCAACGGTCCTTCTACCGCCAGGGAATCTATCTCGTTTGCCTTCTCACCGACAATCTCGGCCAACGAACCCGCCTTTTCCGGTTTTGCGAGGAATATGCCGTCGTCCGCGTATGCAGTGAGGCATAAAAAAGCCGCAGCCATCACCGCCAGGGTCGTTCTCAGTCTGTTGTAACTCTTCATTTCCATATTTCTAAGTTTTTGTGTTGGACAATCGGAATCGGGAAAACAGCATTTCCCGATTCCTTATCATATCTCGTTTTTTTACATTTTGTTGAATTTCACGCTGTCAACCACCGTTCCGTCAATGGTCATGACAACCACGTACAGCCCCGACGGCAGGGACGAAGCGTCTATGGACATGCCTTCT
>CAJSYI010000028.1 GCA_910573745.1 Muribaculaceae bacterium | reverse complement strand
ATTTACTATTGTAAACAATGTCCCGACCGCAAAATTGTATTCCTCGTCAATCTGACTGAAACTTTTTCCGCTGCTGTGCCAGGCATTGATTGCCGAAATCTGAGATTCGTCCCAGAATTTTTTGTTTTCTTCACACATTTTACTAAAAAATGTTGAATCTGACGGTCAACACTTTTCCGGACTAGACACATCTCCATAAAGCCCATACCTTTACGGGGTGCACGCATACCTTTCTTTGCATAATGCCTAACCACACTCATTACCATAAGCGTAACGAGCACTGCGCAAATAAAAAGGGCGAGAACATTCTTTGTTATGGAAATGTCAAATGTGCGATACTCCCTGTAATAACTGCCATCAAAGTTCACGTAACCGGGAACCACCGCCTTGGAAGCATCAATATGAGACGCAACGGCAATGCTGTCCGCTTTCGTCTTCACAGCAGCTTCCTCCTGCGCGCTGAGCGGAAAAATCTGAACGACCTTGTCCTTGTGTTCACTGACTTTGGCGATTACAAATTCATAAGTCTTCCCGTCGCGCTCAATCTTCCTGACGACAGGGACAAGATGCTTCTCCTTTTTTCCGGAAGCCTCATCCTCGGTAACGATGACTTCCGTCAGACTGCCGGAAGAAAAACAGAACCACTGGCCGTCTTCGGCTTTCACAATGACCGGAAGAGGAATGCGATAAGCATGATTGAACGGCACTTCCCATCCGTAGCCATCGCCAAGATGCTCGAATATGATGGTCTTAACATCGAGTCCTTCCTCTTCGTGTCCGTGCGACGCGCCGCCTGACGCGAAAACACTCGCAGGAAAAGCCAAGACAACAGCCAGAATCACTGCAATTATGTGATAAAATTTCTTAGTCATCGATTTTTTAAAGAGTCTCGCCTCCGTCAGACAAAGCCCTTGGCGGCAAAAGATTATTTTGTACTACCCTTATACTGACGCAAAATAAAACATTCGCTTAGAATAAGCCATCAGGGAGGATTCAATAGATACACACGGAAACCACGTTGTTCTCGACATCCGCAATTCCCCCTTTTATCGACAAATCCTTCTCCGACCCGTCGGAAGTGCGATAAGACACTTTCCCTTCCACAAGCACCGAGATAATCGGAGCATGGTTTCTGAGAACCGTGAACTGGCCGAGTTCCCCCGGAAGAGTTACCGAATCCGCCTCTCCTTTAAACATTACCTCATGGGCCGAAATAATTTCAAGTGTCATATTGTCTAAGAAATGATTTTATGTCTATGCGTCTTTTTAAGAGCCTAATGTATACGATTACTGTCTTACTTGACTTCCTCAAGCATTTTCTTGCCTTTGGCTATTGCCTCGTCAATAGTACCGACGTTGAGGAACGCCTGCTCGGGATACTCATCCATCTCGCCGCTGAGAATCATCTTGAAGCCTCTGATTGTCTCTGCAAGCGGAACCATGACACCCGGAAGTCCAGTGAACTGTTCAGCTACAAAGAACGGCTGCGACAGATACCTTTGCGCTCTACGTGCACGCGCCACTACGAGCTTGTCCGCATCGCTCAACTCATCCACGCCCAAAATCGCAATGATATCCTGAAGCTCATTGTACTTCTGAAGAAGCTGCTTCACCTGCTGAGCCACATTGTAATGCTCCTCGCCGATGATGTTCGGGTCAAGGATACGCGACGTTGACTCAAGCGGATCCACTGCAGGATAAATACCAAGCTCAGCAATCTTACGGCTAAGCACGGTGGTGGCATCCAAGAAGCTGAAAGTTGTGGCCGGAGCCGGGTCAGTCAAGTCGTCGGCAGGCACATATATGGCCTGCACCGAAGTGATGCTTCCTTGTTTCGTTGAAGTGATTCGTTCCTGAAGAATACCCATCTCCGAAGAAAGCGTAGGCTGATAACCCACAGCAGAAGGCATACGGCCGAGAAGAGCCGAAACCTCCGAACCTGCCTGCGTAAAGCGGAAGATATTGTCGATGAAGAGGAGAACTTCCTTACCGCCACCTTCGCTGTCGCGGAACTGCTCGGCCACTGTCAGACCGGAAAGAGCTACGCGCAGACGAGCACCCGGCGGCTCGTTCATCTGACCGAAAACAAGAGTACACTGAGACTTGCCGACTTCATTCATATCGACATCCTTCAGATTCCACTCGCCTTTTTCCATCCCTTCCTGGAACTTCTCTCCATACCGGATAATTCCGCTTTCAATCATTTCTCGGAGAAGGTCGTTACCCTCACGCGTACGTTCACCTACGCCGGTGAACACGGAAAAGCCGTTATGTCCCTTTGCAATATTGTTAATGAGCTCCTGGATAAGCACGGTCTTGCCCACACCGGCACCACCGAACAAACCGATTTTTCCGCCTTTGGAATAAGGCTCAAGAAGATCAATCACCTTGATTCCCGTGAAGAGTATTTCCGTAGAAATTGCAAGGTCATCGAATACCGGAGCAGGCTGATGAATGCTTCTGAGATTCTCGCGGTCAAGCTCCGGCAGATGGTCAATAGCATCGCCTATTACGTTGAGCAGACGTCCTTTCACCTGACCGCCTGTAGGAACAGAAATCGGATGGCCAAGATTCTGCACCTTGACACCTCGGCGAAGACCGTCCGTGCTTTCCATAGCAACGCACCTTACGGTATCTTCCCCTATGTGCTGCTCTACTTCAAGAATCAAAGTCTCACCGTTATCGCGCTCAACGCTGAGAGCTGTATAAATGGGAGGTATGGCCTCTTTGCCGCCTTCAAACGAAACGTCGATCACCGGGCCGATAACTTGAGTCACTGTTCCAAAATTGGCGCTCATATTGTATACTAATTGTTTTGCTGTTAATATTCTAATTATATAGACTTATAGAGGAGATCAGAAGTGCCATCCGAGAGCCACGAAGACTGCCATAAGCACAAGATTTGCCAAAGAGAAAGGCATCAGGTATTTCCACTCAAATGCAAGCATCTGGTCGATACGCACACGGGGGAAGGTCCATTTGAACCATATTATCACATAGGAAATGAAGAATGCCTTGCCGAGAAACCATACGATTGACGGAATCCAGTTCATAACTTCATTAAAGCCGTCCCAGCCAGGAATGTGAAGAGGCATCCAACCTCCGAGGAACATAAGAGACGCTATACCCGATACAATGAAAAGGTTCAGATACTCTGCAAGATAGAAGAAACCGAAATGGATACCAGAATACTCCGTATGGTAGCCTGCCGTAAGCTCATGCTCGGCCTCCGGAAGGTCAAAGGGGCCACGGTTAGTCTCTGCCGTGGCAGCGATTACGTAAATCAAGAAAGCGATTATGGCCGGTATGTGTCCTTTGAATATGAACCAGCCGTCGTTCTGCGCATATACGAGCTCGTTGATGTTCATAGTTCCGGCAAAAAGCACTATTGTGATGATTGCCAAACCCAACGAAAGCTCATAGCTGACCATCTGGGCACCGCTTCGCATAGCACCTATGAGAGTATACTTGTTGTTGGAAGACCAACCGGCAAGCAATATGCCGAGCACTCCGACAGACGACACGGCAAGCACAAAGAATATGCCTATGTTGTAATTGATTATCTGCAATCCACGCCCCCAAGGAAGACAGGCAAGCATGACGACAGACGAGGTAATCACAAGATACGGAGCCAGTTTGAAAAGGAACTTGTCAGTGCCTTTCAGTGAGATAAGCTCTTTAATCAGAATCTTGAACATATCCGCGAAAACCTGCAGCAGTCCCCATTTGCCGACACGCATAGGGCCAAGGCGGCATTGGAACCATGCACAAAGCTTACGCTCGTAAAGGATGTAGAAAAGAGCCAACAGAGCGTAGGTGGCAAGCACCAGCACACCTATGACCACACATTCAATGAGGGTTGCGGCCCAGCCCGGCATACAGCCGGTCAAAAGATTGTTGAACCAAGAGGTCCATATACCGAAATCAAACATCGGAGTTGGTTTTACTATCTTATTGTGGTTAAAAACAATTCTATAAAAAGATGACGTGAAGCGAGAATCAACGGTCTATATCAGGAATCACGAAGTCCAAAGCTGCACCGATGGTTATCAGGTCGGCAATCATATAGCCTTGACAGGTCAAGTCCATCACGCCTACAAGATTGAAACACGGGCTCTGGAAGTGCACACGGTAAGGATTCTTCTGACCGTCAGACTCTATATACACTCCAAATACGCCTCTCGAAGCCTCCACCTGCTGATACCAGCGACCCTCGGGGAGCTTTATAAGCTTTGGCACTTGAGCACGAATCGGACCATCAGGAATCTGATCGACAAGCTGCGCAAGAATCTTGCAGCTCTCCTCGATTTCACGCATACGCACCATATATCTGGCAAAAGAATCGCACCCATCTTCTAGCACCTCGTTGAAGTCAAGCTCCGCATATATGGAATACGGATGCTTCTTGCGGCAATCGCAGCTCCAGTTAGAACCGCGTCCGGACGGGCCAGTTATGGCATAATTGACAGCATCCTCTTTAGAAAGCATACCGACATTGCGCATACGATTCTGAGCTATTACATTGCCTGTGAAAACCTTGTGATATTCCTTCAGACGAGACGGCATAATTTCGATAAGAGCTTTCACGTCTTTCTGGAAATCAGGATGCAGGTCTGCGATTACACCTCCGATAACGTTATAGTTCATAGACATACGGGCACCGCACGTCTTCTCGAAAATGTCAAGCACCATCTCACGCTCACGGAATCCGTAGAAGAACGCCGTGGTGGCACCAAGGTCCATAGCCGTACATCCGAACGAAAGCAGGTGGGACGAAATGCGCATCAGCTCATCCATCATAACCCGGATTACCTGCGCACGGCGCGGAACCTCAAGACCGAGAGCCTTCTCAATGCACATACACAGACAATGGCGGTTCTGATGCGCCGACATATAGTCCATACGATCAGTAAAATGAAGTATCTGAGGATATGTCATACCTTCAGAAAGCTTCTCAATTCCACGGTGTATGTATCCTGAAACGACATCCACTTTCTTGACAGTCTCGCCGTCTACGGCAGCGCGGAAACGCATCACGCCGTGAGTGGAAGGATGCTGAGGCCCTATATTGACCACATAGTCCTCCTTCTCAAAGACGTTTTTCTTCACCGCCTTGACTTTGCCGTCCTTGTCCTCTACATAAGACACCGAATCATCCTCATTGATTTCGTCGGTGAGACGTATAGGGTTGATTTCAGGATTTGCATCATAATCCTTGCGAAGAGGATAGCCCACCCAGTCGTTGCGCAGGAAGAACCTACGCATATCAGGATGGTTTATGAACTTGATTCCATAAAAGTCAAACACTTCCCTTTCCTGGAAATTGGCCACATGCCATAAATCCGAGACTGAGTGAATCATCGGATTCTCGCGGTCGGCAACAGCGACCTTCACCACGATCATCTCCCAATTCCTGGAAGTGGATGTCAGATAATACACTACCCCGAGTGAGTCTTTCCAATCCATACCGACCACTGCAGAAAGCAGGTCGAACTTCAGGTCGTCTCTCAGAGCCTTGGCAAAGCCATACCACTCAGGCTCGGACACCTCTACGAAAAGAATCTCCCCGTCCTCAAAAACGGCACTGGGACAAATCTTTCTGATTCTTTCTTTTATATCGCTCATATTTTGAAATCGAGTTTATGGTGAAGATGTATGTCCCGCAGCATTCACCGGCAACTTAGAAATTAATTGCCTACGCAAACCGGACACTCGGGATAGTCTTAATATTTGTCTTTCTCTTCTGGATGTTGGGCGAAAAACTCCTGAATCTTTTCCTTACGGTTGGCCCCTCCGAAAAAGCGCTGCACCTTGATCTTGCGCTGGAGCTGCATCAAACCGTAGAACATAGCCTCCGGACGCGGAGGACATCCGGGAATGTAGACATCCACCGGAAGAATCTTGTCCACCCCGGGAAGCACGCAATACGAATTCTTGAAAGGCCCTCCAGAAACGGCACATCCACCTGCGGCGATAACGTATTTCGGCTCAGCAAGCTGTTCATAGAGCCTTCTAAGAACAGGAGCCATACGATGCACGATGGTTCCCTGCACCATTATGTAGTCTGCCTGACGAGGCGAATTTCGAGCCACCTCAAAACCAAAGCGAGCCATATCGTAACGAGCGGCGCCGAGACACATAAACTCGATGGCACAGCAGCTCGTACCGAAACACAGAGGCCACAGAGAATTTGCACGGCCCCAGTTGATGAGCTGATCCAACTTACCGACCACTACATTCGCGCCGGTGGCGTTGAGTTCTTCGACAAGCTTATCGATGTATTCGTTGTCCTTGAAGTCCTCACGCTTCATGCTTTTAATTTTCACGTCCATTTGAGGGCTCCTTTCCGCCAAGCATAAGCAAGGCCCAAAACAAGAATGAATAAGAAGATTCCGATGCAGAGAAGAGACTGCACACCGAGCGAGCGAGCAATCACCGCCCAAGGGTAAAGGAACACAGTCTCCACGTCAAAAATGAGGAAGAGGATAGCGAAAATGTAATAACCCGTCTTGAACTGAATCATAGATTCGCCACGTGTAGGGATACCACATTCGTATGGCTCTGACTTTTTGACAGAATACGATTTCGGAGAGATGAGCTTTGCAATAAGAAGCGCAGCAAAGACGAGGCCAATACCGGTAATAGTCGCGGTAATAGCCAACGGGCCGTTGCCAATCTCCATCAAGAGGTTCATATAATCGTTTTAGTATTAGTTGGTTAGTTCTCTTCAATCTTGCTTAGCGAGGAGGGGCGAAGCAATATTTTGTGCAAAGGTACTAATTTTTCTTAATTAAACAAAACCTTCCTGCTTTAAAAATGAAAGCGAAAGTCATTTAACACAAGCCTTAGGTATGGCAATATGCCAAACACACGCTGCAAGAAAAGAATATTGCGCACAAAACCCATCAACCGACAAGCTTACATCCATAATTAAAATGTGCCGAATCACAGAAATCATGATTCGGCACATCAATACCGTAAATCCTGTTCAATATGGACTGAACAGTAAGGTCATTCTCTACTCCACAGAAGTGTCGGGATTGAACGGATCATCCGGATTGTTCACGTAAGAACCTGCAAAGGAACCTTTATAATAGACTTTAACGCCATTTCCGATTCCCTCCTCCATAGCTTTGTTACGCACAGTGTATTCAATGCTGATTGTGGCCAAATCTGCCGTAGTGGTACTCAATTTGAACGATTCGAACGGGAAGCTGTCATTCTCGGTAAGGTTGTTGCCTTCCACCTGACGAGGATTGACGTTCATTCCTGAAATTGAATATGCGTTTCTCTCAAACTTAACGTCAAGATCCTTTAGCACAAGCACAAGCGCAGGGGACTGCTCGGCAAACTTGACGTTGTAGAGCACAACATCAGCCTTCAAAGTGCCGGGATTCATAACAACACGATAAGAACCGGCCTTGGTCTTGTAAGTCTGTTGCTGCCCTTTATACTCGAAAGAGGTCGAGGTTATGCCCCTATAAGTGGCGTCTGTAGGAAATGTAGCCACATCATACATCGAACCGACCCTATATTGAGCAATCACAAACGGCCTATAGGCAGTCTGTCCATTCACAGTAGGAATACGTACAGGCTCCGGTATCGGATAAAACAGTCCTGAAAAGACACATTGAAATCCACCTACCGCACCGTCAGTGCCGTCAAGAATTCCAGTTGCAGAACTAAACTCGGCATAGTCCATATTTCCGGGAAAGCGCAAAAGCTTCATTTTGACCATAGGTATGCTTAACGTGTGGACAGCACCGTCGAACGTAAGGTTTTGGCACTCGGCAGTTGCCGTCATAGCAGTTGCATTAAGGTCAAACCTGTACTTGGACTGTGTGGCAAATGAAGCTTTCGACCCTAAAATAGGCGTAAACAGATTGTATGTATCGCAAAGGTGAGTCGCAAGCAATTCCGGATCGTCGCTGCTGTTGCAGCCCACAAGCGGGAGAAGCGACACAGCGGCGCACCCCGCAAAAATGATTTTTCTCATATTCATATATAGTAGCTGTTAAAAATTAAACGACTTAAGCAGATTCATTATTGTTATTAATCGACTTCATATATGCGCGGAAACAGAGACTCCTATCTGCCATGGCTTGCCTCGTTGAAGGAACTCGTTGCCAATCGACTGAAAATAGAACGTATGATAACGTGTATCCGACAGGTTTGTGCCGAAAACACGTATCAGCCATTTGTCAGCCTCCAGAGCAACAGAAGCGCCCGGAAGACAATAAAACCCTTGATGAAGCGTGTTGGATTCATTCCAGTATATCTTTCCGGTACCACGTAGATTGGCGTCGAACTCTATCCTGCGCAAGATTTTATGGCGAATCGGCAATGTGTAGACCGCCTGAAAGAACAATGTATTTTGAGGCGCGTAAGGTATATAGCGTCCTGAAAAATCCTCATGCCCGTCAAAAAACTTTCTGAACTTGGCATTGGTATATCCATAAGAGGCACGTATGGAAAGATTGTCCGCAGGCGCGGCCGAAACCGACGCCTCCAGTCCGAACGACCTGGTCTTCCCTGCATTGGTCATCATACGCCCAGTAGTCGTGCCGTCCGGAAACATCGTCAGCTGCTGGTCGCGGCAATCTATGTAGAACACCGACACATCTGCGACAAGCCTGCCTTTGAAAAAGCCGAGATGCGAACCGATTTCAAAGTTCCATGAATACTCAGGCTTATAGCTCACCATCCTGTCAATGTCATAAGAAGCTCCTATTCCCATTATGCCCATCAAGCGCTGCTGAAGCACATCGGAAAACATCTGTGTGTTGAATCCGCCCGACTTGTACCCCTTGGCCACATTAATATATACGTTGGAGGAATCAGGAGTCGGCAGCTCATAAAGAACCGTAATCTTGGGAATGAAGTTGAAAAATTCCTTCGAAAGTCTGCCCGAATCGTCGATGTCTATGTCAACATGTCTTTCGGGCGCAAAAGAACCGTCAGGCTGCCTGCCATAAATCATATACCCAGTGGAGCAATAGCTGCGATAGTCCATAGCGGCGTGCTCGTAATCAAGACGCAGTCCCGCCGACAGCCTCCACCTGCCGAGACGCAGGTCAGACTGATGATAGACCGCAAAACCGAAAACAGGAATCGTGAAATCGCTGTTAAGCGGAAAACTCCGCGAATCCCAGCTTATGGGATGGGACGGATTCCCCTCGTTGCGGTGCTGCTCTATCAGCTCGGCAATGCCGTAATCATGAAACGTTACCGGTGCAAGCATATGCAAATGCTTGTAAAACCCGAAAGCTCCTGCCAACCACGAATACTTAGAGTCAGCCGACTTTGAGCGCACTACTACGTCTTGCGTGAAAGCCGGCTCCTTCTTCTTCTGTGTCAACGTAAAATAATCAAGGGGAAGGAAGTCCTGATCGAGCGTCATATTGTCATCGATATACTGGAACGACGAGATTGAAGAAAGCGTGAATTTCTCGGAATTCCATTTCAGAGTCAACCCATCGCTGAGAAGGAAACGACGGTAAAAGCAAGTATCGTTGAAAGCTATTTGTCCCGACTCCACGCTTTCGTAGGCATACCCGCCTTGATGAAGCGACGAAGCCGCAAGCACATTTTGCAAAGTAACAGAATCCGAAATACGCCATATATATTTGGCGCGCACATTCCACATCCTCTCCGGATCCACCATCTTGCCGTTGTAGCGGTTCTTGAAGAAACCTCTGGAGTAAGTATACGCACCCGTAACAGACAATCCGTGACGGAAACCGAACCTATGATACCATCCGACCGACGCCTTGGCGTTGACAGGAGAAGAGAACTCGGCACGAAACCTCCATCCCTGATAACGAAACGGCGAAAGGGTGGTGATGTTGATCTGCCCGGCCATAGTGTTACGTCCGTAGAGTGCGGTCTGCGGCCCACGCAGCATCTCGACAGAAGCGATGTCTGCCAAATCGAAATCATATGCATCCTTATTGAGCACAGGCACATTGTCAACGTTCAGCCCTACCGAAGGCTGATCCATCCTCGCCCCTATCCCCCTCACATAAATTGATGAGGTAATCCTCGAACCGTAATCGGGTATATAGAAGTTTGGCACCACATCCGACAGGCTTTTTATGGCGACTGCATTCAGACGCTCGGCCTCCGCACGCCCTATCACAGTGGCGGCCTCAGGCATATCGAAAAGCCTGTCTGACTGTTTTATGGAAGTTACGCTAAATTCCTGAAGCACAACCGTGTCTGCGACCGATTCGGTGCGCACGAGCGCATCGGTCGAGGCAAGCATATCTGCAGGGACGACCGACACGAGCAACAAAAGCAATATGGGAAATATGATGCCGTTCATTTTCAATGCAAAGTTAGCTATAATGAAAGACTGACGCAATCATCATTTCCAATGATTTTCCCTAAATGAAAAAACGGCATCTGCACAATTCTTGTCATCCCAAATCCGATTGAAACGTTTTAAAGACAAACCTCCTGCATATAATAAAGGTGTGGTAAATCTGTTTGACTAATAAACGACTCGCAAATGAAATCAATAAAAGAACTATACAGAATCGGCACCGGCCCGTCATCAAGCCACACAATGGGGCCGCGATGGGCTGCAGAGCAGTTTGCCGAAAAGCATCCCGATGCCGACAAATACATAGTAACGCTCTACGGAAGCCTCGCGGCCACCGGCAAAGGCCATATGACCGACATCGCGCTTGAAGACGTGCTCGGGAAAAGCGGAAAAGAGGTGGAAATCAGATGGGAACCGGACAATTTCCTGTCGCAGCACCCCAACGGTCTGCGCTTTCAGGCAATACTTTCCGACGGACATGAGACCGAGCCATGGACCGTCTTCAGCGTTGGCGGAGGAGCCGTGGTGGAGGAAGGCAAGACTTCCATGGAGACTCCTGAAATATACTCGATGCAGACCATGACGGAAATAATGGATTATTGCGATTCCACCGGACGGTGCTATTGGGAATATGTGGAGGAATGCGAAGGGCCGGAAATATGGGACTATCTGAAAAAGGTGTGGGAGGCCATGAAAGCCGCAGTGGAACGCGGACTCGCTCATGAAGGGCGCCTCCCCGGACCGCTAAACCTGCGCCGCAAGGCGGCCGCCTACCATGTGAAGGCGGAGGGATTCAAAGACAACCTGCGCAACCGAGGCCTCACGTTCGCCTATGCCCTCGCCGTGAGCGAAGAGAACGCTTCCGGCGGCCTGATCGTTACCGCTCCCACATGCGGCTCCTGCGGCGTGGTGCCAGGTGCGCTCTATCATCTGTGGAAAAGCCGCAACTTTCCGGAAGTCATGATTCTGCGTGCGCTTGCCACCGCAGGTCTTGTCGGCAACATAGTGAAGCAGAACGCCAGCATTTCCGGTGCCGAGGTTGGTTGTCAGGGCGAGGTTGGAGTGGCATGCGCCATGGCGGCAGCTGCGGCATGCCAGCTGTTCGGAGGAAGCCCCGCCCAGATAGAGTATGCCGCCGAAATGGGGCTTGAACACCATCTCGGCATGACGTGCGACCCCGTATGCGGACTCGTGCAGATTCCATGCATCGAACGCAACGCATACGCAGCGGCACGGGCACTCGACGCCAACATATTCGCCACATTCACCGACGGACACCACAGGGTGAGCTTCGACCGTCTCATAAAGGTGATGAAGCAGACAGGCCACGACCTGCCTTCACTCTACAAAGAGACAAGCACCGGAGGTCTCGCGGCCAACTACAACGATTGAAATGTCTGATTTCAGGATACATACCCTTGGCTGCGGATCTGCCAAACCTACGCTGAGGCATCAGCCGTCGTCCACCGTGGTCGACTACCATGACAATCTTTTCATGGTGGACTGCGGGGAAGGGGCGCAGATAGCCGCCCAGCGTTTCAGGCTAAAGCTCAACCGTATGCGCCACATATTCCTCACACATCTCCACGGAGACCATGTGCTCGGTCTGCCTGGACTTGTAAGCACTCTGGGGCTGGCCGGAGGAGGCGGACATCTCACAATCCATACATTCAAGGAAGGAGAACGGATATTGAACGAGATTTTCGGATTCTTCTCCCGCGACCTTCCGATAAAGGTGGAATTCAACGTAATCAGACCCGAAGAGGCTGTAGTATTTGAGAACAATTCCATCACCGTGCGAACCGTGCCACTGCGCCACCGCATACCCACGGTTGGATACGTATTCGAAGAGAAAGAGAAGCCGAGACACATCGACCGCCGGATGTGCGACTTCCACCAAGTCCCCGTCTGCCAACTGAGGAACGTAAAAAACGGCTCCGATTTCATAAAGCCCGACGGCACCATTGTGCCTAACCGGATGCTTACCTCCGATGCGGATCCGGCACGCAGCTACGCCCACATAAGCGATACGGCCTACACACCATCTTTGGCGGAGAAGATAGGGGCTGTGGATCTGCTTTTCCATGAGACCACATACCTCGACATCCACAGGAAAGAAGCCAAGGCACGTGGACACTCCACGGCCCGCGAAGCCGGAAGAATGGCCGCACTGTGCGGTGCCAAACGTCTTCTGACCGGACACTACTCTTCACGCTACAAAGACGACGATGCGTTCCGTCGCGAAGCCCTCGAGGAGTTTCCGGAAGTCATCCTGAACCGTGAAGGCCTCACCACTAACGTCTGAAAATACATACACCATAATCAAAAGCGCGTCCAGACTTCAATCCGGACGCGCTTTGTTTATAGGATACGCAATATTTATCTAACCACGACTTTCGTGGCCTTGCCGCCGACTTTCACAATGTATATGCCGGGAGCAACCGCCACTCGAGCCTTGTCGGTAACGGCGATGCAATTGCCCGACGCAGTATAGACGGCGGCATCCCGTCCTTCGGCACCGGCAATCACGATTTCTCCTTGCAGACCGTACACATTCACGTCATTCCCGTCAAAACCGATGGCATCAACCGAAGAGCCGTCTGCTGCAAACAGCGTGAACTTGTCGAGGATGAACAACTGACCTGGATTGCTGAAGTTCACATCAAGTATAGGCTGCACCCATGTGCGGTTGGTGAGGTTTGAGGGCAGATACAGCTCAACGTTGCTCCATTCGTCCGACGTATGCCTTACCTCTCCAAGAAGTACAGGAGCGTCAAGTCCGTAACTGTCAACGAATATCTTGGTCAGGTCGGCGCAGTCATCGCCAGTATATATACGCAAATCAAACTTCACCGCCTCGTTCTTGCCGACATTAGTGGCAACTTTAGGCAACGCTATGCGGCCTTTTGAAACCTTTCCTTTGGGATCGCACACCAACGCTCCTCCGGGAATGCCACTCCAAGCCGGGGTCATTTCAGAAATCCTTGAATAGCCCCATTCCGCAGTGTAGGCTTCTCCGAGCGAAAGCATCATCGACGGGCCGTATGTCGGGCCGCATATGCCATTTCCGTCCGTCCGGTCAAAAGTCTCTTCCAAAGGCAAATCGTAAGGTTTGCCTACGATTGCAGCACCAATGCTTACCTTAGGATTGGCCCCTACTTTGTTCACACACTGCACGCCGAGCTGCAATATGGCCATGGCATCGTCCAGATCATAGGCACTATAAGTGTACGACAGCTCGTTTGCGCCAAGAGACGCTTCCCTTATCCATCCTCCGGCACCATAGATGTAGATTTCGTATGACACCTTATCAGGCTCTATGTAGCCTCCGTTTTCGCCTTCAAGCGGCGGTTCCCAAGTCAGAACCACAGTAGTGTTGTCTTCCTGCACAGAAGCCTTCACATTGCGTGCCAGGCCGGGGGAAGTAACACCTGTATAGACAGAAGCCTCGACAACGGGGCCTACGAAAGAGCCCTCCGACACGTAAACTGATATAGTGTTGTCTCCCTGATTGGTCTCCACCTCGGCAGACACCCTCTCACCCGGGGCACCGCTTACAGTAGCGGTATTCTTGCCAATGACAGTGGCAGTGAGGTTGGTGCCGGCAGGAATGGAAGCTCCATTCATCCGCACGGTCGGCAATGTGAAGCTCACCGCAGCCTTAAGCGCGCCCGGCGAAGCCGGGGTGCAGCTTATGTCGCTCACTGCGACAGGAGACTCATCGGTGGTCTGAGAACGGCTCACTTTGATGTTCTTGACGTATACGCCATACTGATCGAAGCCCGAGCAGCAACGTATCGCCACGTACCATATACCGCTTTCAGGCACCTTGAAAAGATTATTCATTTTACTAAAGCCGTCGGTGCACTGCGTCTTTTCCATTATCACCTGAGTCATTGAAGACGCCTCAGGAGTGCGCCCTACGCGAACGTCTATGTATTCCTCGGGGAACTGACTGATACGGCGCGCACGTCCCTGAAGCGAAATCTCGTAATACGCATCCTTGTCAGGGAAGTTGAGAGCCGGCAGAATCAGGTAATCATCGGCATCGCCATCGGAGGAGAACTGCGAATTGAAGAAGGAGTCGTCCACCTCGTCATACAGCACCCAGCTTGAACCGTCGTTGTTGCCATCGATTACGACACAGAGATCAGCCTGTTCGGCAGTAGGCCTTATGTCCATATCAAGTTCAAACGGTTTTCCGGCAAGAAGCTTTCCGGATCGGCCCGGCTCAGAATGCATGCCGTCAAAGATTGCTTCAACAGTGGCACGATATGCGGAATACGTTGCCGAAGGGTCAACCACAGCTATCGCGGCGGAGTTTGTGGTAAATGTACCCATACTCTTGCCGTTGATCTTTACTTCGTATGACACGGCTTTCAAATCGACAAATCCGCCGTTGACGCCCTCCGTAACTGCATCCCAGCTGACACCGTCGGCCTTGACCTGTACATTTGCCGGAGCCAAAGGAACGTCGTTGCCGACATAAAAACGCACTATAGCCGACTTGCTCTCATTGCCGTTCAAGGTTACGGCAAAGCCGAACTGATGGTTACCCTGGGCAAGATTGGTGAACGGTATCTCCACAAGCTCAGAAGCAGACGCCTTGCCTGTTGCTGCCTCTACCCCGTCGATGACAGCCTTCCAGTCCATCTCTGTCTTGATGGCATTCCCGTCGCCGGTGGATGCCGGCATCTTGAACGTAACGCTTCCGCTGAGAGAGCCGTTGGAGAAGCCGTTGGAAACATACTCCGGAGTCATAGGCATATCATCGGCCACCTTGGTAACCGGTGCATAAAGCGCCATGAACTCTTCACTGGAATAGAACTCCATAACCGGCTCCGCAGTCTTTTTAGCAACGTCGATGGCGTAAATGAACGACTTGTAGGCTTCAGGGTTATTCGGATTGGCGGCATTGACATTCCAATAGAACATATTGTCCTTGTCGGAATAGCAGAGGCCCGTGATGAAAGATTTGAAGCCCGGGACTTCAAGAGACGCTATCAGCTCCGTCATCTTGAACTCGGAATCAAACGACACGAATTTGCCGTTACTCGTTACGCCGTACATCATACCGTCTGCCTGACAGTATGCCATAGAACACAGCAGCGGGTCGCCGCTTTGGAAACCACGCACTGTCTCGAAAACCGTAGGCGTCGAGGAATTGGCCCGTGCCCAAACCGGATTCCCGCTCGGATCGAATCCGAAACCATAGATGTAGCCGTCGGCATAGTTAAGCGCGGCGACGTTGAAGACAGGACCCACTGAGATGTCATATTCCGTCTTAACTACTTGCTTGCCGCTGATGAAATCCATTTCCACGTATGCCCCGCCGTACTGATAACCATTATAGTTGTCGGTGGAATATCCGCAGACCTTGGACCCGTCCTCACTCAGCCAGGAAGTGTTCACCTCCCAGCCCTCTCCCATAAAAGGCTGTTCGGGATCTTCCCAACGCAGCGAGTATCCCGACGGGGAGAACTCATAGAGACCTTCGGGCACGTTTTCTTCCGAATAACCGAGCCACCCGTAAAGTTCCACACCGTTCCCGAGCAGACGCTCGGGCGAACCGACACGCTTCTTGTCGGCTTTTCTTGCCGTCACGTCTCCGGCCTCTACCATACGATGGATGCCTTTGGATTCTTTGGCAGGAAGATGGCGCATCGTCATACGATGCTTGCGCGGAGGATTGCCTTCGTGCCTGTCTTTGGCAACCGACACACCCGGCACGGCCAACGCCATCGAGGCCATTACCAAAGAAATTGGAAAAACTTTTGTCATAATATAAATAGTAAAAAGTTAGGTTCTAATGGTGAATTGGATATTCGACCGAAGCTGGATTTCAGAGCCTGCTTAATCTGTGCTCCTGATTCTTGCAAACTGTAATTGCTGCTTCAATCGGCAATCGTTTTCACAGACAAAGTTAATCATTATTTTCCAATCAGCCAACTTTAAAGCCATTTTAAACTCATTATAACCCTCTCAAGCGTGCGTTTCAGCAACTTACAGACCAGCAACGCCCTCACCGTCGCGGCCGCAGGCTTCCTGAGCAACGCGCGTCCGACCGGAAAGCAAGATCTGATACAAGCGGACAATCCGGATTCTTCGGAATTCCCCGAAAAACCCGGATTGACCACCTGTAAGATTGAGCAAAATCAGAGGCGTATCTTGGCCATCCTGCCTCCGGCTCGCACCAAATAGATGCCCTCAGGCAACGCAACACGAGTCTCCCCGGCCCCTGTCTTCCCTGCTGCAACAACCTCGCCATCAACTGCGTATACCGAATATCCCAAGCCTCCGGCATTGCTTTCAATGACAAGGCATTGGCCATTGCCAGAAATACGCACTGCTTCTTGCCCGTAATCTCCGTACACATTTTCGATTCCGGATGTTTTTGTCCTGAACTTACACTCTGCCAAATGGCCTATGGCCTCTGGAGGAAAGAAGCGGTCGTCCCAATAGACCCGAAGGATATAATCCGTATCACCCTTCAATTCAAGATTCCTGAATGAACGTTTCACATTCACTGTATCTCCCTCTTTGCAGAATACATATCCAGGCATTGATTGTCCATATACTATCTCGTCCGTCGCAGCGTCAAAGATCGTTGCCCAGATTTTATAGGAATAATAACCATCTTCAACACTTAGGTCAAAGCTGAAACTCATATCGGAAGGGTCTGCATTGTCAGCATTTTCCACCACGAGATTGTCCCCTCTGAAAACATATTTTCCGGGAATAACAGAAAGTATTGTGTCTATAGGCTCGCCCATAAAAACAAATTTTCTGTCTCTATCCTCCCGTACCACACCAATCAGAACGTCAACAGGCACTGGGACATTGAAGAATATTCCCATTTCACTTTGATATGTTATGTGCCGGGTTTCTCCAGGGGAAAGGGTTGCAACCTCAGAATGGCATGACCAAGACAATCCATCCTCTTCTTGCATTTTTATACGCACCCAATACTCCTGAATCTGCTCTTTATGACTCGGATTTTCCAGATCAAACTCCACTTCAAAACCTGTGCTCATATACAATGGAGTATTAAGTTTAAGGTTTTTGACCACTACAGGCGGTACCGAATCGACAAAAAATGACACTTTTTTGTCCTTTATTGTCATCTCTGCTTCCTCCATTTCATCAAACGATGCAGGAATTCTTTTTGGCTGACCGGATTTATCGTCTGTCACGACAGGATAAATCTTATATACCCCGTCTCCCGCAGGGAAAAACCGTATCGAAATCGATTCCAACAATTCGCAGTAACCCATAGTGGGTTTGTTCTCGGAATAATATATGATTGATTTTCCGTTCGGGTCTTCCACTTCAATTCCGAACTCAAGAGATTGCGGCACAGACCCCATATAACGGAACGGCCCTGAAACTGTCAGATTGCCGCTGTCATGGTCATATTCGCATGATATGCTTTTGACATTGTAGACCTCAGTCATAGGCATGTCTCCTTCCTTGGCAGGAAGGGCTTCCACAAGAGCCATATGGTTGATTGCAAAATTTTGATTTACGCCAACAAGAGCCGGGGTTCCCTGAGGAGTAGTCGGAGTTAAGGCCGTAAGCAGATAATATCCGTCAGCTTTACCATCAAGTCCCCAATTGACATGGAAATACCCTTCCCCATCATATCCGTCGCATACGAAACTGAGTTCCCCAAATGAGGCCTGAGCAAGATACACGACCGGAGCATTATGCTCAATTGACTGATATACCATATCCTCCCAATCATACAGACCGTAGTATTTTCTCTCCTTGAATGTTGATGCCGGGGAATAATTGAAATACTTTATCATTCGTTCGGGAAGCCTATAGGCGTTTACCCAGCTCTGGTACTGGGTATATCCCATATCAAGACTCATTCCACAAGCATACATCAGGTCGGACACGGCTTTTATTGAAGCCTCGTCATCCTCGCCTTCGGCTTTTGAGTAAGAGTCTTTCATATTCCCCCAGTCAAAGGGATGGTCGGCAAAGTCTATTGACAGTTCTTGCCCCTCGCATACGTATGAATTGCTTCCGGTTCCTCTTTCAGGCCAATTATGATATTTCATGACCTGTGCCATTGCCGTGGCAAGCCCACCCGTCTCGGCATGTTTCCCCTCAAACACCGGGCATTCCTCATTGTAAGGATAGCCCATCCCCCATAGGGTCTTGCATAATGGAGCAATGGGTTGGCGGTGAGGACGCTTGGACGACGTCTTCCGCATTCTTTTGTTTTCGTGGCCGGAAGCCATTTCAATTTCATTTCCGTATTGTTCCATCCATCTGATAAGATGCTCCGGAATTGCCTCTTTCGATAATTCAGAATCACCATACCCAAGCAATGGACATGCGTTGTCGTCCGCGCTGACCAGCATAAAGCCGTCTTGCGCACTTGAGAACAAATATGCAAACGGTCGATTGCCGTTGGAATGCGTATAAATGAGGTCATAGGCATCCAGATGGCTGCTTTTTGACTTCAATCTGACCGGAGCAGATTGCAAAAGTCTCTCCAAAGCCTCTTCAGGCGTCAACACCCTGCTGAAAGCGGGAACTGCCGATATTAAACAAATCAGAACAATTGTGATTTTTCCCATATTTACCATATGTTTTTGGATTTGGAACCGGAAAACAGACGTGGTCTCCCGGTTCCATATATCCGGATTTTACTTCTTATTGAATTTTACTGAATCGATCGCCTTTCCGTCCACCGTCAATGTCACCACGTATACCCCCGTCGGCAACGTCGAAACAACAACACTTACTGACGTTTCATCGCCTGCCAAAGCCTTGTACATAGGCTTCACTTCCGTCCTGTTGATGGCCGAAATGATTATTTCACTCTTTGGTGAGCCGGTAGCTGAAAGCAACTCAATGTCAAGCACGTCTTCAACCAATGCAGGTGAAGCCGATTTGATTCCGAAAGTCGGTTCGAGCGTTATGCTTCCTTCAGACATTTCGCCTTTGTCGTTAAATACAGTTACAGTAAAGGTATCGTTATGTCTGGTCGGCTTTACCGTAATGTTGCTTCCTCTGCCTATACGGCTGTCCGTTTCGTCAGTCCAATTTACAGACACGTTGTCTTCCGGAACGGCTGCATTAAGCATTATCATACCGTCTCCTATTACAATCGGATCAATTGTGATTGGCGGATTGATTGCCACCCATCCTTCATTGAACTGGAAAGTTTCCCCGCCAACAACATTTCCTGCTTCATCGCGCTGAATGAGATCGAATTTATATTTCCTACCCTGTTTGACAACGCCATCCTTAAGTTTTACTTTGATTGCAACCCTTTCGAACTCTGATGCATTGAATTTCAAATCCTGCAATACATCGTTGTTAGACGTAAACGTTACAGTCTGAGGGGTAGTCGATGTAGGCATATTAATACCTTTTGCCCTGCATCCGCCACGTTGCCAAGCGTTGTAGATTTGCGAAGACATTGTGAGATCAACTGTAGCGACATCATAAATGCCCTTATTTAAGCTTGTTGCTATTTTCGGCCTGCGTTCGCGAATTTCAAGTGAATAATTCTTTTGATGATTCGCTATGTTTCTGACATACACTACTCCATCAACTGAAGATGTTCTATCGTCTATAAATAGGACTGTCAAATTTTTCTGTGCAATTGTTTTATTATCTCCGGCATTAATGGGTTGGACTTCCTCTAATTCAGGATAAATATGGGTTTCATTTATTCTTGCAGAAAGACAAAAATGATGATTCTCACGTAATGCCAAATTTTTGATTTCTGTTGGATCAGGCCAAGCCCATACCACAGGAACTATTATCGTTTCTCCGGGTTGTATGCAAGGAATGTTTATGCTTCCTATTTTTCCACCTGTATATTGCTTATTTGAGTTTATTTCCATACCGGCCCAAACTTTGTTCGAAATAGCAGTAGATGCATCCGCCCAATATAGTTGAAGCCAATCATCGCCTGTTGAGACCTTTTTACCACGATTAGTCACCTTGACATAAACATGTACATATGGTTTTGAATCTTTAAATTCAGGATTTTGATGTTCTTCTACGATGTTGTCTATATCTATGCTTGTTTCACTACTTCTTATCCAGATGTCAGGGCTGTCCCAATGCACTTCTGTGGTTGTATTCGGTTCTAAACCGAAATCCTCGTCATTATCGCGTATGAACAAGTCAGGGCCGCTTACGGGAAGATAGTCGAAAGCGAGGTCTTTGCCAAGATAAATTGGCGTGGATACGTATTGAGGATGTTCCATCGAACCGGCAAAGGAGTCGTGCGCCTTGGCATATTTGAATGCCTCTTCCATCGAGACGTGGCCGTTGCCGTCATAGTCTGCACTGGTCTTTGTACTGAATGGCGTAGCACCATTAACCGCACATGTCCAGTAATACACGAATTCGTCATAAGGGAATGAGCTTAATGCGTAGGAATACTCATCATAGTTGCAGGCAGTCGCAACCACACATCCGATTTTAGTAAGCTCATCTACGAAACCTCCTGAAAAGCATTGTCCGAAAACAAAATTGGCAGAAACACCTTTGTCCACCAACGGTTTTGTCCAATTAGCAACTTCATCATCATAAAGTTCCTGATAATCCCACATATTTATGTACGATTGTTTGTATGCATTTCCTTTGCTTCCGTGATCTATGACATAAAAGAAAAGCTGATCGCCATCGTTCATTTTCAATTTCAGTTCATTGAGCGCATTCTCGACAGTTTCACGCCGCGCGTTACCGTATATGTCAGGTTGACCGTCAAAGTCCAAATCAAGCGGAGAGGAAACAAACGTTCCGTCTGGCTTCATCATATCTTTACCGGGGTCATTACCGTCTGATATGATAGGATAAATGTTTCCCTTAGGCACGCCATAAGTATTTACAAGCGTTTGATATATGAAGGAACAGTCATTCCAATAACGTTCTGCGTTGGCTATAGGACATATGCCGCCGCTAAGTATGATGGCATAAGTACGGCGCGCAACTTCTTTCACACTTGCAGAAAGATTTTTCTTTGCGACACGGGGCTTGTGGTTGGCGTTTGCACCATAACGGTTATGGACAGACACCGGTTCCATTTCTCCTGAAGGCGGAATCCTCAATCTCTGAGTTGCCACATAAGGCGAAACAGGAACACCGTATTCTTTCACCTTCTTTGGAACCGTCTTCAGGCAGCAGGCATGTTCCCATCCTTTCATCGGCTCTTCATCCACAAAGAAAACCCAGGAAAAAACATCCTCTTTCAAGAATACATCGACCGAGCCGGATTCGTATTGGGCCGTTACGAGACTCAGCGCCTCATTCAGAGTTACCGGACGCTCAATTGGAACCATTCCAATTTGTGCGAAAGCTGACGCCACATATAATGACATCAGAGCTAAAATGGTGTAAAACTTCCTCATATTTGTCAGCTTTTGAGGGGTTAGTAAAAAGATACGGAAAACAATGAAAGTCGGTGAAATCGGGAACTTCATTAAGAATCAATCCGTGCGCAAAGATAAGGTTTTTGATTTTATTAAACAAATATTTTTAAGAAAATTTCTGAATTATTTTTCGCCACCCTGCCCAAACAACTAAACTACAGATATTTACATTAAGTCGTGATTTTATATCATTTCAAACAACACAGCACCAGAAACGCATCAGAAAAGAATACAACAGAATAGATTCATATGTTTTTTGCCAACACAATGCCCGTTAAAACATTTTCACACCTTATCCTTTAATGCTTTAATAAAGTGCCTGAATTTTTACTCTTAATTTTCACAGACAAGCCTTTCAATGATTTTCGAGCCATACCAGGGGGATTTTGAGAAACGGATAAATTTTGCTAACTTTGTGGTGCAAAAAACATTCTGAAAATTGAACGAGACACAGCGACATATCGACCCGTATGACACGGGCCAGTGGCATCTCACTGCCTATTTCTCACGGCATAGAGCATTTGCGTCTCTTAGGCACCTGACAGACCCGGCTGTGCCACGGCGCGTGCTTTTCGACACACGCTGGAACGCTGAAGGTGGCGAACTGCTGAAAAAGACGGAAGGCATAGTGTACGAAAACCCGGCGGTGCTCGACGATTATTCTGCCGACATTGTGATCGCTGCCCAGGACACGCTTTTCATCCCAGCCTCAATCGATGACGAATGCGCGGCGGAGAAATGCTATGCAGCAGTATACAGGAATGCTGACCCGGACGACATGATAACGGAAAAAGACGATGACCTGCAGGCCATCTCCGTAGGAGCACCGGGGCTGAAGGCATTCCTCGGACGCACATTCCCAGGCACCAGGACCGGAAGCCAGGCTATGGCACTGATGCGAAAGTTCAGGAACTGTCCGGGCGGCGGCACACGAATCCACCTTCATCTTGAAGACGGGGAATGCCTCACGATGGCCTTCGACGGACGACGGCTCCTATGCTGCGCCACTCACGACACCCCGACTGCCGCCGACGCCCTCTATGCCGCGATGCTTACCATAAACGCCTATTCGCTAAATCCTGAAACAACGGAGGTGTTCGTAAGCGGAGACCATAAAACACGCGGAGAACTGGCCACAATGTTGAGACGGCACATTTCCTGCGCCATGCACACGATGCTGCCGTCCGGCCTTGACGAAAACCTGCCGCTTGCCGCGGCATTGGCCGAGCTTCGCGCCATAAACAAATCGGAAAAATGAGAATCATAAGAGGAAAATACGGAAAAAGGCGCTTCGACGTCCCACACAACATCACGGCAAGACCAACTACCGACTTTGCCAGAGAAAACATCTTCAATGTGTTGGAAAACATCATCGATTTCGAGGGCAGATCAGCACTCGACCTCTTTGCCGGCACAGGCGCGATAAGCTATGAGTTCCTATCGCGCGGATGCTCGCCTGTGGTTGCGGTCGAATCGGCTCAGACCCAGGTCGGCTTCATACGTTCCGTAAAGGAAAAACTCGGAGACGACAACCTCAAGATAGTGCGAGGAGACGCGTTCCGGTTCGCGGCAAGCTGCCGCGAGAGTTTCGACATAGTGTTCGCAGACCCCCCCTACAACCATCCGCGATTCGCCGAAATACCGGAAATCATCCTCGGCAGCCGCATGGCAAGACCGGGAACGACAGTCGTAGTGGAGCATTCCTCGAGCCATAATTTCTCCAATCTTCCCGGATTCAGGGAACAGAGGGCATACGGAAGCGTGAATTTCTCCATTTTCTTGATTCCGAAAGACACAGAAGTCAAAGATAATTAGTAACTTTGTCCGACAAACAAAACCTACATCAACCAAACCCCGCTTTGACGGAAACAAAAATGAGCGAAAAAATCAGACTTGACCGCATCGAGGAGGCAATCGAGGACTTCCGCGAAGGCAAATTCATAATCGTGGTGGACGACGAAGACCGCGAAAACGAAGGCGACCTCATCGTGGCCGCAGAAAAAATCACGCCCGAACAGGTGAATTTCATGCTCAAAAACGCGCGTGGCGTGCTCTGCGTGCCAATCACGATGAAACGCTGCGAAGAGCTGGGGCTTCCCAAACAAGTGGACGACAACACGTCGGTACTCGGAACCCCTTTCACTGTAACGGTAGACAAACTCGAAGGATGCTCCACCGGAGTAAGCATACAAGACCGTGCCAACACCATCCGCGCACTCGCCGACCCTGAAGCAACGCCTGACACGTTCGGCCGTCCGGGACACATCAACCCGCTATATGCGCAAGACCGCGGCGTGCTGCAGCGCGCGGGACACACCGAGGCCGCCGTGGATTTCGCACGCCTCGCCGGCCTGTTCCCTGCCGCCGCCCTGATGGAGATAATGAGCGACGACGGAAGCATGGCCCGACTGCCCGAACTCCGCCGCCGTGCCGACGAATGGGGAATGAAACTCGTCTCTATCCGCGACCTCATAGCCTACAAACTCTCTCACGAGACCGTCGTGGAGAAAGGCGAAGAGGTGGACATGCCTACCACCGACGGGCACTTCCGTCTGATTCCTTTCCGCCAGCTCGACAACGGGCTTGAACACATCGCGCTCCTCAAAGGCGACATTTCCGGAGAAGAGCCGCTTCTCGTACGAGTGCATTCCTCTTGCGCCACCGGCGACATTTTCGGATCGCTGAGATGCGAATGCGGAGAGCAGCTCCACCAGGCACTCAAAGCCATCGACAAAGAAGGGCGCGGAGCCCTGATCTACCTCAACCAAGAAGGGCGCGGCATCGGACTGATGGACAAGATAAAAGCCTACAAGCTACAGGAAAACGGGTTTGACACGGTAGATGCCAACCTGCATCTCGGCCACAAGGCCGACGAACGCGACTATGGCATAGGGGCAAACATACTCCATTCGCTCGGCATCAAGAAGATGCGTCTCCTGACCAACAATCCAGTGAAACGCATCGGACTTGAAGGATATGGTATCGACGTCACGGAGATAGTCCCTTTGGAAGTGGAGCCGAACGAATACAACAGATGCTATATGCACACTAAAAAAGTGCGTATGGGGCATGACCTCCACAAAGTGGATTGAACATAATGACAAATTCACAGAAAACCCGACACGTGATGAAAAAACAATCTCTCATATGCGCATTGGCTCTTATGATGGCATCGGCCGGAATCCCATACGTATTTGCCAAGAAAACACTCGGCCATGACGATTTCGACGCATGGAAATCAGTGCGCAACATGCCGCTGTCCGACTCAGGTGAATGGGCATCGTTCATAGTCCAGCCACAGGAGGGGGACGGCACGCTCACTTTCCGCAACACCAAATCCGGAAAGGAAATCAACATACAGCGCGGACACTCGCCGCGTTTCACAGCAGACAGCCGCTGGGGCATAGCCCTCATCAAGCCGTTGTTCAAGGATTCACGGCAGGCCAAAATCGACAAGAAAAAGGATTTCGACGCACCGCAGGATTCCCTTGCCATCATTGACCTCAAGACAGGCAGGGTCGAAAAGATCGCCAACGTGATTTCCTATAAAATAGGCAAAAAAGGCGGAGACTGGCTAACATATCTCTCCTGCGACACGTCATACATCAAGCCTAAGGCCCTCAAAGACAAAGAAGCCGGCAAACCGCTCGTGATACGCCATCTGCCTTCCGGAAAACAGAAGACTCTGCGGTGGGTGAAGGACTATGCCATGGCCAACGACGGAATGCGCATAGGAGTCAACCTCAAGCACCACAAAAGCGACTCCACGGCAACCGACGGAGTGGGAATAGTGATGCTGCCTGACACCGCTTTCACGCTCATCGACCGCGACCAGAAATTCTACGGCACTCCTGTCTTCTCGGAGAAGGCCGACATGATGGCCTTCACGGCTTCCAACGACACAGTGAAGTCAGGAACTAAGCGCGCCCGACTGTATCTTGTGCGCCTCGACCGCGAAATATTCCAGGCTGAGCAGATAGCGGTGGACGCCGGTGAAGAGAAAGGGCCGAACCTCGCGCTTCCTCATTCAAGCAATCCGGAGCTGCAGGCATCCCTGACTGAAAAACGCAATCAAATACTCAAAGACCGCGAATCTCTCTCTCTTTTGCTGAACCAGTATTCAGTCCCGGCATTTTCCCATAACGGCAGACGTCTGATAATCGGCGTAGGCCCCGTAGTTGCGCCCGACGACACCACTCTTTATGATTTCGAGACCGCCAACCTCGACATCTGGCGGTGGGACGCTCCCATGACACCGCCCCAGGAAAACAAAAACATAGAGAAGCTACGCAAACTCTCACTTCCGGTAGTGATCGATTTGACAGACAATGACTTCAACCAACAGCTGCTCACCAGATCCGGACTTGACGAAATCGAGGCACCGGACAGATGGGACGGCGAATGGGCACTGGTGAAAGACCCGTCGAAGGAATACATCTCTCGCCAATGGGACTACACGGCTCCCGAAGATATGTTCATCGTAAATGTAAACACCGGAGAACGCCGGAAAGTCGGAACCTCTCCGTCTGAAATGTCGGAACTCTCCCCTGCCGACAAGTTCGTGGCATGGTTCGACGACCGCAAGTATTATGCATACGAAATAGCCACAGGCGAAACGAGGTGTGTTTCCCAGGGAATAGACTTTCCTCTTTGGAACGAAGACCAGGACATACCGATGATGCGCCTTCCCTATGGCATAGCCGGGTGGACAGAAGACGACAAGGAGATGCTGGTATACGACCGTCATGACATATGGAGCCTCGATCCTACCGGTAAAAGGAAGCCGTATTGCCTCACTGCCGGGGAGGGCCGAAAGACCGACAGACGATTCAAATACATCAAGACCGACGACGAACAGCGTTTCATAAAGCCCGGACAAGAAATGACACTCGACGTGTTCGACTACGCAGACAAACGCAACGGTCTCGCCACGATGAAATACACAGGGAAAGCCACCGCGCCTTCAGTAAAAGTCATCGACAAATACAAGTACACTCAGTTCTGCAAGGCAAAGGATTCCAACGTGTTCTCCTGGCAGCGTGCCAACTTCAACACGTCGCCCGACCTCTGGATATGCACCTCGACGGACTTCGCCAAAGCCAAACAGGTTACCGACATCAACCCTCAGATGAAAGATTATTCCTGGGGCACCGCAGAACTCGTAAAATGGTATGCATACAACGGAAAACTCACCGAGGGCGTGCTGTACACCCCCGAAGACTTCGACCCTGACAAGAAGTATCCGATGCTCGTGGTGTTCTATGAAACCAATTCTGAGGAACTTTACCGCCATTATACAATGGAACCGTCGTGGAGCTGGGTCAACTATCCGTTCTATGTAAGCCGAGGATATATGGTATTCGTCCCAGACGTGCATTATGCACCCGGCATCCCGGGTGAAAGCGCCTACAACTATATCTGCTCAGGAGTGGAGGAGCTTTGCAAGGAACGCCCGTGGATTGACAAAGAACGCATCGGCATCGACGGACAGAGCTGGGGTGGATACCAGACGGCATTCCTCGTTACTCGCACGAACATGTTCGCATGCGCAGGCTCTGGCGCACCTGTCGCCAATATGACCTCCGCCTTTGGAGGCATACGTTGGGAATCCGGAGATTCGCGCCAGGCACAGTACGAGGTCGGCCAGTCGCGCATAGGCCGCAACCTATGGGAGGCTCCGCAGCTTTACATCGCCAACTCCCCGGTATTCTATGCAGACAGATGCAACACTCCGCTGCTCATCATGCATAATGACAATGACGGAGCCGTGCCTTGGTACCAAGGCATTGAGATGTTCATGGCCCTTCGTCGGTTGCAGAAGCCTGTATGGATGCTTCAGTATAACGGCGAGGCGCACAACATCAGAGAGCGGAAAAACCGTAAAGACATCACAATCCGTCTGCAACAGTTCTTCGACCACTATCTCAAAGGAGACCCGATGCCTGAATGGATGAAGAACGGAATTCCGGCGGTGCGCAAAGGACAGGAATTCAGAACTGGACTGACCAAAGAATAATCAAAACACAATATACATTTTATCATGTTCAAACATTTTTCAACCAGTTTATCAAAAATCGCGATTACCGGCATATTTGCATCAGCGCTTTTCCTGTGTCCTGACGCATCTGCCATTCCGGCACGCCAACACCCATACACCATCACACAGCCCGACGGCACACAGCTTACCGTCACGATGGTGGGGGACGAACGCGGCAGCTTCCTTGTAGACCAGTCCGGACGTCTCGTATGCAAAAACGAAAACGGAGCCTATTATTTCGGAAACATCGACAATAACGGCATAGTGAAATGCTCCGAAATACAGGCCATTCCAGACGGAATGGCCACAAATGGCTCAGACCTCAGCCGATTCAACGCGTCTGTCCTCATTCCCAAAGCCCTCCAGATGCGCGCGGAAGCGGGGACAATGCGCATAAACAAAGCCACTCGCATGGCCGCTGCGGGGAAATGGAACACAACGGACTGCAAAGACCCCAATTTCCGCATGTTGTTCACAGATTTCCCCACAACAGGCAAAATAAATGGACTTGTGATTCTCGTGGAGTTTTCTGACAAGAAGTTCACTCAGGAGAATCCCAAAGAATATTTCTCCCGGATGCTTAATGAAGAAGGATTCAGCGAGAACGGCTGCGTGGGTTCCGCAAGAGACTATTTCATAAAATCCTCATCCGGACAATTCATACCTGAATTCGACGTTTACGGACCTGTAGACCTCGGAAAGTCATATTCCTACTATGGGAAAAACAATTCCTCTGGAAGCGACATGCGCCCGGAACAGATGATCATCGATGCCTGCACAATGATGGACGATGAAATCAACTTCACCAAATACGACCTCAACGGCGACAAGAAAGTGGACTGCGTCTATGTTTTCTATGCAGGTTTCGGCGAGGCAGACAATCCGCAGACAACCGAATACTCCAATACCATCTGGCCCCACCAGTGGGATGTCTACTCAGCCACAAGGAAAGAATGCATAGTGGACGGAATGCTCATAGACCATTATGCATGCTCCAATGAGCTGCGTGGAGTATACGCCACCAAACCAAAAGCCACAGTCGGAATCGGTTCTTTCGTACATGAATTCAGCCACGTAATGGGTATTCCTGACCTGTACACCACGGTATACAACAACGCATACACACCCGGCTCTTGGACAACGCTCGACCGTGGATCCTACAACGGCGACGGCTGCGTACCTCCTTTGTATTCGTCTTTCGAACGCTTCTCTCTCGGATGGATCAAACCGAAAGAATTCAGCGAAACAAAAGAATACACCATCAACGAACTTGGCGAAAGCAATGAAGCATACATCGCCTATACTGAAAAACCTACGGAGTTCTTCCTTTTCGAGAACCGACAGCGGACAGGATTCGACAGCATGCTGTCCGGCCACGGCATGCTCGTATGGCACATCGACTTCAATCAGAACATCTGGAACAGGAATTCCATAAACAATACCGTAGACCATCAATACGTTGACCTCATAGAGGCCAGCGGAATATCAACTCTATTGAATCAATACCTGCCTGAACGCCAACGTCCTGCGGAATCATTCCCTGGAGTAAACAAAGTCACAGAATTCAATTCTGAAAAGCTTCCAAAATTCGTGTCATGGGCAGGCAAGCCGACCGATATCTCGCTTTCTGAAATAGCCGAGAATGACGGGATAATCACACTGAAGGCCACCAATATGAACGATGCAGGAATATCCGGAATAGACAATGACGGAAATGCATTCAGAGTATGGACCTCCGGAAGCACTGTCGCCACCGACGCCGAAAAGGCGACCGTATACGATTCGATGGGACGCCTTTGCGGACACATAGGCGAAGGAAAGACCCTTGAAGCAGCAACGGGCATCTACATTGTGGCAGCCAACGGCAAAACCGTAAAGATCTTTGTAAAATAAGCACTGAGAACTTACGCTGATCATAACATTATAGAGCGGGGGAGAACTTTGAGTTCTCCCCCGCTCTATAATGTTGACCTTGCTTTCTTTATCAACACATCTCGCCGCATATGCAGTATTCCATATAACGTCTCACCTCATCCGGGGAATACCCCTTCCCGAAAAGATGCATCAATTTAGTGATGGCAGCTTCTGACGTGAGATCCTGCCCAGACACCACGCCGATCTGCGCAAGGCCAAGTCCCGTAAGATAACGCTGCTGGTGAACACATCCATTGCTGCATTGGGTTACGTTGACAATGACCACGCCCTTGTCTATGGCCTCCTTAAGAGCTTGGATGAACCAAGGGTCATTCGGGCCGTTACCGGCCCCGAAGGTTTTGAGTATGACTCCCCTGAGACCGGGAGTAGCCAACATATGTTTCACAGTAGACTCCTGTATGCCCGGAAACAGATCCAGATATATCACATTTGGGTCCATGCCATAATGCACTTTGAGAGATCCGGGCACCTGACGCCGCCAAAGAGCCTCCTTGTTGTAGTATATCCCGAGTCCCACACGCGCAAGTTCAGGATAATTATTGGATTTGAAGGCATTGAACTGATCGGCACTATGCTTTGTGCTCCTGTTGCCACGCCACAGATAGTTCTCAAAAAGTATCGCCACTTCACGCACTATCGGCGCTCCGTCAAGATCTTTTGCAGCAGCCACCTGCAAAGCTGTGATGAGATTTTCCTCACCGTCAGTCCTCACTTCTCCTATAGGAAGCTGCGAACCCGTGATAATCACCGGCTTGTCAAGATTCTCAAGCATAAAAGACAATGCCGAGGCTGTGTAGGCCATAGTGTCGGTGCCGTGAAGAACCACAAAACCTTCATAGCCGTCATAATTGTCCTCAATGACATGGGCAATATCGCTCCAATGCGAAGTGTTCATGGCACTGGAATCGACCGGACGTGAAAACTGCACGTTGTCAATCTCGAAATCCAGCATCTTGATTTTTGGGACATTGTCGATAAGATGGTCGAAATCGAAAGGTTCGAGTGCTCGTGTATCGGGGTTCTCGATCATTCCAATCGTACCTCCTGTATAAATCATCAATATGCGGGGGCGCTTAGTTGAAGACATAATTCAGCATGAATTTAACTGTGGGATGTTTTTTGATGAGGCGAAATTAGCAAATTGCTACGACAACACCAAATATTTCCGGTAAAATCCCTCACGCAAAGTTGCATTTTGCCATACAACCAATTGATATTAACCTAAATTAAGTTTTATAAACACCGCTCAACACAACCCAAAGCAACAAAAAAGGGACTCTCGTCCGAACCATTTCTGAGCGAATACAGTTATAATGACAGAAAATCGTTTCATGATGTTAGGTTAGTTTGAAAAAGTATTATGGAAAACATCGGGGCGGGAAGTCGTGAGACCTCACGCCCCGCTTTTGCCAAGTCCCGGAAAAGCAAGATAAATGCATCCAGAATTTGCGAAATCTAAAAAATTAACGTAATTTCGCGTTCGATTTCACGTTTTACATTATGTGGGAAATGGCTTATGCTTTCCGGCAGACTACATTGACGCATAAATAGATAACAGACAAAAATGGCTTATTCGGCTCCCATAGACGAGAAGAAACTGATTCAGGACATGCAGAATCCTGAATCGGCACCTTCGGCGTTCAAGACGCTGATGAAGGCATACGGGGAGCCTATGTATTGGCAAATAAGGAAACTGGTAACATCCCACGATGACGCCAATGACCTACTGCAGAATGCTTTCATCAAAGCATGGAGCAACATAAGGAATTTCCGGGGAGACGCGAAGCTTTCGACATGGCTGTTCAAGATTGCCATAAACGAAAGCATCAATTTCCTGAACCGCGAACGCAAACGCACGAACACAAGCGAGGGCTGCGAAGACCTTTTCCTGCTTGACAAACTCGAAGCCGACCCCTATTTCGACGGCAACGAACTGCAGAAGGAACTGCAGAAAGCGATAACTCGGCTTCCGGAAAAACAAAAAATAGTCTTCAACATGCGTTATTTCGACGAAATGAAGTATGAAGAGATTTCCGAAATACTCGGGACGAGCGTCGGCGCACTGAAAGCTTCATACCATCACGCGGTGAAGAAAATAGAACAGGCTATAGGCAGCCTTGTGTGATTCCTCAGGCTTTAGGACACAGTCAGATTTTCGCAGTTCCCGAACCAGCGGCAAAGGCAATCCGTTTCATTGATAAAACCCATCAATTCCACCCTGCGATGAAACTACGCACCGCCATAGCCGCTTCGGCATTGCTTGCGGCCTCAGCCGCCTCAGCACAGATTGCCGACATTGTAAACCAGATACCGGGACTGATTCAGCCTGCGCTCTCAGGCTCTCTAAACTATAAGGGATTCGTTGAAACCGGATTTGCCGGAGGATTCGGGGATTACCGCGCCAACGTATTCAGTGTCAGCACATCACAAGGATTTCGCTACAGCAACTGGTTTTTCATGGGAGCCGGAATAGGTCTTGACGTCATGATAGCCGGAGGAGCGCCTTCATACGATGCACCCGCCGGCTACAATGATTGGGACGACCCTCATTTCTCCCACAAAAACACCAGAACGGCATTTTTCCTTCCGGTATTCACCGACTTCCGTTTCAACATTGGAGGAAACGGCGGCACGAAACCATCTTTCTTCATCGACATCAAGGCCGGAGCCACGTTCATGATTAACAACAGCTACTTCCACGTCGGAAAAGGCTATATAACCAACCGTGAAAGCTTCTACCTGAAGCCGTCTCTCGGCGTCCGCATACCCGTCAACAAGCAACGGTCTTCTCAGGCATTCAACATCGGACTTACTTACCAGCTTGTAACGGCCAACTGGTGGCATGTAGGCGACCGAAACATTTCACTGAACGCCATAGGCGGCTCCGTGGCCTACGAATGGTGAATATCCACAAAAGACATTAAGAGGCTGTTTAAAAATGCTTGTTGACGCAGAGCCGGAAGATTTGTGATGTATTTATCCCTGCAGCGAAGGAGCATGGCGGGCTATGGGACTGAGCCGAAGGGATAAAGACGCGCAAAGGTTCCGGAATGGCGGCAGGCATTCCTGCAAAGCCTCTTTAAAAGAATTTGATGTTTCAGTCTGAATGGTGTCTTTTCCGTTAATCCGCATTTAATCGTCGGTCACATATCCCGATATGCTCCCTCCTCATAAAGTGCGCCTTAACAAAAAATCCTCCACTCTGCGTTTAACAATGATTTTTAAACAGCCCCTCTAAAGCGTCCGGAAGCGTTTCCTATTGCGAGAAACAGGAATATGGATTAACTTTGCGGACGCAATGAAAATCAACCGCGAAATACTACGTCTCAGCATACCGGCAATCGTGAGCAACATCACGGTGCCGCTTCTCGGACTTTCAGACACTGCAATCGCAGGGCATCTCGACGCGGATTTCTTCATCGGAGCGATAGCCGTAGGGTCGATGATGTTCAACGCCACATTCTGGCTTTTCGGATTCCTGCGCATGGGCACGACAGGACTCACCGCCCTTGCCTTCGGCAAAAACGACCAAAGGGAAATAAGAGCCGTCTTCAGCCGCGCCGTCGTGCTCGGCGCCGCGATAGGCCTGGCTTTGCTGGCATTGGCCATGCCACTGAGGGAAATGCTTATGGCGGCCATTTCCCCCGATGAAAGCGTGCGCCAATTGGCTTCCGACTATTATTCTGTATGCATACTGGCTGCCCCCGCCTTGCTTGCGACGACAGCCATACAGGGGTGGCTTTTCGGCATGCAGACCACCCTCTATCCTATGATAATAGCCGTATCCGTCAACGTCATAAACATAGCCGCAAGCTTCTCTTTCGTCTTTTTGTCGGACTTGGGCTTCATTGGCGTTGCCTACGGCACTCTTCTCGCCAACTGGTGCGGGCTTTTCATCGCACTGATCATGGCCCGAAGAAAAGCCTCCGGAGGACTGTGGTGCGGATGGAAAGAAGTTTTCGCCAAGGGTTCCCTCAAACGTTTCTTCACTGTCAACACCGACATATTCTTCCGTTCCGCCTGCATAATGGGCGTATCGCTCGCCACGACCGCCATTGGCGCACGTCTCGGCGAGCTTACGCTGGCCACAAACGCCGTGATGATGCAGTTTTTCCATTTCTTCTCTTTCTTCATGGACGGATTCGCCTTCACGGCCGAAGCACTCACCGGACGCTTTGCCGGAAGCCTCGACCTCAACCTTCTGCGGCGCAGCCGGAACGCGTTGCTATCATGGTCGGCGGGAATGGCGGCGGCGTTCTTTCTCATCTACTGCTTCTTCTATTCGCCAATAGTGAACCTGATAACAGACAGCCCTACGGTTAGTGAAAACATAACTGAATACCATATTTGGCTTACGCTCATTCCTCCGCTCACCGTGGCCGCTTTCATATATGACGGATTCTTCATAGGGCTCACCGCGACGCGCAGGATGCTGGGTGCCACTCTGGCGGCTGCCATAGTTTTCTTCTCCGTATGCTTCATACATAGCGACGGAATCCATCTTCCTGACAACGACCGCCTGTGGGCAGCTTTTCTCGCATATCTACTCACCCGCGGAATGCTTCTTGCACTGCAGTCAAGACAGGTGTTCTCACGCCGTTTCATCCTCAGCCTTAACCCTCAACTCACATGATTTCTTTCGTAAACGCAAAAATCAACATAGGCCTATACGTTACAGGCCGCCGTGCAGACGGCTATCACGACCTCTCCACAGTCTTCTATCCCATCGGGAAACTGAGCGGCTCGCCGGAATCCCCGTGGCCGTTTTCCGACATTCTGGAAATAACACCGCTTGACGCTGAATCACATGAATTCTCATTTACCGGAACCCCGATAGCATGCCCGCCTGAAAAGAATCTTGTGGTCAAAGCCGTAGATGCCTTTGAAAAAGCATACACAGGCCATACCGGAAATAAGCTGCCACGGTTCGACATCCGCCTTGACAAGCACATCCCGGACGGCGCCGGACTCGGCGGAGGCTCGGCCGACGCATCCTTCACGCTTAAGATGCTCAACGGATTGATGGGCAACATTTTTTCTGACAGCGAAATGATACGCTTGGCCGCCAGCCTTGGTGCAGACTGTCCGTTTTTCATCATCAACAGGCCATGCGCGGCTGCAGGCGTGGGAGAAATCCTCAGATCGATTGACCTCGACCTTTCAGGCAAATGGCTTGTCATCCTAAAGCCATCTTTCGGAATATCGACCAAAGAGGCGTTTTCAGGCATCGACTGCCGTCATCTGTCAGAATCCCGATGCCCAGTATCCGCTGAGACGCTTCTTTTGGAATCGTGGCGAGACTCCATACTCAACGACTTTGAGCCACACCTGTTCTACAACCATCCTGTTCTCAAAAGGATAAAATCGAGCCTATACGATTCAGGAGCGATCTACGCACAGATGTCGGGCAGCGGATCGGCAGTTTACGGAATATTCGACGACGAATCCGCCGCCTCAAAGGCATACTTGAACGGAAAAAGCTCTGAAGGCACATATTCTGCCATAATGAAACTCTGAACACGCAATCCTCATTATATGAAAGACCTGCGACAATTTACTGTCGCAGGTCTTTCCATATTCATTGATTCAATCTGAATCAATTATAACCTCTTAATATTTCTTCGCTATCTTCTTGTAGCCGTAGACTGCATTGGCTCCAAGTTCTTCCTGTATGCGGAGAAGCTGGTTGTATTTCGCCATACGGTCGCTGCGGCTTGCAGACCCGGTCTTGATCTGACCAGCGTTAGTGGCCACGGCGATGTCGGCAATAGTAGCGTCCTCAGTTTCGCCGGAACGGTGCGAAATCACTGCCGTGTAGCCGTTGCGCTGAGCCATCTCCACTGCGCGCAGAGTCTCGGTGAGCGTGCCGATCTGGTTGACCTTCACGAGAATCGAATTGGCGCAACCCTCGGCTATGCCACGCTCAAGATACTTCACGTTGGTAACGAACAGGTCATCGCCCACGAGCTGGCAACGGTCGCCGATGAGCTTGGTCAGTATGCGCCAGCCTTCCCAGTCATTCTCAGCCATACCGTCCTCAATGGAGTCGATGGGGTATTCGCTGATGAGCTGCTCGAGATACTTTGCCTGCTCCTCGCTCGTGAGCACCTTGCCGTCGGCCTGCTTCCACGTATAATCATATTTGCCGTCCTTGTAGAATTCGGAAGAAGCACAGTCGAGACCGATTGTGATGTCCTTGCCAGGTTCGTAGCCGGCATCCTTTATGGCCTGCATAATTACGTTGAGGGCGTCTTCAGTGCCTTCGAGCTTCGGAGCGAAACCGCCTTCATCGCCTACTGCAGTAGAAAGGCCACGGTTCTTGAACACCTTCTTAAGATGATGGAACACTTCCGTGCCCATACGGATGCCCTCACGGAAGCAGCATGCCCCTACCGGACGAATCATAAATTCCTGGAAACAGATAGGTGCATCGGAATGCGCGCCGCCGTTGATTATGTTCATCATCGGCACGGGAAGCACGTAAGTGTTGGTTCCGCCTATGTATTTGTAAAGAGGAAGGTCGAGATAGTCGGCCGCAGCCTTGGCCACGGCGAGAGACACGCCAAGGATGGCGTTCGCACCGAGATTGCTCTTTGTCGGAGTTCCGTCAAGCTTAAGCATAGCCTCGTCAACGGAAATCTGGTCAAGCGCGCTCATGCCGACAAGGGCATCTGCGATGGGGCCGTTTACGTTGGCCACAGCCTTCAGCACACCCTTTCCCATATAGCGTTTCGGGTCGCCGTCGCGCAGCTCAAGAGCCTCGTTCACTCCGGTAGAAGCGCCAGAAGGAACGGCGGCACGGCCACGTGCGCCGCTTTCGAGTTCCACGTCAACTTCGACTGTAGGGTTGCCACGGGAATCAAGCACCTCGCGGCCAATGATTTTTGCTATTTTCATCTTTTTTATCTAAAATGGGTTTTTACCTTGTATTTTCTTTCGGGCTGCAAAGATAACAAATTTCCCCGACATAACGGTCATCCGTTAACCTTATTTAAACCACCGTAAAAAGAGAAAGAACCCGACCCTGATTATAAGGGCGGATTCTTTCTGTTTCCGAGGACACGATTGTCTGTCATATCCCGAGACATCGCAACATATCAGTCTATTCTGAGGCATGTATGCCGAAGCAATGGAATATGGTTATTTTCTCATCCTTATCATTGGGGTTCAGTATTCTGACACCGAATTCCCCTTCTTGCGGCTCCATCGTAAGGATATATGAGCTTTTACCGTAAGACTCTGCTTGATACGGAACTATCTCCATATTTCCTTCGGAAACGTTGCCGAGCCAATTTACATTGGCAAGTTCCGACTTCCTCTCCTTCTTCTTTTCCTCAAACTTCACTATTTGGATAAATGAATTTGGGTCTGTCTCATTGTCCTTGCATTTTACGATAAGAACCACAGGAGCGTCAGGTGAGAGCTGCGTTGTGGAACGACCGCCCTTGACAACAACCTTCTGACGCGTGTTTCCGATGCCTACCAAAAGGCGGCCGGCAGAATTGGCGGTTTTGATCTTGACATTGGCTTTCTCGGTAGGCACGGCAATCGAATCGCCGTCAATCTTTATGGCAGACACGGTGCCTGCCCATTTAGGTTCAAACTTCTGCGAATAGCCATTGGCCACTCCAAACATAATGAACAACACGAACAACAAAGTCAGTTTTTCATATCATACAGATATGAATCGGTTTATTTCTGCAAAGATAAGAAACTTTATTCAATAACACAAACAATCTGCCCGAATTTCCACATATCGGAAAGTTGAGGGGCGGGATGCAGAGTCCAACAGCAAATGCAAATTTATGCAACCTTATCGAAAAAACGCTTCTTTGGAGTGTCGAAGTCAATTTTCTCCCGTGGACGACGGTTGAGTTTCTTTTGTATCTCCATAATTCGTTTGTCTGAAAAGTCATCAAAATTGGACTTTTTAGAGATAT
>CAJSYI010000027.1 GCA_910573745.1 Muribaculaceae bacterium | reverse complement strand
CAAGCGGGCAGCTCGTCTTCTGGCGGTAAACACGACGGTAAAAAATCAGGCGACCCGACCGGGTCACCTGATAATCTATGTCTCTTTTCAGAACAGCCGTTAGGGCTTTCGTTATCCCGAACTCGCGTACATAGTCTATGAACACCGACACATCCTTCCCTGACGCAGTCTTCACCGCATTGGAACCGGGGATTACGTTAAGCTGAGGAATCTGCATATGCAGAAGGAGGGCCGTGGCATCCAGCGACTTTTTTTTGGTGCTCTTGTCAGGGATATACTCTACTCCGAATTTAACGACCCGCTGTGTACGCCCCTCGACCACAACTTCCTGAAGATTAACCGACACACTATCCGCATTTACTTCATACTTTACCGAATCCGCGATCTCAGGCCGAGCGAACGCACTTGCCACAGTCATAATAAAAGCCATTGCAACCACACATAAACGCACCATAATGTCAGATATTAATTGTTTACATTTCATCAATAAATCCATACATATATTAATGTATAAGACATGAAACCGAGTTGTTCAAGACCGAGGTATTCACCAACCACATCCAAAAACAACTTCTCCATAATCACGGAGATTACAGGTTAAAAAAACTTTGTCGCAAATATCCTAAGACATTCGCGACAAAATTATAAAAAACATCTGAATTAGAAAAGTTTTATTAAAAAAAACTCAATATACCGTCAAAGAGTTGTCCAAATATCTCTATATCTCTGCTGTCGGAAACATTACATAATGGGCTTAAATACAACATTGAAATAATCAATTTGTGTACATATTACGCCTAAAATGTCATTGAGGCGGAGAGCGCAAAGGTGCGGCCGTCGGTATAAGGAGCGATGGAGAGTTCGTGCTCCTGTGCCCACGGGCGCGTGAAAATGTAGGATGCCCCGGCACCTATGGCGGCTCCCGCCACAACGTCCCACCAATGGTGCTTCTTGGAAAAGACGCGCCCCCAGGCCACATAAGTGGCCAAAGCGTAGGCCGGCGCACCGAATTTCCATCCATATCGACGCTGAAGATAAGCCGCAGTGGCAAACGACACCGCCGAATGCCCCGAAGGGAATGAATGCCAGTCGGAACGATCGGGACGCTCCTCTTTCACCGTGTACTTAAGAAGCAGCGTCACACCGGCTGTCGCCGCTGCCGAGAAAGCCCCTTGCTTCAGTCCCTGCCAATCCCGGGTGATGAGCGTTCCTGCCAAAGCGGCCACCGGAAGCGCAAGAGCAATCACATCGGTGGAAATCCTTACCCCTTTCTGTGCCGAAGAAGGACGGAATACAGGGTCTGGCACAACCACATCCTGCGCGACCGCCGCGAAAGAAACGACCAGCAGCACAAGAACTGCGATCAGTTTTTTCAAGCCTGACGTTTCATGTGCGCCGAGGGCTGCATCAGAATCCAGCCTTACACAAGAATGCGGCTCCACCTTATCAACAGAATAATCCATAAATCTTAGGTATGAAGATGATGAGACCAACCGCCACTGAAGCAGCGACAAAAAGGAGGACGGCACCGGCGGCAACGTCTTTGGCCCGCCCAATCATAGGATCGAACCCAGGCGACACCTTGTCGGCGATGCATTCCAGAGCGGTGTTGAAACCTTCGGCCATGAAGACACATCCTATGCAGAGAACCACTACGCACCATTCCAAGGCGGATATGGAAAAAAGGAGTCCGGCCAAAACCACAAGCACTGCGGCACAAAGATGCACCTGCGCATTAGGTTCACGCCTGAAAAGGGAGACAACCCCCTTCCATGCAAAGCCAAACGAGCGCAGACGACCACGCATAAAACCGGTCTTGCTGTCAGTAGTCATAATCGAACGACAATTGGTCAACGTAGAGCAACGAACCTTCGCCGCCGGTGAAAAAGTCTCCGTATTTCGACGAAGAAACCGTAATCTGCATATATGTCGGCACGCGCGAGGTGGAACGGTATTCCAAAGGAATCACAAATTCCTTATAGGAATCCATAGTGCCCGAATATATGAGTTCACCGTATGCTATTATCGAAGGCAGAGCGGGGTCGAAAAGCTGCCTGTTCTTCGGTTCGGTACGTATTTCATAAGGAGCCGTCCAGTCGGCAAGAGCCACATATATGTGGCAAGAATCCGGACGGCCTACGAGATACCCATGGTCTGTATCTGACTTGTTTATGTCCTTGGCCTGATACTGGAAATAGCCACGCAGACGCGTCGGACGCAGATTCCACGGCTGTCCGAAAGCAAGCACACCGTTGGTGCCTGAAGTACGAAGATACGTCCCGGTGAATATATTGCCGGCAGCAATCTTTCCGATGTTGAACACACTTGCAAAAACAGTCTCCAGTCTGGCCGACTTCCCCTTGCCGTCTGGCGTATAATCAGACGGAACGGAATTGGAGTTTCCAGCCATTGTTGCCCCCTTGTTGCCGGTATCCCAGAACTGCAGTCCGCCTTCATTCCAAGGCTGCCACACCTTTCCGTTGAGCGACCACTGGTCAAACGAGCCGTTGGGGATTAGTTCCGTAGACTGAGTCGTAACATGGATTTCGCTTCCGAAATCCTCTCCTGCCACTGCCCTGACAACATATTCCGTAAGCGGCTCCAAGCGGGGAATGCATGCAGAAAAAGAAGTTCCATCGGAGACCACCGACGACTCGGGTACATCGATCCATTCCTCGGAACCGGCCTGCCTGTACTGGAAACCCTGCTTAAGGCCCTCCTGCGACTCTCCGTAAACCCATACCACCTTAGACCAAGCATCGGCTGAGACGGTATTGACCACAAAGTCCACTTTCTCCACATATACAGTCCACCGCTCGGTGCGGCCATGAACCGTAACGTCTATCTCAAGCGGCCTGACAAGGTTGATGCGTCCGGGCTTTACGTCGGGAGAAAGCGTCGTGATGCCATCCGGACCGAGCTTCAAAGAGGTGAGGTTGAGATATGCGAGGTTTTCCGAGTCAGGCACACGCACCACTATGCGTCTGCCCGGAACGTCTATCACCGTCTCCCCCATTTGTCCCTCGATACTGAAGCGGCGTTCAATCTCCTGCACAGCCGAAACAGTCCAAGTATAGTCCTGATAGCGTGATATGACTATATTGAGAGGCGAAGCAAGGTCGAAAGAGCCGGACAGAAGATCAGTGGAGCAAGAAGCCCCTTCTGTAAACGTGAATTCCGCGAAACGCACAGCACGGATGTCAACGTCCTCTTCCAGATAGACAGTCGCCTTGAGATTCTCCACGTCAATCACCGCCGGAAGCGATTCGCCCTCAGCAGCCAACGACAGAATCTCCTGCCGAATGCGGGGATAAGGCACGTCATTCTTTATGCACGACGCAAACGCCATGACAAGGAAGAGGGCGGAGAGACACGATATTGCAGACCTTTTTTTCATATATGGACTCCGATGCCGAAGTTGATGTTGAAGATGTTGAACTTAAAGTTTGCTCCGGAAGTGAAGCGGTTGCCGAGCGGCTCGCCGTTGACAGTCTGCTTCTCATTGCGGAGATAGAATCCGAACACACCGAAAGAGACATTGAACGAAACGTTCTTCATGATGAACACGCACACGCCGGGCGAGAACGACAGCCGCGCCTGCATATAGGTGGAATTGGTTTCCTTCGGCTCGCCGTTGTATGGACGCCGGAACTCGCTGTTGCCAGAGGCGAACGCAAGCTCCACCTCGTTGAATATGCCGAAACGCGATCCGCGTGCAAGACCTATGTACTGCGCCGAGGTGATTGCCGCCGAATACTCCTCGTTGAGATAGCCTATGTCGGAAATGGCAAACGACATATCGTCGGAGAAGTCAAGGCTCATCGAGCCAAGCGAAGCCTTTGCCTTTGTATAGTTTAGCCTCAATCCTACCGAGACGTTGTTGCGCACGAAATAGGAAATCGTCGGTTTGATGGAGAATACGTGTCCCGAAAAATCGAAATCGGAAAGGAGGTCGAACACCTTCAGGTCTTCCGATGAAAACTCGCCGTAAGACGCCGTGAGCGCAAACAGCCACTGCCCCTTGGGGATGAACAGGAAATTGAACAGGCCACGGTCGAAGCGGCCCAGATTGCGCTGCCTGATTATCAAAGGTACGGTGTCGCCTTTTACCACCACTTTCTCCTTAGGGTCAATCAGAGAATAATCGCGCACAATCTTCGACCTTCCCTCAAGCACCGACCTGAATCCGTCGGCAAGCGAATCAGGCACCCACATCAAACGGCCGGGAACGCCATCGGCAACGACCGAATCCTGAACCATTTCCCCCGACGCGGAGGCGACAGCCCCCGAAGCCGCAAACATCAACGATAATATAATAGCGATCAGTTTTTTCATATTGTCAGAGATAGAAGGCTACGCCGAAAGAAATCGAAAAAAGGTTGATGCGGAAATTGGCCGACTTCGACTTGCGCCTGGACACATAAATCTGGTCGGAAATCTGCTTCGTGTCCGTATAGCTGAAACCAAGCACGCCCACATTCACCTCAAGCGCGGAATAGTTGGAAAGGAACACGCAGAATCCGGGGGCTATGCCTACGTCGAGCGAGAAATTCCTCTCGTAAGAACCGGTAAGCTCCGTGGACTTTCCCTTCATAAGTTTAGACTGGCCGCCGCCGAGCTGGAGCTGCAGCTCATTGAAGAAACCGAACCGCTTGCTGCGCCCTATGGAGAAGTAATTCCGCATTATAGCCATGGCGGAATAATTGTGCGAAAGGCGATACAGGTTCTCTATGTCAAATTCATTGTCGGCACCAAGCACTATGTCGGCAGACTCAAGCTTGGTCAGCGACCGGGAATAGGCGAACTTTCCGCCCGCCCCCATATCGTCCTTGAATATATAGCACACCATGGGAGACACCTTGAACGAATACGTGTCGCCTGAGACTCCTTCGAGAATCAGGAACTGGTATTTGTTCTGGTTGGTCTGGTCGTAGGAAATGGAGAGGCCGGCAACCCATTGCCCTTTCGGGACAAAGACCACCGACTCAATCTCGCGTTTGAATTCTTCCTGCGCTCTCGCCCCCAACGGGACGAGAGCCAAGAAGAACGCCAACAGTATGACTGCAAGTGATTTATTCATACACAAGTTCAAAGTCGTCAAGATAAACGACGCTCTTATCCGAACCGGAGAAGAAATCGCCGTATTTTGAGGCTGACACGACAATCACAAGATAAAGAGGTTTGTCGGTTGCTGCCCGGTCGCGATATTCCAGAGGAATCTCCACGCGCTGCAAAGCACCGTCAGGGCCGAAGGCATCAGTCCAAGTGATCTGTCCGTAAGCAATCACCTTGTCGTAGTCCTCATCACCGGATTTCACAGGGAAAAGCTTGCGGTTTTTGGGGTTCGTACGGATTTCAATAGGCACTGTCGTCAAAGCCGCATAAATCTGGCAATGGTCAAGCTGTCCTTTGAAGTTGTCAGGAAGGAATTCTTCGTTTCCGCTCTTTATGATGCTGACAGTGCCCGGGCGGTAGTTTGCCCATACGGCCACCTTGTCGGGATGCGAACCGTTGTATTCACGTCCGAGCGAAAGCACTCCGTTGGTGCCATCGGTCTTCACATAGTCTCCAGTGAAGACGTTTCCTGCAGCCAACATCCCCATCGCCGAGGTAGAGGCAAGACGGGCAGAGAACGAACCGGAATTGAACATATCTGCCGATTTGTCTGTCAGCACCTTGTTGGCCGTGGCACCGCCCTCATTGCCGGAGTCCCAATAAGTAGGCTCTGAACCGAGACCCGGGAATATGACGGTCTTGGTGCCAAGCAACGTTTTGGCGGAATACGTACCCCAGTCTTCAAAGCCCGCATTCGGAATCGTGAATACGCTTTCCGTAGTGAAGGACATCGGTTCGGAAGCATACGAGCCTGCGACCGCGCGGTATTCATAACGTGTGCCGGGCTTAAGACTTGAAAGTGTCACCTTGAATCCCTGGCCGACGGTCTTCTGCGGATTGCGGCGGCGCAACTGAGCCACATTATCAAGAGACACCTGAGTCCACGTAGTGGTTCCTGCCTCGCGGTATTCGAGAGAAGGTGCATCGGTTGCATCGATGATTTTTCCGGTAAGCACAACCTTGCGGGCGCGGAGATTGAGGAGATTGTCCTGAGCCACAGGGTCAAGCACCACCGGGTCGTCTATAACCTGGCTTCCCTCGCCGACACCGATGCGCACCTTGGTCGGAGTGAACTTGCCATAAGTGTCGTAAGGCGTAAGCGTGAACTCATAGGCACCTTTGGCCAAGGCATTCAGCCAGGCGGCCTTCAGATGCACATAAGCGGTAACTATGTTCTTGGCCTCATTCGGAATCACCTCCCAGTCAATTCCGGCATTGCGAAGCTCAACCGCGATATGGTCGGCAATGTTCAACAGATCGATGTCCGCAGACGGCAGACCGAGAGCCTCGGCCTGTTCAGAACGGATGAAAAGGTTCTTAAGCCCTCCGAAGGCCTTGACCTGTATGGACTTGTCGGCAAACTGACCGGGTTCTGCGAAAATCTGCTTCTCCACGTCGAACCCTACACCCTTCACGGCCGGACGCCCAAGTATCGTAACCTCGCTTTCAATCAGGATTTCACGGTCATCGACAGTAACAAGAATAAACGCACCGCCGATTTCGTCGTAAGTCGGATTGTCGGAGACATTCAGAATATACTCATGCCCCTTCTTCACACCGGGAATCTCGCCCGTAACGGAAAAATCCTTGCCGTCGGCACTTACGCCGGAGATGGTGTAAGCCAGATCCTTGTCGGCATTAGGCATCATGAAATATCCTTTGGCATCGATGTTGTCGGCTGTGAATTCAAGCGAACCTTTGGAATGTCCTATGACAACCTTGAAGTCGCTTACATTCACTGCATCAACAGAAGCCTTGTTGATTGAGGCAACGACGTTGGCAATTCCGCAATGCAGCGTAACGTCGGTGTCGCCGCCGTTGATTTCAAACTGCGATTGCCCCTGATAGAACTTCTTGTCGAACGAAGCCGGCACACTGTCGCCGGCCCAGGCCTCGGCAAGGTATGTCCCGGCGCGGAGCGGTATTCTGTCAGGGATGTTCTGCTGTCCCTGGTATTTTCGCACCAACCCCTTGGAGTTGGAGATGTAAAGCACCGTCGAGCTTCCGAGATCGATGTTGTCGGTCTCGGCACGCGTGAGGTCGGAATCGATTACCATCTTCATGCGAAGGGCACCGTCGCAATCCGCACCGAAAGGCTCTTCGTAAACGCACGACTGGAAACCGGAAGCGGCAACTGCCGTGCAGGCCATAAAGGCCAAGTTTTTTATGATTGATTTCATTGTCGTGGCTGTTTTATTTTGTCACTCTGAGAGTGAGTGTTTTTTCTGTAGTTCCGTTAGCGTCACATACGACAAACCTGAACTGATGTTCGTCCGTCTCGCCTGTATTTGTAAGAGCCGTAAGCAGCGACATAAATCCTGAAATGTCGAAAGTCATCTCTTTCTTGCCACCTACATTTACCGGGAAGCCCATTCCACTGAGTATCTCGGCAAGTTCACCGGGATTCACAAGATCCAGTTCATCCTTAAGACCGAATCCTTCAAGTTCATCTTTTGAAAGTTTTTCGGAAATGATATAGACTTTACATGTCTCTACACCGTTGGGAGCGGACGATTTCACATCAATCACAACGGAAGATGAGTCGGTGACATCGTTCACACCGTCGAAAGTGATCGGCGCATGCGCTTCGATTGTCGGACCTTGCTGGGCAGGCGGTTCGGGGTCGTCGCCATCTTCTTTGGGTCGAAGGTCGTCCACCAACACATCGTCTTCGGAATCAACCGGACGGTTCACATCCTCGATTTCCACCGAAGCATCCACACGCAGTTGCACGGATATGTCTCCAGGCTCCTCATCACTCGGGGAATGAAGAGTGAACACAATCCTGTAGTGGTTGCCGGGACGCACGTCGTCATAGACCTTAGTCTCTGTGGTCTGATGGCCTTCCACTTCGCCTGTGAATATGGCAGCGAGAGTGGTGCTGCCTTCGACGAAGGCGAAGTATCCGGAGCGGTCGGCGTCGGCCTTGGTGAAATCGAGCGTCGAGCCATGCTCGCCTACCTTCACCGACACCTTGGAATCGGCCGACATGACCGAAGAAAGCTCTTCGGCGAAAATCACCGTGACCTTCACGTTGGACAGTTTGCAGACAATCGGGTCGGAAACCATCGTAACCTGATTGGCCTTCACGTCGAAGTCGGAAAGCGTGTGGCCTTCATAATACGGCGCATCCCAAGCCGCAGAAGCGTTTGCGCCGAAGAAAGCCTTGGCATAGTAGGTGCCCACGGGCAGCTCCACCACCTCAGGCATGTCGCCGTAGCGGAACGAAGCCTTTGGCGCAGTCTCACCTTTGAGGAAGAACTGAACGGTGAAGTCGGCCACATTCACGTCGGCTCGCGTCTTCATTATGTTTTCCTCATTGACAAGCTCCACAGCGAGGGAGCGGGTGTTGACCTTTCCTTTGCCGTTATCGTCGGGGAAAGGGGTTTCCTTCGAGCATGAGGCAAAGACGGCCAGAAGAAGAACCGAAAGGAATATATTGAGATATTTCATTTCTGTTGTTATGATGTAAGATGGTTAGTAATTGAGTTTCACGTTATCAAGCACGAGTACGGAGCCTGTAGCCACGGCATTGTATCGGTTGGCATCGAGAGTCTGGTTGCCGAGAGCGTGCTTATGCTCTTTCAAAGCCGACCCAGAAGGGATGCTGATGCCAGGGACTCCGTTGGCAGTGGAAAGGAACCGCACTTGCAGTGAAGCTGCCCTGCTGGAGAATGGATAGCCCGACAGACTGATGGTTTCAGTGGTCATGACCCCAACAGAATTCAGGTTCATTGAGCCAGTGGCAATGATTCTACCGGATTCATCAAAGACAGCCACATATGCGAGACCCTTCTCGTCTCCGTAAGGAGCGTATGTATAGTCAAAGCTAAGAGAAGCCGGACGACTGCCGAAGGTTATTCCGTCGGTGCGGCTTTCGTTTCCGTCAAACGAATAAGTGCCTAAGAACAGTTCACCCGAAATCCGCTCGCCGGCACCGAATGTCGGTGTGTTTTTGCAGTAATAGACAGCTGTTTCCTTAGTGTTGCCGAGATCGGAGCCGGAATGACTGTAGCCCACACTACGCACAGTAACGTTGCCGTTGTCCGCCCATGTAGAGGGCACAGTGTACCATGTATTGATGTTGGAAGAGCCATTCCAGCAGGTGTTGGCGTTGATTGAGGCCCATCCGGTTGCTTCCGCGCGGACGATTGGGGCATTGATATGATACTTGGGATTGGAAAAAATCGTGCCAGTCCATGTCCCCCCCACCTGAGCCGTCATGTTGATTGTCTGGTGTGTCTGTGAGAAGTCGCCGTTGGGCACGTCAGTCGCAGCTTCCGTGGTTACGGAAGTCGAGGTAACCGGAGCGGCATCCGTGGCGGCTGAAAGCTTTGTGGTAATCGTATAAGGAGTGGCAGGATTGAATCCTTTCACCGTAACGAGACCGTTGTCGGCATCGCGTACGAAGGTGAAGCCGCCATTGCGTGCCGAACGCGTAGCCGACACCGCCACCTTGAGCGAATTGACGATGATTCCAAGCTGCGAAGCGTCCTCGGGGACAACCTTGAGCACCACATACTTGGCAAAAGCGTCCGCCTCTACGGAATATTTAGGCGTGATGACCGGAATCTCAATCTCGGTGCGCTTCTCGCCGTGGAAGAATATCTGCAACGGGATGCTTTCGCGCTCAGTGTCGGGAAGAGTAAGAGTAAACACATAGTTTTTCACAGGAAACGATCGTGTCCCTGCCTTCTGCTTCACCTCAGTTATCGGGCAGTCCTTGTAGACCCCAAATTTGTCGAGAGCCTTGAAAGTGAACGCCTTGTCAGGATTCGCGCCGTTGTATTCTATGTCGATGAAAGCCTGATTGCTTCCGAACACCACATCCTCGGCCTGAGCTTCAAGATGAATGGCCTCGGTGGAAACCACAAGCGTAACAGGGTCGCTGACACGGGTGTACCTGTCTTTTACCACCAGCGAAATGCGGTGCGTCCCTGCAGGGAGCGACTTCACGAACTCCGTAACGTCAAGACGTGCCAGCTTGTCAGGATTCTTGAAGAAACCCACCGCGCTTATGCCCGAAGAAGCGATCTGCTGCTGGAGCGCGGCGGACGCGCCGACAAGGTTCACCTCACGTCCGAAAGCCGGAACTGTCTGCGAATCGACAGTGAGGCTTGCCTCGGCCATACCACCCCGCGCCACGGCAGTGAACACGAAAGGCGAGGCAGGCGCATTTCCTTCAAGAGCCTCCACCGGAGAATCAGAGACGAAGCCTTCGGCCTTGACTTCCGGAGCCGGAGTGGTGAAAAGCTCGTCAGTGAGGTCTATTGTAACGTCTTCACTCACGAGCGTGTCGTCAAAGATTATCTTAAGCACAGCATTGCCCGTACCCTCGGCAACATCGAATTTCACACGGTAATGATGGCGCGGCTTGGCGGTGAACCCGGCAGGCTGAAGGCTTGTGGACTGCCCCTGCGGGTTGGTGAAGCTCACCGTCAGATCCACTTCTCCCGGGGCGATGAACGCCGGACGCGTCTCATCCGCGGCAAAGTCGATGTAGGAATGACCGGCGGAATGCACTCGGGCGGAATAGTCCTTGAAATAGCTCTTGAAGCCTTCGGTATAGTCTACGCTGACCATCGAATTTGCGAGTGCAGCTGTTATCGAAGCCTGGGTTTCCTTGGCTTCAAGCACCGAAACGTCGGCGGCACCGTAGAAATACGGAGCGTCGAAACCTTCGGTGTCGATGTCGCCTACAAACGCCTCAAGCGTGTAGGAACCGGTACGGAATGCCTCTTCGGCGTTGAACTCTTCAATCGAATCCCATGTCTTTGAATACGAATTGTCGCTCTTAGTAAGTCTTACGGCGAACTGTCCTGCCTCGGGAGCCGTGAGCGTCGCTGACTCGGCACGGGTAGGCGCGGAGACGACGACTTCAGCGGAAGTCCTCAGGGCGAGACGGATAGCACCTTCCCCTTTGCCTAAATCAAGGCCACCTTCATCAGAGCATGAAGCCAGCGCAAAAGCAAAGGCGGAAAACATGATGCCATGTTTCAACAGTTTCATAATTTATTAAGTTAGAGTTGTTTTTACTTCATTCGTTATGGTAAGCAGAGGTCGTTAAACCTCAATTCCACCTACTTGTCCATTATAATGGATTTGGAATGGAATCCTTTTATGGGTCTACAGTCATATGAACTGCAAAAGGCTCACAAAATTACAAACATTACCAAAACAAAGAGCAAATTTAGGAAATTTTACTCATAAAAAGCACCTTTTTACCAAGAAAAATTTGAGGTGAAGTGTTTTAATCCTGTAAAAAGTTCTTATTTTGCCAAAAAGAGACTAATTTTGCATTCTGTTACAAAACATAAGACATGAAATGAAGAAAAAATTCATCACGATGGCAGTAGCCATCATCTCGGTCTTCACCGCAAGCCTGCCGGCCAAAGCGTTCGACCTCAAAGACATACTCGGAGGAAACGGAGGCGGCATCGTGGGCAACCTGCTCGAGGGCGTGTTCACCAAGACCGACCTCACCACCAAAGACCTTATGGGAGTATGGACAACAGACAAGCCAGCCGTGAGCTTCAAAAGCGAAGACATGCTCAAGAAGGCCGGCGGAATGGCCGCTGCCGCCGCACTGGAGACTAAACTCACCCCATATTTCGAACAGTTCGGACTCAACGGCGCCACTCTGACAGTGAATGCAGACTCCACATTCTCCCTGAAATCCAAGAGACTGAACCTCAGCGGAACAATAAGCCAACGAAACGACGGAATTTTCCTCTTCAACATCAAAGCCTTCGGTAAAATAAGCCTCGGCGAAATACCGGCTTATGTGCAGAAAACATCGAAATCGATGGAAGTCATGTTCGACTCCTCAAAGCTTAAATCCATAGCCCACACCATTGCCAAATTCATCGACATCAAGTCCTTATCGACACTGACCGGACTCCTGGACTCGTATGACGGGATGTATGTAGGATTCGGCATGGACAAGACCGGAAACGTGGAAGGCGAACCAAGCAAAGGCTCCGGACTTCTCGACATCCTCACCGGAGGAAAGAGCGGAAACAAGAACAGCGGCTCGACGAATGCCGACAACGACAAACAATCCGGACAAGACCAGACCAACGGCTCAGCAGGATCCATCCTCAGAGACATCCTTTCCGGCTCCAAAAAGAAGTAAGTCCCAAACTACCCCTAAAGCAAAAGATGCGGCCATTCAAAATGAATGGCCGCATCTTTTGCTTTAGGTTTATACTTGTTAGTTTAAATTGTTTACATTACTGAAACAAGTTCAGGCGAGGGAGGTGATGCGGGCTATGTATTTGCCGACTATGTCAAACTCGAGGTTGACTCTCGTGCCCTCTGCTATCCGGCAGAAATTGGTGTGCTCGAACGTGTAGGGGATTATGGCGACGCGGAAAGAGTCGCGCTCGGAATCACAGACCGTCAGGCTCACTCCGTTGACAGTTACTGAGCCTTTCTCTACGGTAACATAGCCTTTAGACGCAAGTTCGGGCCGGAAATCGTAGCGGAAAGCGAAATAGCGGCTTCCGTCCACTTCCTCCACTCCGGTGCAGACGGCTGTAGTGTCCACATGTCCCTGCACTATGTGCCCGTCAAGCCTTCCGTCAATCTTCATGCTACGCTCAAGGTTCACCAGGTCGCCCTCCTTGAGGTCGCCGAGATTGCTTCTGAGAAGCGTCTCCTGAATCGCAGTAACGGTATATGTACCGTCGCCGTTGATGCCAACCACCGTCAGGCACACGCCATTGTGGCTCACGCTTTGGTCTATGCGCAGCTCATCGACGAAGGAGCAAGCCATCGTCAGATGCACATTGCCGCCGGCACGATCTATGCGCACTACGCGGGCGGCTTCTTCCACTATTCCTGAAAACATAATCCGTTAAGTTTCGCAAACGCAACTCAAACAAGTACAAGACAAGATTGCATCTGCAGTTGATTTTTCCGGCGCGAAGTTAGTCAAATTTTGCGGGGCGGCAAAATTTCACTACTTTTGCGAAGCAAACCAATCCGAGTATGACCGACATCACGCTTCCCCCACTTCCGGACGGACGAGGCACCCCTGCATTGCCGGCCTCGTCGCAAGTCTCGATCATCGGCGCCAACGGCGCCGGCAAGACCCGTTTTATGCACGACCTGGTGGAGCGTTGCGGAGACAAGGCCTACTGCCTTTCGGCGATAGGCGCGTTCTATCCCGAACGCACGCCGTCGAAACGGCCTGGGTCAATCGATATGCTTTACGCCTCCGCCGTGAAGGCAAAGCCATATCTGAACAATGACGCCTTGTCTGAGCTCGACAAGCTCGCACACCTGCTCATTGCCGACGAAATCAGCGAACTGATGCATCTCAAGGCCGTGGAGCGCGCCGGAATAAGGCTCTCGCACCGTTCACGGACGAAGCTCGACCGTGTCGTGGACTTGTGGGAACGCATATTTCCGGGAAACCATATACTCAGCGAAGCCGGAACGCTTCTGTTCTCCAACGAATGCGACGACGACGCCATAACCAGCTCCCGGCTCAGCCAAGGCGAGAAGGCCGTGTTGTATTACGTGGCCGCCGTGCTGTACGCTATGCCGGAGGCCGTCATATTCATCGATTCCCCGTCGCTCTTCATGCATCCTGCGATGCTCCGCAACCTCTGGAACGCGATTGAGGAACTGAGGCCCGACTGCCGGTTCGTCTACAACACGGTGGATATGGACTTCGTCAGTTCCCGCACCGAGAACGCCTGCATCTGGATCAAGAGCTTCGACGCCAAGAACCGCGAATGGGACTATGAGGTGCTGGATTCCGGCAAGCTTTCCGAAGAGCTTTTCCTCGACATCATAGGCACACGCAAGCCTGTGCTCTTCATAGAAGGAGACGCCACCCACAGCATCGACGGCAAGCTCTATCCGCTCGTATTCACCGAATACACGGTGAAGCCGCTCGGCTCATGCAACAAGGTGATCGAGTCCACCCGCAGCTTCAACGACCTGAAGTACATGCACCATCTTGACAGCCACGGCATAGTGGACCGCGACAGGCGCACGGATGCCGAGGTGGAATATCTGCGCAACAAGCGCATCTTCGTCCCGGAAGTGGCCGAAGTGGAAAACATCTTCCTCCTCGAAGACGTGGTGAAGACCATGGCGCGCCGCAGGGGACGCGACCCGCAGCGCGTGGCGGCGAAAGTGCGGAAGGCGGTCATGGACATGTTCAGGCGGCAATTCGACCAGCAGGCCCTGCTCCATGTGCGCCACAAGGTGAAGCGCGACGTGGAATGCCGTGTGGATGCGCGCTTCACCTGCATCACTGCGCTTGAGACGCATCTCCGCTCGCTCGTGGACAAGCTTCAGCCTCGCGAACACTACAACAGGCTCCGCAAGGAATTCCGCGAGATGATAGACACCGACGACTATCCGGGCGTGCTGCGCGTCTTCAACCACAAGCCCATGCTTTCAGACTGCAATGTGGCCCAGCTCCTGGGCTACAAACGCAAGGAAGACTACATAGCAGGCGTGATAGGCACGCTGAAAGGCTCCGGGAAAGACGCTTCGCAGATGCGCGACGCAATAAAACGATGCTTCGGCCTGCGTCCTGACGAGACTTATCTCCCAGAAGCCGCACCGAGGCCGAAGCAGACAAAGCCGAAAAACACGGCCGTCAGGCAAAAGGAAGGACAGGAAAACATAAAAAGGCATAAACATGCCAAAAACCGGAACCGCCGCAAATCGGGGGACGTTATAGATTACAGGTAAAAAAGGATACGGAAATGAAAAAAAACCTCGCCATACTCCGCAACGACCCTTGGCTTGAACCTTTCGCAGAGGCCATCGAAGAGCGTCATAAGGGCACTGAATGCGTCTTCAGGCGAATAACCGCCGACACGGACGGAGACATCGTGCGGTTTGCCAACGCATACGGTTATTACGGGCTGCACCGCGACAAGGACGGCGGCTGGATTTTCCGAGAGCTGGCACCAAACGCCACCGACATCTGGCTTACCGGCACGTTCTCGGACTGGGAAAACAGGCCCCAGTTCAGGCTGCACCGACTCGAAGGAGGCGTGTGGGAAGCCCGGATCGGCAAAGACCACATCCATGACGGAGACCTCTACAAGATGTCGGTACACTGGCCCGGAGGCCAAGGAGAACGCATACCTGCCTATGCCACCCGCGTAGTGCAAGACCCTTCCACCGGGATATTCTCAGCCCAGGTGTATTGTCCGGAACATCCGTATGAATTCAGGACAGACAGGTTCAGACCCGACAAAAGCCCGTTGCTGATATACGAATGCCACATCGGCATGGCTCAGGAAAAAGAAGGCGTGGGCAGCTACGACGAATTCCGCGAGAAAGTGTTGCCGCGCATAGCCAAGGACGGTTACAACGCCATACAGATCATGGCAATACAGGAACATCCTTACTACGGGTCTTTCGGCTACCACGTGAGCAGCTTCTACGCTCCATCGTCGCGCTTCGGCACGCCCGACGAGCTGAAACGCCTCATCGACGAGGCCCACAGCCTCGGAATAGCCGTGATCATGGACATCGTGCATTCACATGCCGTCAAGAACGAGAACGAAGGCATCGGACACATCGACGGAAGCCAAGACCTGTATTTCCACAGCGGCCCGCGCCGCCGGCATCCTGCATGGGACTCGCTCGTGTTCGACTACGGCAAGGACAACGTGCTGCATTTCCTCTTATCCAACTGCAAATACTGGCTTGAGGAATTCAGGTTCGACGGGTTCAGGTTCGACGGCGTAACCTCGATGCTCTACATTGACCACGGGCTCGGGAAGGCATTCTGCTCTTATGCAGACTACTTCAACGGCAACCAGGACACTGACGCGATAACGTATCTCGCTCTTGCCAACATACTTATACACAAAGTAAACCCCAACGCCATCTCTATAGCCGAGGAGATGAGCGGAATGCCGGGACTCGCAATGAAGTTCAGCCAAGGCGGAATAGGATTCGACTACCGCATGGCAATGGGCATTCCCGACTACTGGATCAAGACCATCAAGGAAAAGAAGGATGAAGACTGGCATCCGACCTCCATATTCTGGGAACTGACCAACCGCCGCAGCGACGAAAAGACCATCAGCTACTGCGAAAGCCATGACCAGGCCCTCGTCGGAGACAAGACCATAATCTTCCGTCTGATAGACAAGGACATGTATTGGCATATGAGAGAGAACGACGGCAACTTCACCGTGGAGCGCGGAATGGCCTTGCACAAGATGATACGCCTCGCCACAATCGCCACAATCAACGGAGGATATCTCAACTTCATGGGCAACGAGTTCGGCCATCCCGAATGGATCGACTTTCCGCGCGAAGGCAACGGCTGGAGCCACAAATACGCCCGGAGGCAATGGAATCTCGTAGACCGCGAAGACCTCAAATACAAATATCTCAACCGATTCGACAATGCGATGATCGAGACAGTGAGCCGTATCTACGATTTCCAGGCACTCCCATTAGAGAAGCTTTGGGAGAAGGACGACGACCAGGTGCTGGCATTCGGACGCGGCGACCTCATATTCATCTTCAACTGGAATCCCTCCGAATCCTTCTCAGGCTACGGGATTCTCGCACCTGCCGGTGAATACGAGGTGGTGCTTGACAGCGATTCCAGAGATTTCGGCGGATTCGGATTCATCGACGACTCCGTGCGCCATTTCACCCTTCCCGATAAGCTCTATTCTCCGTCCGGCAAAGGATGGCTGAAACTGTATCTTCCGGCACGCACCGCACAGGTGCTGCGCCGTGTACGCAAAAAAACGACTTAAGAATAAGGACGCGCCACTGCGCGTCCGCACAGACAAAAACCTCATCAATGACCCGCAAAAAGATAACGATAGCAATCGACGGATACTCCTCTTCGGGCAAAAGCACAATGGCCCGTGAGCTCGCACGCCGCATAGGATACGTCTACGTGGACAGCGGAGCGATGTACCGCGCCGTAACCCTTTATGCCCTCAGGCACGGAATGATCGCACCCGACGGTGCCATAGACTCAAGAGGGCTTGCAGACGCCCTTCCTGAAATCAGCATAAAGTTTTCCGCACCGGATGCCGCCACAGGGGTATGCCATACGCTACTCGACGGTGAAGACGTGGAGTCCGAAATACGAGGAATGGACGTCAGCAACCACGTCAGCCCCGTCTCCGCAATTCCGGAAGTCCGTCACCGTCTGACGGCGCTCCAACAGGAACTCGGCGAAAACAAGGGAATAGTGATGGACGGACGAGACATCGGGACCACCGTCTTTCCCCGTGCCGAGATGAAGGTGTTCGTCGACGCCTCCCCTGAGGTGCGCGCCGGACGTCGCTATAAGGAATTGACGGAAAAAGGCATCAAGGCCGACTATGCCGATGTGCTGAAGAACATCGAGCAACGAGACTTCACCGACCGCAACCGCAAGGAATCGCCGCTCCGACAGGCCGAAGACGCACACGTGCTCGACAATGACCACATGACTCGCGACGAGCAGATGCAGTGGCTCCTGAACCTCTACGAAAGCATCACAACCAAATAAAGACAAAACGGATGCCTAAAATAGAAATCGATGCCGACTCAGGCTACTGTTTCGGTGTCGTAACCGCAATACGCAAGGCCGAAGAGGAACTTGAGAAGTCGGGTTCCCTTTTCTGCCTGGGCGACATAGTGCACAACAGCGACGAAGTGGAACGCCTGCGCAGGAAAGGACTGAAGACCATAACCCATGATGACCTGCACGGCCTGCACGACGTAAAGGTGCTTCTGCGTGCCCATGGAGAACCCCCGCAGACCTACAGGACTGCCGCAGACCACAACATAGAGGTGATCGACGCCACCTGCCCCGTCGTGCTCCAGCTCCAACGCCGCATCAAGCAGGCTTACGACGAGGCCGCCTCGCTTCCCGTGCGCCCCCTGTTCATAATCTACGGCAAAGAGGGACATGCCGAAGTCAACGGCCTCGTAGGCCAGACCGACGGGGAGGCGATAGTGATCCAGTCGGAGGAAGACCTCGAGTCGGTAGACCTTGACCGCGACATACTCCTGTATTCCCAGACCACTAAATCGCCTGAAGGATTCGAGGGGATAGTGGAAGCCATAAAGAAACGCAAGACCAAAGGGTCGTTCCGTTACTTCGACACCATTTGCCGCCAGGTGTCAGGCCGGATGAGCAAGATACGGGAGTTTGCCTCAGCCCACGAAGCCGTGGTCTTCGTCAGCGGAAGCAAAAGCTCCAACGGAAAGGTGCTTTTCGCACAGTGCCTCGAAGCGAACCCTCGCTCAATGCACGTCTCCAACGCAGCCGACATCGACCTCGAACGGCTCCGCGGCGTATCTACAATCGGCATCTGCGGAGCCACAAGCACTCCCCGCTGGCTCATGAACCAGATAATGGACTACCTGACCACCAACCTTGCCATAAATGCAGAACCAACCCCATAACCATGCTTTTTGAAACACAGGAACAACGCGACGAACGATTCATGCGTATGGCACTCGACGAGGCAAGGCAGGCTTTCGACGAGGATGAAGTCCCTATAGGAGCGGTGGTTGCGGTCGGAGGCAAAATAATAGCACGCGCCCACAACCGCACAGAAGCCCTGTGCGACGTCTCGGCACATGCCGAGATGCAGGCAATCACCGCAGCCGCCGACCATCTCGGCGGGAAATACCTTCCGGACTGCACCATATACGTTACCGTCGAGCCTTGCCCGATGTGCGCCGGGGCGCTCGGATGGAGCCAGATAGGCCGTATCGTCTACGGCGCGACGGACGACAAGAAAGGCTACCACGCATACTTCACCGGCCGCTCCCCTCTTCATCCGAAGACTCAGGTAACGGCCGGTGTGCTTGCCGACGAATGCGCCGGAATCATGCGCGACTTCTTCCGCCGCAAACGCCGCTGATCAAGGCCGTTGCCAGAACCAGACTTCGTCAGTCGTTATGACCGTCCCTTTCGGCGCGCGTGCGCCCAAGGGGGAGAGGCATATCTCCTTGCCCTGTTTATGCGGGTATGAGACGCTGCTTTCAGGCTCGGCCTGATTGATCGAATTGGCCGATATGAAATAGAGGTTCTTGGCCATATAGTTGTCGAGATACCTTTCTTTGGTCTGACGGGACTTGTGGTTCCAGTTGGCATCCTCGTTGAGCACGAGCGGCATGTCGCGGCGCAGGCGGTCGCGCACCTCGCCCGGATGGAGGGGAGTGCCGTTCTCGTCGCTCACGAAAGCGGCAAACGTCGGGTCGAGCCATATCCATTTCCCGAGACTCTCGCTCCAGCCGACGCATATCACATGGCAGTCGGAGTCCGTGTCCCACGCTTTAGGCTGGCACGTGAGATAGCGCGCCGGAATCCCTTCTGCAAGCAACGCCTCTGTAAGCATTATCGCCATCATGCGGCAGTTGACTCCTCGGCCTTCCTCCTTGCACACCTCGGCCAAATGGCGCAGGTTTCGCGGTTCCGGATTGTATGAGCCGCCGTCATGCGGCACAAGGTCATGCACCCAGTATGTGAGACGTTTCATCTTCTCCACGTCGGTCCCCTCTCCGGCTATGCTGTCAAGGTTGAAAAACGCCCTGTCGGCAGCCAGCACTGAATCAGACGGCATCGCGTACACGAACACTGCATCCGGGGCGTTTCCGGCCTGATACGAAGGGGATTCCTTAAGTATCTGGAGCTTGGGTTTGAAATCGTCGGTCGATTTGGCAAATGCCACCGCCTCGCGCACACTGTCGGCGAGCGCAGGCATCCCTGCCATATCGAGCAATGAATCGGTAAGCTCCGTGGCGGCTGAATATGCGGTCTTGCGCAGGAAGCCTGAGTCCTCGGCCCTCAGCTGCTTTATCTCCCAACGTGCAAGCTTTTCCAGCTGACGTGCCAATTCCGGACGTGCAAGCGCGGCTTCGGCCGCAACGACAGGCACCAACGCCGTATCCCCCGACTCTATTACGGCTCCGCCGATGCGGTAGCCCTTGAACTTAGGCGCGCCCTCGTTCTTCACATTGCCGAAATACAACACGAGGCCGTCTATGGAAATCTCCTCAAGTTCAGGACAGTTTGCGGTGAATTCCGCACCCCCTGTGGTATTGACCGGACCGCGGAACTCCACACGCCTCAGTTTCGGGCAGTCCTTGATGTTGTAGCCGTCGATATGGCCGACCATCCCCTCGAACACGATTTCCTCGAGTTCGGGCAGACCGGTGAACGACTGCGCCTCGCAATAATCGACATCGCCGTAGGAAATGCTCTTCAAACCCTTCAGCCCGGCCCACGACGGGGAAACGGCCTCCGGCATCGCCGGAAGGCGCAGCGTCTGCAGCAGCGTGTCGCCCACCACGGCACGCCTGTCCACATATACTCCGTCCGGGATGCTGAGATTCCTGAATCCGGCCTGCGACAGGCTGAAAGCACACACCGTGTCGAGCTTCTGCGGCAGCACTATTTCCTCAAGGCCGCTTTGGTAGGTCAGACACGCGGGAAGCGAATGGGCTGAGCTTATGCTGTACTTGTTCTTTCCTCCACGCGCATAGAAAGGACTACCTGAATTCTCAAACGACACATCCGCCAGATCGAGCGAACGCAATGACGAAGGCAGCTGGTTCAGAAGCGAATCACTGCCGAGCAAAAGTCGCAGATGGCGCACATCGTCATTGTTCAACGTCCCTTTTATCTTCAATGAAGCCAGTCTTGCCGCGTCCACGGCCTTCACGTGCTTCTCAAGCGTCCCGGGCCTCTTGACGTTGACCGTCTTTGTCCCGGCCATGCCTATTGCCGCCCCGGAAGCCGCCGCCAAAGCAGCAAACACGAATTGTGTCTTACTCATATTCATCGTTGCCAGTTTACAGAATTATTGCCGCAAATTTACCAATTCCGAATCAATGCACAAAACAAACAACTGAAAAACGACCGATAAAATCTCCCCCCCGATTTTACGCCACAAATATGCATTTACAACAGCACCAACATCCTTGTTTCTCTTTTTGCAAAGAGGAATTTGGATTTGTGCTTTTAAAGATATATCTTTGCGCATTATCTTCTTTTGAAAACTTTCAGAACTCTCCAAAGACACACCTGTTTTACTTATGAGCTTGGACTTGAAAGAGAAATTCTACGGATGCCTCTTCGGAGGAGCCATAGGAGACGCTCTCGGACTCGGCACGGAATTCATGATGCCGAATGAGATCAGCCGCCGCTATCCCGACGGGCTGCACGACTACTCCCAGATCATACGCGACGCACACCGCTCGCAATGGGACTGCGGAGACTACACCAACGATACTGAAATCGTGGTGCGCATGATCGGCAAGATATGCGACTCCGGACGCATCGACGTCAGGGATTTCGCGACTGCCCTCCACGAATGGTATCTCACCAACCCTGTGGACATTGTCCCGCAGGTGAGATGGGTCGTGGGACAGGCCGACTATCTCGAAGACCCCATAGCCGTCGCAAACCGCGTATGGCTCCAGATGGGTCGCCACAACGCTTCCAATGAAGCTTTGCAGCGAGCCATATTATGCGGATTGTGGGAAAGAGAAGACCTCGGGCAACGCGTGGAAGAGATATGCAGAATCACGCATCCCGACACCAGATGCATCGCCGCCTCAACTGTAATCGCGCACATAGCCAACGCCCTTCTGCTTGAAGACAGGGTGCTGCCCCGCGACGAAATGCTCCAGATCGCCGACAATATAGACCGCCGTGTGCGCCCGTACATAGAAATGACCGACACCACCGACATATCCGACCTTGAACTCGCCGACCCCGACACGCTGTGGTACGTAAGGAAGAGCATGGCTTCCGCCATATGGGCCTTGCGCCACACGGAATCGCCTGCGGAAGCCATCGAAGCCGTGATAATGGCCGGAGGCGATGCCGACACCAACGGAGCCTTGGCACTGAATCTTGTCGGCATGCGCGACGGCTATCAAGCATTGCCCCGGCATCTCGTGGACGGACTCTTGCAGAAAAGTGTCCTAGACGAAACAGCGGCACGCTTCTATCCCATCCTGGAGAGACACATAGGAAACACTGCACATTGACCGCTTAACGGACAAGACCTATGACCAAAGCCTGGATTGAAGCCATGCGCCTGCGGACGCTTCCGGTTAGCGTGGCAGGAGTCATCGCAGGCACTGCATGTGCAATATTCTACGGAAGTTTCCGCCCCGTCCCTGCCATCATATGCCTGCTTTTCGCCGTCGTGGCTCAGATTGCGTCCAATTTCGCCAACGAGTATTACGACTTCCGCAACGGACTCGACCGCAAGGGTCGCGAAGGCTTCCGCCGTGGCGTTACCGAAGGTGACATCTCCCCGAAAGCGATGCGCAACGCCACTTACGGTCTGCTTGCGTTGGATGCAATCCTCGGATGCTCCCTGCTCCTCTTCGGCCCGTGGTGGCTGATTCCGGTCGGAATCGCCATCGCGCTTTTCGCCGTCGGCTACAGCACAGGGCCTTACCCGCTTTCACACCACGGACTCGGCGACATCGCCGTCGTCGTCTTCTTCGGCCTTGTCCCGGTCATGCTCACGGCGTATCTGCAGGCGGGCTCGTGGATAATATGGCCGGTTGCCCTGAGAGTCGCCATAGCCATCGGGCTTCTTGGAGCAAACGTGTTGATAGTGAACAATTACCGTGACTATGAGGATGACAAGGCCGTCGGAAAACACACCACAGTGGTGATTTTCGGCCGCGAAGCCATGGGCGGCGTTTATCTTGGCTCTGGGATCATGTCTCTCTTCCTCATTTTCCAAGCCTTCTCAGGCACGCTTTCATTCTGGTGGCTGATTCCTTTGGCCGCGTGCCTCTTCATACTCATATCGCTTTGGCGGAAAATCACACATAGCCGGGGAGCCGGCCTAAACCCGCTGCTGGGAAAGACGGCAATGTTTCTTTTTGGCACATCCGTGCTCATCCTTCTGGCAGTCCTCACAAAATGAACACAAGCATAGCCGAAACCATCGAACGCAGCATTGAAGCTGCAGCCGACCCTGAAGACGCATTCCAGCTTTCACGCTTCTTCCAGACCGGCCCGGGACAATACGGCGAAGGGGACATGTTTCTCGGAGTCCGCGTACCGAAGACAAGGGAAATCATAAAGCCGTTCATCCATCAGGCGACACACGACGACATACGCCGCCTCACGGCTTCGTCATACCACGAAATCCGGCTCGCGGGTTTCCTCTGCCTTGTCGGCCAATATGGACGCGCGGCTTCGGGCAGGAACTCCGACCCCAAGAAAGCCCAGGATGCCGTCGCGCTTTATATTGAACTGATAGACAGAGGCAACAACTGGGACCTCATCGATATGGTAGCACCGAAAATACTCGGCGACCGCATTGTCCGTTTCCCGGAAACCCACAACATCCTGCTCTCGCTCGCGGAAAGCGGCAACCTGTGGCGCGAACGCGTGTCGATAGTCTCCACCTGGACTGTGATACGCTCCGGACGCTTCGACCTCACGCTCTGCCTGGCCGACCGCTTCCTCACACATCCGCACCATCTTATGCACAAGGCCGTAGGCTGGATGCTGCGCGAAGTCGGCAAACGCCACGAGCCGCTCCTGCTCCGCTACCTCGACGAAAACGCGACCAAAATGCCGCGCACCGCCCTGCGCTACGCCATCGAACGCCTCGCACCCGACCTCCGCCGCCACTACCTCACCGCAAAATAACAAAAAGTCAGCTGACAATAAATAATAATATTGTTTTATACACGTTATTTAAGAAACATCAACACTAACCGAAAAATATGAAAACTTCAATTTACATTTTCATTGCCATAAGCATATTGGCATTGACAGGATGCAGCGACAGCGATGATCCTAAGCCGGAACAACAAATCGACCCAAGAACCGGTTATTATTTTGACGGCACCGTCAAACTTACAAACCTTCAAAACAACAAGCCAGTATATGAAATCCCCGGATTGCTGGCTATGATGCCCAACGCTTACGGATATGACATACATATTCCTACACCACAGGAATATTGCAGCATCGAAGTTTCGCTTCCGGGATGCGACATTGAGACAAAAGATGCCGTTGAGTGGGAAGCCGACGGAAAAACAGTAACAGCGGACTTCCCGGCCGAAGGGACGACTGTCTACAACAAGGCTCTTTCAATCACCCGCAATTCGGAAACATCCTTCACAATAGTGTTCGATCCAAGTGCCACTGTCAATACACACAGCAAAACCGGGAACCGTAATTTCTGCATATACACCAATCCAAAACTAACACACGCATGGACTGACACAGAAAACGGGACAGTATGGGCAACGGACAACGAACTGGCAACCATCAAATTCCCTAAAAAGACAGGTTTGAGGCTATATCCTTACTCATTCAGCGATTCTTACCGTCCGTATTGGCAACCCCACCTGAGAGAGTTGTAAAATCAGCAAATACAAAACATATACGCAATCGGGCATCCAAAAACAGGGATGCCCGATTCTTCTTTATTGATTTGCAGGATTATAGATATGCAGAGTCCTGCATACAGCGACCTCCCGGCAAAGATGCGGTTCATCCCGGAATCTGTCAGCAGCTCGATGCATATTGCGACCTTACATTCATCAGCACATCCCAATCTTAAAAAGACCGACAACATCTGCAAGTCTTGATTTATAATCAAAGGAGACCACGTTTCCGTTTTTTTTGCGTATCTTTGCAGCCTGTTCCGTCCTCACGGGACATTCACTTCATCATGGACGAACGACGCAACTACAGAACAAAGCCGAAACATACCCCGGAGATGACCGACACCGTCGGAAAGCTCCCGCCGCGCGCCACCGACATAGAGGAAGCCGTCCTGGGCGCGATAATGCTTGAAAAGGACGCATATTCCAATGTGTGCGAGCTTCTTGTCCCAGATTCATTCTACGACCCTGTCAACAGAAAAATCTACGAGGCAATCTCCGAACTCGGCTTCAACCAGCGGCCCATCGACATGATGACCGTAACTGAGCAGCTGCGTCAGGACAACGCCCTCGACGAAGTCGGAGGCGCAGTGCACATAGCCGAACTCACATCACGCGTCTATTCGGCCGCACACGTGGAATACCATGCGAAAATCATCGCACAGAAGTACCTCGCCAGAAGGCTGATAGCCTTCTCGTCGCAGATAGAGACCCAGGCCTTCGACGAAAGCAACGACGTGGACGACCTCCTTCAGGAGGCCGAGGGAAAACTGTTTGAAATCTCGCAGACCCAGCTCAAACGCGAAGTTACGCAGATCGACCCGGTGATAAGCCTCGCTTTGGAGCAGATACAGGCGGCATCCAACAACGATTCCGGACTGTCGGGCCTCCCTACGGGCTACACCGAGCTTGACAAATACACGTCGGGATGGCAGAGCTCAGACCTCATAATAATCGCCGCCCGCCCGGCAATGGGAAAGACGGCCTTCGTCCTTTCTATGGCCAAGAACATGGCCGTGGACTATTCCACCCCCGTGGCCATATTCACGCTTGAGATGGCAAACGTACAGCTCGTAAAACGTCTGATAAGCAACGTGGCAGAACTCACAGGCGACCAGATCAAGAGCGGACGGCTGTCGCCTGAAGAGTGGGACAAGCTCAACACGCGCCTGCGCAACGTCTATTCCGCCCCGCTCTACCTCGACGAGACCCCAGGGCTTTCCATCACCGAGCTGCGCACCAAAGCACGCCGACTCGTGAGGGAACACGGCGTGAAGATGATAATGATCGACTATCTCCAGCTGATGAACGCTTCCGGTATGAAGCTCGGAAGCCGAGAGCAGGAGGTCAGCACCATATCCCGCTCGCTCAAGGCGTTGGCAAAGGAACTCAACATACCGATAATCGCACTCTCCCAGCTCAACCGCTCCACCGAGACGCGAGACGACAAACGCCCGGTGCTCTCCGACCTCCGCGAGTCGGGAGCCATCGAACAGGATGCAGACATAGTGTGCTTCATCCACCGCCCGGAGTATTACCTGAAGTCGGGCGTGGATGCCGAAGGCAACGACATACGCGGAATGGCCGAAATCATCATCGCGAAGCACCGTTCTGGAGCAGTAGGCACGGTCAACCTCCGGTTCACCGCCAAATACGCACGTTTTGAAAACTGGGAGAACGCCTACGAAAGCATACGCGACGTGGTCAATTCCACCGGCCCTGTGCGCATAGAATCGCGCATAAACCGCGAAAACGGAGATTCCGCAAATCCGTTCAGCCCTGACACGGACATCCCTCCGTTTGCCGCCGACCCATACGGCCCGGCGGCAGGCAGCCCCATGCCCGACATAATGCCGTCTCCCGGCGACGAACCGGTGCCTTTCTGAATCCTGCCCATACTTCTAAAAGCACCGCACTTTTCCGTAACAATTCATCAAAACTTTTTATATGATATGAGACTGATACAATCAATGACACTCGCCGCCTCGATGGCAATCGCCGTCGGAGTCCCGGTGTCGAACGCCGCGCCAGTCAGCCCGGCAACCAAACAGACCCAACGGAGCGGCCCGGCTAAAGCTCCCGCAGTTCCTAAGCTGAAAGGAAACGTTCTCTATTCCAGCAACTGGACACTGGAAAGCCAGCCTTCAGGAATCTACTACGTTCCTACCCAGGAAAGTGAGACCTTCGAGATGATCGTCCCCCACGAACAAGGCCAGTATTCAGGGACATTCGGCAACTTCGAGCAAGGCGGATATTACTTCACGTCCGAACGCGTCAAGAACGACGGGGCATACATAGTGGCCCACACCGTATGGAACGCATCCGACGGCAAACTTGTCAACTCATTCGTAACCGAAGACTGTTCCCAGGTAGCCATCGACTGCGACAATGACCCGTCTTCCAAATTCACCTACGCCGCCACCTTCAATTCCACCGGCGACGGCTACCAGCTTTCGGTGCTCGCCTTCTCAAAGACTTCTGCCACATCCATGAAAATCGGCGACTTCGACTGTGAAATCGCCGCACTCGCCTTTGACCCCAAAGGTCAGCTATATGCCATCTCGCGCGACCGCAACGGCGAAGGGACGGTGGTAGGATCCACACTCCTGAAAGTGGACAAAGGAAGCGCCAAATACACGAAAATCGGCACAGGGACCGGCTTCAAGCCCTCCAACCTGTGTTCCGCAGCCATCGACCCCAAATCCGGCCGTATGTTCTGGACGATGGATCTTGGCGAAACAAGCGGCCTCTACGAAGTGGACCTCTCGACCGGAAAGGCCTCGCTGGTCTACACTTATCCCGACAATGAGCAAGTGGTCGGGCTTATGATAGCCGGCCAGGCCGCCGAAGACAAGGCTCCCGCCGCGCCAACCGACCTCAAGACACAGTTCGACGGAGGTTCGCTTTCAGGCAAGATAGCATTCAATGTCCCTGCCACCACATTTGACGGACAGGCTGCTTCAGGAAACGTAAGCTACACCGTGGCCGTTGACGGCACAACGCAGAAGACAGGCACGGCCGCCTATGGCAGCAAAGTGACATGCGACGTAAGCGTGTCTTCCCCGGGAGAACACACATTCACCGTCCAGACTTCCAACAGCTCCGGCGCAAGCCCCAAGACCAACGCGAAGGCCTACATAGGCTTCGGCATCCCCTCCGCACCGGCCACCGTGCGTGCGCAATGGGCCGACGGCACCGCGACCGTCAGCTGGGACGCGGTAACGACGGCAACAGACGGCGGATACATAAATCCTTCGGACATCACCTATACCCTAACGAGGGCAGACGGGACAACCGCAGGTCAAAACCTAAAGGCCACGACATTCTCCGAGCCTTTGCCCGTACCGGCCGAACCGACCTCATACACCTATATGGTAACGGCTCTCAACGGAGACCGCAGATCCGAAGCCGCAGCCAGCAACACGATAGCCCTGGGCACAATAACACCACCGTTCGAGTCGGCTTTCTCCGACGGGGAACAGACGCTTAAAGGCTACACCATAATAGATGCCAACAAAGACGGCCGCACATGGACGTGGGATGCAGAGGGGAAAGGTGTCCGCGCATCCTACAACACCGACCACCAGACCCCGATGGACGACTGGCTGATCACGCCAGGGCTGGACCTCAAGGCCGGCCACGTCTACGACCTGTCATTTGACTCATACGTAAAGCAGGCCGACTGCGAAGAGACATTTGAAGTGATGATGGGCAATGCCAACACGGCAGAGGCGATGGCTGCAAGGCTCATACCTTCCACCACGATATCAAACACCGAGCCTGAACGCCGCACAGTAAGGATATCCCCGGAGTCAGACGGCACGTATTTCATCGGAATACACTGCATCTCGGCCAAAGACAAATACTACCTCTACGTCAACAACCTCTCTTTGAGCGCGGCACAGGCATTCGGACTCCCTTCCGAACCCACCGAACTCAAAGCCACACCCGCAGCAGAAGGCGCTTATTCGGCTGAGATATCGTTCAAGGCACCCCTTACCGACGTCAGCGGCGGCGCGCTCACATCGCTCACAAAGGCCGTGGTAAGCCGTAACGGAAAGGAAATCAAGACATTCGACAATCCTGCGCCGGGTGAGACGCTGCGATGCACTGACAATCTCCCCGCCTCCGGCGAATACACATACTCGGTGGCCGCATACAATTCCACCGGAAAGGGACTCGAACAATCCACTACCGTATTCGTAGGCATCAGCACTCCGGGAGTCCCCAGCTCCATCATGCTGAAAGAGACCGAGAACCTCGGAGAAGTTACCGTAAGCTGGCGTGCCGTAACGAAAGACGTCAACGGCATGACCATCCCTTCAGACAAAGTGTCGTACACAGTATACATGTACGATAAAGATGACTTGGAATACTACGCAATAGAATCCGGTCTGACCGAGACATCCTATACTTTCCGCTGCCTTGAAGGCCCCGACGGACAGGCCATCGTCAGAATCGGAGTGGCTGCACGCACCGAAGGCGGCGAAAGCAAAATAGGAACAGCACCGCTTACGGCAGTCGGGACTCCCTACGACGGCATCCAGGAATCATTCCCCCATCTCATCGAATCATACGCATGGTGGATGGGAGGATCATGCGATAAAACCGGATTATTCACCGACAACAGCTTGGCGAGCTGCAAATCATACGACCTCGACAACGGGTATATGTTCATGCGCGGGTCGGCACTCGAGCAGTACGGAGAACTCCAGTCCGGAAAAGTGGACCTCAGCGGAATGCGCAATCCCGGTCTGACGTTCTACACCTATAATTTCGTAGGCTCTAACGGAGAAAGCGACACCAACGAAATCGAGGTAAGCATAAAAGGGAAAGACGGAGTGTTCACTCCCGTGATGTCGTCCACAGTGGCAAAGATAGCAGGCTACAACGATGTGGCCGGATGGAGCAAATGCTACGTGCCTCTCGACTCATACGCCGGCGAGGTGGTAGAGTTCCGCATCACCGGAACCATCAAGAGCTTCTCATACGTCATGCTCGACAACATCCGCGTAGGGTCGTTCCTCAACCATGACCTGGCCATCACTTCGTTCAGGGTCCCCACAGAAATGAAAGCCGGCGACGGCTCACCAGTAAAAGCCGGCAGCGACTACACCATAGAGGTGTCTCTTGTCAACAACGGCATATCTGATGCCGACGGCTGGCAGGTAGACCTTTTCGCAGGCGACGAGAGAATCAAGACCATCGACGGCCATACCATCGGATTCGACGAGACGGCATCAGTCAAGTTCGACATGACAATGAGTCCAATCGCGCTCGATGCCGAGGAGTATCACGTCGTGGTCAACTTCCCCGAAGACGAAAACAAGGACAACAACACGTCTGAACATATCATAGTACTGCCGATAGTGTCTCGCCATCCCGCGGCAAAAGACCTTTCTGTATCGGCCTCGGCTTCAGGTGCAAGCCTTTCCTGGACCGCACCGTCCCTCCCGGCATATCCTGAAAAGGTGGTCGAGGACTTCGAGGGGGCAGACAGCTTCGCCCATTATCACGCCGACTGGAGCTTTGCCGACATAGACGGACTGGAAATCGCCGGCTTCAAAGAATTCGCGATTCCGGGACTCGTCAATTGGGAAAGCAAGGCATCCTTCTTCGTGTTCGAACCAAGAAGGCTTCTCCTCGACAACCAGTTCAAGGCCCATTCAGGCAACAAGTATCTTGCCTCCCTCTCGGTATGGGACGACACCCAAGTGGACGACTGGGCCATCTCGCCCGAACTTTCCGGCAACGCACAGACAGTGTCGTTCTACGCCCGCAGCTTCCAGAGCATATATCCCGAAAACATCGAGGTGCTTTACTCCACGGGTTCGACCGATCCGAAAGACTTCAGCATAGCCAAGCCGAACACCCAAGTCCCCGGAGAGTGGACACTGTTTGAGGCCTCGCTGCCCGAAGGTGCGAAGCATTTCGCCATCCGCTCTTGCGGCTCGTACAACTTCATGCTTATGGTGGACGACGTAGCATACGAGGCCAAGGCCTTGGGTGAAAAATACACCATAGCAGGCTACAACGTCTACCGCAACGGCGAAAGAATCAACGACAGCCTGATCACTTCCACCGCGCATCTCGACACCAACCCGGCAGACGGCAAAAACACCTATGTGGTAACAACCGTTTACAATCTCGGCGAATCCGCACCCTCCAATGCCGTATCTGCCGAGTTCGCCGGAATCGAAGACACCTTCCTCGATTCCGAAACCGAGACGGTATACTACAACCTTCAGGGAATACGCGTCGCAAATCCGGCAAAAGGCGGCATATACATCCGCTGCCGTGGCGGAAAATCCGAAAAGGTGATCATAAAATGATACATCCCGCCGTCCGGCGACGGATCGGCAACCCGACCATAAGAGGCGCGTCCGGACCGGACGCGCCTCTTCTTCATGCATTCTTCAGGAAACCGTGAACCTATCAATATACGGGCGCGTTTTAATGACAAACTATGATAAAGACACAAAGGTTATGGACAGAAAGGAAAAACATGTAATGGAAAGCGGCAGCGTCGCCCAAAGGGAAACCCGCCGGCATTTCGACGCAGACCAGATTGCAGAAAGCCTGCCTGCAAACGGTCGCAGACGCAAACGTGAGAGCACGCGCAAGACCAACCGCCTATGGCTCTGGCTCGGAGTGCTGACACTCATCTTCATCCTCCTGTACTGGTTGTTCTCAATCGGGATATTCGAGGACTTGATCGGATACTTCAACGGATAAACCACCACCGGCCATTCAAGGCCCTCATAAAGGGCCGCAACCACCAATCAGAAGACCGGAGACCCGCCCTCGTGAGGCTCACGCCACGCGAGGGCTTTTCTCCGCCGTTTCCTTTGCCGTTTGAACCATTTGATGTAATTTTGCATTCCATTTTCAGTACACGGCCATTCCGCCTGCAGGCGGGACTTCCGTATAATGACACGACCATATATAATGACAACAGGTAAAAAATCATGGCAAAAAAAGCACTTCTCGTAATCCTCGACGGCTACGGCCTCGGCGACCACAAAAAAGACGACGCGATATTCAACACCCCCACCCCGTATATGGACTCCCTCATGGCGGAATACCCGCATTCCAGGCTCATGGCCTGCGGAGAAGACGTGGGGCTTCCCGACGGACAGATGGGCAACAGCGAGGTAGGGCACCTCAACATCGGCGCAGGCCGGGTGGTCTACCAGGACCTTGTGAAAATCAACCGGGCAATAGCCGACGGCTCGATATTCAAGAACCCTGAAATCATATCTGCGTTCTCATACGCAAAAGAGCACCGTGTGCCGCTTCATCTGATGGGGCTCACTTCCACAGGCGGTGTTCATTCTTCGCTCGACCATGTCTATGCCCTATGCGACATAGCCAAGGAATACGGGCTTGAAGACGTGTTCATCCATTGCTTCATGGACGGACGCGACACCGACCCGAAGAGCGGTGCGGGATTCGTGGGCGACCTTCAGAAGCATTGCGCGGAATCGGCAGGAAAAGTGGCGTCGGTAATTGGGCGTTACTATGCCATGGACCGCGACCACCGCTGGGAGCGCGTCCGCGAAGCATATGACCTTCTCGTCAACGGCAAAGGGAAACCTGCCGCCGACATGGTCAAGGCGATAGAGGAGTCATACGCCGAAGGCATCACCGACGAATTCATCAAGCCCATAGTCAGCACCGAAGTTGACGGGCGCATAGGCGAAGGCCATGTGGTGATATTCTTCAACTACCGCAACGACCGCGCGAAGGAGCTGACCGCCGTGCTCACACAGCACGAAGAGGAGGGCATGAAGCCGGTGGCCGGACTCCAGTATTACTGCATGACCCCCTACGACGCCTCTTTCAAGGGCGTCCACATCCTCTTCGACAAAGAGGACGTGGCCGACACGCTCGCCGAATACCTCTCCAAAAACAGACTGAGGCAGCTCCACATAGCCGAAACAGAGAAATACGCCCACGTAACGTTCTTCTTCAACGGCGGCCGTGAGGCCCAATGGCCCGGCGAAGAGCGCATACTCGTCCCTTCGCCCAAGGTGGCAACCTACGACCTCAAGCCAGAAATGAGCGCGCACGAGGTTACGGAAAAACTCGTGGCGGAAATAGACAAGGAGACGTTCGACTTCATCGTGGTCAACTTCGCCAACTGCGACATGGTAGGCCATACCGGGGTCTACAGCGCGATACAGAAAGCCGTGGCTACAATCGACGATTGCGTGCGCGACGTAGTGGAAGCGGCGAAACGCCATGGCTACGACACGATAATCATTGCTGACCACGGCAATGCCGACCACGCACTGAACGACGACGGAACCCCGAATCCGGCCCATTCGCTCAATCCTGTGCCGTTCATCTACGTCTCGGACGACAAAAAGGCAAAAGTCAAAGACGGACGCCTTGCCGACGTCGCGCCTTCGGTCCTGCACGTCATGGGGCTTCCACAGCCATCCGACATGACCGGCACCAACCTGATTGCCGACTGAACCCGTCCCGCACATGACACGAAGGTCTGATGTCTTTGAGCATCAGACCTTCGTCATTCCATAATCGTCCGTCAGAACGGTTTGCGGTATTTTTCCGCGCCGTCCTCGCCCAGGGCTTCTTCCAGAATGGAAAGATACGACGCGTAACGGCTCTCGGAAATGTAATGCCCGGCCACGGCTTCGGCCACGGCACAGCCAGGCTCGCCCGTATGCCTGCAGTCGCCGTAGCGGCATTCCCTGCCGTAACGGAAGATTTCCGGGAAATAATGCGACACCTCGGCCGGTTCGAAATCAATGGTGCCGAATCCTTTGACACCCGGGATGTCGATAAGGCTGCCGCCGCCCGGAAGGTCAACCATCTCGGAAAAGGTGGTGGTGTGCGTTCCTGTATGGTGCATGTCGGAAATCTCGCCTACGCGCAGACGCGCATCCGGGACAAGCGCATTGATCAGGCTTGACTTCCCGACTCCGCTGTTACCGGCAAGAAGCGTAACCTTGCCATGGAGCATCTCCGTCAGAATGCCGAGCCCTTCCCCCGTCTTGGCCGAGACCGCGGCCACAGGATACCCTATCGATGAATAGAGCGTCTTCAGAGCTTCGGCCACTTCACGGTCGTCCTCATCCCAAGCGTCGCATTTGTTAAGCACCAGCACGGCCGGCACGGCATAAGCCTCGGCGGTCGCCAAGAAACGGTCGATGAACGTAGTGGTGGTCTGGGGCTCGCGAAGCGTCGCCACGAGCAATGTCTGGTCGAGATTGGCCGCAAGTATGTGCGACTCCTTTGAAAGATTGGAGGCACGGCGTATGATATAGTTCCTGCGCGGCTTGATGGCTGTTATGAAATCGGCGTCATCGGCCGCTTCACACACAGACACCACATCACCCACGGCCACTGGATTGGTGGTCCTTATCCCTTTGATGCGGAAATTCCCTTTGATGCGGCAGTTGACGGTTTCGCCGCCGTCAAGCCTCACCACGTACGAGCTCCCGGTGTTGCGCACCACAACCCCATAACCCATCTGCTTGGCCGGAACCGCAAAACCATTCTTTTTCTTAGACATGATGCAAAGATACGTATTAATTTCCGAATCAGCTAACCAAAACCGCAAATGATTTATTAATCAAGGGTGTGAAATCAGAAGAAAAACCGCGAACACACTCAGCCATGCCGGGCTTCACTTACGGAAAGGGACAGGCCATATCACACGGACCGGGACCGGAATCCCGTCAATCTTGCCGGGCTTCCACGCCGGCATGGAAGCGAAAATGCGCAATGCCTCCTGATCCAACGACTGCTCCACGCCTTTAAGCACGCAGATGTTGCTTACGGTGCCGTCGGCGTTGACCACGAACGAGCACGTAACCCTACCCTGGATGCCCCTGCGGTAAGCTTCAGAGGGATAGCGGCGATGGTCGTTGATGAATCTGACAAGGCTCGAATTGCCGCCCGGAAAGACAGGCTTCTCGCACACGAAATCATACTCGTACACTTCCTTGTAGACCGTACGGCCGTTGTCGGCACGCCCGCAGTGTATGCGGCACGTCTGGGCTGCGGCTTCAGGAACGGCGGCTACCAGTGAAGGGAAGAGGAGGGCGGGAAAGAGCAATCTTCGATGTTTGCACATACGATTTGAGTCAAATGGAGAGCATTGTTCGTTTATTACGGTTGTGCGACCGGGCGCATCCGAATCGCGGTGCAAATTTACGCAGGTTCGGCCAACGGTGCAAACCCGAAGCCCCGGTTTACATCAATATTAAGCAAGTTTCACTTTCTTTCACAATGGATTCATACGTTGCATCACCCGGCACTGCGCCATACAATAAAGGGCGGCATGCAGGCGTTATAAGTGCGGTATGAATCGATTTCGACACAGCCTCGCGGCCTTGGCCGCCGTCACAGCCTGCGCCACGGCTTTCACTGCGGAAGCCCAGTACGGGCGTTCTGTCTACAATTTCCTCGACATACCGACATCGGCCCATGCCTTCGCCCTCGGAGGCACCAACGTTTCCGTGATTGACGACGACATATCGCTCATCGACCAGAACCCCGCGCTCCTCGGCCCGGAAATCGACACGCAGCTCGGATTCTCCTACATGATGCACATGCAGACGGCCAATTTCGCATCCGTGCGCTACGGCATGGCTGCGGGCGAACGCGGCGCATGGGCCGCAGGAATCCGCTACCTCAACTACGGAAGCATCACACAGACCGAACCCGACGGCTCCGTAAGCGGGTCGTTCACGCCGCAGGACATAGTGTTTGAAGGCACCTACTCCCACGACTTCACAGACCGCCTGCGGGGCGGCATGAACCTCAAGATGATATACAGCAACTACGAAAGCTACTCCGCTTTCGCAGTCGCCGCCGACATAGGCGTCAACTATTACGACGAGGAGCGCGACATGTCGCTTTCGCTCGTCTTCAGGAACATGGGCGGACAGCTGAAGCGGTTCGACAAGGCATACGACCGTCTCCCCTTCGACATACAGCTCGGATGGATGCAGGCCCTCGGCGCATCACCCTTCAGCCTGAGCATAACGGCAACCAACCTCGTGCGGTGGAAGATGCCCTACTACGACCACAAGAAAGACAGTGAGCAGATAGAACTGAAGGACGGATTCGTCAGCAACCTGTTCCGCCATCTGGTCTTCGGCCTGCAATACAGCAACGAGAAATTCTACATGGCTCTCGGGTACAACTACAAGACGCGTACCGACATGTCGGCCTACCAACGCAACTTCCTTTCCGGTTTCTCGCTCGGACTCGGGCTGAAAGTGAAGTCGTTCGCCTTCGGAGTGGCATACTCGATGCCCCACAAGAGCGCGTCCAACCTCATGCTCAACCTCTCCACCAACCTTTACGAACTCACACACTGACGATTGATTACGCTTCACAGCAAAGTTTTCCATCCGGATTTTGCCGGGACGGAAGATTTTTCGTAACTTTGCAGCCGGTTTGCAATCTCTGGCAAGATAGAGCCGCGCCCTTAAGGCTCAAGCAGCTCGCTATATTGCTCACCTTCACCTTAAAACAGCAAAAAGACAATGGATCTTATCAAAATCGCGGAGGAGGCCTTCGCCACTCCCAAAAAGAATTTCGATGAATTCGGCCCCGGCGACACCATCACTGTGGCCTACCGAATCAAAGAGGGTAACAAAGAGCGTATCCAGCAGTACCGTGGCGTGGTGATCCGCATCAACGGCCATCAGGACAAAAAGCGCTTCACAGTCCGCAAGATTTCCGACGGAATCGGCGTAGAACGCATCTTCCCGATGGAATCTCCGTTCATCGAGTCCATCACCGTCAACAAATACGGCAAAGTGCGCCGTGCGAAGCTTTACTACCTCCGTGGCCTCACCGGCAAGAAGGCTCGCATCAAAGAGCGTCGTGTAGTGAAGAAGGCTCAGGCATAAGGCACTGTGGTCTGAACACATACAAGCGGCAGAAACTTCGGTTTCCGCCGCTTTTTTCATATCCTGACGAAAAAACAGCCATTGTCCACCGCATTACGCATTACGGTTTTGTTTATTGCCGCAAATTTTTATTAATAAATATTTTGATAATTCCAAACAATTTTATAAATTTGCCGCAGATATCAAAACTCAAACTTAACAATTAAAATATATGAAACGAACTCTACCAATACCTGTATGCGCTTTCATTGCCGGTGCGGCATTCTACGGACAAGCCATTCATGCCAATACTGCTTCTGCAACAATAGACACCCCGCTCAGTGCCGTGGGCGATTCCATTACCGCTTCTGCCGATTCCGCATCAGTCAAGACCGCTACTCTCAATGAAGTGGTGATCGAAGCCGAAAGGGTGATAAAACGTGGAAACACCATGCTGCTCTTTCCGTCAAAACGCGACAAAAGGTTCGCTGCCGGAGGCATCGACGTGCTGTCAAACATGAACATCCCAGACGTGATTGTCAATCCGATAACCAAAGAGGCCACGTCCGCAGGAGGCGAAACGATCTCGATGTTCATCGATTTCCTGCCCGCATCAGCCCAACAGATACGGGAAATCAGGCCACAGGACATCGAGCGAATCGACATCATACATTCTCCTGACGACCCGCGATTTCAGAATGCCCGTGTAGTGGCCAACTATATAATGAAGAAATATCTCTACGGCGGTTACACAAAAGTGGACGGGACACAGAAGTTCATGCCTTATTACGGCAACTACGGCCTGTATTCCAAGTTCTCTTACAAGAAGATGACCTACGACCTTTCTGCCGGCACAAGCTACTTCAACTCAGGAAACGAAAGCAAAGGGGAGTCAATCTCCGAATACCGTTTTGCTTCCGGCACGATAGAGCGTAAATCAGCCACCGAGTCCATGAAAAGCCGGAACATAATGCCAAGGGTAAGCGGAAGGGCAGTCTACAATTCCAACGGCATCTCGATAGCCAACTCAATCGGCTTCAACTACTCGAGACAGAAACCATTTGAACAGACATCCATTGTTGATTTCTCCGACATATTCGATTCAAGCCGATCGCACAGCAACGGAAACACTGTCAACAAGGGGGCTTCCTGGAACGGCAACTACTGGTTTGCCCTGCCGGCCAACTCATCGCTGAGCTTCAACGGCAGCTTCAGTTGGGCGGACAACACCAACAACTCCACCTACAGACTGGCAGATTATGCACCAATCATCAACGACATATCCGAGCAGGCACTCAACACTTACGGCACATTCACCTACACCAAACGCATAGGGGCGCATTCCGTCAGCGGAATCGCAGCCGGCGGATGGTCGCGCAACAAACTCGACTACAATTCGTCAGACGATACCGGCGTCCATTACCGCGAAGGTTTCGGTCAAATAGGCGCATCCGCCCACCTCAGCTTCGGCAGGTTCATGATAAGCCCCAGCATAAGAATAAGCCTTTCATCACAAAAAATCAACAACCGTTCATTGACCGACTGGTATCCAAAGACCTTCATACCATTCTATATACAACTCTCACGCGTGCAGTCGCTAAACGGCAGTTTTGAATTTGCAATGGGAAGGCCGGATGCCTCTTTCTTAAGCCCCGTACTGTTGCGAAACAACGAGATAGACGCAGTCAGGGGGAACGAAAATCTGAGCGATTACGACTTCTACAGCGCAGGGCTCGGCTACAGCCATTATTTCGGGCCTTGGCTCAGGGCGCGTTTTGACGCCAAATTCCAGCATTTCAAAAACGACATAACGCGAGTTCGGGATAACGAAAGCCCTAACGGCTGTTCTGAAAAGAGACATAGATTATCAGGTGACCCGGTCGGGTCGCCTGATTTTTTACCGTCGTGTTTACCGCCAGAAGACGAGCTGCCCGCTTG
>CAJSYI010000026.1 GCA_910573745.1 Muribaculaceae bacterium | reverse complement strand
TTATTTGACTTTACCAAATAAAATTGCCGCTAATTTCTATAAAACCAGCAGGTTAAATTTACCTATAATGGTGATGTCTATTCCACATTATCGCCTTAGCGTGTCCGCTGAATAGTTACCCCTCTGACCCGTCAATATTTTTCAGGACGCCACATTCGATGATGAATTCGTCCATCTCGTCGGCGGTGTAACCGTAGATGCACTTGTAGGGTTCGGGATGCTCGGTAGCCTGTGTGCGGCAACCGCCTCCGCATAGCGGGGCTATGCGGCATTCGTGGCATACTGGCTTGGAGAACTTGCTTGCCATCCGCTTCTCAAAACGGTCTCCTTCCCAGACCACGTTGCCGTCGTCGGCAAGGCGTCCCATCCTATGTTCCGGCTTGAAGTCGCGGGCTGTGCAGCAGAACACGTCGCCGTTGTAGTTGACAAGCAACTGGTTGCGCTTGTCGCCGTAACATGAATCGCACACGCCGTTGAGAATGCGATTGTTTCCGGTCCGGAATCCGGCTTCGTTGAGCCGTTTGCGAAACTGTCGGGTCTTGGCGTATGTCGGGTCATTGTTCTTGTTGTCCCCGTCTTGCCAGACTCGTTGGTAGTCAACACTGACAAATTTCTTTACTTCGTCGGGCCACGCTGAGATTATCTCGATGATTTCGTTTGTGCTTTCGATGTTCTCTGCCGTATAGTTTATCCGCAATCCGATCGGAAGCTCCGCTTCTGCAAGTTTGCGGACATTTGTCAGGATGTCGTCGAACGACGGTGTGCCGCCTTTCCCGAAACGTGTCTTGTTGTGGTTCTCGCGTCCTCCGTCGAGCGTGATTTGAAATCCCGCCTGATGCGGTTTCAGGAAAAGGATCATCTCGTCTGTAAGAAGATGTGAGTTGGAGGTGAAATGGACGCTGATGTCTATTCCGGCATCTTTGCAAAGAGCTGCTATTTCGCTGATTAGCGGTTTTACAACCTCATCGAAACGCAGTAGCGGCTCTCCCCCGAAGAAAGAGAGTTGCAGATATTTGAGATTCGGTTGCTTTGCGATTCTGTTTTTTACGAGCTTTACCACATTTCCGTATGTTTCCGGTGTCATGCAGGAGCCTTTGATATGGTTCTCGTAGCAATACCAGCAACGGAAGTTGCAGTCGAGCGTCGGATTGATGTGCAGAAGCAGGAAAGAGTCGTTGTTGTCGATTTCGTCAATACGTTTTCGGAGAGCGTCGACTTCATCAAAATCGTCCGCCACAACCGCACCGGCCTCCTCAAGCTGCTTCTGCAATTCGGAAGATATGGATGTGATATCGCCGTTTCTGACTTTTGCGAAGCCGTCGGAAGAAGACTTTACGGCAACGAAAGAGTCGGTGAAAGCGTTGAATATCAGCCCCGCCTTCTCGCCGAGGCTGATATAGGAGTTGTAGCGGCTCAGCTTCATAGTTTAAAAGCTATAGTTTTTGATTCTGACAGTACACCTTACTGCCACACCCCAAAGTTACGACATTATTTTTATTTCACCAAATTTTATTTAAGAAAATTTCAAAAAAAGTTTCTAAAATAAGATATTGTGGGATAAAAAATAACGAACGGTGTCGTGGTTTAAATCAGAGGTGCGACGAATTGTTGAGAGATTCTTCATATATGTCAAATCCGGGATCTATTTTCTTGCCGTAATCGAAAGTATATGTCAAATCAATGCTGATGCTCCTTCCTGTTGACCATTGTATTCTTGAGGCAGAGTATGGTCCATCATTAGTGGTTGATTTCTGGACAGTATGATTGTTGAACGGTTGGGATACGCTGATTCCTGCGTTTAAACTACCATTTCCATATCTGAAGCTCATCCAGCAGTGGTTGGGATAGAATGTTTCTTCAGTTCCTCCGTTGGACAGCCCTTTTTGTTGCCCGTTCCATCCGGCCGTAAGATTGCAATTGCCGAAGCTCCAGCTTGCCGAGACTCGGGGTCTGAAGTACGCAAGGCTCTTGTGCAGTCCGCCGGTGTAGTAAGAATAGTCATAAGCAATATCGCCGTGCAGCACCAGCCTGTTTTTGAAAAGCCGGACATTAATGTCGCATTGAGCCTTGAAATAACCGTTATGTCCGGCGTTTGCATATTGCAATATGATTCCGTCATAATCCTTGCCGCCGGGAAAATAGCGCATCATTTTTTCGTTCCTTCTCAGGCTCCAGGATGAAAAGAGCATCAGGTCAAGGAAAGATGAAGGCGAGGTAAAATAGTCTAAATGGAATGAATAGTAGTCGCTTGATTTTATGTGAGGGTTTCCCTTCAGCCAAGTGAGTTCTGTCTGGCGTATTATGACATCGTTTGTGGCGTTGGCGGCAGGTGTGCTTTCATGGTAAAAAGCCCATAAAGACAGGTTGTTCTTATTGTTTATGTTGTAGGAAGCGTTGAGTTGCACGCCGGGCAGCACTTGCGTTTCTTTGAATAGGTGGTTTGTGTTGCGGTCTTTTATGGTGATTTGTGGCGTGATACTCATTCTTACTCTTGATGAAGGCATATACCACCATTGTAATGAAGCAAAAGTCTCACCTAAACTTTGCCATTGGTGTGAATCAGTAGAGCCGGTATAATAAGAGGAATAAATGTCTCTTTTTTCTTTCACCCTTAAAACGAATGCTATGCGTTGGCTCATTATATAGCTTGCCCCGGCTTCTACGCCGAATGAGTAAGAGTTCTCGCGGAATCGGTTGATTATCTCTTCTGTGTCGCCTGAAGTGTATGATGCAAAACCATTGTTGTGCGAATGGTTGAAGTTCCATACAACTCCGAAGTGCCATTTGGCGTTAAAGCGGAAATTATATTTTCCATCTGCAAATGCTGATATGTTTCTGTCGTTGAATTGGCTTAGCATATTGTCTCCGCTGATTATCTGGGGGACAAAATGCAATGTGCCGTTTTTGTGGCTTCCTGGATTGCGGTTCCATTGCAGTTTTGCCTGATGTGATATGTTCATTTTTTCTGTCAGATATCTTGCATTGATTCCAGCATAGATGTTGTCGTTGCGGTTTGCGTTGTTGTCGGAGTTTTCGATGCGGTCGATGCGGTCGTAGAAATTGCCGTCATACCATATGTCCTTGAAAGTCTCTGTGCCATAGCTGCCCGAACGGTGGTCGCGGCTGTAGCCACCTTTGAACATCGCGTTGTAGGTCATTTTCTTGTAGACGAACTTGGATGATGCCTCATAGCTGCCTTCATTCGGGATGACCTGTCTTCCTCTGAGTTTGGTCAGGCCGCCGAGTGCATAGTCTTTCATTATGAAGTTTAGGATATTGTGTTTTCCTTCAAATTTGGGGTCGGGAGAACTTTCCATAAATTCCACCCTGAGGGCGTTCTTGGGCCAGAACGTTGACATATCCATATCATCGGCTGGAACGCCGTTGATGAAAATTGACACGCTGCCTCCAGTTCGGCTTTTTATGTTGCCTTTGTCCACATAAAGCACAGGAATGTGCATATTCTCTATGAGGGAGATGGCATCAGTTGCGAGGTTTTTCTCGTTCTTACGTGGAACGAACACGAACTTTTCACCGTCCACCCATGCATAGTCGCTTGTAACCACCAATTCCTGAAGAGTCGTGGTCTTTACATCATTTTCAGATTCGGTTATATGGTTTTCAGATTGTGCATAAGCGCAAATGCATATAAAATGAAAAATGATTGCTGTTAAAACAGATATATGGCGCATTTGAGTGGAGATAAATTGTATGAATGAGTTAAAGGAATCAATTCTTAGTTTTCTCTCGTTCATAATGATTGATTTTGAGGTAGTTGATTATTTGTACTGACAGTACACTTCACTGCCACGCCCCAAAGCTATAACATTAATTTCATTTCACCAAATTTTATTTAAGAAAATTTCAAAAAAAGTTTTAATATGCCAAAATTGGATTGAAAGTTCCTCAAAATCAGTGCGCAAAAATACGTGTGGGCATATTGTCCTGCGACCATATTATTTTGTGTTGATTGCATCCGGAAGTGGAAGGTCGCAGATACTCAGCGTTTCGGCAGAGGTGTAGGCGGCCGACATCGTTTTGCGGAACCGTCCGAGAAGCGGAGCGTACATCTCGCTGAAGCCGGGGATGAAGTCGGAATTGCCTTCTGCATCAAGCCTGCGCATCAGTTCGCCGACCGACAGACGTCCTATCTCTACGGCAGGTGCGATGCCGACTCTTTCCTTGTCCTCGCTGACGATGTAGATTATTCCGGCCTTCCTCAGGGCCTCCACGGAATGGTTGACGAGCTTCATAGGCAGGTCGTAATGCTTGGAGAGGTCATAGAGCGTGTAGGGCGTCCGGCCCCGGCGGAAACGGCGGAAGACGAGCGCGGTGATGACGAGTTCCACTTCGCGGCGGTAGCTTTGAGAGACATCGGATATGTCGCCCATATAGTTGTATGCGAAAACGTTCTGTAGCGAGTAGGTGAGCACGCAGCCCGTGAGCAGTATGAGCCAGGAAAGCTGAAGCCATATGAGCATCAGGGGCAGGAATGCGAACGAGCCGTAGATGGCATTGTATTTCGTAACATATATCTGTCCGTTGACAAACAGGAGCTGGAGAATCTGAAAGGCAATTGCGCACACTGCGCCCGAGATTGCCGCATATTTGAAAGAGACCTTTATGTTAGGAATCAGGAAATAGGAAAGGGTGAATGCGAGCCACGCCATAACGAGCGGCGCGAGTTCGAGCAGATTGTTTATGACAGGGGTCAGGAACGGCAGGTTGAGGTTGTCCTGCACTATGGTGGACATGAATATCGACGCGCCGGACGAACATATCATCAGCACCGGAACCATAAGGCATATGGCGATGTAGTCGGTAACCTTCTGCGGCAGCGACCTGGCTTTCTTGATGCCCCAGATGCTGTTGAAGGCGTCTTCTATGTTGGAAAGCAGCGAGATCAGCGTCCAAAGAAGCATGACGATGCCGATGCCCACGAAAAGCCCCTGCGATGATTGCTGAAGGTAGGAGTCAACGAAGGATGTCGCGGTGGAAATGGCTTTCTGTTGAGCCGGGAAATAAACGTAAAGCTCGTTCTGCACCATGTCCTGGAAGCCGAAACCACGGCTTATGGCAAAAAGCAGGGCGAGCGCAGGCACCAGGGCAAGCACCGTGGAATACGTCAGCGACATCGATTTGTTCTGCAGACCGGTGTCAGTGAACGAGCGCACGGTGAGGTTGAGCGTCTTCACTATGCTTGTCCAGACGTTTTTGCGTGGGTCTTTCCATACGCCGCTCCAGAAATATCCATAAGCGGACTTGGCCTTGCTGACGGTTTTTGATATGAATGATTCCTTTTCCATGATAAGAGCTTGTTTAGAGGCTGTTTAAAAATCATTGTTAAACGCAGAGTGGTGGATTTTTTGTTAAGGCGCACTTTATGAGGAGGGAGCATATCGGGATATGTGACCGACGATTAAATGCGGATTAACGGAAAAGACACCATTCAGACTGAAACATCAAATTCTTTTAAAGAGGCTTTGTGGTAATGCCTGCCGTCATTCCGGAACCTTTGCGCGTCTTTATCCCTTCGGCTCAGTCCCATAGCCCGCTATGCTCCTTCGCTGCAGGGATAAATCCATCACAAATCTTCCGGCTCTGCGTCAACAAGCATTTTTAAACAGCCTCTTAATAATAAATGTTACCGTCAGGGCGGTCAGTCGTCGAGCAGATTTTTGCTTGTGGTGAGGGAGTTATGGGGTTCCATAACGACCGAAGCGCAGGCGGAAATATGTCGGCGGATGACCGACGGAAGGCAGTTTGTTTCATATCGTTGATGTATTTTTGCATTTGTCTCAAAAGTCAACAAGAGATTGAGTGATTATAAAATTACCGTTTGTCTCGTATGTCTTGGCCGCTTTTCGCCCTGTCCCTCAGTCGTGTACATAAAGTACACTCCTTCGTCACATATCGAAAACCGTCTCAAGCCATACGACCCTGCCGGCAACATTTATTATTAAAAAGCTCTAAACGTTGAGTAGAGGGAAGGAGGTAATGGGGGACCGCGACAGTCCCGGAAAAAGAAAGTCCGGCTTGCCAGAAACTCGTCGATGGCTTGCCGGACTTTCAATGGGAATGCAGAAGCGCTGTAAGCCGGGTTATGTCGGCACGGTCTCGATGCCATGCCGGTCTGTCATTTATCTAAGCCGCGGCGTTGCCGCCGGGCTTCAGCAGTCTACCCCCCGGCAAAGGACGAGCAATCCTTGTTCTGCCGGTATACTTGACCTTGCAACGCATAGGATGTACGCCAAGGAATGTCTCCAAACCTCGCGGTGGGCTCTTACCCCGCCTTTTCACCCTTACCCACTGCCTCACAGGGCTTTTGGGCGGTCGTTTTCTGTTACATTGTCCCTGCCGTCGCCGACAGCTTTCCGTTAGAAAATATGCTGCTCTGTGTTGCCCGGACTTTCCTCTTGCCGCTACGTGGCGGCAAGCGACAGACCGCGCTTCTGCATGATTATGTTGATTCAGTTCTGGATTTCAGTCCTCGGAGAGATTTTCTCCCTGCTTTTTGCGGCCCCCATCTGCATGAACCCGTTGATGGCATACACTATCAGGCATATGCCGGTGATTACCGTTACTATGTTCTCAATCCCTTTGGGACCCAAGAAAATCACCGCTATGCCGGCTATCAGTGTCAGCCAAGGCATCACGTAGAACCATCGGTTGATTCCGAACGCGGATGCCGACACGGACATGAACACGAGCTGCGCCAGTCCGAAAAGGATAAGCACCACGCCGAGCGTATAGACGATGTACGAGGCGAAGAATCCCGGCAGACAGATGAGAATCACACCGAACACCAGCCCTGCCACTCCGAGTATGGTCAGATACCACGGTTTGGGCTTTTTCTCCCCGTGGGCTCCACGTTTAGGAATCAGGGCGTCGATTATCGCACCGGCCGAAGGCAGGATGAAGAGCGCACCGATTGCCACGACCATCCAGTAGAACAGATTGGTGCGTCCGGTGAATATAAGCAGTAGCACGCCGATGGCGAGCGAGAAGAGATAGGTGAAAAAATACGGTTTTGCTTTCATAATACTTATCAAGATAAATTGGTTTTGTTTATCTTAATAAATACTTATCAAGGCAAAATGGTTTATCGCCTTTCTCAAAAAACTCACATTTTAGCTGCCCGTGCTTTCAAGAAACTGATTATCAAATCCACGGTCTCTTCCATGGATAGCATTGAGGCGTCGAGTGAGAGATGATAGTTGGATGCCGCGCCCCAACGGCGTCCGGTATAGTAGTTGTAGTAGCTTTCTCTTTTGCTGTCGGCCTTTTTTGCTATTCTGATGGCTTCGGCCTCGTCGGCAGCGTCGTTGCGCATCACGATTCTTCGGGCACGGTGTGCTTCCGGCGAATGTATGAAAACGCTGAACAGGTTGGTCAGCTCGCGGGCTATGTAGTCCGCTGTTCTACCCACTATCACGCATGGCCCCGCATGGCATATGCGTCCTATGACCCGCGACTGCACGTCGTAAAGCGCGTCTGGGCTAAGCGAACCCCAGCATCCGAAATCCGAGGTGTTGCCGTAAGATGAGCCGAGGAACGTGCGAATGAACGACGGACGTTTTTCGTCGGCATCGGCAAGCACGTCTTTGTCAAATCCGAAAGCCTTGGCTGCTTCGGCAAGCAGGTTCTTGTCGAAATAGGGTATACCGAGTTTCTCGGCAATGCGTCGGCCTATCTCCCTGCCTCCGCTCCCGAATTGGCGTCCTATCACTATGACGAAATCTTTTTCGGTCATTTTTCCGGATGATTGCGTGTCGCTGCGGTTTTACGGTGCAAATTTAACTAAAATTTGGCGAACAAGAAAGAAATCGATGAAAATAGAGTGCGGGATTCAGAATAATTGTCTATTTTTGCATGACTAAAGGAGACACGTATGACTGAAGATTTGAAAAATCTCGAAAATGATGCCGACGGAATGGCTACTTACGACTACATAGTCAACCACGTCGGCACGTGCCGCGAAGTTATGCCGGCTCTTGTTGAAAATATGCTGCGGGCCGACGTTTCAGGGCAGTTCCTCGCTTCTTCTGCAAGGTTTCTGGCTGCGGTAGACCGCGAAGCGTTCGAGCCGTGGCTCGCTCCTCTGATTGAAGGGACGATTGAGAAAGACCGGGAACACAGGTATATAGGGTCGTTGCTTGAGGCTCTTTGGGGAGCAGACTATCATGACCGCGCCGAGGAACTCAGGGAGAAGGACGACAATTTCCGCCGCATCTACAAGCGAGTGTTCCCTACGGGTATTTGAAAAAATCAAGACAAAATGAACAATAACTTAACCAAATTGCTTGCTTTGGCATTGTTTGCCGTCATCTCTCTTCCCGTGATTGCGCAGACAGGCCTGGGCAAGCGGGTTTCATCAAAAGACATGCCGACAGAAATGAAAGATGCCAAGACAGTCCAGCCCGTCAGTGCGGCTTCGGAGCCAGGCCCGGTGGTGGAAATAAAAACTTCGATGGGCGACATAAAAGTAAAGCTTTTTGACGATACGCCGCTCCATCGCGACAATTTCCTGAAACTCGTTTCAGAGAACTTTTACGACTCTGTGCTGTTCCATCGTGTCATAAAGGATTTTATGGTTCAGACAGGCGACCCCCAATCGAAGAACGCCAAGCCCGGAGAGAGGCTCGGGTCGGGAGATTTGGGATATACCGTTCCTGCCGAAATAGTCTATCCGCGACACTACAACCGTTATGGCGCACTTGCGGCGGCACGTACCGGCGATCAGGTCAATCCGGAACGACGCTCTTCTGCATCACAGTTCTACATCGTTACAGGCAAGAAATTCACCGAGGGCCAGCTCAAGTCTATGGAATCACAGATTCTGCAGCGCAGCCTTCAAAGCCGATTTCAGGATTTGACGCGCCGGAATATGGACGAAATCCGACGGCTTCAGGCAGAAAAGGATTCTGTGGGACTGGAGGCGTTGAGACAGGAATTGATCAGGCAGACCGAAGAAAGCGTGAAGCCCGATGGGCTGTCGCCTGAGATTGTCGCCGATTATACTACGGTGGGCGGCGCGCCGCATCTTGACGGCCAGTATACTGTCTTCGGTCAGGTGCTTGAGGGTATGGACGTGGTGGAAAAGATCCAGAATGCCGCCACCGACCGTTCCGACCGCCCTCTGGAAGACATCCGCGTGCTTTCTGCCAATGTCGTCTCAGGGAATCCGGTGAAAGCGGTTGACCATAAGAATCCTCAGGACAACGGGAATGTTCCTTCGGAGCGCGCCGGAAAAAGCAACGCCGTTTCAAAACGGAAAAAATGAAACGTTTCGGAGGAAAAAGTTGTCAGAGACAAAACTTGTTGTTAAATTTGCAATCCAATAACGGTTCGGACTCGCCGCAACCAGTCGGTCTGCAGTCCGGTTAACAGATAAAATATGAATGAGCTTGACAAGACTTCTCCCCTTGAGGAGAATGTAACCCCTACCGCTTCTGGACAGACCGCGCCTGATGATGCAGCCGTCCAGGAAGAGACTGTCGTTATCGAGAGTGAAACAGAAGAAGCCGCATCCTTTTGTGATGATGCGTGTGCCGAAACGGAATCACCTGCAATGAGTGCTGCAGAAGCCGCAGATGCTGCACAGGATGCCGCGCAATGTGGCGGTCTTGAGGTGTGTGCTGAAACCGGTTCCCCTTCAACGGAAATGGCCGAAGCCGCTGATTCACGCAACGGTGATTTCAAACCGTTCCATTCTATGAACAGAGAAGAACTTGTCAATGCTCTCAGGGAAATACTTGCCGTTGGCCGTCTTGATGCCTATCGGGAAGTGAATGGCATGCGCAAGGCTTATAGCGACCTCAAGGAAAAGGATGCTGAGCGTGAGCTTTCCGAGTTCATCGAAGCCGGAAACAACCCTGAGGACTTCTCGTCCACGCCTAACGAATGGGACGAGGAGTTCTCCAATCTGTCGAAGACTTTCCGCGAACGCCGTTCGGAGTATGTGGCCGCAGAGGAGGCCCGTCGTCTTACCAACCTTGAGAACAAGCGCGACATCATAAAGAAAATCGTAGACCTCACTGAGGACATCGACAACATAAACCTCCGCTTTCCTGAATTCAAGCAGCTTCAGGCCGACTTCAAGGCCATCAAGGAGATTCCGCAAAGCGAGGAAAACGAAGTGTGGAAGAATTTCCAGGCAGCCGTTGAGCAGTTCTACGACCGCCTGAAGATGAACAAGGAACTCCGCGATCTCGACTTCAAGAAGAATCTGGAGCAGAAAAGACTCCTTATCGAGGAAGTGAAGAATCTTGCGGCGGAAGAGGATGTCGTGGCCGCTCTTCGCAAGCTTCAGGATTTCAGGGAGCAGTGGCGTGAGGTAGGGCCGGTAGCCAAGGAAATCCGTGATGAGATATGGAAAGAGTTCAATGAGGCGGCAACCGTCGTATTCCGTCGCCATCAGGATTTCTTCGAGGCCCGTAAGGCTTCTGAACAGGAAGCGGAGGCTGTAAAGACCAAGTTGTGCGAGGAGGCCGAGGCCATAGCTGCGCGCGAATGCACGCGCAATTCCGAATGGGAACAGGCTGCCAATGAGGCGAAGGCTTTGCAGGAGAGATGGAAAGAGGCCGGATTTGCGTCGCGCAAGGTTAACAACACGCTTTTCGCACGTTTCCGCGCTGCCTGCGATGAAATATTCTCCCGCCGCAACGAGCATTACCGTTCTTTACGCGAAAGCTACGACCAGGCCGTGAAGTGCAAGGAGGCTCTCATTGTAAAGGTTGAGGCTCTTGCTGACTCGGAAGATACGCAGAAGGCAATATCCGAGGTGCTTAAGATTCAGGAAGAATGGAAGCATGCAGGCGTGGTGCCGCATAAGCTGAAAGATGCGCTTTGGAAGCGTTTCCGCGCTGCCTGCGATGTGATATTCGATCGGCGCAAGAAGGAGACGAGTTCGCAGCGTCAGGAACAGAACGCGAATCTTGCGGCTAAACGTGAGGTGATTGCCGCTTTGAAGGAGATTCCTTCCGATCTTGACCGTAAAGAGGGAGTCGCCAAAGTAAGGGAACTTCAGGATAAATGGAATTCGATTGGCTTTGTGCCTTTCAAGCATAAGGACGCGGTTTATGAAGAATACCGTTCCGTGGTGGATTCTCTTTACGACAACTTCAAGATGAAGGAAAACCGGGCGCGGATGAAGAACTTCAGCAGTCAGATAGATGCCATTGGTGGCGATGACGGCAAGTTGGGACGTGAACGCGAGCGTCTTCTCCGCGACCTTGACCGCAAGCGTCAGGAACTCAAGACTTATCAGAACAATCTCGGATTCTTCAACATCAAGTCTTCTGCCGGCAACACTATGCTCAAGGAAATGGAGCGCCGCACGCGCCAGATTGAGGAGGAGATCGAGATGTTGCGCAAGAAGATCGATATGGTCGATGAAAAGATAAACTGACACTGACACAGATGTTTTTCAAGGACGCGATTCGCTTGTCGTTATCGCGTCCTTGAAAATAATGTCTCTAAGTATGAAAGAAAGGGTCAGATTCGGAAGATACATACGCTTTGCCCTCTCGTTCGGCGACTACGCGGTGCTGAATCTCGTGTTTTTGTCCATTTATTTTTTAGTGGGCAAGGACGCGCCGTTTGTGTCGAAATGGGTCTGGCTTATCGCGAACATTGCTTTTGTCCCGTCCGTGGCTTTCTTTTCCGGGATACACAACCACCGTATCGTTTATGCCGATCGGGTGGTGATAAATGCTCTTCAAAGCTCGCTTCTTTTTGTCGGAGTGTTTCTGGCGTTGCTTTATGTGTTTGACATCTATGACATAGGGGCATTGGTTGTGTTCGTCTTCGGATTTATGCTGTTTTTCCTGTTGTCGGTATGGTGGCTCATTTCTCGGCGTGTGCTGAAGCGATTCCGGCGGATGGGATTGAATTTCAAGCGTGTCATAATCATCGGAGCCGGGCCTACCGGACGGATGGTGGCGCAGGAGCTGGCCAGCGATGCCGGTTATGGCTACAGGATGATGGGTGTCTTTGACGATGACGAGTCGGTGCTTGGCAACATTCAGGGCGAGTTCACGGCTCCTCTTTGCGAGGTGGCGGATTTCGTGCGTCTGAATAAGATTGATATGATTTTTTATACCGTTTCCGCGGAGAATGAGGAAACGATACGGCGTATGATGATGGTGGCCGACGAAGCCGGTGTGGAATTTGTGTATGTTCCTAAGTTCCATCGTGTCCTCCGTGGCCAGTTCCATATCTCTTCGGTAGGAGCCTTGCCTGCTATGACGCATACGCTTTCGCCGCTGCATTCACTTCCGAATCGGATTGTCAAGCGGTTGCTTGATTTGTGTGTTGCCGTGCCTTTCTGCATTTTAAGTCCGATTGTATTCATCCCGATAGCGGTCGTCATCAAACTGACCTCTCCCGGCCCTGTGTTTTTCCGGCAGAAGCGAACAGGAATATATGGACACGAGTTTGTCTGCTTCAAGTTCCGGACAATGAGGGTGAATTCGCAGGCCAACACTCTTCAGGCTACGGCAGACGATCCCAGAAAGACCAAGTTTGGCGATTTTCTTCGTCGCTCGTCGCTCGACGAACTTCCGCAGTTCTTCAATGTGTTGATTGGAGATATGTCTGTTGTGGGTCCGCGTCCACATATGATCAGCCATACGGAAGAATACAGTGCTTTGATAGACAGGTATATGGTGCGGCATGCTGTCAAGCCGGGCATTACGGGTTGGGCGCAGGTGAACGGTTATCGTGGTGCCACTAAGCAATTGTGGCAGATGGAAAAGCGCGTGGAGCATGACGTGTGGTATATCCGTAACTGGAATGTTTTCCTTGATCTGAAGATTATTTTCCTTACTGTTTTCAACAGCATCAGAGGCGAGAAAAACGCTTATTGATGCACCGGTGAACCTTAATACTTAAGGTCGCTTCAGAATGAGACCTTGTCAGTGTGTGGTTTCTGAAAACCGCATTGCCTGTGCCATTGTTGTAAGTGTATGAAAAGACTATTGTTTACACTTGCAGTCGTTCCGGTCGCCTTCTGCGTTTTTGGGCAGGCCGATTCCTTGGCCTATGCCGTTCCGCAGAATGTGGTGATAAGGGCGCAGGATTTCTCTGATTGCCACAATGCCGCGCTTATGGGCGACGGCGAGGCTATGCGTCGTGTCGCGGTATGCTACCAGACCGGTGTAGGGGTAGGAAAAGACCTTGAACAGGCCATAATCTGGTATGGCAAAGCCGCGCGAGCCGGAAACGTGGAGGCGGATTTCGACATAGGCACTTTGTATCGCGACGGAATCGGTTTCCCTAAGGACGATTCCGAGGCGGCATATTGGTTTCGCAAAGCCGCGCGAAACGGGAATGTGAAGGCTATGGTGGAGATTGCCCGTCAGTTCCTTGATGGCAAAGGCGTGCAGCAGGACGACAGGATTGCCGCCGAATATTTTTGGCGTGCAGGGTCCCGCGGAAGCGCAGAAGGCCAATACGGCTATGCCTGTATGCTGCGCGACGGACGCGGGGTTGCCAAAGACAAGGAGAAAGCTTTGGAATGGTTCGCGAAGGCGGCAGGACAGGGCTATAAGGATGCATCCGTTCAGATTGACAATATAAAGAATCCGAAACCTGTCAGGAAAACTCGGAAACGGAAATAGAAATAGTTATGCGTGGATTATTGTTGCTTTTGTTGAGTTTCTTTGTTGTTGCCATCACATTTGCCGAAACTCAGGATTCCCGTGAGTATGATAAGCGTGAGTCCGTGGGACTTGTCCTCAGCGGAGGCGGAGCCAAGGGCATAGCCCACGTAGGTGTGATAAAGGCTCTGGAAGACAATGATATACCGATTGACTATATCACCGGCACCTCTATGGGTGCCATTGTAGGAAGCCTCTACAGTTGCGGATGGACTCCCGACAGCATGCTTCGCTTCTTCGAGTCGCCCGATTTCGGCTACTGGAGCACAGGGACGATAAATCCTGCCGACAAGTATTATTTCGATATGCCGGAGAAGACTCCGCAGTGGGCAGGGATAAACCTGAGCCTAAGGGATTCGGCGGTGTTTTCAATCAAGATGCTTCCTGCCAATCTTATCTCTCCGATTCCTATGAACATCGAGTTCATGCGCTTGTATGCCAAATATTCCAAGCAATGCGGTGAGGACTTCAACCGTCTTTTTGTTCCATTCCGCTGCGTATGTTCCGATGTCTACCACAAGCGAAAGATAGTGTGTTCTTCCGGTTCGCTCGGAGATGCTGTGCGTGCCTCCATGAGTTTCCCACTCGTTTTCAAACCCATAAAGCTTGACGGCGTGCTTGTCTACGATGGCGGAATCTACGACAATTTTCCGGTTGACGTAATGAGGAAGGACTTCAAGCCGGATTTCATCATCGGCGTTTCGGTTTCTTCGCCCGACTCGAAACCCGAAGCGGGCGACATATACAGTCAGCTTGAAGATATGATAATTCAGAACAACGATTATTCCCTTCCGGCTGATGAAGGCGTGAAGATTCAGGTTCCGGTGCTTGATTTCGGAGTCCTCGACTTCGGAAAGGCTCAGGAGATATATTCCATCGGCTATAAGACCGGGCTTTCTATGGTGGACTCCATCAAGAGCCGCGTTTCGGCCCGGAGGAAGCCCGGAGAAGTGAATGCGCGCAGGGAGGTTTTTGCTGCGGATACGCCTGTGGTGGAATTCGACTCGGTAGAGGTCTCAGGAGCCTCGCCTTCACAGTCGCGCTACATAAAGTTCCTTTTCGACCGGGGGCGCAACCGTCCTTTCGGTATGCAGCAGGCTCAGGATGCGTATTACCAGGCTGTTGCGGGAGGAAAGCTCTCGGACTTGGTGCCTAATGCCGTCTTTGACGGAGATTCTGCCCGGCTTATGCTTAAGGCCACGGTTAAGGACAGCTGGAATGTGGGGTTGGGCGGTTGGATTTCCTCTTCCACCAACAGTTTCCTTTTCCTCAACTTCGGCTACAACACATTGCGTTTCAATTCATTTGACGCCAATCTGAATGTCTGGCTTGGTCAGACGTATTTTGCCGGAATGCTAAGTGCGAAGTTCTCGCTCCGTTCGTCTGTGCCTTCGTGGCTTAAGCTTACAGCGGTGGTCAGCCGCCAGAAGTTCTATTCCACCGAACTCCTTTTCTATCAGAACAAGACACCGTCGTTCATATCCGACTATCAGGCTTACGTGCGTATGCAGTATGCACGTTCTCTCGGACGCACCGCAAGGCTTTACGCCGATGTCGGGTATGCTTACCTTTGGGACAAGTATTATCCTGATGGAATCACGGATTTTGCTGATGCGCAGCGCGCCAAGAGCCAGTACAGGGTCGGGGCGTTTAGGGTAGGTTATGAGCTTAATACGCTTGATGATGCCACTTATCCTTCATCAGGCTCGTTGTGGGATGCGAAAGCGGTAGGACTTCTCGAGCATGCGAAACACGTCCCGGCAGGCGGGGATGCCTCGCGCATCGGTTATGAGGACTGTCCCAAAGCGCGTCTGCAATTGGAATGGAAGCGGTTTTTCCCTCTTCACCGACGCTTCACTGTCGGGGTTGCGGCCAGCGGGATGGCGACTTTAGAACATCGCCGCCAGAACTACACGGCGGCTTTGATAAGCGCGCCCGCATTCGCTCCCACGCCATCCACGCGCAATTATTTCAATCCCGGTTTCCGTTCCGACAATTATCTTGCAGCCGGAGTCATGCCGATATGGAAGCCTTTCCGCAATATGCAGTTGCGCGGCGACTTCTATGTGTTTGCACCGGTTCGGAACGCAGTCAGGCTTGCCGACGGCAGACTGGGGTACGATGGCTGGTTCCGTTCAGCCGAATTCATAGGCGAAGTGGCGGCAGTATACAACTTCCCGTTCGCCTCACTGTCCGTATATTGCAACTATCTTTCGTCTCCTGCCCGCAACTGGAACTTCGGCATTAATTTCGGAGTCTACCTGCAGGCACCCCGCTTTGACCGCTGATGCCTGCGTATCAAGCCTCCGGCCGCTATTTCCGGAATTTACGCTGTAGCTTCGCCGGATTCTTACGTTTCGCTGCCTTAGTCTTCTTCCGCACAGGCGAAGCGGTTTTTGTATCGGTAACGCATCTTACGTAGCATGCGTCGCTGCCGCCCACAGATTGACCATCGGGTACACCGACAGCTCCGCCATCGTATGAGTTGGTCGTGAATCCGTTGAAGTTGAATGAGTCATAGTTCATATCCCATGAATATGTTGCAGTGCCATCAACATCTCCTTTTTCATTGACCCAATAGATGGCACCGGGACTCAAATAAAGCCTGTAGAAGAGAGGACGGCATTTAATCTCATCTGCCGGGCTATTGTAGAGTTCGAACCTGTTGGCATAGCGTAGCTTTCCGACACTTGTGTTTTCTCCTTTAATGGCTTTTCCTCTGCGTCTTCCGTAACCGGATGCGCTGATAGGGAAGAATATTTGGTCGCCGGTCGTTTTGTTGTAGACGAACACTCCACGCATGCCTTTGCCGTTTGTCCCTTTCCCGGTTTTCGTTTCCGGATCATCGTAATAATAGCCGTAAGCGTCTTTGACTGCCATCTGCACTCTGTCCGATGTGCCTCCATAAAGGACACCATAGCCGTAAAAAACATTTTCGTTATTGCGAAGAGCAAGATAATCATCGACAGTAGCGATTTGAACGCTTTTGCCGTCAATGGTTGCATTGTCCCACGTACCGCCTTGGGCGGCGTCTCTGCCTATTTCCCTCCACTTGGCCTTGGCCCCCTTGTCGTCTTGGTTTGTCGGATAGATCCAAAGAGGGCTTGACCACAGGTTCTGATTGAATCCGTAGACCCCGCCGCGTTTGTTGTTGGTGGCGTTTATAGGAATATTCCAGCTTCTCCATTTGAACATCGAACCTTCTTCAAGAGGGCTTTGGGTTCTTTCTGTCTGTGTGCGCATATTGTAGCTGTACCATCTCTTTTGACCGCTGGCAACTGCCAAAGGAGCATATCCCTGACGCACGAAAATGGTATGTTCGCAAGAAAAATTGTGATAACGGATCCTTATCATCGCGCAGCGTGGTTCTGCGTCAGCTGACGAAAGCTTATCCGTTGGCTCATAATAGAATTCAATTTCAGAACCGGTGTCCCCGTAGATTTTACCCCCGACCTCTCGGGATTTGGCTCCTTTTGTAAGTCTTACCCAGCCTGTATTTGAACCTACGACTTCCGCCGACCAAGGTCCTTGTGAAACGAACGTTACGAACTGGTCGGCCGAATTCTGAATGTCTGTGCCTACGGACTGAAGCAGGTGTGTGAGCTGGACATAGAATTTCCCTGTTTCGTTCCAATCGCGCCATACGCCTTTCGGATTTACTATGCGTCGCACCTGATATACTGTTATTGTATCGTAAAACGGCCTGTAATCATGCTTGTTAGGGTCGTATAATATGGCTTTTATCTCTACCGTGGCTTTGCGTTGGTATGCCGGATATGGATTGTTGCCGGTATATCCGGTGTCCGCATAAAGGTTCTTGGCTCGTGTGTAAAGAGGCATGATTATGGTGATGCCTATTCGTCCGTCCTCGTTCTTTATGACCCTATACTGTCCTTCGGAAGGTGTTCCTTGAGGGGCGTCGCTTATTGTTGTGTTGTATTGTCTGATTCCGCGTTCGTTATCCTCATAGAATTTCTTGTTGATGTTATATGCATAGCCGTCGCCTGGTTTGCCTACATTCACACGTCCTTCTGTATTTTTCAGCGAGAGAAAACCGTTCCAAGGAGTGTTGTTTTTCGCTTCTGGCGTGTAATACATATTTGATGGAGCGTCATAAGGATACCAGTCGTTGGTTAGGATTCTTGCAGTAACGAGTGAGTCTTTGTGCAGCTCGCCGTTTATCTGCACAGGCATCTCCATATCCTTGTCATAAAGATAGGAGATGTAGCAGGGGTTCGGCGCGTCGATTGACGGCGTGGGCTTGTCGTAGTCGATGTGCCAGTCCACGTCGTTGGCATATTTGTTGAAGTGGAGCGTAACCTTATAGTGGCAGTTGCGCATCGCGTCGTAATTCGTTTTTTCGTCCTGTCCGAGCATGAACCTGTATTTGATCGGGCCGTTGCCCATATGTCCGGGGATGTTGCTCACATACCAGGCATCGACTTCTATGTATGTTCCGTTTGGCTTTTTGTCGCGCCAGTCGGGATCGTTGGGGTCATTGCTGCCGGGACTGTCTATTTCGCCGTTGTGGTCGGCATCCTGCAATTTTGATTCGCCATCGCCCTGCATGTTCTCGAAGAAGAAAAGTGCGTTGCTTTTGTCAGAATGGTCGCTTCCGTGGAGAAATCCTCCTTTGGTTACAGTTGTTTTCCATCCCGGGCCGAAGGCGGATTGAGGCGGGCCGGCGGGATATTGTGCGCGGTCGTAGTAGTATTCTGTCTCGCCTGATCCATAGACGTCGGCAGATGAGTTCGCTTTCGATTCTTTGCCGAGATATGCTGTCTTATTGACGTTGTGGACAGTTACGCTCTTGAGGTAGATGTATACGTTGTCGAGCAGGTCGCGGCCGTCGTATGCCACGGTAACCTTGGAGGCGGCACGGCGTACCCATGCATAAAGCGTGGTGTTGGGCGCTTTCACCGCGATTGTCGGTGCTGCGAAGCTGTCGTAGTTCACGCTTTCGTTGCGGTCGTCTGAACTGAAGAAGCCGAGCATCTGGTTGTTGGCCAATATGTCGTCGGGGTTCCACGTGAGCTGGATGCCGAGGAGGTCGTCGATGGTCTCCACGCCCTGGAGCTTGTCCGCCTCCACGTTGGCCACGGCATACATTTTGTATCTGCCGTAATGCAGCGGCGCGGGAAGCGTGAACTTGACGCGCATCGTCGGGTCTTCGGTCGTCACCTTGTCGTCAGGACGGCCTGTGTTCTCTTCTGTCGATGTCCAGTTGCCTTTCGGGATGGGATAATGCCCTATCAGTTCGCCGTTGGGCCTGAAGATGAAGACGTCGAGCTTGTCGATGTTGCCGAGCGTATTGCCGGGCGTACGAGTTCCCAGCCCGGTTGACGTGAAATTCTGGAATACGGCCTCTGCGCTGATTACGGCCTCGCCGTCGCCGAATTCGTTGTCGGGGTTGAGAAGCTCGTCCACGCATCCGGTTAGTCCGGTGGCGATGGCTATAAGCGCGGATATTATCATCAATCTTGTTTTCATAGAAGTCATGAATTATTTACAGTCCGAATACAGGATCAAGTTTTACGGAAAGGTATGGCAGTACGGTAACCTGCATATCGACGGATTGCGGTTTCGTTACGGTTATCACCACCTTTACGTGGGTGTTTCTCGGAAGCGAGGGGAGGTTGGGAAGCTTGGCCACGCCGGTGAATTCCGGGTGGGATGAATCTCCCCCTCTGAAATCTACGGAGACGGCATATGCCGAAGTGTCGGCCGATTCAGGCAGATAGACATAGGGCGTGTAAGCTGCTGTCTGTCCGGCTTTAAGGGGGAGCGTGGCGGCTCCTGGCGTGCTGAACGTGTACACGTTCAATGACGTGTCGGCCGGGACTTCATAGTCGGTGATGAAACGTCCGTTGAGCGTATGGTCGCTCGGTTCGTATTTCGTCGGCTTGTAGACGGTGTTGCGCGGAAGCAGATATTCCTTGTCCGACATTCCCGACACGCTGACTGAATTCACGTAGAGCGGCGAAAAGCCGAGATCAGGCACGCCTTTCACCTCGAAAGAGAATTTCACGGCGGCACGGGTAACGAACATGTCAGCTCTTTGGTGGAAGTCGGCATTCGTCTCCGGGGTCTTTATGGTTATGTCGAAGGTTTCGCTCATCGGCACGTAGGTCTTTTCCGTGCCGGAATTGTCTATCAACCGCCCTTTTTCGTCTGTGGTGAGCTTTATGTCTTCCACTTCGGCTGTGGGGAAACGCGTCTCAGGCCGGATCTGGCTGAAATCATACGGGACTGCGGCCTCGTTGGCGAAGAGGTAGACTTTCTTTGACTCGCCGGCCTTGACGATGAAGGTCATGTCGTCAGGTTCCTGGGGCAGGCCGGCGCCGGTGATTCTCAGAAAGCGGTTGTACTCCACTTCACCGTCCGGGCGCACTATGATAACGCGTAGCGTGTGCATCTTCTCATAGTCAGTGGCCGGGTTCTCAAAGCCTGTGGTGTCGTTTTCCTCGAATGCCGGGGCTTGCGCGGCATCAGGGCAGGAGGGCGGCGTGTCGTCGAGCGCACGCACTTGCAGCGTCAGATAGACGGAGCCTTCCGGCAATGCAGGATCCGGCGCGTCTGGGTCGTGGTGGGCGCAGCTGCCAGCCAGCAGGCCTCCGATGGTCAAGACCGCTCCATATATCAGTTGCTTGGGGTTCATATTGTGTCTTGTCAGGATTAGAACTCTATGTCGTTGATTCTTACTACGTAGTCGTTTATGATTATGCTCACCTGCACCCAACGGTTGTCTGAATCGAGGAAGAAGATCATGTTCCATGTGTTTTCTCGATCGAGATATTCCTGCGGGCGCATCTGTTCCTGGTATTGGTTGCGGAAAGCGAGCAGATAGCGAGTGAGCGGTATGCTCATCACCGTCCGGCCTTCCTTTGCGGTCTTGATGGTGAGCGTGGTCTTGTCATTCTCGATGAACCGCGACAGTCCGAACTGGGCGAATGCCACGGTGCTTTCATCGCCCTGCTGGTTGAGGCCTACGTTTATCTCCCCGCGGTCGTAAGGATAGAATGTCGTGCTGCCTGCGGGAACCAGGTCGTTTTTGTAATTGAAGAGCGTGTTGTCGGCCTCGATGGTATAGACGAAATCCTTGTCTTCCACCGGCTCGCCGTTCACCTGCTGGAGGATTATGCGCACTTCGTTGGTGTCGCGCATCATTTCGACCGTGGCGTCGGTATAGTTGAGCGCGTCCTCTTCGATGGCGAGGTTCAGCCGGCCGTAGAACAGCTTGTGGAGCGGCTTGCCTTCGGGTGCGGTGATGGACGAGGCGTTCATCTGCACTTCGAGATTTTCGAGCTTTGAGGGTATGTCGGCCTTGGTGGACGCATCGGTGAAATGGAACGAGCTTTCCTGGCAGTCCATTCCGCCGTAGGCCACGAATGTGTATTCACCTGCCGGGAGATCGATGGTCATGCGGTAGTCCTCCGCGCTTATCTCCGGGGCCGATGCTGTGCGCGATGCCACGAAATTCCCCTCGTTGTCGTAGACGAGCAGCGTGAGGCAGTCCACCTGCGAGGGGAACGCGTTGGCGTATTCCATATTGTAGTCGTAGATGAATCTCAGGCGGGCCCCTTGGTTACATTCAGGAAGGTCTTCATTGATCATTCCGCATGAAGAGGTGATTCCGGCTGCCGGAATGAGAGCCAAAGCCGCCCAAAGGCCGCGCAGTATGTGATTTTTCTTCAGGTTCATAGAAGTCTTGTACAGTTTCATGAGGGTTTTGTACAGTTTTGTTTGGTACCCTGCGTCCGGGTCAAGGGACGCAGGGCTGTGATAAGGACAGAGTGCGGATTACAAAAATGCCGGACTCAGATTCCTGTTGATCAGAATTCGATGTTGTTGATGCGGACAACCCAAGGAATGACCTCGCAGGTAACTGTCATGTAAACGTTAGGCTCCTCGTCCGGGGTGTCGGGTGTCGGCTTGTCAGGATCGTTGGTCGGAATCAGCGGGTGGCCGAGCTGACCGAGTTTGGTTACGGCAAGCTTGTAGACGTTGTTGCGTACAACTGCAAACTCCATCGGGCCCATGATGCCGTTGGCGAGGTTGTCGTTGTGGCGGTTCCAGTAATAATAGTTGCAGTAGTAACCCCAGCCTTCTGAGCCGTTGGATGCTTCGTAGATGGTTGCCGCATTGGCTACGAGTGCAGCCTTGAAATTACCGGAATTTTTGTAGAGTCCCCATACACTGGTCGCCTCGACCGGAGTCGGGTCAGTATAAGTAACTGGATCTTTTCCTTCGCCGCCTTCAACAAGGGTTACGGTGTAGCCTGTGCCGCCATTGCCGAATACTGCACGGTAAAGTGCGCTGGACCGGTTCCATTCCACATTCTGTCCGTTGATTGTGATGGCAGAAGCAACGGCTGCGTCGTAAAGGTTTTCGATGCCTGCATAGAGGTTGCCGCGGAATTGGATGAGAAGCGGAGCGTTTGCGCCTTCAAGAATGCCGTTTACGTTGTTTATGGCCTCATAAAGAGCCTTGCGACCTTCGTCAGTAGTGGAATTGCAAGCCTCTGTGGCCTTCATCTTGCCAGTGAACACAACGCCGGTTGACTGTCCGTTCATCTGCTTGTCGGCATCCGGAATCGTATTCTCGATTGCATAACGCCAAACTTTGTATTGCTTTTCTTTGTAGTTGTCAGATACTCCTGCAAGTACGTCGGAAATCTTGGAAGAATACCACTGCGAAGAGGCGGGATTGCCTTCAGCATCGAAGAAAGGATAGAGGAAGTATGTGCCGAAGTTGGAGGTTATACCTGATTTTTTAGCATTGGCATAGGCATCCACAACGAAGTTGCCGCTATTGGGGGCGGGTGTTCCTTGATTGAATGTCCAGGGAAGCTCAGGGCCGCATAGGGTTGCGCCTGCATCCAGACCGTCGGCAGAAGTGCGCTCAAGGTAATAGAACTTATTGCCAAGGTTGACTAAAGCCATATCTGTAAGCGTTACGTTTACGAGGGCTTCACCGAGAGAACCGTCGGCATTCCGGTCGAAAACGACATTGTATGTGTTTGCTGCCGTTTCCTCAGGCGAACCGTCTTTGAAGTCGAAACGTGCGGCTGCGCGGTGTACGTAGACTACGCCACGGCCGGTGGCATTGTCCACCTCGTTTGCCGTGCCCTGGCTGTTCATGCCGGAAAGGTCAAACGGATTTGTTTCTACAGTGTAGGGGTTCCATGCGGAGAATGTTGCAGGGAGTTCACGCTCTGCGATTCTGTAGTTGGACATAAGGAAGCTGCCATTGTTGGCGGAAGACCAGATTGCTCCGTCGCCATTTGTCAGCTCGTAAGCCTCATTGGTCCATGTAGTATTGCCTGCTGTCAGCCCTTCGACCATGTCGCGCAGTGAGTTTGTCGGGTTGCAGAAGACAAACACGCATACTTTTTTGGAGAAATTGGGTGAACTGTAGTATGCTTCTATTTCGGCTTTTGTGAATTTACCGGTGGTGGCATAACCCTTGTTTGTGCCGGAAGTGATAGGTTGCAGTTTTTCGTTGCCTATTGTCGCATCGGCTATGAACTCATAGTTGTTTCCTACCTTGTTGGCGAGGACAAGGAGCACTTCGTTCACATTGTTCTCGATGTCAGAGCCGTTTTCTCCTCCGGCGTCTGAAGAGTCTTCGCCGTTTGTCGTGCTGCGGGTGCCGTTGCCGACATTGGGGATGATGTTGAGATGCATGTAGACGCCTTCTCCGTTGTCAACCGGATCGTTGTCATCGATGATTTCATCGTTGCTGCACGATGCCAACATTCCTATGGCCATAGCAGAGTATAGCCATTTGCTGTAATGTTTCATGAAATTTGAAGAATTTAATTATTGTTGTTTATGTGGTTTGATTGTATTTGCGATGCTCTGTCGTTCATTGGCTTATGAATGTAACCGGTGTTTTGCCGCGTTTTGCTTCCTTTACTGCGTCTATGGCGTTCCGGGCCTGAGACATGCCTTGCGCGCCGGCCTTTTCAAGCAGGGCTGCCGCGCCGTCGTAGTCGTTGCGCAGGGCTTTGCACAGTCCGCGTGCATAGTCTGCATCTGCGGAGTCGCCCGATTTGGCGAGGTATTTTTCCGCGCTGTCGAGGTGGCCTGAGGCCATTGCCGCGTTGGCGGCGTTGAGGTTGGCGACCGGATCGTTGGGGAACATACGCACTGCAATGTCAAACACTTCGTCAAACTCCTTGCTTCCCGCCGGATAGCTCTGTGCGAGAAGATAGAATTCCTCAAGGCTCAGCTCGTTGGGGCGTTCGGCCATGACGCGTTTTATTTCATTGACATCCGTGTATTTGCGCACGGAATAGGTGATGACATAGTTCGTGTGGCGAAGAGCCGGATAGATGTATTTCAGTATGTAGGCGTAGTCGGACGGGAAACGCTTCTTGATGAGCGCGTCCTTACGGTCAGGCTCGATGTCCTGCGCTATGAGGGCGAGGATTTCTTCGCGGGCCGGAAGCACGGACACTTTCAGCGAGTCCACGAGACCTTCCCAGTCCTCAGGCTCGAAGGAAGTCTTGTAGACCGACTGCGCGAAGTCGTATTGCTTTCCGACATACTCCTTTAGAGCCTGCGTACGTCCCTTGGCGAGGCGGACGTTGTTGTTGTAGGGGCCTTCTGGCGATGCGAAACCCTTGAGGCTTATCTGTTTCACAGTGGCGTCGGAATTGCCTTTCACCGCGTCAATCGTCTTGAGTATCTTCTGAAGCTCAAGCGGGTTCTTGCGGTAGTCGGGGTAAATCTCCGTGCGGTTTACCGGGAAGTCGATGTATGCCTGTCCTTCGAGGTTGATTATTTTTTCGCCTTGTGCTTTGGGGCGCGTGTAGACGAACTGCGGAGCGAAGACTTCCGGCGTATAGTCAATCTCGGCCACCGGGACGGTCTCTTCGCCTTTCGGAGACCCGCAGCATCCGCGTTCGCGGCGCAGGAATCCGAACGTTGACTTGTCCATCCAAGGCTCGTAATCGACGCTCTGGTTGTACTCCACGGTCTCGCCCTTCCCTGAGCGGTAGACGGCGTCGGAGGTGGAGGGCCGTCCGTTGCGGATGTCGTAATGGTACATGTTCTTGCCTGCGATTGTTATCGAGGGAAGCTCCAGCGACTGAGTGCTGTCCTCGCTCCAGATCACCGGGACGATTTCTATTTCACGGTTGAGCGAAAGGCGGTAGTCGCGCGGCGACACCTTCATGCTGACATTGAATCGGTCTCCATCTTTCCCGGCTTCGATTCCGGAAATGTGGAGCTTTTCGACGTTTTGGGCCTGCACGGAAAAGGCGGAAGCTACGAGGATGACGGCAGGGAATGTCTTTATGATGTTCATTGCAGGATTCGTGGGGTTGGGATTAGAATAGGTAAACGATGTTGAGGGCGGCCTTTGTGGGGCCTACGTAATTGTGCACTCTGTCAGAGTCGATTTTCTTTCCGCAGTCTTTGCATGGGAAGGAGTCGAAACGCGTGTATATCCAGCCTATGCCTATTTCGGCTTCCACGTTCCAATGCTTGTGGACAGGCCATGCGTAGCCGTATGCCACTCCTGCGCCCGCTCCCCAGCCCTGATAGCGTTGGTCGGTGAGTTTTGAGAGGTCGCTGCCGAGGAAGTTGGTGATTTTGTTGCCGAGGCGGCTGAAGTTGTATTGTCCGCCGAGGGCGTGGAACCCGAGGAAATGCCCCGCAAAGCGTTCGCAGAACCAATATCTGGCCTCAGGCTGCACGAGCCAGTGTTTCCAGCGGTGGCCGTCGCCGATTGTCCAGGCATTGAGCTGTCCGGTGACGTCGAGAGTCCATTTGGGCGCAAGGCCGATTTCGACTCCGATGTTGGGGTCGAGCAGCGCGTCCTGGACGATGTTGGTCTTCATAGCCACCTTTTGGGCGGAAGCTGAGAATGCTCCTGCCGCGAGGATGGCGCATACGAGTAGTTTCAGATACAGACTATTCATACTCATATAAGTTGATTGCTGTTTTTGTCAGGAAATCGTCGCATTCACGGTATAATTCCGCATAGTGGAGTAAGGTCATTTTCAGAAAAACGTGCATCAAAAGTCTTTGTCAGGGTACATGATGCCCCTTGCAGACGGATAGGATTACGTTTCGCTTGAGTGGCCAAGCATTATGGCATTGTCTGCTATCCTTATGCAGAAATAATGGAAAACTGCCAAGAATGACTGATTTCGTTTCTCGGTTTTGTTGTTATGTTTTGTTATGACTGCATTCTCTCGATGCAGGCTAAAGTGAAATTAAGGTGTGAGGGGATTTGGACACCTTTTTGCGGGACACGCTTGGGGAATATGCCAAAGTGTTCCATATTGAAATCCGGAAAAACGGGGATGTCTCCACATTCCCGATACCAAATTTCGATGCAAAGTTATGAATATATTTTGTAGTTTGCTAACATTTAAGTCTATTTAACGGAGTACCCCCCCCATGCGCTTTTAACATATTGAATGTGAACAATATAGATATAGAGCGTTGAAATTCAGTGTTATGGTGTCTGTGCCTGATTCAAGCACTTTTACCAGCTCCCGAAGGCTTCCGAAGCGTCCGAATGCTCCTCCGACCCCGGTGTCGTTGAGGTGCCGCAAGGTTTCTTTCGCGCTGCCGAACTCGAGGCTTATGGTCTGCCGGAACGTTTCGACATGCCTGAAATGCTCCTTGGCGAACTGTTCCACTTCTTCCGCGTCGCGGTAGAGCATCGGCGACGGACGGAAGCTGTCGAGTATGCCGAGCGTGCCGGGAAGATAGGTGGAGCAGACGAGTCTGCCGCCGGGACGTAGGGAACGGGCGGCGTTGCGGAAAAACAGGTGCAGGTTGCGGAACCATTGGATGGTGGACGCGCTCAGTATAGTGTCGAACTGTTCATTGTTTTGTTCGAGCCATGTCTCCGCGTCGGCAACGGCATACGTTTCTTTCGGAGCGATGCCGAAATGCCGGGTGGGGTATATGTCCACGAACCATGCTTCGGCGGGGGAGAGCACAGGTGCGTACTTACGCGTGAAGAGTCCGGTCCCTTGTCCGAGTTCAAGAGTCTTGCCGTTTTCCGGAAGCCTTTTCGATGCGATCGTTTCCGTGAGCCTTTCGGCTATGGATGCTTGGGCCGATGCGTTGGAATCGTAGGTGGGGGTGGAGTCCTCGAAACGTTTTCCGACTTTCTTCAGGTCGGGTATGGTGGAATCCACGATTGCCTTCATCTCCACGTAATGCGGACTCTTCAGCCGGAATGTCTCTGCGCATCTTTTTTCGGAGGCTGCCGAATCCCATGCCCTTTGCTGGTTGTGGGAAGGGAAGATGCGGTCATCGTCCGTGATGTAGGCTCTTGTCCAGCAGATTGACGGCCGTGAAGGACGGTTTTGGCGTTCGATGATTGCGAGCAGTTCGGCCTTTAGGTCTTCGGTGGGCATGCTGCCTGCGGCTATGGCGTTCACGTCGGTCGGGCTTTTGGGGCCGAGCATTCGTTTCCTGAATTTAAGGAGGTTGCGTTCGTCGAGGTTTTCTGCGGTTCCACGGAAGACAGCTTCGGGTATGCCGAGGGTGTCGCTGACCGGATTTTCCGTTCCGGCCGCGGCGAATGCCATTGTGATGTCGCTGCCTGAAATGACCTGCGATGCCGCCCACACGCCGAGCGACCAGCAGTAAAGGTATACTGTGGAATATCGCTTTATCTCTTCCAATGGGAAAGCGGGGCTGGTGTAATCGTATGCCACGGCCGTGTCCCATCCCTCTTTTGTTATGTCGGCATACAAAGGCGTGCCGGTGGACCATCCCGCGAAAATCAGGATGAGGCGCGTGTTTTCCGGCTTGGTATGTGTGAATTTCAGTTTCATGTCTGTAGCAGGGTTTTCAGGGCATCAGCCAACGAGTCCACGTCGCGGATGCCGAGGGATGCGTTGAGGGAGAACCGTATCCGTTCCGTGCCGGGGGCTACGGTGGGACGGCGTATAGGGAGCGAGTCGAAACCGAGTGTCCGCAGTTCCGAGGCGAGGGCTACGGCTTTGGCCGCGTCGCCGGTTATGAGCGGTACGATCTGGGACTGTGAGACGCTTTCTTCACCTGTGATTGCCTTTAGGCTTTTTCTGAAACGCTCCGATATTGATGCGAGATGCCTGCGCTCCTCCGGCATGCAGATGGATTTCTCAAGCATAAGCAGCGAGCGGGCGGCGCATACCGGAGGCAGCGCAGTGGAGAAGATGAGCGGACGCGCGCAGTTTATGAGGAATCTGACCAGGTCGCCGGATGCCGCGACGAATGCTCCCGAAGAGGCCAGGGCCTTTCCGAACGTGCCCACGATTATGTCTATCTCGCCGATGAGTCCGCATTCCTCGGCGAGGCCGAGGCCTTTGTCGCCGCGCACGCCCACGCCATGGGCCTCGTCGAGATAGATCATTGCGTTGGGATAGCGGTGTCTGATTTCCACGAGCCTTTGGAGAGGCGCGGTGTCGCCGTCCATGCTGTAGACGGATTCAGCCGCGATTATCACGCGGCGGTAGTCCGAGGCGTGGCGGGAAAGGACGGTTTCCAGACGCTCCATGTCGTTGTGGGGGAAACGGCGGAAGTCGGCCTTGCCGACGGCCAGACCGTCGATGACCGATGCATGGATTGCCTTGTCGCAGACGAAAAGCGTGCCGGGGACGGCCAGCGCGGAGGTGATTCCCACGTTGGCATGGTATCCGGAATTGAAAAGCAGCGCAGGCTTCCCGTACAGTTCCTCGAGCCTGTCTTCAAGCATCTTGTGATGTTTCTGGCGGCGAGAGAGCAGGCGGGATGCCGATGAGGTGAACGATGCGTCCGGGAACCTGCGTAGCAGCTCGGCGTCGAATTCCGTTCCTCGCGCGCCGAGACCGAGATAGTCGTTGGAGGTGAGGTCGGTGCATATATGCTCGTTCTCCCCGGGAATCGAGCGCAGCCGCGCCTCTTCATCGAGGCGGCGCAGTATCGACGCGTATTCGTCCGTAGGTAGGCTCATTCGGGACAGTTTCAGCAGTAAAGGGTTCTGATTATCTTTAGGAAAGCAGTGCAAAGCCTGTCGAGCTGCGCATCGGATATGGCCATGTAAGGAGGCATTATGTATGCGTTCTTGCCGAACGGACGGATCCATACACCCTCCTCGACACACATCTTCTGGAACGGCGCCAGATCGGTGATGGGTCGTTTAAGCTCAATGACACCTATGCCGCCGAGCACGCGCACGTCGGCGGTGCAAGGCCATCCTTCGGCTACGGACAGACGTTCGCGGAGGGTTGTCTCAATCTCTTTTATGCGACTCTGCCAAGGGCTTTCGAGAAGCAGGCGTGTCGAGGCAAGTGCCACGGCGCATGCGAGCGGATTGCCCATGAACGTAGGCCCGTGCATCATTACGCCTGCGCTTGAGGATGAAACCATGTCGGCCACCCTCGCGCTCGCGGCCACGGCAGAGAAGGTCATGAAGCCGCCTGTGATGCATTTCCCCAGGAGCATTATGTCCGGCTCCACTCCGGCGTGTTCCCATGCGAAGAGCTTTCCTGTGCGTCCGAAGCCTGTGGCGATTTCATCGAAGACAAGAATCATGCCGAGCTCGTCGCACTGTCTGCGCAGTTCGCGGAGATACTGCGGGTGATAGAACCGCATGCCTCCCGCGCCCTGCACTATCGGCTCGAGAATCACGCCGGCTATTTCGTCTCGATGCTCGTCAAGCAGGCGGCGCATCGGCTCGTAGTCGGCAGGATTCCATTCGTCGTAGAACCCGCATCCAGGGGAAGGCGCGAAGAACCTGACGGGCAACGCTCCTCCGAAGGCTCCATGCATGCCCGTAACGGGGTCGCATACCGACATGGCATTCCATGTGTCGCCGTGGTAGCCTGAACGTATCGTGGCGAAATTTGTGCGTTCGGGGTCGTCTATCGCTTGGACGGCCATCTTCATGGCCACTTCCGTAGCCACGGAGCCGGAGTCGGCATAGAAGATGTGGTTCATCGACGGAGGCAGGATGCTGAGCAGTAGCTTGCCGAGGTCGATTGCCGGCTGGTGTGTCAGCCCTCCGAACATCACATGGCTCATCTTGTCGATCTGGTCTTTGGCGGCCTTGTTGAGCACGGGGTGGTTGTAGCCGTGTATTACGCACCACCATGACGACATGCCGTCGATCAGCTCCGTGCCGTCGGCAAGCGTTATCACCGCGCCTTGGGCATGGTCTGCCTTGAACGTAGGCAGTGGATCGTGGGTCGATGTGTAGGGATGCCAGAGATGGTTCCGGTCGAAATCGTCGAAAACGGCATTCGCCGGTTCACTGCGATTTGGTTTTGGGCCAATGTTTTCGGGGGTCATTGATGTCTGGTTTTTGGATTGCAAAATTACAAAATTCCGCAATCATCGCCAAACGCGTTAGGAAATAGGCTCCGTCGGTGGATTGTCAGACCGGATCCACGTCGTAATAGAGCATGGCCTGCTTCATTCGCGGGTCGGAGGCCATTCCTATGTAGATTTCGCGGAGCAGGGCTTTCACTTTTGTCATCGATGCCTCGCTCTCAACCTTTAGCATGACGGATTGAAGGTACCATGTCGAGACGCGGCTGACATATGGTTTTTCGGGGCCGAGTACGCGCTGGCCGAATGTGCGCCGCAGGGCCATCGTGTAGCTTACGGCCAGTGAATCGACAGTGGCCGCGTCCTTGTGTTTCAGATATATGTTGACCACGCGTGTGAAAGGCGGATATCTGTAGCGTTGGCGGTCGGCAATCTCGGCTTCGTAGAAGCCTTTGTAGTCGTGCCTTTTCACGAATCCGAGAACTTCGCTTTCCGGAGCGGTGGTCTGGATTATCACTTTCCCTTTTTCAGCGCGCCGTCCGGCACGTCCGGCCACCTGCTCGAGCATGTTGAAGGCACGTTCGGTGCTGCGGAAGTCCGGGAAATTCAGTAGCGTGTCGGCGTTCAGCACGCCTACCACTTTGACGCGTTCGAAGTCGAGCCCCTTGCTCACCATCTGGGTGCCTACGAGGATGTCGGTCTCTTTTTTGGAGAACTCCTCGATTATTTCCTGAAAAGCCTCCTTGTTGCGCGTAGTGTCGAGGTCCATTCGTGCCACACGGTAATCGGAGAATGCCTCATGCATCTCTTCGGCTATGCGTTCGGTTCCGTATCCGTAGATGTCGATGGAGTTCTGCCCGCAGGCGGGGCATACAGCGGGCAGAGGGGCTGAATGTCCGCAGTAGTGGCACCGTAATTGGGCTATGTTCTTGTGGTAGACAAGCGAGACGTCGCAGTTGACGCATTTCGGAGTCCAGCCGCATTCGCGGCATACGACCACAGGTGCGAATCCCCGGCGGTTCTGGAACATGATGGCCTGTCTGCCCTCTTTCAAGGCTTCTTCCGTGGCGAGTCGCAGAGGGCCGGAGAGTATGCCCCGGTTGATGCGTTGCTTTCGCTGAGCGCGCATGTCAACTATTTCCACATCGGGGAGCGTCGCGCCCTCGAAGCGTTCTTCGAGGCTGACGAGGGCGTATTTGCCGTTAAGGGCCTTGTAATAGGTCTCTACCGACGGTGTGGCCGATCCGAGCAGTGTCTTTGCCCCGTGCATTGATGCCAGTACTATGGCCGCGTCGCGGGCGTTGTAGCGCGGAGCGGGGTCGTATTGCTTGAACGATGGTTCGTGTTCCTCGTCGATGATGACGAGCCCGAGATGGTGGAACGGCAGAAATACTGACGAGCGCACGCCGAGCACAATCAGAGGCTGGCGGGAGTCAAGAAGCCGCTTCCATACGTCCACACGTTCGTTGTCTGAAAATTTGGAATGGTAGACAAGGAGACGGTCGCCGAAGACGCGGCGGAGGCGGTCTGTGAGCTGGGTGGTGAGCGAGATTTCAGGCACGAGATAAAGCACTTGGTTGCCGTCGGCAAGCACGCGGTCAATCAGATGCGTGTATATCTCGGTCTTGCCGCTTCCCGTTATCCCGTGGAGCAATACGGTCGCGTTGCTGCGGAAAGCAGAGTCGATTTCGCGGAAAGCCTTATTCTGTGCCGGAGATAGCACGGCAGGCGCGGTTACTGACGCGGTGCCGGTATTGAAACGGTTGACGGTCTTCTTGTATGTGCGCAGGATTCCTTTGTCGGTAAGTGCCTTGAAGATGGCCGGGGTAGAGCCGGTGGCTTCGATGAGCCTTTTTTTCTCCACGTCGCGCAGCGGTTCGTCGGCACGCATCCACCCGGACATTTCAAGGTATGCCACAAGAAGACGTTCCTGCCTTGCAGAACGGCCCACGAGGTCGAAGAAGCTGTGAAGCGTGTCGTTGTCGTTCCTTTCTGCACAGACCGCGACCATCGTTTCGGTATGCGGCCGGTAATGCTCCACGGCCCGTTCGTCGATTTCAATCGCGCCGATTTCGAGCAGCCTGTTTATGGCATGTCCGAGATTGGCTATGCCTGTGGCCTTTTCAAGTTCGGATACGCGCAGACGTTTCTTTTCCGTGAGAGCCATTATGATAATGGCTTGGGTCTCGGAGAATTTCATGTCGGCATCTCCTTTGTCGAAGTCTTCATTAAGGGAGACGAAAGTCTCGCTTTCGACTTTCAGTCCGGCCGGGAGGGCGGCCTTCATCACTTCACCTGTCGAGCAAAGATAATAGCCGGAAATCCATTCCCAGAACTTCAGTTGAGGGAAACGGATCACCGGCTGAGGGTCGAGCAAAGCCATCAAGGGCTTCACTTCATAGTCTTTTGGAGGATGCGGGTGTATGTCGGCTATGATGCCGGTATAATACTTCCTGCGTCCGAACTGCACAAGCACGCGGCAGCCCCGCTGCAACAATGGAGCCATCTCTGCCGGAATGCCGTATGTGAACGTGCCTGCAATAGGTAGCGGCAGAATCACTTCGGCATACTTTTCGGCAATCCGGGTTGATGAAGTCGGCACGATTTACTCGTTGTTGCGGTTGTTCCGTAGCTCAGAAAAACCAGGCCACGTTCACGCCCCAATGCTGGGAGCGTGCACTGAAGTTGTCGAGCTTTATGGTGCGTATCTCGTATGTAAGCCCCCAGGTGTAGCTCAGCGACACCTGCAGCCTTTGGAAAAGCTCCGCACCGAGTCCGACTTGTACGCCTACGCTTCCGGCCGGATACTCGAGGGGCGCGTTGCCGCCGTGTCCGAGCGTGAAGTTGAATTCCGGCCCGGCGTATGCGAACGGGGCGATTGTGCGTTCCAAGCCTCCGAAACGGGTGTATTTGAACCTCAGATGGAGCGGTACGGAGAGCTGATGGAGCCATACGGATTCGTTGCCGTAGCCATCGGTTGACCATACAGGCCGCTCACCGAAATCCACTTTCCCTCCGTGCATGTTGTAGAGCAGCCCGAAGTCGATGCCGAATCCTATGCCGGGAATCATGACCTCACCCACGAGTCCGGCCTGGAAACCGCTCGTGCCTTTGCTTGAAACGAGGTCTTGTTTCCAGTAGAAATCGGAGTAGTTGTAGCCCACCTGAGGCCCCCACCTGAATTCTGCGGATGCCGTTAAGGCACTGACCGCAAGCAGGATTATTGCCAATGCTTTTTTCAACATCTGTCAGCGGCGGTTAGAAAAGCCATGCGGCAGTTACGGTCCAGTAGTTGTTCTTGACCTTCAGTTTTTCTGTTGATACCAATTCTGTGTATTGGGCAACGTTGTTGATGCCGAAGCCGTAGCTCGCCTGCACTTGGAGGTGCTTTATCAGCTCGATGCCGAGACCGATGTTCCATGCCACTTGGCATGTGCGGGCTTTCATGTACTCAATCGTGTTCTTGTTGAGCTTGAAAGCGAACGTAGGCCCGGTGTACACGTATGGTTTGATGAGGCTTTCGATTGCTGGGAGCGATAGTTTGTATTTCACGTTTACGGGAATCTCAATGAAATCTTTGCCGAACTGCACTTCCTCCACGTTGTCATAGGAAGTGTTTACGTAATCACGGGAATTCATGCGTGTATACATCAGGGATGCGTCGAATCCGATGCCGACAACGGGAATCATTATTTCGGTCATCACGCCGCCTGTGAATCCGGCGCGGTTTTTTGCGTCGAATAAGTTGTAGTTGAAGTGGAGATTGTTGACGTTGAGACCGGCTTTTACACCGAAACGGATGCCTGCGTCGGCCGCGAAGCAGACGGTGAGGGCCATCAGCGCGAGGATGATTCTTTTGAGATTTTTCATTCGTCAATAAAGGATTTAGTGCCGCCGTTGCGCACCGTGTGTTTGAGGCGGCGTGGTTTAGTTTGGTGCAAAATTAGCGAAAAAATCCCAAAGCGCGCATATAACGAATGTTTTTTTGTTTTTGGGAGTTGTTGCGTTTGATTAAGTCGGCTTCAATTGCTAACTTTGTATATTCAAATAAAGCCATTATGAAAGAAGATACCGAAAGCCAGGATATGGGCCTGGACATCACGCGCAAGGCCATAGAGATGCTCAAGACCGTCTATGACCCGGAGATTCCGGTGAACGTTTATGACCTGGGGCTTATCTACAAGATTGACTATGACCCGGCCGACAAGACCCTGCATGTCGACATGACGCTGACGGCTCCGGGTTGTCCTGCCGCCGATTTCATTCTTGAGGATGTGAGACAGAAGCTTGTGAGCATCGAGGGGCCTGAAGCCGTTGATCTTCGCCTTGTCTTTGAGCCAACGTGGACTCAGGACATGATGAGCGAGGAGGCCAAGCTTGAGCTTGGTTTCCTTTGATTGTCTGGTTTCTGTATGGACAGACGGCGCAACGCCTATTTCCTTAGCGACCTGCATCTCGGAGCGCGCTATTTCCGTTCGGCGCATGAGGCCGAGAAGCGGGCTGTGGCTTTTCTTGACCACATAAAGGATGATGCGGCTGAGATATATCTGCTCGGGGATGTGCTCGACTATTGGTATGAGTACAGATATGTTGTGCCCAAGGGCTTTGTCAGGTTTTTCGGCAAATTGGCTGAGCTGGCTGATAACGGTGTGAAGATAACCTGGCTGATCGGCAACCACGACATCTGGATTTTTGACTATCTTCCTTCCGAACTCGGAATAGAAGTGGCCGACGGAGTCTTGGAGAAAGATATTTTAGGAAAAAGGTTTTTCCTGAGCCATGGCGACGGGGTAGGACGTATGCCTCTGCCGTTCCGCTTTATGCGGGCCTTGTTCCGCAACAGGTTCTGCCAATGGCTTTACAGCGGCATTCATCCGCGTTGGACAATCCCGTTTGCCCTTGGCTGGAGCCGTAGCAGCCGTAAACGTGGAGCTCAGGATTATGCGGCCGAGGAGGGCCGTAAAGGGGCGGAACGCCTTCAGTCTTTTGCAGAGAGCCATCTTGCGGATTTTCAGAGGACGGATTTTTATGTGTTCGGACATGTGCATTTCCAGAGCCGCAAGCTGATAGGGGAATGTTCGGAAGTCATAACTCTCGGAGGCTGGATTTCAGACTTCGATTATTTGAAATTTGACGGAAACAGGCTTGATTTATGCAAATGGAGGCAAGAATAATATGTTTTACAACATGTTTCCTTACATTATGACAAAATTAATTTTGTCAGGTCATGGAAAGTCCCTACCTTTGCAACCATCTAAAACAATCTTTTTTACCTTAAGATTTTTTACCTGTAGAAACTTATAAAGGGTGCGACCGCGAAGGTTATCACCCTTTGTTCTTTTTATGGATTGACGGCAGCGGATTCATTTCTTTCCGTCTTCGTTTATGTCGGGTCTGTTATGCCTTGATTCCAGGTGGCGGTCTTCCTCGCGTCGGCGTTCACGCATTCTTGTGCGCTTGCGCAGGAAGATGAACATCAGGACTATCACGATTATATCTATGGCTATTGTGCTGTAGAACTGTAAATGGCGTCCTGCTCCCAGCAGTTCGTCCTTGAACTTGAACACCATAAATCCAAGATATACCAGCATTATGGCCGGAAGCCAGATGTAGATTTTGCTTTTCATTCCTATTCGTTTGTTGTCGTGGATTGGTCAGGGTCGTTGACTTTTATGAATTCTGACTGTGAGGGGTCGAAAGAGCCGGACGACAATTTGTCGTAAATGCGTATGCATGCCATTGCATCGAGCGATGCATAGGCCTGTTGGGCAGGGGTCAGGGTTTCCGCTTCCCAATTGGTGAGCCGTTGCCCTTTTGATATACGTTGCCCGAAAAGTATGGCATATATGCGTGAAAGGGAATTGTCTGCAATGCCGAAGTCTTTGACGAAATGCTGAAGGTCTATGAATCCTTTCGGCTCGAACGCCGCGAGTCTGTGCAGATTGTGGAAGTCATCGTGGATTGATACTCCGACTTTTGTGCATCTGTCATCTTCAAGCAGCTCAATCACAGGACGGGGCAGTCCGATGATGTTGAGCCTTATCAGGAAGCATGTTTCCCGTGATGAAAGCTGCATCAACGCCACCTCGTTAAGTGCGCCTTTCCGGAAGGTCGGACGTGTTTCCGTATCGAAACCGATGATGTCTGATTCGCGCAGGCAGCCAATGGCCTCATCCACTTGCTCGGCAGAGTCCACAATCGTTATCTTACCGTCAAACTTTGCTGCGGGCAATTCGGCAAGGGCGTGCTTGTCAATGGAGAGGAAAAAGTCTTTTTTTGTGTCTGAAGCCATTGTTGTTCAAATTCTCTGCAAAGGTAATGATAATTTGTCAGACCGCATTCTCTTGAAGCCTTTAAAAAGCCTTGAAGAAAGGTCTGCCGCTTCAGTCGGCTGGCATGCTCAGGAAAAGTGTGTCTGGGAATTTTTCTTGCACGTAGGCGGAGAGATAGCCGAGTGTTTCGTCTGCGATGGTTTTGTCCTTGTCGAAATAAGGATTGTATATGACCGCGAATACGTCGGCTCCGGCGGCGGCAAGAGCAGACAGTGTGAGAAGCGTGTCGCTGATCGATCCCAGGCGTCCGTTTGTTACGACCACTGTCGGAAGCTTGTGTCCGGTTATGTAATCGATGGTCAGGTACCGTTCTTTGAGAGGCACCATAAGGCCTCCTGCGCCTTCTATGAGAACGTGGTCGTATTTGTTGAGCAATGTGTCGGTGGCGGCGGAGGCTACACCATAGTCCAGCTCGATGCCGTCAATCTTAGCGGCCAGATGGGGGGATGCAGGGTATGAAAGGATTATCGGAGCAGTAACGCGGCATAGGTCAACGCTTTGCATCGGAATTCCCATGATGCGCCGATGGATTTCTATGTCTTCGCTCACGTCGCGGTTGCCCGTCTGTATGAGTTTTTGAGTTATGACGCTTTTCCCGGTGGCGGCTATTTCTTTGGCAAGCCAGCCGGTGGCATAGCTTTTGCCTACGTCTGTGCCTATGCCGGTAATGAACAATGCTTTAGGGAACGGTTTTGGATGCATATTCATAGAATCTTTAAAGACCTTAAGGAGTTGTTGTCCTTAAGGTCTTTATGTTTTGCGGTTTCAAAAATGGATTACCAAGCGAACATCGGATATTCGTTCATCATCTCGTTCACTTCCTGACGCACTTCCTTGATGACGTTTTCGTCATCAGCGTTGGTGAGCACACGGTCTATGAGTCCTGCGATTGTCTCCATAAGTTCCTCTTTCGCGCCACGGGTTGTGATGGCAGCTGTGCCGAAGCGGAGGCCGCTGGTGAGGAACGGGCTGCGGGTGTCGTAAGGCACCATGTTCTTGTTGGCCGTGATGTCGGCTTCTACAAGCACGCGCTCAGCTTTCTTGCCGCTCATCTCAGGGAATTTCGGGCGGAGGTCAACAAGCATGCAGTGGTTGTCAGTGCCGTCGGAAATGATTTTGTAGCCACGTGCGATGAGAGCCGTTGCGAGGGCATCGGCATTCTTCTTCACCTGAGTCATGTATTCTTTCCATTCTGGCTGGAGAGCCTCGCCGAAAGCGACAGCCTTGGCTGCGATCACGTGTTCGAGCGGGCCGCCCTGTACGCCGGGGAAGACTGCGCTGTCAAGGAGAGCCGACATCTTCTTGATTTCACCTTTCGGAGTCTTTTTGCCCCAAGGATTGTCAAAGTCCTTGCCCATGAGAATCATGCCGCCACGCGGGCCACGGAGAGTCTTGTGGGTTGTGGTTGTTACGATGTGTGCGTGTTTCAGCGGGTTTTCAAGCAGTCCGGCTGCGATGAGACCTGCAGGGTGGGCCATATCGACCATGAAGATGGCGCCGATTTCATCGGCAACCTTGCGGAAGCGGGCATAGTCCCATTCGCGGCTGTATGCGCTCGCGCCGGCGATGATGAGCTTCGGCTTTTCGGCGCGGGCCTTCTCTTCCATCTCTTCGTAGTTTACACGGCCTGTTTCCTGGTCAACAGTGTAGCTGATGGGCTGGAACATGAGGCCGGAAAAGTTCACCGGACTTCCGTGGCTGAGGTGTCCGCCGTGGCTGAGGTCCATGCCCATGAATTTGTCTCCAGCCTGGAGGCAAGCCATGAATACGGCCATGTTTGCCTGTGCACCGCTATGAGGCTGCACGTTGACCCATTCTGCGCCGAAGAGTTTTTTTGCACGTTCACGTGCGAGGTTCTCGACATCGTCTACCACCTGGCATCCGCCATAGTAACGGTGGGCAGGATAGCCTTCTGCGTATTTGTTTGTTAGGCAGGAACCCTGTGGCGTCCTGAAAAATATTGACGGGTCAGAGGGTTTGAGATTATGAATGAATGTTAAACAGTCCGAAGACTGTGGAGACATGCAGGTATGAGCCTGAGATCCCCGAGGTTGGGGTAAAATCCTCCGGGGCTCGATGCCCCGGGG
>CAJSYI010000025.1 GCA_910573745.1 Muribaculaceae bacterium | reverse complement strand
TCTGCATTCAATCGTCGAGACCACAAAGAAACACGGCAACTCGCCCTACAACGCAATCCTCGCCCTTTTCTAAATGGCGACTACATCGGCGCGTCCGCTGAATAGTTACGGGGAGATTGCGACGTAATTATTAACTTTGCATTCTCAAAACACAAGAACTAATCTAAACCATTTGACTCAATGAAAAAGATTTTATTGTTTTTCACGATTCTAACGGCCGCTCTATGCTCTCAGCCAGCACAGGCAAAGCCACGTATCCCGGTAACTTACGGAGACCATGAGAAAATAGAGAAAGTCGCCGAACTTCCTGACGAATTCACGACTGACAACGGCGTGAAACTGGCACTCGGACACAAATACACTGTATTTGAGCTGGCTTTTGTGCCGATTTGGACTACAAACAAAGGGAAGCTTGTAGGATTCGACCCAAATGACGACCAAAACTATTACGACATCGACGCGTATATCAATACAGGAGAAGGACGTGCCGCAATCCTTGAAGCTGCAGGTGTAAAAGACATCAGTGAATTACATAAGATTCCGTTTTGGGACGCTTGGGGAGGCAAACTCGTCGTTCTTGCACTGTTGGCTCTGATTCTCTACGGAATATTCGGCCGTGAAAAAAAGCCGAAAGATGCAAATGAGTAAAGCTTGTCTGCGGGCAGTTGCATAAAAGCCTGTTAGACACAAAAGAATTAAAACGAGGTTGTGTCGTAATTAAGATTGACGACACAACCTCGTTTATATGCTTTCTATATTATTGTTATGCAATCTTAGTCAGAAGACTATCCGGCCTTTCTTTGCCTGTTCAAGCATCTTTTTCCCTGGAACAAGATATATCTCAAGCCTACGATTGTCTGCACGGTTTTCTACAGAATTATTTGGCTTTAAGGGCATATCGTCGCTCATAGCATAATCAAAGAGATAACGCGTGTCTTCGCCATGGTCTTCAAACCAATTGAATACAGCCCCGGCCCTGTCTATCGTCAGCTTGTCGCGGTATGCACTGGCACCTGTATTGTCAGTATGCATAACAAGAAGCACCCGGTACATGTCAGGATCCTTAAGATAACGCCGTATAGGGTTGAGGTATTCCGATGCGCCCGGCCTGAGGGCGGTGGCGTTAGGAGCAAAAAGCTTTGATGCAGGAATCGTGATCAGAAGAACCTCTTTATTACGAAAAAACTCCACTTTCCAGTCAGACTTGGGTATGTTTCTTCCGTTCAGAAGACGGTTTTTGCCTTCCTTGTCCTGAAACTTCCTTATCAGTTCCGAATTTTTTCCTAAATCCACAGAATTCACCATCTCGACAAACGAAAGATTGTCAAGCTCATCAAACCTCTGCAAGTCTGCTGGCTTTTCAGCTGCGGCACAAAATGAAGCAAAAGATATGGCAAACGCCGCAAAAGCCCTACAACAAGTCTTCAAGGGATTTTTCATACTCCAATTCTCCTTTCACTATCAGTTCCACATCTTTGGGATCCATAAGGATTTCCTTGTCGCGTGCTAATTCCTTCTTCACATATGACGCGAGTTCGTCAGCATCAAGAAGCTCCTCATCGGCATCAATGTCGTCGAGGGAAGTGAGTCCACGTCTTTCATAAAAATCCCATATTGCATCGATGACATACAGGATTTCATCATCGGAATACTGATCCGACACATTTTGCGGCACATAATCACGGATGAAGCTGACTGCGGCATCTTCATCATATCCTTCAAATTCTTGGGTCTGTTCAGTCATTGTTCTGTTTTTTCAGGTTCAGTTCTAAAAGACCGTCGGGCAACGTCATATATACTGAACGTTTTTCCGTATCTATTTCGTCTATAAGATCAGGCGAGGCAGGCACATACACCCTCTCTCCATCGGCATCGACGATGAAAAGCACATTGGCCGTGGAGCAGTCCACTTCAGTGATTTCTCCTACAATGATGTTTTCAGGCAACGACACCAGTTCATAGCCGACAAGGTCGTCTGCATAAGCACCCTCTTCATCATCTACATCGTCCCCGACAAACTCTTCAACATCGCTTATGCGTGCGTATATTTCCTTGTTGACAAATTGCCTGGCCTCTGCCTCGGAATCTATGCCGTCGAGTTTCACGAGAGACGTGAAATGCCCTTTAGGACGCACGCTTTCCGGATAAAACGGCACAAAGATACCGTCTATATCCATAATTATCGGAATTTCAGGCCTTAAGAAGTCCGAGTCTATTTCAAGCTGGGCGTTGAGCTCGCCTTTAAGTGCGTGCGTCTTGAGGAATTTCCCTATCTGCTCTATGTCTGTGGAGTATATCATCTGTCTACTCTAATGATTCTTGCCCCTAAACGGTTCAAACGTTCATCGATTCTTTCATACCCGCGGTCTATTTGGTCAATGTTCTGGATCCGGCTTGTCCCTTTCGCTCCGAGAGCGGCAATGAGCATCGCAATTCCGGCTCTGATGTCGGGGGAAATCATATCCGTAGCGTGCAGGCTGTTAAGCCGGCCTGAACCGATCACGGCAGCACGATGCGGGTCGCAGAGTATGATGCGGGCTCCCATGTCAATCAGCTTGTCCACAAAGAACAGGCGGCTCTCAAACATCTTCTGGTGTATCAGTACGCTTCCCCTGGCCTGAGTGGCCACCACAAGGAATATGCTCAGCAGGTCGGGCGAGAGTCCTGGCCACGGAGCATCTGCAAAAGTCATTATTGAACCGTCTATGAACTGTTCTACTTCATAGCCGTCTTTTTCCGTAACTATGATGTCGTCCCCATCCACAATAAGGTTGATTCCGAGACGACGGAAGGCTTCAGGCATAATGCCGAGATCAGATACGCTGACATCGGTCAGACGAAGCCTTGACCCTGTCATCGCGGCCATACCGATAAACGAGCCGACCTCTATCATATCGGGAAGAAGCCTGTGGGAAGCCCCTCCGAGCTTCTCTACGCCCTCTATTGTCAGAAGGTTGGAACCTATGCCTTCAATCTTTGCTCCCATTTTTACCAGCATTCGGCACAGTTGCTGAATATATGGTTCACAAGCGGCGTTGTAGATTGTCGTCGTGCCTTTGGCCAGCGTCGCGGCCATTATCAGGTTGGCCGTCCCGGTTATCGAAGCTTCATCGAGAAGCATATACGTCCCTGTCAATCCCTTGGGTGCGTCGATTTTATATATCTTATGTTCCTGCACATATTCAAAATCGGCCCCGAGCTTCTGCAATCCAAGAAAATGCGTGTCGAGACGGCGGCGGCCTATTTTGTCGCCTCCAGGCTTTGGAAGTATCGCTTTGCCGAAACGCGCCACCAGCGGCCCTATGATCATCACAGACCCGCGGAGCGAACACGCCTTTTTGAGGAATTCCTCCGTGTATATATAGCTTATGTCAATATTGTCGGCAGTGAACCGACAGGTGTCATGGGACGTAAACTCCACCTTGACCCCCATATCGCGCAGCATCCCGATGAGGTTGCGCACGTCTGAAATGTCCGGAATGTTGGAAATGGTAATCGGCGCATCGGAAAGCAACACGGCACAAATCACTTCAAGAGCCTCGTTCTTCGCGCCCTGGCAGCTTATCGAACCATTAAGCTTGTGTCCGCCTTCGACAATGAAAGTACTCATTTTTTCTTCTTCTTTTTCTTGGAGGATGCGGGCGAGGCAATCACTTTGAACTCGTGAAGGATATAGTTCTCAGGATCGAGATCGATTCGGTGGTCGCTGTAGGCGGCCAAATCGCGCAGCACCTTGGCATCTGTCATCGCTTCGGCATTGTGAGCAATCATCAGCTTCTTCATATGATGCGCTATGCGCGAGACGAGCTCGTCCTTTTCCGGTCCGTCTTCAAGATCGGCAACGCACTGTATCATACGTTCGATTATCTTTCCGTAATGACGGTAGCGGAATTTAGAAGACGTATATGGTATTTTTTCCGGCTTGGGATTGAGGTTCTCTTTCTGAATCACTTCACAAGGGAAATCTATGTCGAGTTTGAAACCCGACATCACGTTGATATGATCCCAGAATTTTTGGTTGTCTCCGTTTTCTCCCTTGAGTTCCGGGAAAAGGGAAGACATGATTCTTACTATCGCGTGCGCGCAGCTCGTGCGTATTTCGCGGTCAGTGATGGTCATACAGAAATCGACCATATTCTGTACGTTGCGCCCGTATTCAGGGAGCGTCATCTGTGGAAGCGCGGTATTGTAATATAACATAGTTTCTTTGGAACGGAGAAATGTCAGAATTTGTTTTTTGGGACAGTGGCCTGAAACTCCTTCAGATATTCCGGAGTGGAGTATGCAAGGTCGGCTATGCGGCCTTCTCGCAAGGCTTTTTCAGCAAGTGCCGTCATATCTCGTGCATGTGCCTCCATACCGTCCATCCACTGTGCCTCCGGAACAGAAACCACTCCTTTGGCCTTTTCAGCTCCCGGCCCCATGAATATCACTTTTCTTCCGCCCGGCAATCCGGAGTATGACTCATTGTCGAGTATCAGTGGCTGGGGAGGAATAATCGGATTGAGGGCAAAATCGTATGCTGCAGTGTAGACTTCCATCCTGCGGGCATCAAGCATAGGCACAAGTATCTCTTCTCCTGTCCAGTCCATAGAGCGGAACATGGCCTTGACCGCAAGGATTTCGAGAGTGGAAACGGTCAGCAACGGTATGCCAAGACCGAAACAGAGACCTTTTGCCGCCGAAAGTCCTATGCGCAGGCCTGTATATGACCCCGGACCGATGCTCACAGCCACGGCATCGAGCTTCCAGTCCCGGCGCCTTATTTCCTCCATGCATTTGTCAATGAAAGGGGCAAGCCTTTTCGCATGGTTCATCGGCTCAAGATCTTCAAGCTGATACTCCACCATACCGTCTTGGCTGACGGCCACCGAACATATCGCTCCTGAAGTTTCTATATTTAGTATGGTTGCCAAAATATCTGATTTAATTGTCGTTTTCGGTAATACTTTTGTAATATGCCAGCACGGCGTTCTGGCCGTCTATGGCGGCAGACACAATGCCACCTGCATATCCGGCTCCTTCACCGGCAGGGTAGAGGTTGCGGACGCTTATGTGGGTCAACGAAACCTTGTCGCGGGGTATGCGCACAGGAGAAGATGTACGTGATTCGAGTCCTACAAGCACAGCTTCGTCAGAAAGAAACCCTTTTGAACGAAGACCGAAGTTCCTGAAGCCTTCCTGAAGCCTTAGGCTTATGAAAGAGGGGAGCAGAAGATCCATCCGGGACGAATGTATCCCCGGGATGTAAGATGTGTCAGGAAGCGACGTTGACATCCTTCCTGCAACGAAATCGGTCATACGCTGAGCCGGTGCATTGAGCGATCTGCCGGACTCTTCGTAAAACCTCCGTTCGAGGTCTTCCTGGAGTGCCAGCATACTAAGGTCGCCCTGATCTGCATATTCCGGAAAATCATCGGGATGAATCTCCACAACCATTCCGGAATTCGCTTTCTTTGACGAGCGGGCGGAGGCCGACATACCGTTGACCACCAATTGTTCCGGCCCAGATACGGCAGGCACAATAACCCCTCCGGGACACATGCAGAAAGAATACACGCCGCGCCCTTGGGCCTGACACACGAAACTGTATTCTGCCGGAGGAAGCCATCGACCGCGCCCTTGCGGCGAATGGTATTGTATGCAGTCTATGAGATGCTGCGGATGTTCGAGCCTTACGCCTATGGCAAGGCCTTTGGCCTCAATAGATATCCCCTCACGCTTCAGCATACGGTACACGTCCCGGGCGGAATGCCCAGTTGCAAGCACCACCGGACCGAAAAGCCTTTCTCCATCGGCTGTCTCTATCCCTATCGCCTTATCCCTGCTTTCCGAAAGGAGAATGCTTTCGACACGTGAATCGAACCGTACCTCACCGCCATACCCGATTATGGTCTGGCGTATGCTCTTTATGATGAATGGAAGACGGTCGCTTCCGATGTGCGGATGTGAATCAATCAATATGCTCTCATCTGCCCCGTGTTGGTGAAGAAGCCTGAGAATCAGGCTTACATCGCCGCGTTTCTTGCTGCGGGTAAACAGTTTCCCGTCTGAGAACGTCCCTGCGCCGCCTTCGCCGAAACAATAATTGGAGTCGGGCAGAACAGTGCCCGTCCTGTTGAGCGAAGCAAGGTCGAGCCTGCGGGAGTCCACATCTTTTCCACGCTCTATCACTATGGGGCGGATTCCGAGTTCCAATGCCTTCAAAGCCGCAAAAAGCCCGGCAGGCCCAGCACCGACAATCAAGACAGTGTCTTCACAACCGCTCACGTCATTGAACTCCACGGGGACGAAGTCAGGCTTTACTTCAGCAGTATCTGCAAAAGCCACCCTGAGGGTAAGATTGACCATCACGCGTTTCTGCCGTGCATCGATGCTGCGGCGCACGATTCGGATGTCGTGCACTTCCGATTCAGGTATTGCAAGACGCGCGGCGGCCTCTGAACGCAAAAGCTTTTCAGAAGCGGCCGTCCGCGGATTGACGCGTAGGTTCAGGTCTTCAGTCATTATGAAAGATATCCTCAGGTGTTTTGAGATGCAAAGATAACCCTTTTCTTCCGACTATCCGCCAAAATTACACAGTTTCTTTGTACTTTTGCAGATAATTTAGGCTTATCAGCACATGAAGACTACGAATAAAGACAACATAGGATTCCTTTTTGACCTTGACGGCGTGATTATTGACAGTGAGAGCCGCTACACTGAAATATGGGGTGAAATCAACGGTTGTTTCCCCACCGGTGTGGCACAGTTTGAACACAAAATCAAAGGAACAACGCTCGACAACATACTTTCCACGTATTTTGACGAGGCAGACAGGGACTCTGTGGTGGCCATGCTCAACGAAAAGGAGCAGGCGATGGTCTATGATTATCTTCCGGGAGCAAAAGAATTGCTTGAAACCATAAAGGAATCTTCTTTAGCAGCTGCATTGGTAACAAGCAGCAACGACAAAAAGATGGAGCATCTCTTGAGCCAGCATCCCGAACTCAAAGGGCTTTTCAGACAAATCATCGACGCCACTATGGTGAGCCGTTCCAAACCCGACCCGGAAGGTTACCTGAAAGGCGCAGAAGCAATAGGCGCAAATCCGCGGCAATGCGTAGTATTTGAGGATTCAGTGCAAGGCGTCAAAGCGGGCAAAGCCTCTGGAGCATACGTAGTCGGCGTGGCGGGCACTGTTCCTGAAGAGGCTTTGCGTCCTTATGCCGATGCCATCGTGGGAAACCTTAAAGAGATAGATTTCAGTCAACTGTGCGGCATTTTGAAGCTTCGGTGATTATGGATACGGTAAAAATGACCAACATACCGTTGGCAGAACGTCTGCGCCCCAAAACACTCGATGATTACATAGGCCAGAAGCATCTGGTGGGCGAGGGGGGCGTGATACGCAGGATGATAGAGTCGGGCCGCATAAATTCATTTATCCTCTGGGGGCCGCCGGGAGTAGGGAAGACCACGCTCGCCCGAATCATAGCCAACACTACGAAAGCCCCCTTTTTCACACTTTCAGCGGTAACGTCGGGTGTAAAGGACGTGCGTGAAATCCTTGACCGATGCGAAAAGGAATCTCGCAGTCTCTTCAATTCTTCACGGCCTATACTGTTCATCGACGAAATCCATCGTTTCAACAAGTCGCAGCAGGATTCGTTGCTGGGCGCAGTTGAAAAGGGCGTGGTTACGCTCATCGGAGCCACTACGGAGAATCCGTCTTTTGAAGTGATTCGTCCGTTGCTTTCACGCGCTCAGGTCTACACTCTGAAGTCGCTCGAAAAGTCAGATTTGCAGGAACTGCTTTCACGCGCTGTTTCAACAGATGCCATCCTGTCAAAGAGAGTCGTGGATGTAGAGGAAACCTCAGCCCTGTTCAGGTTTGCCGGAGGAGATGCCCGAAAGCTCCTCAACATACTCGATCTTCTTGAACAGTCCACTCCATCCGAAACTCCTTTGATAATCACAGATGCTTTTGTAGCCGAGACTCTTCAGGAGAACCCTCTTGCCTACGACCGCAACGGGGAGATGCACTACGACATCATTTCGGCTTTCATAAAATCGATACGGGGCAGCGACCCTGATGCGGCGGTCTATTGGCTCGCGCGGATGGTTGCCGGAGGGGAAGATCCGAAGTTCATTGCCAGAAGACTTGTGATTCTCGCCGCAGAAGACATCGGCCTGGCAAATCCCAACGCGCTCCTTCTCGCCAACGCCACATTCGACGCACTGAGCAAAATCGGCTGGCCTGAGGGACGCATAATCCTTTCTGAATGCGCCGTGTACCTCGCCACATCGCCAAAAAGCAACTCTGCATACATAGCCATTGACGCAGCCTTGGAGGAAGTGAACCGTTCGGGCAATCTTCCGGTGCCGCTTCATCTCCGCAATGCTCCGACAAAACTGATGAAGGAACTCGGTTACGGCAAAGAATATCAATATGCCCATGATTACAAGAATCATTTTTCAGACCAGCAGTATCTTCCCGACGGACTGTCTGGAAAACGATTCTGGAAAAGCGGCGACAACGAATCCGAACGCAAGATGCAGCACCGTATGGACAGCCTCCGCAACAAAATTTAGGGACTTCAGCTTCTTCCCGTAGGGACAATCCCTGTGCATATTCCTTTGAACAATCCCCATAATGGGCATTATGTTAAATAGAACCACATAACGGCCTCCTATTGATACTTGAATAAAAAAAGACATCGTTTTGCGATGTCCCTATTTTTCAATGATGTATGACAAACGTTACAATGTAATATTCCTCGAGGATTCAGAAGCTGAACTGGAAAAGAGCGTCTACACGATTGGCGTTGGCGTGCTGGCCGTTGAAATTCGTTCGCTTTCCGCACAGATATTCAGCACCAACCTGAATTCTCGGCGTTATGTCCCAAAACATATTGACTGCACCATACAGGCCACGTTTGTATTGGTCGTCGCTGAGATGATGCTTGGGACAATACTGCATTTGACCCAATGACACACAAGCATACAGATTGTAAAGAAAATTGTATTTCAAACCTGCAGTAATGCCAAAAGATGTCGGTGCATAAAGTTTTCCGGGATTGTTGAAGTCGCCCACAAGGTCGAAATTCCCGGCGGCAAACTCTCCCTGATAAGAAGCATGCCCCTGCCCGACCGATACAGAGCCATAAAGTGTCAACGGCTTGAATACCTTCCACATACCGGACACCATAGCACCCCAACCCACAACATTCCTGTTGCGATTCGAAATCAAATCGCGATAACTCATCACACGCAGCAACCCGCTGAGTCTCAAGTGGCTCAGACCTTCGTCCCACTGATACTGCGCCATTGCTGCAACGTCTGGCACGTAGTCGGCACATTTCTTGGTCTGCCCATCAATGACATCAGGAGAACTCTTAGGGAACTCAAACGAGCCTCCTATTGTCCAACGGTTCTTGAATGTATGCATATATCTTACAAGAATATTGGTACGCGACACCTTGCCGTTGGAGCCTGCTCCATCTATGGTCGGAGCCTGAGAAGCGGGGTCGCTGAAAGTGGACGGCGCGTAACCGACTGTGATGTCGTTGAGGGTAACATAGGCCTTTTTCAGCTTGAAGCCGACATGTTCATAACCGTCGAAATTGCCTTCGATATATGCAGTCAGATAACCCAGCCATGGCTTATGCGCCAATATCGTGAGGAATATGGCCGTACCTGCAGGAGTCGCGTCAAGACGGCGTTTTGCCGTGGGATCCTTGGGAATCTGAATGAAATACGGAGAAAAACCATTGACCGGGATTGTACCGTTCCAATCAAACCATCCGCGCATCCTGACCACTCCACCGATTCCCATGGCAAGGTCTGCATTTTTGCTCATAAACATGAAATATGGCGCTCGGGGATCCTGAAAATTGCGGAACTGATCGGCATAAAACTTGCCTATCATAGCGTAAGCCGAATCACTTGTGGATTTCAACAATGAATCCGGGACATTCATCCCTATCAGCTTAGTCGATTTCACAGTTTTCTCACGTTCGGTCTTTTCCGGAAAAACACGGTAGACAGAAGCATCGGTCTTGAACGTATCAATCAATTCTATTGCCGAAGCCGAGAAACCGATTCCGGCAATAGATACAAAAAGGAACAATAAGTGGAAGTGTTTAGTCATAGTATAGACAGCTGTCAAGCAGCCATTAAAAATTGAACGACATATGTATTTTTTAAATCAAACGACTGGTGTTTTTAGTGGAGTCGGGTGTCCTGACGCATAAAAGCTTTTGGACACCCGACATCTGACGATTGCGATCAATTGTTCTTAAACACCAGCTCGTCGCCTTCGCGATCGATGACGATGGGATGCTCACGGTCAACTTTCTGCGACAGAATGTCTTTCGAAAGCTGATTGAGCACCATACGCTGGATGGTACGCTTTACTGGCCGCGCACCGAATTCAGGGTCATAACCGTCTTCCGCAAGAAGACCGAGGGCGGCCGGGGTTATGCTGAGTTCCACTCCGTTTGCAGCCAACATCCGACGTATGGACTTGACCTGAAGATCAACTATTTCCTGTATTTCCTTCTTGTCGAGCGGAGTGAACATCACTATCTCGTCAATACGATTGAGGAATTCAGGGCGGATGGTCTGTTTCAGAAGGTCAATGACATCCTGTTTGGTCTTCTCTATCGTCTCCTGACGGTTTGAGTCAGTCATCTTTGAGAAGTTGTCGCGTATCATCGGAGAACCCATATTGGAGGTCATGATGATGATTGTGTTCTTGAAATTGATGAAACGGCCCTTGTTGTCAGTAAGACGCCCGTCATCAAGAACCTGAAGGAGGATATTGAAGACATCAGGATTAGCCTTTTCTATTTCATCGAAAAGAACTACACTATATGGCTTGCGCCTTACGGCCTCAGTAAGCTGTCCGCCTTCATCATAACCGACATAGCCCGGAGGGGCACCGACAAGACGGCTTACGGAATGCTTCTCCATATACTCGCTCATATCAATGCGTGTCATGGAATCCTCGCTGTCAAACAGATATTCCGCAAGAGCCTTGGCAAGCTCCGTCTTGCCGACACCGGTCGTGCCAAGAAAAAGGAACGAACCTATCGGGCGGCGAGGGTCATTCAGTCCGGCGCGCGAACGCCTGACGGCATCGGCCACTGCCTTTATGGCATCGTCCTGCCCTATCACACGCTTATGAAGTTCCTCTTCAAGATGCAGGAGCTTTTCCTTGTCGCTCTGTGCCATCTTCTTTACAGGTATTCCTGTCCAACGGCTCACGATTTCAGCAATGTCTTCCGCATCCACCTCCTCCTTAATCATGGCACCTTCGCCCTGAAGGTCTTTAAGACGAGTCTGAATCTCCTTGTTCTCATCTTCTTTCGCCTTGATTTTGGAATATCGTATTTCGGCCACTTTGGCATAGTCGCCTTCACGTTCTGCTCGGTCGGCTTCTATCTTCAGCTGCTCGATGTCAATCTTGTTCTGCTGAATTCTATTGATTTCGGTCTTTTCGGCCTGCCATTTGGCCCGCAGGGATTTTTCCGTATCGCGCAGATTGGCAAGGTCTTCGTCAATCTCTTTCAGACGGAAGCCGTCTCCTTCACGCTTCAAAGCTTCCCGCTCGATTTCAAGCTGCTTGATTTTACGAGAAGCCTCATCGAGAGCCTGAGGCATAGAGTCCATTTCAAGACGCAGCTTTGAGGCGGCTTCATCAATCAGGTCAATGGCCTTGTCTGGAAGGAAACGGTCTGTTATATAGCGGACAGATAGTTGCACAGCAGCGATGATTGCCTCGTCTTTGATACGCACCTTGTGGTGGTTCTCATAACGCTCCTTCAATCCACGCAGGATTGATACGGCACTGAGTTCATCGGGTTCATCCACCATGACTTTTTGAAAACGGCGTTCAAGAGCCTTGTCCTTTTCAAAATACTTCTGGAACTCGTCTAATGTGGTGGCTCCTATGGAACGGAGCTCTCCACGAGCAAGCGCAGGCTTGAGGATATTGGCCGCATCCATCGCCCCCTCCCCTTTTCCGGCACCGACAAGAGTGTGGATTTCATCGATGAAAAGAATGATTTCACCGTCGCTTTTCGTAACCTCGTTGACTATTGCCTTCAGACGTTCCTCAAACTCCCCTTTGTACTTCGCACCAGCTACGAGCGCACCCATATCAAGGGAAAATATCTGCTTGCTTTTAAGGTTCTCAGGCACGTCGCCACGCACAATCCTGTGGGCAAGACCTTCTGCGATGGCGGTCTTGCCTGTGCCGGGTTCGCCTACGAGCATAGGATTGTTCTTCGTGCGCCGGGAAAGTATCTGTAGCACACGGCGAATCTCCTCGTCTCGGCCAATAACAGGGTCAAGCTTGCCGCTGCGTGCACGGTCATTCAGGTTTATGGCGTATTTCGATAAAGCCTGATAAGACTCCTCTGCACTCTGCCCGGTAACCTTGTTGCCCTTCCGCAATTCGTCAATGGTGGCATCCAAAGATTTCTCAGTCATTCCGAAATCTTTCAGAATCCTGGAGGCGGGACACTTGGTGCGCATTATTCCCATAAGCATTGCCTCAACCGAGACATATTCATCGCCTTTGGACTTTGAATAGTCCACGGCCTTTTGAAGAGACTCGTTTGATTCACGGCTGAGGAACACGTCCCCACCGGAGACTTTTGGCAATGCTTCAATCTCCTTGTCAACTGCGGCGGTGACCGGAGGAAGGCTCGTTCCTATTTTCTGAAAAACGAAATTGACGATTGTCTCGCTTTCCGAAAAAATGGCTTTCAACAGATGGACTGGTTCTATCTGCTGCCGGCCGGACTGGCGAGTCAGCTCTATGGCTTTCTGCACCACTTCCTGCGACCTGATGGTAAAATTATTGAAATTCATATTGTCGAAGGTGTGAATTTGTGTTTTTCTGATTTATTAACAATCGAGCAGCCCGAAAGTTGGAGATAATCCAGTCGGTTATTTCTTGGGTGGCAGAATCTCAATCCAATAATCATCCGGATCGTTGATGAAATAGATTCCCATTGCAGGATTCTCATAACATATTACGCCCATCTGCCTGTGGTATTCGCGGATTTCATCGTAGTCTCCCTCCACACGCAGAGCGAGATGGCTTTCGTTTTCCCCGAGTTCGTATGGCTGAGTATGGTCTTTCAACCAAGTCAGCTCCAGACGAAAGGTCTCGCCCGGCCGCGACACGTAATTGATTATGAAAGAACCGTCTTTGGCCACAATCTCACCGGTCTTTTCCAGACCAAGTGCCTTACGATAGAATTCGAGCGACCGTTCCAAGTCGCTCACATTGATGTTGAAATGATCGAAATGTGTCCTTATTTCCATATCCGTAGATTGTTTTTTGTTTATTACTTACATAACAATCCACGTGCCAAAATGTCAGGGACAAAGCCACCAGACCATAAATATATACAGAAATGCAGCAGGCATAACAAGAAGCAATGAATCTATTCGGTCAAGTATGCCACCATGGCCTGGAATCATGCTCCCGGAATCCTTTATTTTCAATGTGCGTTTAATCATAGACTCGACAAGGTCTCCCCATGTGGCAAATACGCTTACGACAAACGCAAGACCGAACCATATCCATATATTGTGTCCCATTCCGAAAAATCCAGGCCACCCCTGCCCGAAAAGTAAGGAAAAGCCCAAACAGAAAAGCAGTCCGCCGAAAAAACCTTCCCACGACTTCTTGGGTGATATGCGTTCAAAAAGCTTGTGCCTGCCAAAAGTGCATCCTACAATAAACGCCCCTGTGTCGTTAAGCCATATGAACATAAAAATGGCAAGAAGAAGATACGGCATTCCAAAGAACACACTGACTCCCAACATTGTGCATAGAGGAATACCGATATACACCTGTCCCATAATCGAATATGAAAGGTTGCGCAACGAATCCGAGTCTTTCGTATAAAGCTCGAGAACCAGTCTCCAAAGCAGGCATGCAATCCACAGCAGAACGGGGAATCCATAAAAACTCAATCCCAGGCACACGACTCCGGCTATGTCTGCCAGCAACACAGGCAGACCATGATTATGGAGCCCCCTTGTTATTTTAGTGAATTCGATTGTCGCCAAAATGCCGAACAGCACTGTCAGAGCGGCGATGCCTTCCGAACGCAGCAATATGCATCCGACTATTATTGCAATATATATGATGCCCGAAAGCGAGCGGACAAGTATTTTCTTGAATTCCATTTTTGCGATGATTCCGTTTTGTCATGCAAATTTAATGAATCTGTCGCTAATTGGCAAGACCGCACGCGGAGAAACAAATAAAACAGGAAAGAAAACCTCTTTACGAGTGTCTTCTTTCCTGTCTATACACATATGAGATTGCTTATTTCAACATTGAAATGGAGCGAGAAATGAACCTCTTGAGGTCTTCGCCTTTAAGGAGATTGGCACGCAGCAAAGCCAAGTCTATGATCTGAAGCACTACAGGCTGCCCCCCTGCATATTCCGCTATAGCCTTTTCATTGATTTCGCGCAGGTCGGATGCACGTTTTTCTTTTGCTTCTATGTCTCCTTCGATGCGCTTCTTTTCGTCTTCAGGCATCTCCTTTTTGCCATCAACCTGTCCGCGCAGTTCCGCCACTTCCTTGTTGATGCTTTCGATTTCCGTAAAAGCAGGTTCGACCGTAGCCTTAAGGTTCTCCGAAGCCTTCTCAATCACATCTTTAACTGCAGGCTGAAGTGTATTGACTATCAGAGAATAGCTGTCAGGGAGAGAACCGTAGAACCCTGCCCCAGGCTGCATAGCCGCCATTTCCTTCATACGGCGCATATACTCGTTCTGCGTTACAGTAGCGGGGTCGGCATCCGGCGAAGTGGACTGGAAACTTACAATGAACTGCGCTCCTTCTATTTCAGGGATGCGGCTTCTAAAAAGCGTAGAGGCCACTTCTGTCTGGAAAGGTGTCAGTCCCGGTTTTTGGCTGTCTTCTTTCTCTATCAGGCGTTCCGGTATATCCGAGTCCACACGCACGAACCGGGTCTTTTCAATCTTGCTCTCAAGAAGCCCGACCAGATGCGGGTCAAGCTGACCGTCCATAAGCAACACGTCATATCCTTTCTCGCGTGCCGCTTCGATATACGAGAACTGCGACGTCTTGTCCGTGGCATAAAGGTAAATCACATCACCGTTCTTATCGGTTTGTGCCGATTCAATCAGTTTACGGTATTCCTCGAGCGTGAAATACTCGCCTTGGGTGTCCTTGAAAAGGAAGAACTTCTTGGAAGCCTCGTAGAACTTCTCGTCGCTAAGCATCCCATAGACGATGAATATGGAGATGTCGTCCCATTTTTGCTCGTATGCCTTGCGGTCTGACGTGAACATCTTTTCCAGCTTCTCAGCCACTTTCTTGGATATATATGAAGAAATCTTCTTCACCTGAGAGTCGGCTTGCAGATAGCTGCGGCTTACGTTCAGGGGTATGTCAGGCGAGTCAATGACTCCTTGCATCAACATCATAAACTCAGGCACCACCCCCTCGACCTGGTCAGTAACATAGACTTGGTTGCAATACAGCTGAATCCTGTTGCGCTGAAGGTCGATGTTGCTCTTAATCTTCGGGAAATACAGAATGCCGGTGAGCGTGAACGGATAGTCCACGTTGAGATGAATCCAGAACATAGGATCCTCCTGTCCAGGCATCAGCTCACGGTAGAAACGCAAGTAGTCGTCATCCGTGAGCTCAGAAGGCTTCTTTGTCCAAAGCGGCTCTGTGGCGTTTATAACCTTGTCTTTGTCGCTGTCCTGGTATTTGCCATCTTTCCATTCCTGTTCCTTTCCTGAAATCACCGGAACGGGCAAGAACCGGCAATACTTCTTCAGCAACGCATCTATGCGCTGCTGTTCGAGGAATTCCTTGCTGTCTTCATCTATGTAAAGGATTATGTCAGTGCCCCGACCGGCCTTCTCCGTCTCCTTCATCTCATACTCAGGAGAACCGTCGCAGCTCCATTCCACCGCTTTCGCCCCATCTTTGTACGAAAGCGAACGTATCACGACTTTTTTAGAGACCATAAAAGCGGAATAGAAACCGAGGCCGAAGTGTCCGATTATGCTGTTTGCAGTATCCTTGTATTTAGCGAGGAATTCTTCTGCACCGGAAAAAGCGATCTGGTTGATGTATTTCTCTATGTCGTCTTGATCCATACCGATGCCCCGGTCGCTGACGGTGAGCGTACCTGCTTCTTTATCTACACGCACTCTTACGTCAAGCTGTCCGAGTTCACCTTTGAAGTCTCCGAAAGCTGCCAATGTCTTGATCTTCTGCGTGGCGTCTATCGCATTGCTCACAAGTTCACGCAGGAAGATTTCATGATCGCTATATAGGAATTTCTTGATTACGGGGAATATGTTCTCAGTAGTTACCCCGATTTTTCCTGTTGCCATAATTTATCTGTTTTTGGAATTATCAAATTTTCAGTCATTCTGCACAAATCAAAAAGCGTGCCAAATCCAATATCGGTATAACAACTGCTCTTTGAATCTTCTTTATTGTCAATATACAAAAAATCAAAACTGAAGTATAAAAATGTAAACCTGCGGCACGAGCAATAAAGTTGGCACGGTAATTGCAAAGAATGTCCCGAAAAACAATAACGACGCTAAAAGCATTCTATCCAGTAGAAAAAGGAAACCAAATGAGAAATGACTTTTCACAGCAGTTCAACGGTGTTCTTGAAATGGCGCAGGCCGAAGCCGACCGTTTCAATTCACCGATGATAGTTTCCGAGCATTTTTTGCTTGGTTCGCTGCGCGACCGTAACAGCACGGTTTTCAAAATAATGAGTCAGCTCAATATCGACACAAACAAAATGGAAGCCGACATTGAGCGTCATCTCACAAATCAAGTCCCTTCAGGAGAGGCAACCACTCTTTTCGAGAAACAATATAAAATCGCACTTTCGGCAATACGCCATCTCCAGCTCGCGACTTCTGAGGCCAGGAAAATGAACTCGCACAGCATTCAGGGCGAACATCTCCTTCTTGCGCTTATTCATGACAGCAGAGCCATGGACAGCGATTTCCTGCGTAAAATCAAGGAAGAGTATCTGAACTTCGACATTTCCATACAGATGCTTAACCAAGAACCTCGCGGGAACAAGGATTTCGCTTCGGAAGAAGATGACGAAGACGACGACTCCGTATTGTCAGGCTCTTCTACGCAGCACCGCCAAAGCGCTGCCGCGTCAGGCAAAAGCGGAAAAAACTCCGGTTCTGACACTCCGGCACTCGACAAGTTCGGGTTCGACATGACCAAGGCCGCTTCCGAAGGCCGGCTCGACCCTGTAGTAGGCAGGGAAAACGAAATCGAACGACTTGCACAGATTCTTTCCCGACGTAAAAAGAACAACCCTGTGCTTATCGGCGAACCAGGTGTAGGCAAATCCGCAATAGTTGAAGGGCTTGCGCTCAGAATCATTCAGCGGAAGGTGAGCCGCATACTTTTCGGCAAACGGGTGATAAGCCTCGACATGGCCGGAATGGTGGCCGGAACCAAATACCGTGGACAGTTCGAGGAACGCATAAAAGCGGTGTTCGATGAGTTGACCAAGAATCCAGACATAATCCTTTTCATCGATGAGATACACAACATCGTCGGTGCAGGCAATGCCCCAGGGCAGATGGATGCCGCAAATATGCTTAAGCCTGCCCTTGCGCGAGGTGAGATACAGTGCATCGGAGCCACTACGCTTGACGAATACAGGCAGAACATAGAGAAGGACGGCGCGCTGGAACGGAGATTCCAGAAAGTAATCGTCGAACCCACCTCTCCGGAAGACACTCTTGAGATTCTTCGTCAGGTAAAGGAAAAATATGAAGACCATCACAATGTGTTCTACACCGATGAGGCTCTTCAGGCTTGCGTGAACCTTACCGGACGCTATGTAAGCGACCGCAATTTTCCCGACAAGGCCCTTGATGCGCTTGACGAGGCCGGCTCACGTGTGCACATCTCAAACATCATCGTGCCGGAGGAAATCGAGAAACTCGAAAAGGAACTTGACGCAACCAACGAGGCCAAGCTCGACGCGGTAAAGACCCAGAACTTTGAGCTCGCCATCCATCTCCGCAACAAAGGTGAAGAGGAGAAACTGCATCTTGAGAAACTGAAAAAAGAATGGGAGGCCCGTCTTGACAACGAGCGGCGGGAAGTTGACGACGAGAAAGTGGCCGAGGTGGTAGCGATGATGACCGGAGTACCGACCCAACGTATCGCGCAAGCTGAAGGAAGCCGTCTTTTGAAGATGGGCGATGCGTTGCGCGGTTCAGTAATCGGTCAGGACGATGCAATCAAGAAGACCGTCAAAGCGATTCAGCGCAACCGTGTCGGTCTGAAAGATGCCAACAAACCAATAGGTACATTCATGTTCCTTGGCCCGACGGGCGTCGGCAAGACTTTGCTTGCGAAGAAGATTGCAGAATACCTCTTTGATTCTTCCGATGCCCTTATCCGCGTGGACATGAGCGAATTCATGGAGAAGTTCACTGTAAGTCGTCTTGTAGGCGCACCTCCGGGATATGTCGGATATGAAGAAGGAGGACAGCTTACGGAAAAGGTGCGTCGGCGGCCCTATAGTGTCGTGCTTCTTGATGAAATCGAGAAAGCGCATCCCGACGTGTTCAACATCCTTCTCCAAGTGATGGACGAAGGTCGCCTCACCGACTCTCTCGGACGCAAGATAGACTTCAAGAACACAATCCTGATTATGACGAGCAACATCGGCTCCCGTCAGCTGAAAGATTTCGGTTCTGGAGTAGGATTCAACACAGGTGGAAGCGACAAGGAAAAAGCCCACGGGGTGATTTCAAAAGCATTGAACAAAGCGTTCTCTCCTGAATTCCTCAACCGTGTAGACGACATCATAATGTTTGACCAGCTTGAACGTGAAGACATATTCGGAATCATAGACATCGAGCTCCGGGATTTCTTCTCTCGCGTGCGCAAACTCGGTTTTGAACTGAACCTTTCGCCGGAATCGAAGGATTTCATTGCCAACAAAGGCTATGACAAGAACTTCGGAGCACGTCCGCTGAAGCGCGCCATACAGAAGTATCTGGAGGATGAACTTGCTGAACTTATGCTCAACCTCAACGCAGAAGGAAAAATCGGAGGTACAATTGAAGTATCATACAAGGATGGTGGCGATGCTTTGACTTTCAGCTATAAGGGCATCGAAGACATAGACGACACCAGCAACGGAGAACAGTGAAACGCATAGGAATCCTTAGCGACACTCACGGATACTGGGACAACCGGTACGCTTCATATTTTGCCGACTGCGACGAGATATGGCACGCCGGCGACATCGGGGACTATTCCATCATCGAACAGTTAGCCGAGATTTGTACGGTCAGAGCCGTATGCGGCAATATTGACCACGGCATAGTGAGGCGCAAACTCGCTGAAACGGAGATTTTTGATTGCGAGAACATAAGTGTACTCCTTACCCATATCGGCGGCTATCCCGGTCGTTGGGCCAAAGGGATGAAGACGCTTTTGAAAAAAAACGGAATCAACCTTATGGTAGACGGACACTCCCACATACTGAAAGTCATCTACGACCGTGAACTTCAGCTGCTGCATATAAACCCCGGTGCGGCAGGACAACAAGGATGGCATTCGCAGCGCACTCTCATCAAACTCGTGATAGACGGCTGTGATATGCGCGACTGCGAGATAATAGAACTCTCTAACAGAAAAACGACATAAAATGAATGACAATCTTAAAAAAAGCATATTCGAGGCTGTAGAAGATTTTGCGGCCAACGACGGAGCATACTCCGACAATGCCATGCTGGAGATAAACCCAGCCGACAAGTCCGTCAGAATCGTTGACGAAGAAACGGATCATGAGCTTGACTATTACGATTTAATGGATCTGGTAGAGATGAGCCCGTCAGAACCCGGACGCTGGATTCCTGCCGAATCCTCCATCGAAGAAGTCGCAGCATCCTATTGACGATAAGAATGATTTAGGCACGTGTGAAAAAGCCCTTATTTAAGCCACCCGAATTGGATTAATGAATCCTGTATCGGGCGGCTTAAACTTTTGGAAACTGCCTGTAAAACCCAGAAGAAAAATCCAAACATTCCCGTAGTTTTGCGGATGCGGCGGTTTTTAGCTACCTTTGCATTCTTAAACATAAAACCTGAATCTATGGCACAAAAACCAAGCATACCCAAAGGCACACGTGATTTCTCTCCAGAAGAGACGGCACGACGCAATTATATATTCGACACCATCCGAGAGTCTTTCCGCCTTTTCGGATATAAACAGATTGAGACTCCTGCTATGGAGAACCTTTCTACCCTAATGGGAAAATATGGAGAGGAAGGAGACAAGCTGCTCTTTAAAATACTTAATTCCGGCGACTTCCTGAAAAACGTATCAGACGAGGAAATCACCGGTCGCAACACTACAAAACTCGCTTCCGCATTATGTGAAAAGGGATTGCGCTACGACCTGACCGTGCCTTTCGCCAGATACGTAGTCCAGCATCGGAATGATCTGCAGATGCCTTTCAAGCGTTTCCAGATACAGCCTGTATGGCGCGCCGACCGCCCGCAAAAGGGGCGTTACAGGGAGTTTTACCAATGCGACGCCGACGTGGTGGGTTCAGAATCCCTGATGAACGAAGTGGAGCTTCTTGAACTCATAGATTTCGTGTTCTCTCGCCTGAACATAAATGTCCAACTGAAACTCAACAACCGCAAGGTGCTTTCCGGAATAGCAGAAGCCATAGGAGAACCGGACAAAATCGCAGACATAACCGTAGCCATTGACAAAATAGACAAGATAGGAATCGACAACGTAAACGAGGAGCTGCGCTCGAAAGGCATTCCGGAGAAGGCAATTGAAACCTTACGTCCGTTGCTTACGCTCAGCGGCTCCAACGAGCAAAAGATGGCAGTAGTGGCCGATGTGCTTAAGGACTCCGAGACAGGACTAAAGGGCGTGGAGGAACTGAAGACAGTGATGACCGCCTTCAACGACCGTGGACACATATGCGAGCTCGACCTGGACTTCTCCCTTGCGCGTGGACTAAACTATTACACCGGAACAATCATCGAAGTCAAAGCCAAGGACGTAGCAATAGGCAGCATAACCGGCGGCGGACGTTACGACAACCTCACCGGAGTCTTTGGCATGAACGGCCTTTCGGGCGTGGGAATCAGCTTCGGTGCAGACCGCATCTATGATGTCCTTACACATCTCGACCTTTTCCCCTCCACGATTTCATCTTCTGTGAAAGTGCTTTTCATCAATTTCGGCGACAAAGAAGCCGAAGTTGCCGCAAAGCACATCAAAACACTACGCCAAGCTGGAATTCCGGCTCAACTCTACCCAGACCAAGCGAAGATGAAAAAGCAGATGGGACTCGCCGACGCGGAGAAGATTCCTTTCGTGGCAATAATAGGAGACGATGAGATGAAAAACGGCACAGTCGCACTCAAGGACATGTCTTCAGGCGAACAACGCACAGTTACGCCCCAAGAACTTGTTGAAATACTCAAATAAGCGGAATCTAAAATGCAAAAGGCGTTCTCCATATCATTGTTTTTACTTTTTATAATCGTGGCAACGTCATGCGGCAATAGGGACACCGCCAATGAAAGCTGCGGCAACATCTTACGCCACGCAAAGCTTCTACGCATAGAAAACCATAACGGCTACAAATTAGCCAAGGTTTTGAACCCAAAGGACTCTACAATCGTAGATGCCACCTATATACTTGTCGGCAAAGATGTCAATGTTCCGGAGAATCTGCCCAAAGGCACGCTTCTGCGCACGCCTATCGACAACGCTGTAGTGTTCTCGTCTGTCTTTGCAGGGCCGCTCGACGAACTCGGAAAGATTGACGTTGTAAAAGGAGTGGTGGATGCCTGCTATTTCAAACAACCGGAAATATCCGCAGGTCTCAAATCCGGTGCGGTGGCCGACCTCGGGCCGGCCTCAGGACCATCTCTCGAGAAAATAACCGCCCAGCAACCTCAAGCCATATTCCTGAGCATCTACGACGGAATGGACGTGAAAAACATCGACAAGTGCGGAGTGCCTGTAATCCGAATGACCGACAATTTCGAGACCGATCCTCTTGCACGTGCCGAATGGATAAGGCTTTTCGGAATCCTTACCGATACAGAAGCCAAGGCAGATTCAATATTCAAAGAGGTCGAAAAATCTTACACGGAACTTAAGCAAGCGGCATCGGCCTATAAATCCAAACCTTCAGTGCTTGTCGAAAACATGTACCAAGGTGTTTGGTATCTTCCCGGAGGTGCAAGCTATCAGGCAAAAATAATAGAAGATGCAGGCGGAAAGTACATATGGGCAGATGACAAATCAGCCGGATCGCTCAATCTTAGCTATGAGGAAGTGCTTGCGAAGGCCCACAACGCAGACATTTGGCTTCTTAAACTTTTCGGAACCGACCTTGACAAAAAGACGTTGTTGGGTATGGACAACCGTTACGCCAATTTCCGGGCAGTAGAACATGGGGGCGTATACTATTCCGACACAAAGAAAACCCAGCTTTTCGAGGAATTCCCCTATCATCCTGAACTCCTGCTTAATGACTACATACTCGTCTTCCATCCTGAGGCAGAAGGCAAGATGAGATATTTCAATAAGATGAAGCCTTGATTTCACATATAAATTTCAGGGATGAGATTCGTTTATATCGGCTTAGGCACGTTGGCTCTTTTCGTGGTTGCGCTTATGACAGGAGCCGTAGACATTCCGGCAACGGAGGTGCTTGGCATCCTTATGGGGAAAGATACAGAAAATACTGTATGGCGGGTGATTGTGCTTGAATCACGCCTGCCGATGGCCATGACCGCACTTCTTTCCGGTGCGTCGCTCTCAATTGCCGGCCTTATGCTTCAGACAACCTTCCAGAATCCTTTGGCCGGCCCGTCGATTCTCGGAGTGAGTTCCGGCGCATCTATGGGAGTGGCTATAGTGATGCTTTTAGGAGGAGGGGCGCTTGCCTCTGCCGGAGCGTTGCAGTATGTATCTGTAATCGCAGGTGCAATAGCCGGGGCTGCCACAGTAATCCTCCTTCTGCTCGGCCTCTCGTCATCACTCCGAAGCTCGGCCATGCTGCTCATCGCCGGAATAATGCTCAGCTATTTAGCCTCGTCAGTAATATCATTGCTGAACTTCTTCGCACCAGCCGACGGTGTAAAGTCTTTCGTAGTATGGGGGTTGGGCAGTTTCGGCGGCGTAACGGCCAGTGAGCTTCCTTTGTTCTGCACTGTACTTGCAGCTGCGCTTTTCTCATCTGCACTCTTCATCAAACCGCTCAATGCACTCCTTCTCGGCGAAAGATACACTGCCAATATGGGCTATTCCGTCAAGCGTTTGCGCAGCCTGCTTCTTTGCCTAAGCGGCATACTTACAGCATTCGTAACCGCTTTCTGCGGTCCGATCGGATTCATAGGAATAGTGGTTCCCCACATAGCACGAATGATATTCAAGACATCGAACCACTCCATACTCATACCGGCCACCATGCTCTGCGGTGCGGCCCTGACCCTCGCATGCAGCGTGCTCACCACAATCCCCGGAAGCAGCGGCGTGCTTCCCATAAACGCCATCACGCCAGTCATAGGCGTACCCGTCATAATCTACATCCTCATTCAAAGGCGTTCGCTCCGATATTTCAACTGATTATGGTATCCATTTCGGCATCCGGCCTCTCCATAGGCTACAAAAACAATCCGATTGCTTCAGGCATAAACCTGAGCGTGGACACAGGCGACGTTACAGCTCTTCTCGGCCCCAACGGAGCAGGCAAGTCAACTCTCATCAAAACCCTTACGGGCGAAATTCCTTCTATTTCCGGACAAGTGGAAATTCTTGGCAAAACGCTGGACTCATATAGCAGAAAAGAACTTGCCAAAATGCTCGCCATCGTGACGACCGACCCTATTCAGGCAGGCGGTCTGACCGTCAGAGAACTGGTGGGACTCGGACGACAGCCTCACACCGGCTTTTTCGGACGTCTTTCCGAAACTGACTGCAAAGCAGTGGAGTCTGCAATGGTCAAAACGGGAATTTCCCACAAAGCCGAAGAATATGTGGCAGAACTGTCCGACGGAGAACGTCAAAAAACGATGATAGCAAAAGCAATAGCCCAAGACACGCCGGTAATCGTGCTTGACGAACCCTTTTCTTTCCTCGACGTGGCCGCAAGAATAGAGATATTGTCGCTGCTCGGCTCAATATCCGCTACAGGAAAAGCAATACTCTACTCTTCCCACGACGTGAGCCAGGCACTTCGCATGGCTTCCAAAGTGATGCTCTTCACACGCGACCGCCAGCTTGTCTGCGGAACACCTTCGCAAGTAATCGCCAACGGCGACCTCGCAAGGCTGTTCGACAGCGAAAGCGTGGTCTTTTCTCCCACTGAAAACGATTTCATAGCAAGAAACAATGGATAAAATCACCGAACAGGAATTCCTGTATTCACAAGGCCCAGACAAAGGCAAATCAAACATACGCACCGAGCGTTTCTATCTCAACATAGCCAACAAATCACTCCAACGCCTTGTAGACGCGGACGCATTGTCTTGGCTTCACGAACAATTACTTAAGCCTCTCGCCCTCTGCCTGACAGGCTATTACCAAGACGTGATAGCAGACGGGGGGCCATGGCACACATTCGTAGACCAATGCCGTTCCCTATACGGAAAAACACTGCCTTTTTATGAAATCCCCGATGAATATGTAGATTATGAACTGAATTATGTAGACATACGATTCATGGTGTGGTATTTCATCGCAATGAGCGATGACACCCACCGCAATCTCGATCCTTATGATTCACGCATTGAGAAGCTTGCAAAAGCCGTATTCGGATTGATGGAAGAGAAATACGAGGAAGCGCCGATTCCGGAAGACAACTGGACTATGGCGCATGAACTCGAAATGAACGTCCCGGAAGACATCGAACAGGTTTATGCCTACGGCCTATGGCTTTTCATGCACTGCTATCTTATGACGCCTGCATTCGCCCTAAGCCTGCATCACATCCTCTCTGACCCCTCAATTGGCGACAATGATATGGAGGCCATAGGGAAACGGCTGGACGCCGCCATTAACGAAGACACCATAGGGCCGCTCGCCTTTTATATGCGAGAATGGCTGCACCTGATCATTGACGGCAAGCTTCCGTCCAGACACAAAGAGCCAACGAAAGAAACAATAACACACAAGTATTACCAAAAGATGACCGACGCGCTTGACGGCCAGACCATAGCGTTCTTCAAAACCTACAGCGAACTAAACCGGTTCTTCATCGACGTGATCGGTTGGGAAAAAGACGAGAACCATCTCCCTCAACTTTCGGATTCAACAGATTTCGTGGTGATGGTCAACCGGGAAAAGGGAATGCTTGTAGCCAAAGATATTGCCAAATGCATAGCCGCCCCGTCCAACCCTCTTTACGACAAAGCTTTTGCTGAAAAACATGCATTTGAGCTGCTTACAGTCAGAGGTAAATGCCCTGTCGACCTGCTAAAGACAATCGAAACAAACGGATGGCTGCCAGATGCCTCTTTCCCCGGCTCAGACAACACAACTACTGTAGCCGACAACTTCGACTTCATAGCCCGTTGTTATCTTCAGGGTTATTACCGTGGAGATTGATTCAAAAGACCCGAGCAAAAGCATATCCGAGATGCACGAACAAAAGACCGACGGCAAAGCTCAACCCCGCATAAATGCAAACCGCGATATTTGAAGTGACCAAAAGAAGATAATTCTCATTGGCAAAAGTGGAAAATGTGGTGAACCCACCGCAAAAGCCAACCGTAAGGAATGCTTTCATCTCCGGACTGATGCAGAAATGCCTGTCGCACAATCCATAGACAAGTCCGATTATAAAGCATCCAGCTACATTGACCACAAGCGTCCCCCACGGAAACGCAACGTCAACGGCGGACTGTATCCATCGGCTCACAAGGAAGCGCAGCACACCTCCCACTGCGCTTCCTGCGCCTATACACACAAGCATCTTAAACATAACGAAAGCGCAAAATTACCATGTTTTGACGACATCGCCAAAACACGACGGATTAAAAACCTAAATTAGGTTAAATCCATTCTGGCAAACATCCGGGATGCAACATTGGCTCACGGATTGCATTACAATTATGCGACCGGTTAAACTATCAGATACACCGATTGTCATTTTCATTGTAGAAACAGAAAAACGTAAATTTTATCAGATATGATGAAACCGACGAAAACGATATTGTTAGGAGCAGCACTCCTCTTCGCAGGAAACGCTTTGGCATCAGCACCAGAAACAAGCCATCACCAGTTCATACGCACGGCAGCCTCATCCCCGGGATTTCAGACGGATTTCACTCAAGCCGCTGAAAAAACCATCAATTCAGTGGTCTGCATCAAAAGCTACACCTCGCGTCAGCAAGGCAACATGATGTACGGAGGACAAAACCCGTTTGACATGTTCGACTTCTTTTTCGGCCCGCAACAGCGTCCGCAGCAACGCCAGCCCAGACGTCAGCAGAAAAAGAGCGAACCTATTCAGAACGGTCTCGGCTCAGGTGTCATAATCTCAGCCGACGGCTATATAGTAACCAACAACCATGTAGTGGATGAATCGGACAAGCTTGAAGTGCTTCTGAACGACAATTCCACCTACGAGGCACGCATAGTAGGCACTGACGAAGCCACAGACCTCGCCCTGATAAAAATAGACGCGACGGGGTTGTCTCCCATCACATTCGGCGACTCCGAGGCCGTAAAAGTAGGCGAATGGGTTCTTGCCGTCGGCAATCCTTTCGGCTTCAACTCCACTGTTACTGCAGGAATAGTGAGCGCAAAGGCACGAAGCCTCGGACAGAACAGCCGAAACGGGCAGATGGGCATAGAGTCGTTCATTCAGACCGACGCAGCCCTCAATCCCGGCAATTCCGGCGGCGCGCTTGTGAACCTTCGCGGCGAACTCATAGGAATCAACTCGGCTATATATTCCAATACTGGAAGCTATGCCGGTTTCTCCTTTGCCATACCGACCACTATCGTGAAAAAGATCATGACTGACCTCAAGCAATACGGCACAGTCCAGCGTGCAATGCTCGGCTGCACCGTGGCAGAGCTTGATGCCAAGACCGCCAAAGAAAAGGACATCACAGCCACAAAGTCCGGAATGCTCGTCGATGAAGTCAGCGACATGAGCACTGCCAAAGAGCTGGGACTCCAAAAGAACGACGTAATCGTGGCTCTCAACGGAGTTGAAGTGCACAACTTCGCCCAACTCACCGAACAGCTCAACAAGTTCCGTCCTGGCGACACAATCAGCATCACGTATTACCGCGACAACAAACGCTACACCAAGAGCGGCACATTGCGCAATTCACAGGGAAATACACAAATCACGAAGAAAGGTGATTTCGCAGAACTCGGATGCGCCTTCATGAAGCTAACCCAAGAAACAAAGTCGAGCCTCGGAATATCCAACGGCGTACAAGTTGCCGGACTGAAAAGCGGGCCGGTAAAGGATGCCGGGATAAAAGACGGATTCATAATACTTGAGGTGAACGGACGCGCAGTCAATTCTTCGGAAGACGTGGAAGATGCCTTCAACCAAGTGATGAAGAGCAACGACGATAAGGTGCTCGTTATTTCCGGCATCTATCCGACAGGAAAGAAATATTACTACGCAGTCAATCTCTCCTCGGAAGCCCAGTAACAAGACTTCAAATCCACAAACCGTCCGCAGCCGGCCTCAACATCGGTGGCGGACGGCGTTTTTGCGGAATAAATCACGACACGGCTTGCAGAGGTGCTGAAAAATGACTATCTTTGCACCAATTTTTTCGGAAGCGAGAATATGAGACAACTAAAGATAACGAAATCAATCACCAACCGCGAAAGCGCCTCTCTCGACAAATATCTTCAGGAGATAGGGCGAGAGGAGCTTATATCCGTAAGCGAAGAAGTGGAATTGGCTCGCCGAATAAAGGCAGGCGACCATGCCGCTCTCGAAAAACTGACTAAAGCAAACCTGCGCTTCGTGGTTTCGGTGGCGAAACAATACCAAAACCAAGGACTGAGCCTTCCTGACCTTATCAACGAAGGGAATCTCGGACTGATCCGTGCAGCACAGAAGTTTGACGAGACACGCGGATTCAAGTTCATTTCCTACGCCGTATGGTGGATCCGGCAATCGATACTTCAGGCATTGGCCGAGCAGTCGCGCATAGTGCGGCTGCCGCTGAATCAGGTTGGATCGCTCAACAAGATAAGTAAAGAGCTTTCCAAGTTCGAACAGGAAAACGAACGTCGCCCGTCGCCTGAGGAGCTTGCCGAACGTCTTGACATACCGGTTGACAAGATTTCCGACACGCTTAAGGTGTCGGGAAGACACATTTCAGTAGATGCCCCGTTTGTGGAAGGTGAAGACAATTCGCTACTTGATGTGATTCCGAACGACGACAGCCCGATGGCTGACTCTACTCTTAACCAGGAATCACTGTCCAAGGAAGTAGACCGTGCCTTGCGTCAGCTATACGACCGTGAGCGCGAAATACTCAAAATGTTCTTCGGAATCGGATGTCAGGAAATGACGCTTGAAGAAATAGGAGCAAAGTTTGATCTGACCCGTGAACGTGTACGCCAGATAAAAGAGAAAGCCATCCGGCGTCTGAAAGGCCAGAAGAGCAAACTTCTCAAAAGTTATCTCGGAGAATGACTTTCTTCCAGGAACGGCACGCTACCGATGGTTCCACATAAGATTATACGACCGAATATGAAGCTTATGGCAAGCATGCGCCTGATCGGGCTTTGGCTTGTCATAGGCTTTTTTGTTACTGTATACCCTGCCACGACAATGGGTGCTGCCACTCCGGACAACTGCAATCTACAGAAAGCATTTACCGACAGTGTGGCAACGTCCGCATCCGATGTCATTCAAGAGAGGGAAAGCATATTCCCACAAGGCAGCCGTCCGCTTTGGCTCTCCAATTTCACTTGGGGAGTAGATGTCGGATCTTCGATAGATTTACGCGGCTACGACATGTCCACGTTCGACCTTGACGTCATGATCGGCTACAAAAGTGAGTTCATAAGAGCCATCGGAATAGGGGCTGGCGTACACCGCTCTTTCGGAAAGAAGAACAACTTCATACCGTTATACTTCGTATTCCGGTCTTCATTCAGATCAAAGCCTTCGCTCTTCTTCTTCAACATGAGAGCCGGGTATGCGTTCAGCACAATAGCTGACGGAGCTTCCCGTGGAGGCGTTATGGCAGCTATGGGAGTGGGAATCAACCTTGCCATGAGCAAAAAGTTCCAAAGCCATATACTTCTCTCCTACTGTTATTACCACATCAACCGCAACAGCCGGTCTGAAGTCAACCTCCCGTCGAAATATGTAGACCTTGCCCGCATAAGTTTCGGAGTGAACTTCTGAACGCTTTTCGTAGGATGATTCGCAATCATTGTCCTCTTTCTCCGATGAAGCGTTATTCCGGCAGCTACAACAAAGCTTTTTTCGTAATTTTGCACTATAATAATTGAGATGCTTTTTAGAAAGACCATATATATACTGGTACTTGCGGCCATATCCATGACCGCAAGTACCGCTTTTGCCAAGCGTCAGCAGGCCAAGGCATTCACCATCGTCATTGATGCCGGCCACGGAGGCAAAGATGCCGGTGCGGTGGACAACAACGTGAAAGAAAAGGACATCAACCTCGGCGTGGCCAAAGCGTTGGCTGAAAAGATACGCAAAGGGATGAAGAACGTGAAAGTAATCATGACACGCGACAACGACACGTTTGTTTCCCTGCAACAAAGGGCGGACAAAGCCAACGGCTCAAAAGCCGACCTTTTCATATCCATACATACCAACTCAGTCGATGCGTCCAACAAGAATCGCCGCAACGTCTCAGGCGCATCGGTGTATGCTCTCGGACTGCACAAGGATGCCAACAATATGGCTGTCGCGCGCCGCGAAAACGCCGTAATCGAACTGGAGAAGAATTTTGACCAGAAATACAAAGGCTTCGACCCCAATTCCGACGAATCATACATAATATTCGAAATGGCCCAGAAAAAGAATCTGAGCCAAAGCATAAAGTTCGCCGACGAAGTTCAGAAGCAGCTTGTCAAAACAGCAGGACGTCGCGACAGAGGAGTGCATCAGGCCGGATTCTGGGTGCTTTGGGCCACTTCGATGCCGGCGGTACTCGTAGAGCTCGACTTCATATGCAATCCAAATTCTGCAAAGTTCATGGCTTCTGAAAAAGGGGAAAACAAGCTTGCTGAATCCATATTCAATGCAGTGAAGAACTACCGCAACAATCTTGCCAAAGCCACTGCATATTCCGGACAAGTCGAAGCCCCTGATGAAATACCGGCTTTCGTGGCCGACGGCGAAGCGGTTCTTCTGTCAGTTGACGAATTGCCCGACCGTAAAGTAATAGAAGCCCCGGCCGCCGATTACGCCAAATCTACGGGCTACGCCCCTGCAAAACGCAGACGCCGTTCTCTGGCAGCCAAAGAGGCATCCGACAAGCGAGTGCTTGAGACTGCATCAATCACAGTGAAGACCCACACCCACACCACACGGCAGGTGGCAAAAGAGCCCACAAAACCATCTGTGGCTGACGACATAAAGACAACCGAGGCGCCAAAGGGAAATCAAAATGCCGCCGACACAAAGAATCAGCAAAAAGGCAAGAATACCCAAAAGATAAACCACGACAAAAAACAGACCTCAACGAGAGTCTATAACAACAAGGTAATCAGTATAAACAAGTCTTCTTCCGCATCAAAAACCACAGAGAAAAGGGGAAAGACAAAAACTGAACCATCGGTAAAAAAAGTTTCTGGCTCAAAATCCGGTTCTGAAAACCATCTCAACCGACCGTCCCTCCGAAAAAAGAGAAAGTAATCATTTTACGGACACAGAAAAAGAATTTACCGGCTTATGAACGTTATGGATTAGTAACACCGAACAAAGAAAACACCCCACACCGACATGAAAAAGATATTCAGCAAAGAACTCATGATTGGGCTAAGCGTGATAGTCGCCATAGCCATCCTTGTCATAGGCATAGAATACCTGAAGGGAGTGAACCTCTTCAAGCCAGCCAATTTCTACTATGCCACATACAACGACGTGGCCGGCCTTGAAACCGCCGCACCGGTTACGCTCAACGGCTACAAAGTAGGACAGGTAAGGGAAATCAGCTATGACTATTCAAATCCAGGACACATAAAGGTGCTGCTTGCCCTCAACAAAGAGCTGCAGCTCCCTGAAGACACTCGCGCGTGCATAGGAAGCAATTTTCTCAGCGGCGCGTTCATTGAGCTGCAGTTAGGCTCTTCACCACGCAAGCTTGCGGTGGGAAGCGATGTGGCCACAGGCAACTCCCCTGATGCGCTTTCAGCCTTGACCGACGAGGTGATGCCAAAAGTGAACTCCATACTTCCGCGAGTTGACACTCTCCTCTACAATCTCAACCTGCTCGTATCTGATCCGGCGCTTGCCTCTTCCATCGGAAGACTGGACGGAATCACCAATGACATGCTTATGACTACCCATGGACTCCGTGGGGCCATGAACAGCCAGGTTCCATACATACTGAACAACGCCGGACGCATAACCCATAACCTGGACACGATAACATATAATCTCTCCGACCTCTCCCGCCAACTCCGTTCGCTGCCACTTCAATCGACAATGAGCAACGTGGAAGAAATCACCCGAAACCTTACCCAATTCTCACAACAGCTCAACGACACGAAATCCACGCTCGGAAAACTCACAAACGATCCTGAGCTCTACAACCGCCTCAACACTGTGGCAGCCGACATAGACTCACTCATTGTAGACATCAAGAAAAACCCGAAACGATACATCAGCATCAAGCTCCTCTGACGATAAAAGACTCAACAACACTCAAGGCTTCTGGCAAAACATTGTCCGAAGCCTTTTATTATCTCCGGCTGCAGCGAGGTTCCGCTCTCTATAAAAACTCAGTCTGAATAACGCGGCACTCCGGGATATACCTATCATTGGCATAGGCAACACAAAAAGCCGCTTTATGCCACACAAGCGTTTACAATCAACCAAAAATAATCTTGGTATACAGACATTTATGAAATATCACAACAGCTTCATAGACCCGACAACGGCACAGGATGCATAATCAACAGATATTCAACACATTCCTTTCATTACAAAACTTCCAAATTTTTTACGGATTTTTTTAATCCGTTTTTTTGACCGAATTTTGTACCCGATTCGCGAAATTTCTGCGGCGTATCTACATCTAAATCCACTCAAAACGTCTTCATGACACAGGAACTACAACATAAATGGGAATGCTTCACCCAACTGATACGATCCAACGTCGGACAACAGCGGTTCGACACTTGGTTCGCTGAGGCCACACCCAAAGGTTTCGACGGCCATGAACTCACGATTGGGCTTCCTTCGCATTTCTTTTATGAGAAATACGAAGATGATTTCTACAACATAATAGCAGCTTCCCTGAAACGGGCTTTCGGCCCGGGCATAAAGCTTGCTTACGAAATCAATGTCATTAACCACGACGACAAGAGCCGCGTGAAGATTGAGAGTCCGGAGCAAAGCCACGTGATACAAAACAAAATCACCAGACAGGCCACACGCCCCGTGAATCCGCTTGAAGACCACACACAGGCGGCTTCCGGAGAAATAGACCCGCAACTGAACGAATCGCTCAATTTCAGCAATTATTGCGTAGGGGAAAGCAACAGGCTTCCTTTTACTATTGCCGAATACATAGCCAACAATCCGCACAAATCCGACTTCAATCCGTTTTTCCTTTACGGAGATGTCGGCGTAGGCAAGACCCACCTGATACAGGCCATCGGCATAAGAATAAAAGAAAAGAATCCTGCGGCCAAAGTGCTGTTTCTGCCTATGCGTCAGTTCCAGTACCTTCTCGCCGGAGCCACAATCAAAAAGGAGATTCCAGGCTTCATCAACTGGTTCCAGCAGATGGACGCGTTGCTGTTTGACGATTTACAGGAGCTTTCGTCAAAGGAAGGCACCATGAACGTGCTTTTCCCTATATTCAACCATCTGCACCAACGAGGGAAGACACTTGTCTTCACATGCGACCGTCCGCCGGTTGAGCTTGACGGAATCACTGACCGTCTGATTGACCGCTTCAAATGGGGGGTAACGGAAAAACTCCCGCGTCCCGACGTGAGTCTGCGAAAACGCATACTTCACTACAAAGCTTCCAAGAACGGCCTTGACATGCCTGACGAGGTGCTTGACTACATCGCGGAAAACACCGCAGGTTCAGTCCGTGAGCTTGAAGGCATTGTAATGGGCATTCTGACCCGGAGCATCACTCTCAATGTCCCTATTTCGCTCGAAATGGCGCGCAGCGTTATGCGCAATTCCGTGAAGCCAATAAAGAAGACCATCAACTTCGACATAATAGTCGATGCCACGGCAGAACATTACGGGCTTAATCCAGACGTGATTTTCTCAAAAAGCCGCGTGCGTGAGATTGCTGATGCACGTATGGTGGCCATGTATCTCGGCAACAAACTCACGGAACTTTCCCTCAAAGCCATCGGACGTAAGCTAAACCGTACTCATACAACCGTGATGCACGGCATTTCTGCCGTCAAAGACCGTATGCCGTTCGCTCGCGAGCTTTCCGAAGCTGTAGAAGCCATAGAAGCCGAACTAAGACGCTGACTCCAACGCTTGACATTCCGGAAATTTTTATTAATTTTGTCTGATGAAGAACCACCGGACACATTGACTGTGTCCGGCATTCACAAGACCCGTCGATATGAAAAAAAGAATACTATTATCCGCAGCCATAGCCATCATATCCTTTTCGGCTTTCCCTTGGGGACAGAAAGGACACGACATAACAGCTGCAATAGCGGAACGCCATCTCACAAAAACTGCAAAAGAAGCCATCACAAAGCTTCTTGACGGAAAATCAATCATATATTGGGCCAACTGGCTCGACAATGCCTCGCATACGGATGAATACGCCTATACAAAGACATGGCATTACAAAAACATTGATGCGGGCATCGATTATGACAACGCGCCATTGCTTGAGACAGGAGACATAGTCCGTGCCATAAAACAACAAACGGAAACAGTCCGGAACCCCAAAGCTCTAGAAGACAGTAAACAACTTGCTGTCAAAATATTAGTCCATCTAATAGGAGACATACATCAGCCTATGCATTTAGGACACGCCTCAGACCGTGGCGGCAACAATTGGCATATAACTTATTTCGGCAAGGACTTGAATCTACACAGCCTTTGGGACGGCAGTCTTCCGGAAGCCGCCCACAGGTGGAGCTACACGGAATGGACCGACCAGATAGACCGGATCACTCCCGAAGAGGAACAAGACATAGTGAACGGTTCGCCAAGCGACTGGGGAAAGGAGACATATGAAATCTGCACCAAGGTTTATGAAGAAACTCCGCAGCACACTGACGTCTCTTACGATTACATTGCCAAGTGGACTCCGACAGTAGAACGACAGTTCCTGAAAGGTGGCCTGCGATTGGCAGACATCCTCAATTCCCTTTTCGACGCAGAGTATTCACCTCGCACAGACATAATGAAATAATGAACGACGGAGAGATTCAATGGCCACCTCTAAACCTTCCCCCCGTGCAGCTGAAACTCAGTCGTGAAGGAAATGTGATAAAAGTATACGACCGGCTTCGCGACAAATATGTCGCGCTCACGCCGGAAGAATATGTGCGCCAGCACTTCACCGCTTGGCTGCTCGACGAAAAGCATTACCCCAAGAGCCTACTTGCCAACGAAATAGGCATCGAGGTCAACTGCAGCAAACGCCGATGCGACACCGTGGCTTTCACGCCTGAAGGAAAACCTTTGTTGATAGTGGAATACAAAGCTCCGGGCATAAACGTAACCCAGGCAGTGTTTGACCAGATAGTGCGCTACAACATGTCGCTTCACGCACTCTATCTCGCTGTTTCCAACGGCCTGCGACATTATTGCTGCCGAATAGATTATGCCAACCGGACTTACCATTTCATACCTGAAATACCAGATTACCGGTCATTGATGTCGAAACACTCCGAAAACTGAACACAGACGCAAAACCGTATGAACAAAGATCATATACAGGAACCAGACTATTCATATCTCGATCTGCTCAATCCGCAACAACGTTCCGCCGTGGTATACCACGACGGGCCTTCACTCGTGATTGCCGGCGCAGGCTCAGGCAAGACACGGGTTCTGACTTATAAGATTGTGGACCTTTTGAGCCACGGCTTCGAGCCGTACAGAATCCTGGCCCTTACCTTCACCAACAAGGCAGCACGCGAGATGAAAGAGCGCATCGCCACTGCCGTAGGAGCCAAAACCGCATCGCGAATATGGATGGGCACTTTCCACTCCATCTTCCTGCGCATACTACGTTCACATGCCGACCTCCTCGGTTTTCGCCATGATTTCACCATATACGACTCTGCCGACTCGAAAGCCCTGATAAAGACAATAATAAAGGATATGGTGCTCGACGAAAAGGCATACAAGCCCTCGACCGTGGCTTCAATCATATCAAACGCCAAAAACGCGCTCGTGTATCCTGAAGCATATATGGCCGACAAGTCTTCACAAGAAGCCGACCGCAGGGCAAAACGCCCTATGATGGGTTACGTATACTCCACCTACGTAAAGCGGTGCAAGGCAGCATCGGCTATGGACTTCGACGACATTCTGTATTACATGAATGTACTTCTGCGCGACTTTCCAGATGTCTGCCGGCATTACCAAGAGTTTTTCCGATACATACTCGTGGACGAGTATCAGGACACCAACTTCGCCCAGCACCTCATCATAACCCGCCTCGCAGGCAACGGCCGTCAGTCCGTGTGCGTGGTGGGCGACGATGCGCAAAGCATATATTCGTTCCGGGGCGCAAACATCGCCAATATCCTCAACCTCAACAACAGCTTTCCGGGACTTAGGACATTCAAGCTTGAACGCAACTACCGCTCTACCCAAAACATCATAAATGCCGCAGGAAGCCTCATAGAAAAAAACACCCGGCAGATGAAGAAGAACGTCTACAGTGAAAACGAAAAAGGCGACCCGATTGAAGTGATCGGCACCTACAGTGATATGGAGGAGGCTTTTCTTGTCGCAAACAAGGTTTCGCAGACACAGCTTATGGCACACGACTCACTCGACGAATACGCCATCCTGTACCGTACTAACGCACAAAGCCGTCAACTGGAGGAATCCCTACGTAAGCGCAACATCCCATATCGCATCTATGGAGGGCTCTCCTTCTACCAGCGCAAGGAAGTCAAAGACGCGATATGCTATTTCCGTCTGTCCGTAAATCCCGACGATGAAGAGGCTCTGAGACGAGTGATAAACTTCCCGGCACGCGGCATTGGAGAAACCACGATGAAGAAAATCTCCCACGCCGCCATCGAAACGGAAAAAAGCCTGTGGCAAGTGATACAAGACCCTGTGGCATCAGGTGTGCAAATAAACTCAGGCACATTGAAAAAACTCGATTCATTCCGCAGTTTGATACAAGAGTTCTATGACAAGAATGCCGAGGGAATGGACGCGTCCCACCTCGGAAGCCTTATCTTCACACGCATAGGTCTGATCACAATGTTGGCCCACGACAAGACCCCGGAATCCATAAGCAAGAAAGAGAATCTTGAAGAAATACTTTCCGGACTCAAAGACTTCGTGGATTCCAAGCTCGAAGAGGGCGACGAGAATGTGGGTATGGCAGACTTCCTTTCAGAGATTTCTCTCGCTACGGACCAAGACAAGGCTGACGATAAGGATGAGCCTAAGATAACGCTGATGACAGCACACGCAGCCAAAGGGCTGGAATTCTCCCACGTCTTCATCGTCGGCGTGGAAGAGGAACTATTCCCCTCTTCTATGTCGATGGATTCCCTTGCCGAGGTGGAAGAAGAACGGCGTCTGCTCTATGTGGCCATAACCCGCGCCAAGAAGACATGCGTCATGACATTCGCCAAATCTCGTTTCCGCAACGGACAGACCATAATGACGCGCCCGTCCCGCTTCCTTTCCGACATAGACCGCCGCTTCCTGAGGCTTGAATCCTCCACCGACATAGGAAAGACCTCCGCTACTTTCACAAACCCGATTGCCAACTACCAATCATCGCAAAGACGGGAAGGTTCCTTCCGGAGCGGCTCGTCTTCAGGCTACCGGCAGACAAAACCCCAGGCAGCTACAGGATCGGGAAGCATACACCGTGTGGAAGAACTTGCTACAGGAATGCACATCAACCACACCAGATTCGGCCACGGCATCATCATGCTCATTTCAGAAATATCAGGTGAACCGATGATTATGGCCAAGTTCGACCAAGTTGGCGAAAAGAAACTCCTCCTCAAATTCGCACGTTTCACAATAGACTCATAAACAAAATGCCCCAGACTCCATACTACATAGTGTACGAAGACCGTCTGCGCCGCAATCTCGGCATCCTTAAGGATGTTTCAGAGCGTGCAGACGTAAAAATAATAATGGCACTTAAGGCCAATGCCCTTTGGAAGACGTTCAAGGTTATTGCCGAAAATTTCCCGGATTCCACCGCCAGCTCACTCAACGAGATGCGGCTTTCGCTCGACTACCTCGGCGGCGAAGTGCATACCTACTGCCCGGTGTACACGGATCAGACATTTCCGGAATTCCTCGCCGGAAGCAGCCACATCACGTTCAATTCCGTCAACCTGTTCCAAAAGTTCTTGCCACAGACAGAAGAATGGAACCGAAGTAATCCTGACCGGCGTGTCTCTCCCGGCCTGCGCGTCAACCCGCATTGCAGCGTGATTGAAACAGACATATACAATCCATGCGTGCCAGGTTCAAGATTCGGCGTCAATCCCGATCGTCTCTCCTCTCTCCCACACGGAATCGAAGGTCTTCATTTCCATGCCCTCTGCGAATCGACGAGCTTCGACCTCGAAAAGGTGCTCGAAGCATTCAAAGCCCAATTCGGACATCTTCTGCCGGAAGTGAAATGGCTGAATATGGGTGGAGGACATCTTATGACACGTAAAGGCTATGACACAGACCATCTAGTCTCGCTCCTTAACGGCCTCCACAGAGAATACCCGCATCTAAAGCTCATAATGGAGCCAGGCAGTGCATTCACATGGCAGACAGGCGACCTTGTAACAGAAGTACTCGACATAGTTGAAGACTCGGGAATACGGACAGCAATCATCGACGCATCATTCGCATGCCATATGCCAGACGTGCTCGAAATGCCTTACCAACCAGAAATAGCCGAAGCATTTCCCAACGACTCCCGTCTTGACAACGAAGGATTTGACTACCGCCTCGGCGGCAACTCGTGCCTAAGCGGCGACTTCGCCGGACCATGGCGTCTCCCAAAAGAGCTCAAGCCCGGCGACATGCTCACTCTTAAAGACATGAACCACTACACGACGGTGAAAACCAACATGTTCAACGGAATCCAACATCCAGACATATACTGGAAACCAATATATGGAGATGCAAAACTTCTACGCCACTATACATACGAAGACTACCGAGACCGCATGGACTGACAGCCAGCATATTTCGCACTGTAAATCAACCCATTGACAACATTTCGACAAAAAACACGTCTGATTTTTTTGTCAATTCAGAAATAATGCCTAATTTTGCAGTGGAAATCACCACAAACGGGGCATTAGCTCATCTGGCTAGAGCGTTTGACTGGCAGTCAAGAGGTGACCAGTTCGAGTCTGGTATGCTCCACCAAACAAAACAGGCCTAAACAAATGTTTAGGCCTGTTTTGTTTTCTTATTGTAGAGGCCGTTTAAAAATGACTGTTAATTTGAGGTCGCAGATACGGAGCAGAGATTTCTCTACGGGTCAACCCTTTCAATCATTAAACAGCCTCTTAATAAATGACATAACTGATGTTGCCTTCAGCGTCTTCTTGAATGACTATCACATCGCATACGCACCCTTCGTAATCGAAAAATGCCTTCTTTCCCTCCAATACCCGCCGACAGTATTCCTCAAAAACCACGTTTTTCAGCTCCCAAGCAGACCTCAGGATAAGTTCTCTCCACTGAGCGACGAACGAATGATGGACAACAAACAGACGATTGTTAATGGAGTAACGTCTTTCCTTGCTCTGCAATCTGTAGAATGACCCAATCATCAGTCTTGGATTTGAAATCGCGTAAGCGGCATTCTTTATTAATGCTTTGGGAATACGTGAGCTTTTCACATCGAATGCGACCTGACACACTCCTTCAAAACGAATGTGCAGAGTCCAACAGCAAATGCAAATTTATGCAACCTTATCGAAAAAACGCTTCTTTGGAGTGTCGAAGTCAATTTTCTCCCGTGGACGACGGTTGAGTTTCTTTTGTATCTCCATAATTCGTTTGTCTGAAAAGTCATCAAAATTGGACTTTTTAGAGATAT
>CAJSYI010000024.1 GCA_910573745.1 Muribaculaceae bacterium | reverse complement strand
CCCTTTTGAATATCCTTCTGTCGCAGTTCGCTCTTGGGGGCGGACTCGACCGCCCCCGCCGCTCGGGCAGCCCCCTTCGAGGAGAGAGGATTGCTTTTATTCAGCGGTTTGTTGGCAAAATCGTGCGTTTCTATTTGGATTCTTCACTTCAAAACGAATGTCCCAACTTTTGTCGAATATATCAGAATTATGAATTACCCTGTCATTAAGGCAGAAAATGTATTCATCACATCTTGCACAATGAGCTATGTACCAACGTCTCCTGACATATGTGCGGTCTTTTTCGCATAAACACAAACCGTCCATCTCCCTGTCCAGATCAGCAAGAGCAGAAAAAGCAAAAACATCAACTTGGTCGTCAAGTTCGTCGTTTTGGACAGCACCCCATTCCGGCGGCATATCAGAAGCCACACGTTTCAATTCAGCAGAAACTTTCTCGAATTCTTCTCTGTTCATACTAAAACACATTTTCGCCTTGCAAAGGTACATCATCTCGTAATCAAAACCAAATAACGCAACAAATGTTTGGCCACATCAAACAATATTCGTAATTTCGCAAACAACAAAAGGAGGACTATGAATGATTGTCATTCTTCAACTCTCAGCCAACAATGGACATTATTGATATTCAATTGGAATCTGAAAGGATATTGCTTCGGCCTTGGTCAGATGCCGATGCCGAAGACTTGTACAAATACGCATCCAATCCCGCCATAGGAAATGCCGCCGGATGGCCACCCCACACTTCTCTTGAAATGAGCCGCGAAGTGATACGTTCGGTCTTTTCGGCACCGGAAACGTATGCGGTAATATTGAAATACACCAAAGAAGCGGTGGGATGCATCGGAATCGTGCCGGAGATTGCTTCGCACTACCCCCGGATGAAAGACCGGGAACGCGAACTGGGCTATTGGATTGCCGAAGAATACTGGGGACTCGGATTGATTCCCGAAGCCATAACGCTTGTTGAGCGGCAATGCCGCAACATACTGCAACTGGAAGGACTGTGGATAGTAACATACGCTGAAAACCGCAAATCACGACGCGTTGCCGAAAAAAGCGGGTTCCGCTTAGTGGAAACTTTCAACGACTACGAAGAGCGGCCGTCAACGGCTTTCTACAAAAGGCTGTGAATGCACCTCATCCATGCTTCGGCTCGATGTTGGGCAGAAATGCGGTTACTATTCCAAGCAGAGGAAGAAGCGTGCTGACCTGAAATATGAACTCTATGCTCGTCTTGTCTGCAAGCCACCCGAAAAAGGCAGAACCAAGGCCACCGAGACCGAAATTCAACCCAAAGAACAGACCTGCAATCATACCGACCTTTCCGGGACGGAGCTCTGTGGCATAGACCAATATCGCCGAAAAGGCGGATGAAATCACAAGTCCTATGATGACGGCAAGAACAATCGTGAGCGCAAAGTCCACATAAGGCAACGCAAGAGCAAACGGTGCAGCACCGAGTATAGAGCACCATATCACATATTTACGCCCGTATCTGTCGCCCATACTTCCACCAAGCACTGTGCCTATGGCCACAGCTCCAAGAAAAGCAAACAGGCAATACTGCGACACCTGAATGTCAACCCCAAACTTGTCGATAAGAAAGAACGTGAAATAACTCGTCATGCTCGCCATATAAAAATACTTGGAAAACGTAAGCACACACAAGATGAACAACGACCACCGGATTCATTTTTCCGACAATCCGAGCACAACAGGGTTGGGTCTGACCGCCATTGCACTGAGCCTGCCAAGCTGGGACTTATACCATCGTCCTACAGGAAACAATGCCGAACACGCGAGCACTGCGGCGATGGCAAACCATGCTATCGACTTCTGTCCTAACGGGATTATGATTATAGCAGCCAAAAGCGGACCGACCGCACTCCCGCCGTTGCCCCCCACCTGGAATACCGACTGCCCAAGCCCCTTCTTGTCCCCTGCTGACAGCTGCGCTATCCTTGAAGATTCGGGATGGAAGATGGCCGAGCCAAGTCCGACAATCGCCACTGAAAACAATATGAGACCGAAACTGTCGGCAAACGCCAACAACAGGATTCCGGCAAGCGTGAAAAGCATACCGACCGACAATGAATAAGGATGCGGGTGCCTGTCCGTATACGACCCTACCACAGGCTGGAGTATGGAAGAAGTCATCTGCACCACAAGCGTTATTATCCCTATCTGGAGAAACGAAAAACCATATTCCTCCTTGAATATAGGATACACCGAAGGAATCACAGACTGTATCAGGTCATTCAGAAAATGCCCGAAACTGATAGCCATCAATATCGGGAACACCACCCTGCCCTTCTCCGCAGATGGTTCCGTCTTAATCTTAAATTCACACGTATCCGATTTCTTCATAGCAGTCAAAACTGTTTCAGACCGCAAAATTACATCTAAAAACAGATATGTGCAACCGGTCTCCAGCTCTGCCATTCCAGCAACAACGGGTACGAGTATCGCTTAAAGTCCGCTATTCCGTTTGAAGCCTGGGGCAGCATATATTCATGTTCCGAACCTTTCATTCTCAAGTTCTCATTTGAAGCGGATGGTACGAAAAGATCGGTCGAATACAGATACAGCGATAAGAAATGGAAATCGCAAAAAGAAAAGATGTCTGAAATAATCAATGTGATAAGATTCAACACCGAAAAATGAACATCCCGCTGCTGCATAAGCTCACCCCGGCATTATTGCCGCTGGCATTGACCTTACATTCATGTTCACATACGGACAATTCCAGAATTAATGAAGCCGACGTATCAGGCGCCTGGATGTTCAGGATTCACGATGAAGGCTTTTCCGGAAACGACACCATACGTCTTTACCGTAATCTGACATTCTCCGAATCGCGAAGCGTAAGCTATTCGGGGTCTGACAGCGGTTTTGACTTCAGCGTCCCGTTTTTGGTAAACATCAAAGGAATATGGCACATAAAAAACGACTCGCTTTGGGTACACTATGACTATAGCACGCTTACCATTAGTATCCCCGAACACAAAATCAGAATCTCAGCAACGGGAAACAAGGCAGACAATCAAAAGCTCAACGTTTTGGCCGCAGACATGAAAAAAGACCTATGCCTCCACGTCAGGGGTTTTGTGCAGTCTGGCTACGCATCAATATCCGCTGACAAAGTAAGTCTCGGCAGAATAACTGATCTACAACCATACAGCATGTCAATCTCAAACGGGAAAATCCAAACGATACTCAAAAGAATGCCACAATGACACCACTGAGCATTCTTCTGACATCACAGCGGGGTCAGACAAGGTGGCAGCGCACCTGCCCGACCGGCAGCGAGCCGGTAAGCATCAACGGTATGTGGGCCGAATCGGTGGAAATCCACGTGTCCATATCCGCACTGGACTTCTTTTTTCCGCCTGTCGTGAAATTGAAGCGTATGTGAAATGCCTCCCGCTTTGTGCCATTGCGCATCTTGACCGTCGTCTTGCCGAGCGACCTTACGGTTATCGTCTCCGACTTGGATCCGGAAAAGACTGTAGATTTCACAACATGCCCTTTCTGCAGCCGGTCATAGTCAATCAACCTAAGATAATAGAATATAGTAAGCATATCGTATACCGCCCCTTGTGCTGACAGAGTCTTGGTGGAAGAGCTGACCTTCCCTTTCTTGTCTCGGTAACGCTTACAATGCCCCGTTACGTTGCGGCCTGAATAGGAATAGGTTATGTCGTCCTTGCCATATTTCCCGCCTTCGTGCGAAATCTTCTGGTAGTTCTTAGGCCTGAAACCGTCTGCAGCCACAGTGGCAAGCAACGTGTCGCGCACCATAAATATCTTGTCCGCCCACGGCTTTGTCTTCGCTGCAAGCATTATGCGGTAATCAGCACCCTGACGGCGCAACGTCAAGGTGGCTTCGCCGGCATCCTTATGAATCAGACCCCATTTGTAGGAAATAACGTAATGGAGTTTTTCATTGGCAAATCCGGCGGCATATGCCGAAACACACGACAGGAGGAAGACAATGACAAGTGTCAGTTTGGTATGACTTTTTCCCATAGCATCAAAATGTATTCATTCTTCTTATTAGACATCGTTTGTGTGGAAAAGGTTTACAATAAAAACCGACGGCTTCACGTCAGCTTTTATGCTGAAACCGGAAGCCGCCGGAAGTGCTGTTATTGTCGATTGTACTGATTGCTATCTCATTTGAGCTGAAGCACCTGCCCCACCCGTATTTTCTCAGCAGCCTTCATGCCGTTGAGCTTGCGCAGCGTAGTGGCCGACATTCCGTATGAACGGGCAATTGAAGCCACAGTGTCGCCCGACTTGACGGTATAGGAGCTTGCAACGTTGTCCGCGCTCTGGTACGGATTCTTCTCCGCTTTAGCGAGGTCGCGCTTGGGAGCGAAGTTGCGGGCCTGCGTATAAGTGTTCTTAGTGAACGTGTACGTGTCTGTATGCACGGTTTTGTTGGCAAAGTCAAAAATTGCTGAAGGATTGATGGCATATCCCATATAACGGGTCTCGAAATGGAGATGAGGGCCCGTGCTGCGCCCCGTGCTTCCTCCAAGGCCTATCGGCTGACCGGCCTTGACCACCTGATTTGGCTTCACAAGGCTCTTGTTAAGGTGGCCATAGACAGTCTCAAGCTCATTCGGATGACGAATTATGATGTAGTTGCCGTATCCGCGAGCCTCATAGCTCGTCAGGCGCACCTTGCCGTCGTAAGCAGCATATATGGTATCGTTGCTCCTGATTCCGAGGTCAATGCCTTTATGCATACGCCCGAATTTGGCCCTGTAACCGTAGTTGGATGTAACGCGCACGTTTGAATGCCCGACCGGCATAGCATAGCCGGTAACGTTTATGACATGACGGTTCGGAACATCCGATTCGCGGAAAGGATTTACACGCTTGCTGTTCCATCCCTCGGTGTAGATGTCGGGTTCCGGTTCGATGTCGTCGATAAGGTCAATGAAAGAATTCTTTTCGACCAGACGAATCTGGTCTTTTCCTTTTGCCTGATTGGCAAGGAGGCGTTTATGCGCCGCCGAATGTGATGATTTCTGTTGTGTTTGCGCATTTGCACCTGCCACGCAGATGAACATTGCGAAGGAGAGTGATATTAAGCTTTTGAAATTCATTACTTTCTATTTTTTGTCAGAGAGAAGAGAGCGAAGGTCTTCTTCGTATGATTCTTATAAAAATAGTGTTACGTTGGTTTGAAAAATACACTTTAATGACATTCAGATCTCGTCGGCACCGTAGTAGAAGTCTTTGTCGGCTGGCATCCAGTCAAAGATTTCCTCCGGCTTGAAGAAACGCGCCACCTCTGTCGCCCCGTTTTCTGCCGAATCGCTCGCGTGAACGATATTGGCCTGGCCGCTCATACAGAAATCGCCCCTGAGAGTGCCCGGTGCCGCATTGCGTCCGTTGGTCACGCCTGTCATCTCACGGAACACGCGTACCGCCTCAACACCTTTGAGACACATCACAACCACCGGAGAGGCTGTCATTGATTTCACGATTGATGGAAAAAAGGGTTTGTCAACGAGATGAGCATAATGCTCACGAAGTATTTTTTCGTTGAGATGCATCATCTTCATTCCAGCAATAATCAGACCCTTTTTCTGAATCCTTGATATGATTTCGCCTATGAGGCAACGCTCTACGGCGGAAGGTTTCAATATAGCGAGTGTAAGTTCCATCTGTTTAAAACTTTTTAATAGTTCGCGGTTGCGACTCTTCAAAGTTAAGTCAATCCGTCGGTTATTCCTAATTTTCCAAAGAGTTTTTTTCGTGAATTTTTCTTAAATCCGAATTTCCCGCCTCGGCAATCCCCGAACAATCAACAACTTACAACGCAAAATCCGTCAATAATCCTTTTTGGATTTTTTGCACACACTCCAAATCGTTGTGCATCCAGACTCGAAAACCAATTGTTAATTTTCTTTAATACAACTGTAATATTTTTCTTTTCAGCATATTATATGAAGTGTCGTTATCTGCCAATATCATCCCTTATGTTCCAATCGAATCAATGAACCATAGACCAGATACAGTTGTACACATCAATAAAAAGACTCCTTATGCTTATGCTGATTCCGCTCATTACACCTGTGGCCAAAGCCGCATCAAAAGCCCTTCCCGAAATGGAGATAGGACGCAATGAAAGCACCTACACAATAGCCAAGTGGATAATGGACCTTGATTATATGGTGCTTGACTTCATAGGGCTTGAACATCACCACACCCTGTTCATCTGGATATACGCCGCACTCGTGTTCCTGATCGCATTCGGGATAGGTTACGCCGTCAAATGGCTGACGATAGCGGCAGTCCGTATGGTAGGCAAACGCGTCAAGACGAATCTCTACCACAATCTCCAGAGACACGAGTTCTTCATCAAGCTGTCCCGCATCATCCCGGCTATAGTCTTCCTGATATTCATCCAGTTCACAATGACCGCCCACGCATCGCTGGGCACATGGCTCACGCGCCTCACATGGATATACATGATTTTCGCAACCGCAAAGGCCATAAACACGCTCATAGACGTGGTATGGGAGCATTTCGACGCACGCGAGAACAAACGCCAACTGCCGCTCAAAGGATTGGTTCAGCTCGCCAAAGGGATAATATGGATATTGGTAGCCATCGTAGCCGTCGCCATAATTGTGGATAAATCACCGACATCGCTTCTCGCCGGACTCGGAGCCTTCGCGGCCGTCCTGATGCTCGTATTCAAGGACAGCATCCTTGGAGTCGTGGCCGGAGTGCAATTGTCAGAAAACGATTCGCTGCACGTCGGCGACTGGATAAAAGTCCACGGAACGGATGCCAACGGAACGGTAACAGAAGTGTCCCTGACCGCCGTGAAGATACAGAACTGGGACAAGACCATAACCACCGTGCCCCCGTATACGCTCGTCAGCGGATCGTTCACGAACTACCGCAATATGCAGGTAAGCAACACACGCCGCATCTCCCGTTCATATATGATTGACGCAGACAGCGTGGTTCCGACCGACGACCAAATGCTGGCCAAGTACGCGAAAATCCCCTTGCTCGCCGACTGGATAGCAAAGAAACTGTCTCAACGCGAACAAGGGAAGGAATGCAACGTCAACAATCCTGACGGGCTTGCAGACGGCTCGCTCGACACAAATCTCGGCGTGTTCCGGGCCTATCTGAAAATATATCTCGACAGCAACCCGCATATATCCCACGAAGCCGACGACACGTGCTTCATATGCACGCTTGCCCAGACTTCAGCCGGCATACCGCTGCAGCTATATTGCTTCACCAATACCTCGGCCTGGACACAATACGAAGCGATACAAAGCGCGGTGTTCGAGCATGTGGCCGTTATGCTCAACCGCTTCAACCTCTACGCGTTCGAGAATCCGTCGGGACGAGACACAATCATAGACGGATACATAAGCCCCGGAAAGAATCCCGACGCACTGTTCGGCCTCCCGTATCCGTTCTTCAACGAATCCGGCACTCCCGACCGTCCGGCTGCTTCGCCCAAACAAACGCAATCCGCTTCAGGCGACTGATATGTCAGGATTGATGTCCACCAAATGCGACACGAATCCTTCGCGATTCCTGGGTGAGATTTCAAGCGGAAGAAGGCTGCGGAGAACGGAACGTTCGGCAAACCGTATGGAGATTCTGTGCGATGAAAGAGCCGGGGCAGACAGATAGCCTTTGGTGAATCTCACGTCTCTGATTTTGCCGACAGGATAACGACGAGGGCGGAAGAACTGATAGACTATCATTTCTTCCGCCTCTTCATCTATAGCGTACCAGGTGCCGAACACGGCAATAACGAACGATGCCACTATACCCGCCCCGTAGATAAGAGTCAGCCACCACGGCAGACCTATGAAGCACACACTCACAACGGCAAGGGAGAAAGCCAACACCGCCCATATCCACCAGTCAATCCTGAATTTGAAAACCACCGTAGCCATCAGGCTATCCCCAACAGTTCAATCTCGAATATCAACGTCGAACCGCCAGGGATTCCTGGTTGGTTGAATTTTCCATAGCCCTGCTCGGTAGGTATATAGATTTCCCATTTGTCGCCTATATGCATCTGCTGCAACGCTATGATCCACCCCGGAATCAAGTCGCGCAGCCGGAAAGCCGGAGCTGTCCCTCCCCGGCTGGAATCAAACGTCTTGCCGTTTATGGTCTTGCCTACATAATGGGCGGTAACCACGCTTCCTCTGTTGGGAGTCGCCCCGGACTTGCCGCCGACCTTAAGCACTCTGTACAGAATTCCCTTGTCAAGGGATTGCACGCCCGGCTCTTTGGCCTTCTCAGCAAGCCATTGGCGGTTCTTTTCTATGTATTCCTGCTTTGCCATTGTCTTATCAATCGCGGAACTTGATTCTTTTCGTTTCAACCGTTCTCGTGGCCGGATTTCCTTTCACCTCTATGTCGCCGACACCCGAAGCCGAGCCGGAGAATGCCTCTGACGCATAACATTCTATGTCGCCTGTTCCGGAAGCGGCAGCCTCGACATTCACTGCCTTCATTCTGGAGGCTTCCACATCGCCTGTGCCCGAGGCCCTATAGACGGCTCTGGCAGCCGAGCCTACAATGGTTATGTCGCCTGTACCTGTGGTCTCAGCGTATACAAGGTTGAGATGCGATGTCGAGGTGATGCTGATGTCGCCGGTTCCGGAACTCTCAAGGTTAACAGATGCAGCCCTGAGCTGTTTGGCTTCAATATCTCCGGTTCCGGAGGTTTTCGCATTGAAGTCTCCCGTCTGGAAGCTCCCTATCAAGTCTATGTCTCCGGTTCCTGAAGTCTTGACCATCTTAAGTTCAGGCACCACGATGGTCATCTCTATATCATTCGTGTTCCTGAAATTGACACCGGATTTGCTGTCGACATGAAGAATCCCATTCTTTACCGACACAATGAAGTAGTCTATGTAATTGGTGGGGGCCTCAAGCACCACCGACTGGCTGCTTCCTTGCCGGATCTTGATGTCCACCACCGATGAACAGTCCACTCCCGTGAAAGGACTTACTACATAGTTGCGGCTTGTGAGCGTCTGTGAAGCCTCAATGGTTTTGTTGCCCGTAAGACATGACGTCGCACCGAATGAGAGCGACGAAGCAAACGTCAATGACGCCAACGAAAGGATTTTTGTTTTCATAATTGTTGTTTTAGTTTTGTTGTTTTCAGAGATTGCCCAAGTATAAAAGAGCAGATGCCGGAACCGACTGTGAAGCCAGTGCCGACATCTTATAAACGGGTATGCCCAGATTGTGTTACATCTCAGGCAAAGACTTTTTATCCGAGCGGTTCGAGCTTCACTGTGAAGTGGCGCATAAGTTCGGTTTCCCATACGATCTTCACGCCACGGGTGATTTCATGACGACGGTCATACACGTTCTTGAGCGCAGCGGCAATCACATCCATATGGTTGTTGGTGTAAGTGCGGCGGCAGATGCAGAGACGCAGGAAGTCGTTTCCGCCGAAACGGTTCTCACGGGTTACGGGATCACGGTCGGCAAGGATGTAGCCGATTTCGCAGCCACGCACGCCGGCTTCACGATAAAGCTCCACAGTGAGCGTCTGGGCAGGGAATTCCTCCTTAGGAATGCGGTCGAGCACCTTGTCTGCATCGATGAAGACGGCATGGCCGCCAACGGGACGCTGATAAGGGATGCCGTACTCATCGAGCTTCTTGGCAAGATATTCAACCTGCTTGATGCGGGTCTCAAGCATATCGAACTCGGTATTCTCGTCAAGACCTACGGCAAGAGCTGCCATATCGCGGCCGTTCATACCGCCGTAAGTAAGGAAGCCTTCGAAAGGAATGCAGAATTTCTTTGCGCCTTCATACCAGTCCTCCCAACGGGTAGCGATGAAACCGCCCATATTCACGAGGCCGTCCTTCTTGGCCGACATCGTCATGCCGTCGGCAAAAGCGAACATCTCGCGGCAGATTTCCTTGATGGTCTTGTCGGCATAGCCTTCTTCACGGGTCTTGATGAAATATGCGTTCTCGGCAAAACGTGCGGAGTCGAAAATCACGCGCTTGTTGTACTTGTCAGCGATTTTGCGCACCTCAGCGAGGTTGGCCATGCTCACAGGCTGACCGCCGGCTGTGTTGTTGGTGATGGTAACGATGATGAACGGGATCTTGTCGGCGTTCTCAGCAAGGCAGGCCTCAAGCTTCTTGGGATCCACATTGCCTTTGAAAGGCACCTCAAGCTGCGTGTTCTTGGCCTCGTCCACAGTGCAGTCCACGGCAAATGCCTTGCGGCTTTCGATGTGTCCCTTAGTGGTGTCGAAATGCGAGTTGCCCGGAACGATGTCGCCCGGCTTCACGAGATGTGAGAAAAGCACATTCTCGGCAGCACGTCCCTGGTGGGTCGGAATCACATAGTCGAAACCGGTGATTCTGGTGATGGTGTCCTTAAGCTCGAAGAAAGAGCGCGCGCCTGCATAAGCCTCGTCGCCGGTCATCATAGCGGCCCACTGACGGTCGCTCATCGCGCCTGTACCCGAATCGGTGATGCAGTCGATGTAGACCTGCTCCGATTTCAGCATGAAAACGTTGTAGTTAGCCTCTTTGAGCCATTGCTCGCGCTCTTCACGCGTGCTTTTACGGATAGGCTCAACCATTTTGATTTTCCAGGATTCTGAGAACGGGAGTTCCATAATGCTTTATTCTGTTTTTTATTATGATTATTGTTGATTGTCTGCAAACGGGCCTGCCGCCCGTTTTCGGCCACAAAGATAGCCATAAAAACTTAAACTACAACAAAAATATAAACAAAAAATTTAGAATTTATACTTAACGCATTCTATATGGACAAAAATGTATGTTTATAGGTTTTGCTTTCCTTATTCACACAAAGCCTATTTCCATACCGGTTCTATCGTGTAGCCAAGACGACGCAGACCTTCAACGACTCCTTTCTCTCCGGGAAGATGAAGGGCGCCGACCGCAATGAAACTGGAACCTTGGTTCATTATATCCGGCAGCTTTTCAATCCATGCGGCATTTCTCTTGTCCAAAAGCGCCTCCATAAAACGGGGATCACTGTCATCATCCTCAGTCAAACGCAGAAGCCCCTCCACGTCCTGCCTGAAATAGCTGTCGTTCAGTTTCTTCGACATCTCCACAATCTTGCCGGTGTTGTCGAGCATATCCACAAGGTCGGCCGCCTGTTTGGACAAAGGCGTGGTCGTGTAAAGCAGCCTGGCCTGTTCGTCGGCAGTCTCCAGCCCCACCACTTCTTTGCCTGCGCCTTTTGCCGTAGTCTGGAAATAAGTGTCGAGCTGTTCCTGGGGGTTGAAGCAAGGAAGCTCTTTTGCCATGATTCCTATGGAGACCATGCTTGTGGCAACCATCGGACGCATCCCGCTTACCATATCGAGCGTCATTCCCGGCATCGGGGCATACTTTCCGAACACCTTGGAAACCCTCTCGTAATCATCTGGGGCTATCAGGTCGCGAAGCGTCGAATCTGCTGGGGCCATCATATATGGCTGCATAGCTGCCGCAAGCTGCATCTGCCCTCCGGTCATATCAACCTCGCCGACCGCTCGTTCGGTTTCATCCAAAGCGGCCTTAGCCGAAGGGATGGAGTCGAGCATGCTCAACGGTGCAAGATGATGCGTGCCGAAGATGTAGGAAGGCTTCTGAAGTCCGTTGCCGGAAACCTTGTAGAACACTTGCGCCTGAGCGGCCACAGCGCATACGATTGCAACCGCAACCGTAAAAAACGTCTTTTTCATCTGAAAATATGTTTAGTTTTTTGGATTCACAAAATTAGACAAAAACATTGAGAAAAAACTACAATCCAGACCTGATTATTTCAAAGAATATCCACGCTTCAGGCGTTCTAACAATATAAGTTGTGTATTAGGTCGAAAATGGCTACCTTTGCAACCCGAAAACACATCATACAGGTAAAAGACGCGACAATCGGCTCTGCCGACAATGCGTTCAGGAAAACTTAAGGTAAAAAATCAAGATAATGAAAAAAAGCGCATTCCAAAGAGTCAGGGCTGAGTACCAGCCGAAGCTCCCTGCCACGCTGCAAGGCCCGGTGAAAATAAAAATAGGAGAGCCCACGCAATCGGTGGACGACCAAGACCAAATCAAGGCACTGTTTCCCAACACTTACGGGCTTCCAGTAGTGGAATTCGAGCGCGACGAAAACCCGGAACGGGTCGAGGAGCCGTTCAACGTAGGGATAATCCTTTCCGGAGGACAGGCCCCGGGCGGCCACAACGTGGTGAGCGGGATATTCGACGGCATCAAGTCCCTCAACAAAGAATGCCGTCTATACGGCTTCCTTATGGGCCCTGCCGGATTCATCAACCATCAGTACATGGAACTGACCGCAGGATACATAAAGGAATACCGCAATACCGGCGGCTTCGACATAATTGGCTCCGGACGCACAAAACTTGAATATCCCGACCAGTTCGATGCAGGACTCAAAATACTCGAAGAGCTGAACATAAAGGCTCTCGTCATTATCGGCGGAGACGATTCAAACACCAACGCCGCCGTGCTTGCGGAATACTACAAGGCCAACGGAGCGGACATACAGGTGATAGGCGTTCCGAAAACAATCGACGGCGACCTCAAGAACGAGTGGATCGAGACCTCTTTCGGATTTGACACGGCATGCAAGGTGTATTCCGAGGTGATCGGCAACATCCAGCGTGACTGCAACTCCGCAAAGAAATACTACCACTTCATAAAACTTATGGGACGTTCGGCATCCCACATAGCGCTCGAATGCGCACTTGAAGTGCAGCCTAACGTATGCATCATCTCCGAAGAGGTGCAGGCCAAGCGTATGACTCTCGACAACATCGTGAGCCAGATATGCTACGTGATTTCGGAGCGTGCAAAGCTCGGATGGAATTTCGGCACCGTGCTCGTGCCGGAAGGTCTTATCGAGTTTATACCCTCTATGAAAAAGCTGATTTCGGAACTCAACGAGATTCTTGTGGAATACGCTTCGGAAATCGAGGGTCTGGAGGAACTCGACAAGCTCCGTGCGATCCACGCGCATCTCACCGGCCCTAACGCAGAGCTTTTCAAGAGCCTTCCGAAGCACATCGCGCTACAGCTCAGCCTTGACAGGGACAGCCACGGCAACGTGCAGGTTTCTCTTATCGAGACGGAGAGCCTGATTTCCGAGATGGTGGCAAAACGTCTTGAAGAGATGGCCGAAGAGGGGGAATACAGCGGAAAGTTCGCAGCCCAGCACCATTTCTTCGGATATGAAGGCCGTTGCGCCGACCCGACCAACTTCGACGCCGACTATACCTACGCACTCGGCTACAATGCCGCCATGCTCATACATTCAGGGCTGACGGGATACATGAGCTCCGTGCGCAACCTCACCGACAAGTCAGAGAACTGGATCGCAGGTGGAATACCAATCACCATGATGATGAATATGGAACGCCGCAAGGGGCAGGAAAAGCCTGTGATAAAAAAGGCATTGGTCAACCTGAACGGACGCCCCTACCTGAAATTTGCCTCGATGCGCGAGACCATCGCCCTCAACACACTCTATCAGTATCCAGGCCCAATTCAGTATTTCGGCCCTCCGGAAATATGCGACCGTCCGTCAATGACCCTGCTTCTCGAACACGGCAAAGAAATCTGATATGCTTACATCGCGGTCTGCGTCTTTCCAAACCTAAGGCGCAGACCATTTGTTTATTCTGAGAAAAAACATAATGATATGAACAAGGCAATAATATGCTCCGCATTCGCGTCGCTTATGCTCTTTGGAGCCTGTGTCAACAACCAAAAAGAAAAAAACGGCCATCCAGCCGACAAGAACCCCATTGTCAGAAATGACAACAATAAGGCAGACGCAATGCCTGCCGCCAACATCGATGAAGAAGCCATCCTAAAGGCCGGATTCAGATCAGAAGCCGGCCTTCCCCTGATAGTTGACTTCTCAGCCGCCTGGTGCGGCCCGTGCAGGCAGTTCAAACCGATATTCCACGAGACGGCGGCAAACTATGCAGGAAAAGTTGACTTCCTGACAGTGGACGTGGATTCTTTCCCTAAACTTGCAGAAAAATACGGGATTGAGGCAATACCGACCGTAATCTATTTCGACGCTTCAGGAAAAGAACTGAACCGTACGCAAGGATTCATAGGAAAGGAAGACTTCAACGCAGCGGTGAACCAACTGCTGCAATAAAATCAGAAGAGCCGCAGTTCCTGATAGAGCCGGTGTACAGGAAGCCCCATCACGTTATAATAGCTTCCGTTTATTGACTCTACGGCAACACACCCTATCCATTCCTGGATGCCATACGCACCTGCCTTATCCAATGGAGCGTAATTGTCCACATAATAACGGATGTCGCCTTCGGTCAAATCGGCAAACTTAACGTCGGTTACCGTAGTGAACGATGTCCGTTTATCTTTTGCCGCAATCGTCACCCCGGTAGCCACCTGATGCACACGTCCCGAAAGTTCGCGGAGCATCCTTACGGCATCCGCTCCGTCTTCAGGCTTCCCGTATACCTTCCCGTCAAGCACCACCACCGTGTCGGCTGCAATGAGAAGTTCATCTTCCCCGATTATGTCTTTATAGGCATCGGCCTTTATTCCTGAAAGATACTGTGCCACTTCAATGGCCGGAAGTTCCTCCGGATAGTTCTCGGGAATCATACCTAAAGTAACTACCTTGAACGGAATGCGGAGCTGGCCAAGAAGTTCACGGCGACGCGGCGACTTACTGGCAAGCAGTATATTGTATTTCCTTAGGTTTTCAAGCATTTATCAGTATTCAATTAAAGTGTGTTTGAATCATTGACGCCTACAGACCGGCCACCAGACAGCTACCATCCGAAAGCCCTGGCATCGCTCATCCATACGCCCTGGGCTTTCATCACCTGCTCGATCAAATCACGTCCACAGCCATAACCTCCACCGAACGGAGAAACGTATATTGCGGTCTGCTTCGCCTCCGTACACGCGTCGTGCGGCGCACACGGCAATCCGATATGGCGCATAGCCTGAAGATCTGGTATGTCATCGCCCATATAGGCCACTTCATCCGGCTCAAGCCCTTTCGACTCCATCCAAGCCGTCAATACGGGAAGTTTCTTTGCAGAACCTTGGAAAATGTTGGTTATGCCAAGTCCTTCATAACGTGTCTTGACCGCCAAAGAAGTCCCTCCGGTTATAATGGCTATTTCATAACCGTATTTCACCGCAAGCTGAAGGGCATATCCGTCCTTGATGTTGACCATCCTTAGAGGTTCGCCTTCAGACGAAAGAGGTATTGTGGACGGTGAAAGCACACCGTCTACATCAAAAGCAAATGCCTTTATTTTCTTGAGATCATAGTCTATCGCACTCATTCTTTATGTCTTGTCTTGTAAATAGAATCGGAAAGCAGCCCATAGATTTCACATAGTTCCGGTTTTGACTTAAGCATTTCAAGATGCTTGCGACACACGTCCAAATCTCCTCTAACTGCAGGGCCGGTCTGAGCCTCCGCAGGGGACATGGTCTCCAACTTCGCTATGCTCTGGCGAATCAACGGCAGCAACAACCTGAAATCCAACCCGGCATCCCCCATTATGCCTTCTGCGATACCGAAAAGACGGTTGGTGAAATTGCATGCAAACACGGCAGCGACATGCAACCGGCGACGCAATCCGGAATCCGCCTCAAGCACATGATCTGAAAACACCGACGCTGCCTTTACAAGAATCTCTGCCACAGCTCCGTCGCTGCCTTCTACAAATACCGGAACGTCAGCATAATCGAGTGCCGAGTCCTTGGTGAAAGTCTGCAGCGGATAAAACACCCCTTTGTTACAGTGCCGATTGCCGATTGCCTCTATGCCCACAGAACCGGAAGTGTGAGCCACTATTCCTTCGACCAAAGGAATGCGGCCGGCAACCTCCGATACCGCACTATCAGAAACCGCAATCAGATATATGTCTGCATCCTCCGGCAGTCCCTCAAGAGTCCGGGAAGATACCATCAAACACATATCGCATTCATTAGAAACCGAAAAGGCTCGATAAAGATGCGTCGCAACGTTGCCGCCACCGATGATGGCAATCCTCATACAGCTGAATCAAGCGTAATAAAGAGAAACGGTTGCCCGAAAACCTAAATAAGCTTCCACGACAACCGTTTCCTTATTATCTATAATACAGTATTATTATGCTGCTTATTTGTTGACTTGGAACTTGTTCCAACCCTCCTTGAGGTAAGCGATTGTCTGCTCAGCGGCAGCCACGCCTGCGTTGAAGTTGGCTTCAGCGGTCTGGGCACCCATCTTCTTCGGAGTGAAGAATACGCGATCAGCAAACCTCTTCTCGAACTCCTCAGCCATACCGGGCTTGATGTCGCTGACATAGCGGATATCGGAACGCTCCTCAAGAGCTTTGAGAAGACCTTCCTCGTCAATCACTTCCTTACGGGCAGTATTGATGAGCACGCCGTTCTTAGGCATACGCATAACGAGGTCGTAGCCAATCGAGCCCTTTGTCTGCGGAGTGGCAGGAATATGGAGCGACACGAACTGGTTCTGAGAGAAAAGCTCATTCACGTCGTGGAGAGGCTTCACGCCTTCTGCCTCAATAGCCGCATCGGGAACGAAAACGTCAAGAGCCTCAACGTTCATTCCGAAACCTTTGGCAATACGGGCCACATTGCGTCCCACCTGACCGAAAGCGTAGATGCCGAGAGACTTGCCCTTAAGTTCAGAACCAGACGTTCCGTTGAACTTGTTGCGGCAGATCATAACCACCATACCGAAAACGAGCTCGGCCACAGCGTTGGAGTTCTGACCGGGAGTGTTCATCACACAAATATTGTGTTCGGTAGCGGCTTTGAGGTCGATGTTGTCATAGCCTGCGCCGGCACGTACGATGACCTTCAGCTTCGGAGCATTGGCCATAACCTCTGCATCGATGATGTCGCTGCGCACGATGAGACCTTCAGCATTCTTTACAGCTTCAAGGAGGTCGGCACGAGTGCCACGCTCTACCACTTCAAGCTCGTTGCCGGATGCATTTATCACATCCTCAATTGCCTTCACTGCTGCGGGAGCAAAAGGCTTCTCGGTGAAAACGAGAACTTTCATATCTTTTGATTGGTTTTTCTTTGATTGAAAGGCAACCATCCGGCGACACCGGACGATTGCCATTATTGAATTGTCTTCTGCTGATTCGTACTACGTACTTTGTACTCTGCACTTTACAGATTAGTGTTTTGCCTCGAATTCCTTCATGCAGGCAACGAGAGCCTCAACGCTTTCCATCGGAAGAGCATTGTAGAGAGAAGCGCGGAAACCACCAACAGAACGGTGTCCCTTGATGCCTACCATACCCTTGGAGGAAGCGAACTCATAGAATTCCTTCTCGAGCTCAGCATATTCGGGCTTCATCACGAAGCATACGTTCATTATCGAACGGTCTTCCTCAGCCACAGTGCCCATAAAGAGCTTGTTGCGGTCGATTTCGTCATAGAGGCATCCGGCCTTTGCGAGGTCAAGCTTCTCCATAGCCTTCACACCGCCCTGCTCCTTGTAGTAGCGAAGCGTCATAAGAGCTGAGTAGATGGGAAGCACCGGCGGAGTGTTGAACATCGAACCCTTCTTGATGTGCGTGCGGTAGTCGAGCATAGTCGGAATCTCGCGGCTCACCTTGCCGAGAGCGTCTTCCTTAACGATGACAATCGTTACGCCGGAAGGAGCGAGGTTCTTCTGAGCACCTGCGTAGATGAGGTCGTATTTGGAGCAGTCGAACTCACGTGAGAAGATGTCGGACGACATGTCGCAAACCATGGGCACGGGGCTGTCATAGTCTTTGCGGGTCTCGGTTCCGTAAATCGTGTTGTTGGAAGTATAGTGGAAATAGTCCACATCTTTCGGAATCACGAAGTTCTTCGGGATATAGTTGAAGTTGGATTCCTGTGAGGAAGCAACCACGTCAACCTCGCCGAAAAGCTTTGCCTCCTTGATGGCGTTGGAAGCCCATGTGCCGGTGTTGATGTAGGCAGCTTTCTTCTTCAGAAGGTTGAACGGAACCATGCAGAACTGGAGGCTTGCGCCGCCGCCGAGGAAGAGCACGTGGTAACCCTCGGGGATATTGAGAAGCTCTTTGGTGAGGGCCACAGCTTCGTCCACTACAGCCTGGAACTCCTTGCTACGGTGGGAAACTTCAAGAATCGAGAGACCGGTGTTTGCGAAATCAAGCACTGCGTCGGCAGTCTTCTTGATTGTGTACTGGCTCAGGATACTGGGACCTGCATAGAAATTGTGCTTTTTCATGTCTGAAAAATATGGTTATAGAGTTTTAGTTTATTTTCGGGCAAAATTAGTCATATATGTTGACATGGAAAAACTTTTCAACGAAAATCTTCATTCCTTGTCCAACTTATATGTTTTACTTGATTACCACAGGCAACTCAACGGTTGCCGTACATACGGCGGTAGTAGTCGGCGTAAGCTCCGGAAGTTACGTGTTCCAGCCATTCCGGATTGTCGAGATACCAGCGGACTGTCTTCCTCAACCCTTCCTCAAAATCTGTCGCGGGAGTCCAACCGAGTTCACGCTCTATCTTAGACGCGTCGATGGCATAGCGAAGATCATGTCCCTTGCGGTCGGTAACATAAGTGATCAGGTCGAGCGATGCGCCTTCAGGATTGCCGAGTTCTGCGTCCACAGCTTTTATGAGAGCCTTCACGAGGTCGATGTTGCGCCATTCATTGTTGCCGCCTATGTTGTAGGTCTCCCCTGCCTCTCCTTTATGGAACACGAGGTCGAGAGCCTCAGCGTGATCGCCCACAAAAAGCCAGTCGCGGACGTTCTCTCCTTTACCATAGACAGGAAGAGGACGGCGATGACGTATGTTGTTGATGAAAAGGGGAATCAGTTTTTCCGGGAACTGGTTCGGCCCGTAGTTGTTGGAACAATTGGTCACAACGGTCGGCATCCCGTAAGTGTCATGCCAGGCACGAACGAAATGGTCGCTCGACGCCTTCGACGATGAATAGGGACTGTGAGGATTGTAACGGGTCGTTTCCATAAACAGGCCGTCGCCAGGCTCAAGCGCACCATATACCTCATCGGTGGACACATGGTGGAACTTTTTGCCTTCGTATCCCTCCGGCAGCGATTCCCAGTACTGCTGGGCGGCCTGCAGAAGAGTTATAGTGCCCAGCACATTGGTGCGCACGAACGCCAAAGGATCGGTGATGGAGCGGTCCACATGGCTTTCAGCCGCCAGATGAATCACTCCGTCAGCTTCATATTCGCGGAAAAGACGTGTCATTGCCTCTTCATCGCAGATGTCGGCCTTCACAAACACATAGTTAGGCTCAGCTTCAACCTCTGTCAGGTTTTCCAGATTGCCGGCATATGTGAGAGCATCGACGTTGACGATGCGCGTCTCCGGATAACGCTTCACAAGCCTCTTTACAAGATGAGAGCCGATGAATCCGGCACCTCCTGTTACGATTATCGTATTCTTGAACTGTTCCATAGATGTTTTTGTCATTGTTTGAAAGGGGTTATGAATTCTTTCCATAGCGGATGCTCAAGGTCTTTTGGAGACAGCACAGCTTCATCCAGACCCACGGGCCACTCGATGTCAAGTTCGGGACTCTTGATGGAAATCCCACCTTCGCTTTCCGGCGCATAATAGTTGTCGCATTTGTATTCAAACACGGCCACGTCGCTGAACACGGCAAACCCATGGGCAAATCCGCGCGGGACAAACAACTGAAGATGATTCTCTTCAGAAAGCTCGACAGCCACATGTCTGCCATATGTCGGTGAACCCTCGCGGATATCCACGGCCACGTCCAAGACCCGCCCTTGGGTGCATCTGACCAGCTTGGCCTGTGTATGCGGCGGTTTCTGGAAGTGGAGTCCACGAAGCACTCCGAATACAGAACGGCTCTGGTTGTCCTGCAGGAACCTTGTCGGGGCTACATTCTCATCAAACTCCCTCTGGGAGAAGGATTCAAAAAAATATCCGCGCGAGTCGGCAAAGACCCTCGGCTTAAGGATAAACACACCCTCTATATCTGTTTTTATGTATTCCATATAAAAATCATTGTTCTCCGGCCAATTTAATCAGGTAGCGGCCATACTGGTTCTTCTTCATCGGCTCTGCCACTGCAAGAAGCTCCTCGCGGGAAATCCAGCCCTTACGGTAAGCGATTCCCTCAAGGCAGGCTATCTTGAGCCCTTGACGCTTTTCTATCACCTCCACAAAAATCGAGGCCTCGGCAAGCGAATCATGCGTGCCGGTGTCGAGCCAAGCGAAGCCACGGTCGAGCGTAAGCACGTTCAGCCTACCGAGAGCAAGATAATTGGCATTGACGCTCGTGATTTCAAGTTCGCCGCGAGCCGACGGTTTGATGGACTTGGCCACCCTCACAACGTCGTTGGGATAGAAGTAAAGCCCCACGACTGCATAGTTGGACTTTGGGTGCGCAGGTTTTTCCTCAATCGACAGGCATTTGCCAGAAGAGTCGAATTCCGCCACGCCGTAACGCTGCGGATCATCGACACGATAGCCGAAGACCGTGGCCTCCTTGCGCTCGTGCACACCCTCCACCGCTTTGGAAAGAAGCTCAGCAAAACCTGAACCGTGGAAAATGTTGTCGCCAAGCACAAGGCACACATCATCTTCACCGATGAATTCCTCGCCTATGATGAAAGCTTGAGCCAAACCGTCTGGCGAAGGCTGCTCGGCATATTCTATGCGGACACCGAAATCGCGCCCGCCACCCAACAGACGACGGAAACCCGGCAAGTCGGTCGGTGTGGAAATCACAAGAATGTCGCGTATCCCTGCCTCCATAAGCACAGACAGGGGGTAATAGACCATCGGTTTGTCATAGATGGGCAGAAGCTGCTTGCTCACCCCTTTGGTAATCGGATAAAGACGCGTACCGGAGCCACCGGCCAAAACTATTCCTTTCATTGCTGGTTTTATGATTATGGGTGCAAAGATACTAAACTTTGACCGATTTTGGCTAACTTTGCGCCATAAAATAAACATCAACATATGGAAAAGATAGCTTTTGCATCCGATCACGCCGGATATGAACTCAAACTCAAACTCGAAAAATATGTAGAATCAAAAGGTTACGAAATCGAGGACTTCGGGACGGATTCCGAGGAATCATGCGATTATCCCGATTTCGCCCACCCGGCGGCAATGGCTGTGGAGGATGGCCGCTGCGCCTTCGGAATTGCCATGTGCGGTTCGGGCAACGGAATACAGATGACACTCAACAAGCATCAGTGCATACGTGCGGCCCTTTGCTGGCTGCCGGAACTCGCGGCGCTCGCAAAGCAGCACAACAACGCCAACATACTTGTGCTTCCTGCCCGGTTCATATCATACGAAGAGGCCGTGAAAATAGTTGACGCTTACCTCGACGCCAAGTTTGAAGGCGGACGCCACCAACGACGCATCGACAAGATTCCTGCAACAGGATGCAAATGAACAGCGAAATCAACCCGCCGACAATCACAATCGCTTTGGAAGGCGTGAAGTTTCACGCCTTCCACGGTGTTTTTGAACAGGAGCGTAAGGTAGGGGCTGAATTTGAGGTTAACCTTGAGGTTCAGGTGGTTGTTTCAGATTCCATGCGGTCTGACCGCCTTGTAGGAACTGTCAGCTACGCCGACTTATATGCCGTCTGCAGAAGCGAAATGGAGAAGCCCTCTGCACTCATTGAACATGTGGCGTTGCGCATAGCAGATTCAGTACGCGCTCTATCAGCCGACATCATCCATGGGCGCATACGCCTCCGCAAGCTCCATCCTCCCATCGCCGCTTTCGACGGCTCGGCATCAGTAACACTTGACTTCTGATACGATTGCTTATGCTCTAGCCCAAGACTTGCATCTGAGAAGAATACAGAAAAGGCGACTGCACAGCGCGGTCGCCTTTATTGTGACTCCTACAGGATTCAAACCTGTAACCTTCTGATCCGTAGTCAGATGCTCTATTCAGTTGAGCTAAGGAGCCAAAAATTCCATCAATCGTGATTCCTACAGGATTCAAACCTGTAACCTTCTGATCCGTAGTCAGATGCTCTATTCAGTTGAGCTAAGGAACCTTTTGCCGAAGAATACTCACATAAGTGTTGATTCCCCTTTGCGAGTGCAAAGTTACAACCTTTATCCCGTCTAGCCAAATTTTTCAGCAATTATTTTTCCAACATTTAATACAACAAATCATTTCACTTTGAATTACAACTGTTTACGAAAAACGGTGAATTCCGCTTGGAATCCACCGTTTTCTATTTTCAAGCTATATGGCAAGATTGCCATATACGGATTTACCAAATAATCACACGTTCGCTGGCCGGACGGAAAAGAGGCTGACCTTCAGTTATTCCGAATGCCTCGAAGAACGGCTCGATATTGCGGAGCGAAACGTTCACGCGATTCTCTCCGAGAGAATGCACGTCGCCAGTAGTGAGCGAACGAATCTCCTCCGGACGTGTGTTCTGTGCCCAAAGGTTTGCAAAGTTCATATAGAACACCTGGGAAGGCGTAAAGCCGTCAATCTTGGCCGCCTCGGAATTGATGTCAACGCCTTTCTTCAACTGTGAGTCCTTGAACGCAGTCATAGCCACACGCAGACCGCCCTGGTCGGCTATGTTCTCGCCGAGTGTGTACTGGCCATTGGCGTGAAGACCAGGAAGCACCTCCACCTCGTCGAACTGTGCCACAAGTCCCTGCGTGAGGTTCTTGAACGCCTCCGCGTCTTCCGGCTTCCACCAGTTGACCATATTTCCGTCAGCGTCGAAGTTGCAGCCTTGGTCGTCAAAGCCATGGGTAAGCTCATGGCCTATCACCACGCCGATTCCGCCGTAGTTTTCGGCATCGGAAGACTCAGCGTCAAAGAAAGGAGCCTGCAGGATTCCGGCAGGGAACACGATTTCGTTGTTGATGGGATTATAATAAGCGTTGATGGTCTGAGGTGTCATGCCCCACTCCGTACGGTCAACAGGCTTGCCCCATTTTTCAAGCTGTTTCTTGACAGCCCACATACCTGCATTGTGAGCGTTCTCATAATACGAGAGCTCGGGGTCGATTATAAGTTCAGAATAGTCTTTCCATTTGTCAGGATAACCTATCTTCACGGTGATGGCATTGAGCTTCTTCAAAGCCTGAAGCTTTGTGTCGTCGCTCATCCAGGGAAGATGCATGATATGCTTGCCAAGTGCGTTGCGGAGATTCTCAATCAGATCCTCCATATATTTCTTGGAAGACTCAGGGAAATACTTCTCAACATAAAGCTCGCCGATGGCCTCGCCGAGATAGCCTTCCGTAACTCCAAGAGCACGTTTCCAACGGGGACGCTGCTGCTTCACGCCGCTCATCACCTTGTTGAATTCAAACGAAGCGTCGGAGAAGTCGTCGCTAAGATAAGGAGCTGCCTGGCTGACGTATTCCCAGAGATAGAGGTCTTTCTTCTCACGGTCGGAAAGAGACGCCATAAGATTGTCGCCCTGCTTGGCAGTATTGATATTGGTAACGATTACAGTCTCCGGAGTCTGGATGCCCATGGTCTCGATGAAGAAGCGGTCCCAAGGGAAATGGGGATACATATCCTTCACCTGATCAATGGTGCGCACATTGTACATAGCAGGAAGGTTGCGGCTCTCCTCACGGGTCCACGTCGAATCGGCGATGAGCTTCTCAATCTTCATCACATTCTTCGCGATACGTGCGGCATCACCTTTCTTATAGCCCGCAAGCACCATCATGCGATTGATGAGCTTCTGGTAAGCCTCACGTACAGACTTGTTGCGCTTGTCGTTCTTTAGGTAATAGTCGCGGTCGCCGAGGCCGAGACCCGGGCCGGAGACATACATTGAATATACCTTGGAGTTGCCAAGGTCTTCCGACGGACCGGCACCGATCAGCGGCGACCCGTATTCCTTGTGCATCCAAAGGAAGAGGTCGGTCATCTCTTCAGGCTTGGCGTTTTCGATCTTTTTGAGATGAGCCTGTATAGGCTGTGCGCCAAGCTTGTTGCGACGTGTCGAGTCCATCGCAGCTTCATAAAGAGACGCGATTTTGTAGGCATTGGTGCCGGGCTTGGGATTCGTGGCAGCAAGTCCCGTCACGATACGGCGCACGCGGTTGTTGCTCGAATCGTTGAGGATGTTGAACATCCCGTAGCGGGAATATTCATCAGTGAGTGGGTTGGCTTCCATCCATTTCTTGTTGACATGGTGGTAGAAGTCAGTCCCTGCCGGAATCTCCTTGCTTATCCCTTGGGGATTAAGGCTTTTGAGATGCTCTTCGGCCTGAGCGGAAAGTGCGAAGGCACCGGCGGCGGCCAGACAGAGCGCATAACTTAGTTTCATGGTGTTTTACTATTAATTTATTGTTTATTGTTGTTTTTCTGTCTCCATATCGTCAGGCCCGGGACAATACTCCAATATGTCGCCAGGCTGGCATCCAAGCTCACGGCAGATACTGACAAGGGTCGAAAACCGTATGGCCTTGGCCTTGCCTGTCTTAAGTATAGAAAGATTGGACGGAGTGATGTTCATCCGCTCGGCAAGTTCGCCGAGTGAAATCTTCCGCTTCGCCATCATGACGTCAAGATTCACTATTATAGGCATAGTCATATCGTGAGTTCCTGTTCTTTCTGCATCGCGAGGCCGCGTTTCCATATGGCCGCGAGCATAAGGGCGAAAAGTCCGAGCAGCATTTCAGAAAAAGGCGGCAGCCACGACGCCTTGAGCATATAGCCATCGGAAACAAAGCCGATAGCCCCTACCAGAAAAGTCTGTGAAATGCCCGAACACACCTCCAGCAGACCGGCTGCTATAAGCATCCATCCTATCCTGGCAAGCCTGACCACGTTGGTGGAATCGAATATCTGGCCACGGTTTACGCTGACTATGAACCGTATGAACGCTATGATAAGCGCAAATGTTATCCCGATTGCACAAAGCGAACACATAAGTGAGACAGCGTATGCTCCTACGGGCATCCTGTCTGACGGAGCCATAACCACGCCTTGGGTAAGCAACATAGGATAACGTTCCTTCCCAGACACCTCTATTGAGTCGGAAGGAGCGGCATAGCTCTTAAGCGTCGGTTCGAAAACGACATTGACAGGTATGGATATTTCCTCTTCATTCCTGTTGCCGTCTTCCTCAAAACCGGCCGAAAGACCGTAACCGAACGCTACAGAAAACCGGTAGACGGGCAGACACACAGATGCGGCCAATATCAGAATGATAAGGCCGCAAAGAACGTTTATGGTCGTATTTCTTTTAAACGCTTCCATATTTTCGCAGTGCAAAATTAGATTGTTTTTCCGAATTATCCAAATTAATTATCGAATTTCGATAAAATCTCCGGTTGTGAGTCGGCTATTGCCCGCAATACAGATTGTGATTTACGGCATGTTTCTTCCCATTCGTCGTTTGGCTCGGAAAGAGCAGTTATGCCTCCGCCTATGAAAACGGCAGCACGCCGACCTTCAATCCTTAAAGACCTAAGATTCACATAAAACCCAAAGCTGTTTTCTTCGCCGTAAAGACCAACAAAACCTCCGTAATGTCCCCTTGCATATCCCTCGCACTCCGAGATAAGACGCATAGACTCACCACGGTCGGAACCGCACAAAGCCGGAGTCGGAGACAACCGCCGCAACAATGAAGAAACATCCGAAACCATTGCAGCATCGGCATTGATTTCCGTGCATAAATGCTCCACCGGCCCTGCCACCCGGGTAAACGTTGACCCTTTTTCCGGAGCAAGGCCCTCCATCGCAGACATTATGAAGTCAACGACAAGTTCCTGTTCCTCAATATTCTTTACATCCCATGCTTCTTCCGTGCCTGCAAGTCGTGTACCGGCAAGAGCCACAGTATGAAGACTTCCGTCAGAAGACGAAAGAAGCATTTCAGGACTTGCCCCCATCCATAGTCCGCTTTCCGGCGTACAGAAACAGAATACGGCTGCATCAGGATAAAGTCCACACAGCGAACGGAAAAGCGCATCTATGTCAATGAGGCAGTCCTCAGCCACTATGACTCGGCTGAGCACCGTCTTTCCTCCGTGTTCCCGATGATGAGCGGAAATCTTCCCGACGGCCTCCGAATGCGACGTCCTTGGTGTAGAGCTTTCCGGAAAAGGGAAAGCGGCATCGTCAAACGGGAAAGCCAAGTCCTTCAGGGATTTGATTCCGTCATAATCCATATCTGGCAATATAGTGGACATACCGTGGGATTCCACATCAAAAGGAGCCACAACAAATCCGCCGACATGCAGGCCTCGACGCGGATACTGCGATGCCCCGTATATGACTTCTACGCTTCCCGGCTCACGGAAAGCGTAGAAACTCACCCCCTTCCTAAGGGACATCGATAAAAAATCCTTGTGCATATGCCCGCTAAACCTGTATTCCTCTGAGATCGTAAGCATCGCTCCCGGAAACCTCCACATCAATCATTTCTCCGGGAACAGGCAAATTGCCGATTTCCGCAGGACTGACAAGAATCTCGGGATCCACCTCCGGACTGTCATACTGCGTACGCCCTACGATCATTCCGTCTTCCGTCCGTTCTACAAGCACTTTAAGCCTCATACCGGCCATCGCTTCGTTAAGCTCGGATGCGATTGCCTCCTGCGCAGCCATAAGCTCGTCAAGACGGCGTTGCTTGGTGGAATCATCCACATCGTCCTTGAGGTGGAGCGCGGCGTGTGTGCCTTCCTCCTCACTGTAGGCGAATGCACCCATCCGGTCGAATCGGGCTTCCCCTACGAAATCCACAAGCTTACGGAAATCATCCTCGGTTTCGCCGGGAAAGCCCACCATAAGCGTAGTGCGCAAGCGTATGCCGGGAACCTCGCGTCTTATCCGCTCTATAAGCTCACGCGTCTGAGAAGCGTTGAAGTTGCGGCGCATACGGTCGAGCACCGGATCGGAAATGTGCTGGAGCGCGATGTCAAGATATTTGCAAACGTTGTCGCGCCGGGCCATCACAGGAAGTATGTCATAAGGGAAATCTGTCGGATAGGCATAATGCAGACGTATCCATTCCACTCCCTTTATATCGGCCATACGGTCTACAAGCTCCGCCAACGCGTGCCGCCCGTATATGTCCATGCCGTAATAAGACAGGTCTTGCGCTATTATGTTGAACTCCTTGACCCCCTTTCCGACGAGCTGTCGCGTCTCCTCGATTATCTCGCCTATGGGGCGCGAAGTGTGCCTGCCCGTGATTAGGGGGATGGCGCAGAAAGCGCAGAACCTGTTGCATCCCTCAGAAATCTTTATGTACGCGCTCCACGGATTGCCGGTAAGCACACGTTCCCACGGCTTTGGACGGTCTTCAAAGGCTCCGTTCCGGTCAGGGAGCGAATCGGCGAAACCGCGCCAGTCAAACTTGCCGTACCAACAGTCAACTTCCGGAATCTCTGCCTCAAGCTCTTCCATATACCGCTGAGAAAGACATCCCATCACGGCTATCCGGCCTATCACCCCCTCCTCTTTGAGGCGGGCGAGGCCGAGAAGCAGCTCTATCGACTCTTCCTTGGCATCCCCGATGAAGCCGCAGGTGTTTACCACCACATATTCTCCTGAAGGCACCGCCGGATCATGGCTGAGCGTATAGCCTTTGCTTTCAAGCATCTTCATCAGACGCTGAGAATCGACGAGGTTCTTGGAACACCCCATCGAAATTACATCTATATGGCCGAGTCTGAACACTTCCGAATCAGTCTTTCGCAAACAACGAGCGCACAAATTCGCGCGGATTGAACACCTGGAGGTCTTCTATGCCCTCGCCTATCCCGATGTATTTCACAGGAATCTTCATCTGGTCGCTGATGCCTATCACCACTCCTCCCTTGGCTGTACCGTCAAGCTTAGTGATTGCCATGGCATTCACGTCGGTAGCGGCGGCAAACTGCCGCGCCTGCTCAAAAGCATTCTGTCCGGTGGAGCCGTCAAGCACAAGGAGTATCTCATGAGGCGCGTCCGGAACCACTTTCTTCATAGTGTTCTTGATTTTGGTGAGCTCGTTCATAAGCCCGACCTTGTTGTGAAGACGGCCTGCGGTATCTATGATCACCACATCCGCGCCATGCGCCTTCGCGCTCTGCACCGTGTCGAAAGCCACCGCTGCAGGATCGCTGCCCATCTTTTGCTTTATGACAGGCACTCCGGCGCGTTCGCCCCATACCTCAAGCTGCTCGATGGAGGCTGCACGGAATGTGTCTGCCGCACCGAGCACCACCTTGTTTCCGGCACGCACATACTGACATGCGAGCTTTCCTATGGTGGTGGTCTTGCCCACTCCGTTGACACCCACCACCATAATCACGTAAGGCTCACCGGTCTTTGGCACCTCGAAATCTCCGAGTTCCTGATTCTCGGCACGACTTATGTCCTCGGCAAGAAGGTCTGTAACCTCTTCGCAAAGAAGATTGTTAAGCTCTTCCGAACCGAGATACTTGTCGCGGGCCACACGGGCTTCAAGACGCTCTATGATCTTAAGCGTAGTGTCCACGCCTACATCGCTTGTTATGAATGCCTCCTCCAGGTTGTCAAGAACCTCGTCATCTACCTTGCTCTTGCCGGCTACAGCACGCGATATCTTGTCCCACACACCTGTTTTGGTCTTCTGAAGGCCGGTGTCAAGTTTCTCTTTTTTCTCGCGTGAAAATATCTTTTTGAAAAATCCCATAAATTTTACGAGTAGTGAGTTTGAAGTATTTAAGGGTGAGTTTGTTTGTTCTGGTTTTTACAGAATTGCAATTGGCGTGCCAAACTCACCTCAGTCAATGAACAAACGGGTTGTATTGTTTTTCGCGTCCTATCGTGGTGGCCGGTCCATGTCCCGGATATACAACGGTCTCATCAGGAAGCGTGAACAATTTCTCCTTTATTCCACGCACGAGCTGCGCATGGCTTCCGCCTGGAAGGTCTGTGCGTCCGATGCTTCTCTCGAAAAGCACGTCGCCGCCATACAGGACTCCGCCATTACGGTCATAGAGCACTATGCTGCCGGGGCTATGTCCGGGAACGTGGAGTATTTCAAGCTCTCCGCTGCCGATTTTTATCACATCGCCCTCGGCAAGAAACCGCTCCACTTCGGCGACATGGACCTTCTCCTTTATGCCGAACATCTCGGCCTGCTGCTTGATGCGTTCCATAAGAGGCTCATCGAGCTTATGGGCTGAAACGGGCACACCGTAGCTGTCTGCCACGAACCTGTTGCCCACAGCATGGTCGATATGAAGATGAGTGTTGACAAGATGCTTCACGTCGAGGTGTTCCCGGTTGATGAAGTTTTTCATCGCGTTTTCCTCCTCGATGCCCATCATTCCGGGGTCTATGATGGCGCATTCACGGGTTTCCGGGTCATAGACCACGTAAGTGTTTATCCCGAAAAGCGAAAACTCAAAGCGTGCGGTATGCAGACTCATATCGAAGTGTATATTAATTTCTTTGTCTGGAAAAACGGCTCGGAAAAATATTGGGTAAGGTCCAGCACCTCGCTCCGTGAAGCCAGCGTGCGCAATTCGGCATTAAGATCACCCCCTTTCAGGGTTATGAGTCCGTTTGGGACGGCGTTGCGCCCCTCTCGCGCGATGTTCCTTCTCACGAGCTTTACAAGCTCCGGCTGAGACATGACCGCCCGGCTCACCACGAAGTCGAACTTCTCGTGGCATTCGCCTATGTCGCCGTGCTGGAAGCTCACGTTGGTCAATCCGGCTCCTTCTGCAATCTCACGGGCCACCATCACCTTCTTCCCGATTCGGTCGATGAGATGGAAATGCACTTCCGGAAACATTGCGGCAAGAGGAAGCCCCGGAAGGCCGCCGCCTGTGCCAAGGTCAAGCACCCTCGACCCGGACTTGAAGCCGATGAACTTGGCAATTGCCAGCGAATGAAGCAGATGATTCACCTCAAGATTGTCTATGTCCTTACGCGAAACCACGTTTATCTTGGCGTTCCATTCAGGATACAGACGCATCATAGCCTCCATCTGATTTTCCTGCACCTCTGTCAGATGCGGAAAGTATTTCTTTATGGTCGAAATCATGACTGCAAAATTACTAATAATTCCTGGCCTCAACAAAATTTATTTTGTCGTGCCACGAAAAAGAGCTACCTTTGCATTTCAATTGAAAAACAAAAAAACAGACTCCACTATGGAAATAGAAGGCAAAATCATAAGAGACCTTCCCCTTCAGGAAGGCGTGTCGCGTGCCGGCAATCCTTGGAAAAAGAAGGAATGGGTGCTCGAGACTTTCGGACAGTATCCCCGACAGGTGTGTTTCCACTTTTTCGGAGACCGAGTGGACTCCAACCCTCTGAGAATCGGCGAGTCATACGCAATATCCTACGACATCGAAAGCCGCGAATACAACGGCCGCTGGTACACGGACATCCGTGCATTCGCCTCACGCCCGCTCGACCAAGGCGCCGCCCAACAGGCCGCCCCGGCTTTCGGAGGCGAACCGGCTCCCGGATACGGACAGCCTGCATCAGGAATAGCTTCCGGCCACGACAGTTCAAACTTCGGCTCCTCGGAGAGCGACGACCTCCCCTTCTGAAATCCCCAACAAGCCGGAAATGCAAATCAAGGGTAAAGCCACACCGTCCCAACGCGAAAAGCTGAGAGAGCTCATCAGGAAAGAATCCACATACGAAATTCCTGAAGAGCTTGTCGAAAGGCTTATCAATATGGGGTCCATAATCCGTCTGCGTTCCGGAGAAGCGATAACACGTGCAGGAGACATCGATCCTGATTTCTACATATTGATTGACGGCATCATGCGGTGTTACCATGTGGAAGGAGAAGCGGAGACGGAGCGAACATCTTATTTCGGCCTACCCGGCACGGTCTGCATATCCTATCATTCTTATCTGCGCGGACAACCGTCGCCTAACACATACGAGGTATGCTGTCCCTCGACTTTGATGAAAGTCAGGAAAGAAGACTTCTCTTCTCTGATAGACTCATCGGCGGAATTCGCCCGTTGGTGTCTCGGCAACGTGCAATACCAATTGTATTTCTTTGAAATGAAGGGACGGACCGTGCAGGGGCCTGCAAAAGAACGGTACGAAACCATCCTGAAGAAAAGGCCGGAGATAATACACAACGTATCATTGAGGATAATAGCGTCATACCTCGGCATAACCCCTCAATACCTCTCCAAGCTGCGCCGACAGATACAATGACGTTGAATCCGTTTCATTGAACTTAACTCCAACGTGTCCGGAAATGCTTTATGCCTTTCGGACACGTCCTTTTTAGGCGGCATTTGGAAGCATCGCCGTTTTTCGCTAATTTTGCATTACAAACACACCGATAAGCAAAATCCGCTTATGCCGTTTAGTTTTTTTACAGCTTCTTAATTGAACACTTACATATGAACGCGACTGCAATTACAATTCTGCTCCTCGTGATTTCCAACGTCTTCATGACCATAGCTTGGTATGGCCATCTGAAGATGCAGTCTATGGGAATCGGCAAGGATTGGCCTCTTTTCGTTGTGATCCTTTTCTCTTGGGGAATCGCGCTGATGGAATACTGCTTTATGGTTCCCGCCAACAAGATGGGGTTCATTGGCAACGGAGGCCCGTTCTCTCTTATGCAGCTTAAAGTGCTGCAGGAAGTGATTACGCTGACCGTTTTCACAGTGCTCGCGATGTTCTTCTTTTCAGGAGAAAAGCTGCATTGGAACCACATAGCCGCATTCGTTTGCCTCGTGGCAGCAGTCTATTTCGTGTTCATGCCCTCAAAATGAATCTTATATATGACCAATTCCGACTTTTCTTTGATGGCCGCTCCGATACAAGGCCATACAGATGCCGCCTACAGAGCTTTCCATGCCCAAGTGTACGGCGATGCAGATGCTTACTTCACACCTTTCATCCGTGCGGAAAAAGGCGCACCGCGCAACCGCGACCTCAATGATGCCTTCGGCCCGTTGAACGACGGACACCGGACAGTGCCCCAAGTGATATTCCGCGATGCCGCAGAACTCCGCTGTCTGCTCGATGCCCTGAAATCCGCTGGAGCAAAAGAGATAGACTTGAATATGGGATGTCCGTTCCCTCTTCAGACCGCCCGCGGCAGAGGAGCAGCGGCCATATGCAGCCGGGAACTCGTGTCCGCCATTGCCGAAACCATCTCTGAATACACCGATATTAAATTCTCTCTGAAGATGCGGCTCGGAATGGTTTCGCCCGACGAATGGAAGACTGCCTTCGATTTGATAAACAAGATGCCGCTGGAACACCTGACAGTGCATCCCCGGTTTGCAAAGCAACAGTATTCCGGAGAAGTTGACCTTGACGCTTTCAAGGCAATTCTCGACTCTACCGACATACCTGTGATTTACAACGGAGACATCAAAACACCGGAAGACATAGAGAGCATACGCCGACAGTTCCCTGGCATTTCAGGCGTAATGACAGGCCGCGGCCTTCTTGCCCGTCCTTCATTGATCAAAGAAAGCCTCGAAGGGACAGAGCTTCCGCCGGAACAACGGCTGGCTCTTATGAAGGATTTCCACAACCGACTGTTCACGCACTATCAGAACACTCTCTGCGGTGATATGCAGGTAATATCCAAAATAAAGCCTTTTTGGGAATATGCCGAAACAGAAATAGGACGCAAGCCATGGAAAGCCATAAAGAAAGCCTCCTCGATGGCCAAATACATCTCTGCCATAGCTATGATCTGATCCCCGCAACTACCATGATGATAAAAAGGGAGCCACAGGATAATCACTTGTGGCTCCCTTACATACTGTAAGTAGTTTAGAATAAATTTATAATGGATTATATCCCTCAGGAACAGTGGCACTGTTGATTTTCCACACTCCATCGGACTTAACCAACGTAAAGGTTGTAGAGCCTTTGTGTCCCATGTCCGACCAATTAACTATTGCTGTGTTGTCGACACCGGGAACTATCGATATAACACGAGAAGGGGTGTCGTCGCCATCTTGCATACCCGACCTTAAAAGCCACGTTGCACAACCTTTGGAGTCGGAGTCATTGGCTTTCTCCAGACGCTCAATAAAATCTGCAGTACAAATGTCAGCAATATTGAAATCCGGATCTTTGGTTGTGGCAAATACCAAATTATCATATAATTGCTTGATTTTGGGTTCAATTTCGGAAAACTGATTTATAAAAGAGCGTTCTCCTCCTCTTATAAACATCACGCCCGGCTCTTTGAAAGTGATTGGAAGATAACAGGTGAAGCTTTTCTTTAAGTGGGGAATATAGTATTTAACGCGGAATTTGGGCAACTCACTCACAAGCCTTAGTGCCTCTTGATTGACAGCTTCGTTTTTGCTCGGGCGACGAAAAATTGTCGGGTTGCTGATTGAACCGTCAGGATGAACGGTAAATCTGACCAAAACTCTTTCGCTACCCTTGAATCCTTCGGGAATACGGATGTTTTCATCAATCCATTCTTTGAGTTTTCCGTTACCTCCGGGAAACTCAAAGCGAGCGTCAAGGTCTACTCTGACTTTTCTCGCTTCCATTTTTATTTGTGTAAGAGTTTCGGGCGATACTGTCAAAAAGATGGCACGATTTCCATACTCGTCATTTTTTACCTCTGCCTTCTGAATGGAGTCGACCGATACCAGACCAGGGTGTGCCCCTGGAATCCATTCATCATTGAAATAGAAGAATTCGGTTTTGTCGTCCAGAGTAAGAGGGAACTGAATTTCGCGGACAATGGTGTCGTTCACGCAGTAATTCTGTGCAAACGCAATGCACGAATGAACTATAATCAAGGAAATTAAAAATATTTTCTTCATATATAGAATGAGAGATTTTATTTACCAAAATGTCGTGGTTCGATCGTAACCTTTCCGACTGCAAATTTAGCATGGATAATTTCAGTTAAAACTCAACACTCTCTAACAACGACTTAAATAAAAACAGGCTGTATCGGTTCATTCTGACACAGCCTGTTTTTATTACGGTCTTAGATCGCGCGAAAGTCTTACTGATTCTGCAATCGGAAAATTACAGGAAGGTTGAAGTAAGAGCGAACCGCAACACCGTTGTTCTTACCGGGCTGCCACTTCGGCATCTTTTTCACCACGCGCAATGCCTCACGGTCAAGATCCTTGTCCACACCTTTGGCAATCTTCACGTTGGCGATGCTTCCGTCTTTCTCGACCACGAAGTTCACGATTACGCGACCTTGTATGTCGTTCTGCTGAGCGGCTTCAGGATAACGCATATTGTTGTTGAGCCATCTCATTAAGGCGGCCATACCACCGGGGAACTCTGCCGGCTGCTCTACGGCAACGAAGATTTGTTCCTCTTTGGGCTTCTGTACCTCGGGTTCCGGCTCTTTCACCACGACCTGCTCCTGGACTGCCTTGAACTTGTCGGCATCGTCAGAACCCTCCTGGTTGACAACTCCGCGAGCGGTGTTGTCTTCCTGCTGGGTCTCCATATCCATCACCTCATTCTTCACCTTGTCGGCATCGACGATGGCAATCTGAGTAACCTGCACGGTAGCGAGCACCTCTTCAGGCACCACAACCTCAGGTTGCTCAAACTTCTGCTCTTCGATTTCTTCATCCTCTTCAGGAGTCTCCTCCACTTGTTCAAGAATGGCCTGGCTCATCTTCTCGGCCTTTTCCTTAGCCTCGAGGGCAGCCTTCTCAGCCTGGTAGTCGGAATATTTTGAATACCCGAAAATCAGGAATAAAACGATTACGAGACCGATAAGAGTATAGAGGACGGCCATATTATGACGCTTGTCGCTCTTGGCACGAAGCTGATATGCGCCGAACTCCTTGTTCTTATTCGAGAAAACTATGTCGCGCCATTCCTTTGATGTCAGATCTACATTTCTTTTAGCCATGATGTTCTGTTTCTGCTTTAAGGGTTAATAAATCTGCATCACTTTCCGCGGTGCTTGTTCTGGTAATCGATAAGCATGAGCGAGTCAACTTTCTCCATATTGTCAATCTGATATTTGGAGATGGAGTTGATCTGCATCTCATCGAGCACTTCCACAAGCGCACCGTATGAGGCCTCCGGAGTGGACTTGATGATGACCACCGGCTTCTTGAGGTTCTCGTCCTTGCGTACCTGCTTGGCGAGTTCGTCATATTTGGCCTGGTCTATCTTTCCTTCACGGAACTGCTTCTTCAGCTCTTCAATCTTCTTGAGCACGTCTTTGTTGCGCTCCTGAATGATCTTGCGGATGCCGCGTGCCGAAGGAACGCCCGCAGAATTCACCTCATCAGCCAGGAATTCCGACTTTTGGAGGTTATTGTGCTGCTGGAGCGTGGCAGGATCGGAAGGATTCTCACCGTCAAGAGGCTTTCCGAAGAAATAGTAAACCTCATTGACAACCTTGCCGTTCACCGTATCGACAGCCATCGAACCGACCTTGCGCTTGGCGTCAAGGATGATCGTAACGGCATCGTCGGCCGACGCCTGGCTCATGTTCTCCACATTGTCCACTTTCTCGTTTGAAGGAAGCGCAATGTTGAGAGTCTGAGACTTGATCATAGTCGTACAGAGCATGAAGAACGTGATAAGCAACATGTTCATGTCGACCATAGGCGTGAAATCCACGCGAATCGTCATTTTTTTCTGGTGGTTTTTGCCTTTGCCCCCACCATTGTCTTGCTGAACTTCTGCCATAACTGTTATTCTCCGCTCTTAAGTGCTGTCAATAAAGTGAACTTGTTCATATGGATGGTCTGGAGATTGTCCATCACCCTGTGCATCGTGCCGTAATTGGTGTTGATGTCTGCCTTGATGGCCACGCCTGTGCCGTCTTTGATGGCGTTGGCGAGGTTCTCATTGTCAGTCTGGCGCAATGCTTTCATCCACATCTGAAATTCGTTGGGACGGCTTTCGTCCTTGTTGTCGTCGATTGGAATTCCGGTGATCTGTCCCGGCTCGCCCTGTCCCTGAAGCCATTTGTCGGCCTGCGTGGACGTCAGGTTGTTGCCTGCCAGATCGAGGAATTTGCCCATCTGGGCAAGAGGCACTCCGAAAGAGCCCATCTTGCTGAAGGTAAGCTTCTGCTGAGGTGTGAACGACACCTTGTTCTTATGCGACTCGTTGTATATCTCGCTTACTTTGTCGAGAAGCGCCATACGCATCTTCTCATTAGACCAGTTGGCACTGGTGTCATTGTTCATAGTAAGCCATACTTGACCTTGCGGACTCACAAGCACCTGAACATAGTTGGTCTCCTGCACCTTCTCTTCCGAAACGGAAGGAGGCGTGACCACCGTGGCAGGTTCTTTGGCGAGGAAGGTCGATGTCAACATGAAGAAGGTAAGCAAAAGCACAGTCACATCACTCATCGCCGTCATGTCGATGAATGTAGATTTTCTTGCAATTTTTACTCTTCCCATATTAGCTATTAACTTAATTCGGTTTGTGTGATTGTTGTTGCTTCTTCACTGTGATTGCACACGGCAATTAGTGAGTGGCAGCGAAAGTCGCTACGATTGAGAAACCGATTTCGTCGATAGCGTAGGTGAGGTTGTCGATTTTGTTGGTGAAGAAGTTGTAGGAGATAACTGCGAATGCACCTGTTGCGATACCGAACGCAGTGTTCACGAGTGCCTCGGAAATACCGGTAGAAAGCTCAGTTGAGTCAGGCGAGCCGGATGCTGCGAGAGCCTGGAACGACTTGATCATACCCATCACAGTACCGAGAAGACCTACGAGAGTACCGAGAGTGGTGAGAGTTGCCACGATAGGAAGGTTCTGCGAAAGAGAAGGCATCTCAAGAGCCGTAGCCTCTTCCACTTCATTGCGGAGCGTGGTGAGCTTCTGCTCCTTGCTGAGAACCGTGTTCTGGTCCATCTCTTTGTACTTCACCAAAGTGTTGTAAACCACAGATGCTACTGAGCCTTTCTGCTTGCGGCAGCGTTCCATAGCAGCGTCAATCTTGTTGGCAGCAAGGTCAGCCTTGATGTCGGCAACGAACTTGGTGGTGTTGCCCTTGCCCGAAGCAGAGCTGATGGCAATCCAACGCTCGATTGAAAGCACAATCACTGTGAGAAGAAGAGTCATCAGAATAGGTACGATGAAACCGCCCTTATAGACCGTACCGGCGAGGTTCAGAGGATGGTTGGCAGTGTCGCCGCCTTCGAAGTTGCCGGAATATCCCATTCCGAAGAAGTAGATGCAGACGCCGGCGATGGCGCAGGCAATGATCACGGCGAACGCGTTGCGGATGCCGCGGACGTTGCTGATTTTTTCCTCCTTCTTGATTCTTGCAGCAGCAGGCTTCGGTGCCTGAGGCTTAGGATTCTGAGTCTCCATAATGTGTCTGTTTGTGTTTTGTTGGTTTAAAATTATTTTTTAGAGTTACTTTCCTTCTTTCTTCCTCATCGGATATGAAGAGGGCGCTTCCGCCTTTGCTACATATAACGGTGAGTTTTTCTTTTTCTTGTTGGGTTAACTATACTTAACTTCCGGTCTACACAATCATCCTCTACGCCCAAGAACTTGAATACAGCAAGTCTTTGGCCGCATCAGAGTATCGTAAAATTCCGCATTTCACAAGCTTACATAAGTCTCTGAACTTTGTCCATAACACTATACAAGCCCTAAACTGCCCGAATATCTTCTTTGACCATGCAAAATTACAATTTATTTTGAAATAATCTACATCAGACAGTCATTTTTTTGTTAACAATCATTCTTTTAATGCACTCAACATATAAAAAAACGGAAGAATCCTGATTTTAAACCAAGATTCTCCCGTGTTACTTTGGATGCATCTTTTTGCCTGCTACTATTCTACGGCGGCAACTCCAGGAAGCGTCTTGCCCTCTATTGCCTCAAGCAATGCACCGCCACCGGTGCTGACGTACGAGACACTGTCCGCAAGACCGAACTTGTTGACACATGCAACGCTGTCTCCGCCTCCTACAAGCGAAAAAGCACCGTTTGCAGTGGCCTCCGCGATGGCCTCCGCGATGGCTTTGGATCCAGTCGCGAAATTCTCGAACTCAAATACGCCGGCCGGGCCGTTCCAAAGAATAGTCTTTGCCGGAAGAATCACATCACGGAACTGTGCCACCGAATCCGGCCCCGCATCAAGTCCCATCCATCCCTCTGGTATTTCCATAGCAGAGCATGCCTGGGTCTTTGCATCATTGGAAAAAGAGTCTCCCGCAACACAGTCCGTACCCAAAACAAGGTTTACACCTTTCTCTTTGGCCTTCTGCATTATTTCAAGCGCAAGGTCAAGCTTGTCGTCTTCACAAATTGAATTGCCTATTTTGCCGCCCCGAGCCTTCGCAAAAGTATAGGTCATTCCTCCGCAGAGAATCAGATTGTCTACCTTCTCCATAAGGTTCTCGATGATTCCTATCTTGGTAGAGACCTTCGAGCCGCCCATTATGGCAGTGAACGGACGCTTGATGTCCTTTAATATATTGTCCACCGCCTTCACCTCCTTCTCCATAAGGAAACCGAGCATCTTGTCTTGATTGTCGAAATAGTCAGCAATAACGGCTGTAGAGCCATGCTTGCGGTGAGCTGTTCCGAAAGCATCATTTACATACACATCGGCATACGAGGCAAGCACCTTTGCAAATTCCTTTTGTCGATCCTTCATCTCTTTGGCAGCATCGGCATAGCCCTGACTGTTTTTATCGATGCCGATTGGCTTGCCCTCCTCTTCAGGATAGAACCGCAGATTCTCGAGAAGAAGAACTTCTCCAGGCTTCAGATCCCTTGCTGCCTCCTGAGCCTTCATACAGTCCGGAGCGAACTTAACGTCACGGCCGAGAGCTTTGGCCACAGCATCTTTAATCTGGGAAAGAGAGAGATTTTCGTTAAATTTCCCCTTGGGCTTCCCCATATGGGACATAAGGATCAGGCTTCCGCCGTCCTCAAGAATTTTTCTCAAAGTTGGCAACGCACCACGTATACGCGTATCATCAGTGATGTTACCGTTCTCATCAAGAGGGACATTAAAGTCCACCCTGACAATAGCTTTCTTGCCGGCGAAATTGTAATCTTTAATCATAGTCATAGTCTATATTTTGAATTATATGTCATATTGGTTTACAGATTTGGTGGCATCCACAGCAACTGAATTACACGATGGACACGAAAACTTATAAACAACACAAAGTTAGCCAAAAAGTCCCGCATCAACAAAAAAACACCACACAAATCACAATTATAACAACTTACGGCAATCTTAGTTCTCATCCAACACAACCATTATCCGCACTCCAGCTCTTGATTACCATTCCTTTATCGACCTAAATTGCCTTCTGGCCTAGACCAGTTGGCTTTGTCCTGCCTCCCTAATCAGCCCTACCCTTCATCCGCTGAATTGCCTTGCCTGGCCTTAAGTCAGGCCGCCCTGTCCCGCCCTTGATTGCCTTGGCCAGCCCCCGTGCCGCCTTGAATGGCCTTTACAGGCCTTATCCGCCCCGAAAGGGGGAAAGGGGGGAAGGGGGAGGCGGGAAGGGAAAGGAAGGAAAGGGGGGGAGAAAGGGATAAATGAAGGGGCGGGGAAGGGTGATGCCCGGGGCAAAAAGAGGAAGGGGCAAGGGACGGGGCAAAAAGAGTGCCGGCCGGGCAGACTCTCGTCCGTCCGGCCGGCCTCAAGGGCGGCGGTTACCTGCTCTCCCGCTTTCGCAGTACCATCGGCGCCGCGGGGTTTAACTTCTCTGTTCGGGATGGGAAGAGGTGGAGCCCCCGTGCTGTCCCCGCCTTGGTCTTTTCCTTTTCCGGGACGCGCCCCTCAGGGCCGCCCCTCGCCGCTCCCGCGCCATCCGCGCGGGGCGTTGTGTCCCCGAAGGAGGACTTCCGGAAGCGAAACGCGATCCGCGACGCCACGACGGCGTCCCTCTGGCAGGTCCCGTGCCCGGGCCTGCGCACCCTGTATGTTCTCGG
>CAJSYI010000023.1 GCA_910573745.1 Muribaculaceae bacterium | reverse complement strand
CAAGCGGGCAGCTCGTCTTCTGGCGGTAAACACGACGGTAAAAAATCAGGCGACCCGACCGGGTCACCTGATAATCTATGTCTCTTTTCAGAACAGCCGTTAGGGCTTTCGTTATCCCGAACTCGCGTTTTTAGCTTTTGGGCATCTGCTTTCCTGAGCAGATATATTCGTGTATGCCGATTGTCGTCGTCAGTCAATATGATAAGCTCGTTCTCCATTGCCTTGTAAAGGACAAAGCTTAGTCCATTCACTTCGAGGGAACTTACAAACGAGAAACCTTTGTTTCGGAGATTCCGTGTGAAGCGCATCTGGCGCGAATTCCATGAATCGTCGGCAAAATCAAGGTCTATCTGTATCATCTTTATGGTAGCGTCGTTGTCGAATACATGGCTGGTTTCCGAACTTCGCCCCGGGACGAGCTTAACGAGCCTACGGTCGGAAACCACGTTGATGTTGTATTTCACCACTTTGCTGTCATTTATGACATCTGATATGTCGAATGACGATTTGCCTTCGTATGAAGACGGATCTTCGCGCAGATAAGCATAGCAAGGCATCCCTATCTTGTATTTACCGAGTCCATAAGGCGACAAAAGTCTTGCCAATGGTCTTATGTTGGACTGAAAGGTGTCATAATCCGACCTTATGTAAAGCGATGCGCATCGGTTGAGAGATGCCTTGGAAAGATTGTAAGGACACTCTTGACGTCCGTTTTTGTTCAGGAGCACGGTCGCTCCGGGAATTTTGCATATAAAGCCGAAAAACGGAGAATACTTCACGTATGAATATTCTGAAAAATCAAGTTTCTCTATACCGTTTTTATCAAGCACTTTATATATGCCTCCCTGTTCCTGGACAAGAAAAGAACGGTCGGAGAGAATCTCGATTGTCTCGTATTTTTCGCCTAAACGCTTTTTCCCGTCAAAACCGACTATGCCCCATTTTCCCGCTTTGGTCATGTAGCAGTAATAATCGTCATCGTACTGGCCTATGCCTATGGCTTCCGGAATGGCATTCTGGAACTCTCCTGTGGAATCTACGAATCCCATTTCGCCTTTTGCCGTGCGTGCCACCACACGTCCGTACTTGAAGTTGAACGTTTCAAGCCTGAGATGGGCCGGAATGTCGAAAAGCGTGTTCCCTTTGGTGTCGATGAAGCGGTAAAGGCGTCTGTCTGACTGCTTCTTGCCTGGAATCTCTACCATCGCCTTCCCCTCAGAGAAATTGTCTGCGGCATAGTATTTGGGCTTTATGCGTACGTTCCCTTCCGTGTCGATGTAGCCGTATTTGCCGTCGGCATTCACAATCATCAGAAGTCCGTCAAAGAACGCTGCAGATGATTCTATTATTTCAACGCCGTCTACGGGTGTGAGGGTGAACCTCTTTCTGCCGAGGGAGTCAATGACTTCAATGCGAGATTTCAATCCGCTTACCGGTATCAGTCCGTCATGGCACCATCCGGCACTTGATAGTCTTCTGCATCCAGGCATCGGTTTGAGTCCGTCCGTGGCTCTGTAAAGCGATACGGTTCCGTCTTCATTGACCGTGCTGAAGCATCCGTTGATGATTAGGGACGGCTCAGCTTTCAGTTGGTTCTCGTATCTGAACAAACCGTCGCAGCCGTAGAAGCTCCAGTTGGACTGCCCTTGGATTTTGACTGGCATTGCAGTTATTTCAACATCTTTGGGACTGTCGTTCCTGCACGAACCGAAAATGAATATGGCGAGAGATGCAAGAAGAAAGATGCTTTTGGTTGATATGTAGGTTTTTGAAACCATTATGATTGTAAGAAAGAAGATAAGAGCTTGTTTGATAAACGAAATTCAGTCTTTCAAAGAAGCTTGAATGCATCGGCATCCCTCCATGCCGGGAATTTAGACCTGAAAGCTTCAAGTTTTTCTTTAGAGAGATTGGCGTAAAGGATTCGGGTTCCCGGGTCGGATTCCTGAGAATCCCGTTCCACAGAGATGTCTTTGCCTTTGAAGTCCACGGCCATGGATGAACCGTCATATTCAAATCCGTTGTTGTCAGTACCTGAACAGTCAACTCCGCATACATAGGCCTCATTTTCTATTGCGCGGGCAATCAGGAGCTGGTTCCACGCGTTGACACGCACTTTGGGCCAGTTGGCAACGGCGATGAGAAGGTCATACTCGTTCTGTACGTTGCGGCACCATACCGGAAACCGGATGTCGTAGCATACCACCATGGCTATGTTCCATCCTCTGAATCTTACGGCAAGCCGGTCATGCCCGTAAGAGAATGAATTGTGTTCGCCTGCCATAGTGAACAGATGCCTCTTGTCTGCAAATGTCTCTTCGCCTGACGGTTCTATGAAGAAAGCACGGTTGTAAAGCGAACCGCCTGAGTCTGCTATGAAAGACCCTGCTATGGCTATGTTGTTGCGAGCCGCCACGGCCTTTATGAAATCGATTGTCTCGCCCGTGTTCCTTTCGGATAGCGGGCGGATGCTTTCTTTGTCTCCTGAAGGGAATCCTGTGGAGAAAGTCTCGGGTACTATGAGAAGATCCGTGTCGGGATGGAGCGAATCGGCGACTTCGGAGAGCGTCTGCAGATTGCGGCTCTTGTTTCCCCATTCTATTTGCTGGGGGAAGAGCGCTACGTGAAGATCGTTGTTTGTCATGGTTGGTTCAAGTCAGAAACGGCAAATTTGTCCGGATAAAGGGCGGCATCGGCATAGTCGCAGTAGAACCGACTCACAAAACGCATGTCTGTCTCGATGTCGCCCGTTGGTAAATATTCTTCTTTGATTATGATTTTTTTCGAGCGGTAGTCTATGACCCCGAGCTGGAGCGGAACTTTGGCTCCATAGGCTATGTACAGGAATCCTTTGCGCCACTTGTCGTTGCGCGACCGCGTCCCTTCCGGAGTTACCGCCAGGTTCATATAGCGTGCGCCGTTGAAACGGGACACTATGGCAGATGTCAACTCTGCCCCTTTGCGGGAAGGGACAGGAATGCCTCCAAGCCTGTTGAGAAGGTATTTCAGTGGGAAGAAAAACCAAGATTCCTTCATGAGGAAATTGGCTTCCCTTCCCAACGATTTGTATGCGGCGAGGCCGAGAATGAAATCCCAGTTTGAGGTGTGAGGCGCGACGCATATGACGCATTTGCTCCTGCGTGGCACCGTGATGCATACTTCCCATCCGAAAAGATGGAGCAATCGTCCCCAAATGCTTCTCTCCATCGCCATAGACTGTTGAATCAAGCCTGAACGGAGGCTTTCATTTGGGCTTTGACCTCAGCTGGAATGGCTGCGTTGAATTCCTTCAGAGCCTCATTGATTTCGCGGGCGAAGTCTTCATTGATTTTCTTGAACAGCTGCTTGAAGAAGGCTTCCTTGGCACGGTTGTATTCCTTAGGATTATCGAAAGCCTTCTGGCCTTTGTCAAAGAACACGTTGGAGTTGCTGGTGGCTTTGCCTACAGCACCGAGCACTTTGGCTATGCTCTCCTGCGTTTTTTCCTGGTCGATGCCTTCCACATTGTAGAAGGCAATCATCATTTCGTCGCAGATGGCCGCGCCGACCGACTCCACATATTTCTTGAAATCTCTTTTGTTTGCCATTTCTTTGGGTTTTTATAAAAGGTTGTCTAATTGTATTCTTTATCTATAACGCGCCTGAATGCGGTTGTGTTATCCGTTGTGGTCAAAAAAACAGTCAGTCGCGTCTTTCTTTCCTTGAGGCATCGATACGGAGCATTATGAATAGGAGTATCGTGAATCCCCATAGTGCCGACCCTCCGTAGCTGAAGAACGGAAGCGGTATGCCTATCACAGGGCAAAGTCCGATTACCATTCCGATGTTTATTGCCAAATGGAATATGAGATACGACACCACGCAGTAGATGTAGACACGTCCGAACGGAGTGCGTTGTCGTTCTGCGAGATGAATTATCCTCAGTATCAATGCGAGGAACAGTGCCAGCACAATGGATGACCCGATGAATCCTTGTTCCTCGCCGATGGTGCAGAATATGAAGTCAGTGTGCTGTTCCGGCACATATTTCAACTTTGTCTGTGTTCCGTTGAGGAACCCTTTTCCCGACACTCCACCTGAACCGATGGCTATCTTGGATTGGTTGACGTTGTAGCCTGCTCCACGGAGGTCGTCCTCGATTCCGAGGGTAACTTTGATGCGCATCTGTTGGTGCGGCTCAAGCACATTGCCGAAGACATAATTGACGGAAAAGAGGAATAGGACTGACGTAGCCACAAAGCCTGCGGTGATGAGGAACTTCTTTATGCGATGGCGCATCATGGCCACCAGAACGTATGCAAGCCCGAGTCCGATGGCTGAAAGGAAATATGCAAGCCCGTTGACGTGGACACCGCAAATCTCCAATACAGAGACCAAGATTCCTGTGCCTATGAAGCCAAGTATTACGTTTCGGGCAATGAATATGTCGCGGCAATAGAAGAGAAGCATCAGGCAGAAGATTACGCAGATGAGCACGAAAACAGAGAACTCGCCGGCAGGAAGACCGAGTATCAGAGGTGTGGAGTATTTTACGGCCACGACAAAATAAGCCACGGCGCACACCACTGCACAGAGCACCAGTCCGCTCATCCCTTCTCGATAAAGCACGAAGACAAGTGAAAGGTAGACAAGCGCGGAGCCGGTCTCCCTTTGCATCAGAATCATGACAATCGGAAGGAATATTATGATCAAGGCCCTGAAATAGTTGCTTATCTTGGCGTTGAGCGAAAAACTGTAGCTGTCGAAGAGCTTGGCGAGAGCCAACGCCGTGGCAAATTTGCCGAACTCGGCAGGCTGAAGGCTTACGGGGCCGAAGACGAGCCACGAATGGGAGCCTTTGATGTCGGGAGCCACGAAAATGGTTACTATAAGGAGCAGAATCACTACTCCATAGATGGGATATGCGTATGCTTCATAAAGCCTGTAGTCGAGAAGGAGTATTATGCATCCTATGACGAGCGAAAGCCCTATCCAAAGGAACTGTTTGCCTGAGAACTCGGTCAGGTCGAATATGCTTGCATTGTCGAAATCATAGCTTGCGGCGTAGATGCTCACGGCACCTGCCGACACGAGCAGCACGTACAGAATGATCGTAACCCAGTCGAGCGACCGGAATACCGACACGTTGGCCTCAGTGTTTTTTGACTCCACTTGAATATATCGTATTAGAGTTCAACATTCGTGTCTCCACCGCTTTTCTTCCAGCAGAGATGGAACCGTGGAGATATTTCTCTATCATAAGGCTGCCTATGGGGACACCGAATGCTGCACCGAATCCGGCGTTCTCAACATATACGGCAACGGCAATCTTCGGATTCTTGTACGGTGCGAATCCCATAAACGCGCTGTGGTCGCGCCCGTGGGGATTCTGTGCCGTGCCTGTCTTGCCGCAGACCTCGATGCCGGGTATGTTCGCCCCTCGGCATGTGCCGCCCAGCACGGCCATCCGCATGCCTTCCGCCACGAGTTCGTAGTGCTGACGCCTGATGTCAGGCTTGTGCCTTTTCCTGAAAGAGGAGTCGATTACAGTGTCGGAGATTTCCTTTACTATGTGGGGCGTGTAGAAATATCCCCGGTTCGCGATTGTGGCACACAGATTGGCAATCTGGAGCGGAGTAGCAAGCACTTCTCCTTGGCCTATCGAAATCGATATTATGGAGTTGGCGCGCCAGTTGGCCCCGCGGAACGACTTGCTGTAGAAATCGGCGTTCGGTATGAATCCCCGGCTTTCATGAGGAAGGTCTATGCCGAGCCGGTAGCCGTAGCCCATCTCCACCATATAGTCTTTCCACTTGGTGAGCTGCGCTGATGCATTGGTGCCGCGCTTGTCAATCATATTCTTTAGTCCCCAGCAGAAATAGGCGTTGCACGACGTGGCGAGTGCCGGCTTAAGCGCTATGGGAGAGCCGTGTCCGTGGCATCCGACACGCAGACCGTTGACGTATCCCCTGTAGCACGGGTATGCAGTGCCGGGGGTTACTATGCCTTCCTGAAGGAATATGAGTCCTTGGGTGGGCTTGAAGGTGGAGCCAGGAGGGTACATTCCCTGCAATGCCCGGTCGTATAGAGGTTTGTAGGGATTCTTTACAAGCTCGGAATAGTTTTTGCCGCGTTCCTTTCCGACAAGAAGGGACGGGTCGTAATTAGGCGACGTCACGAGCGCAAGTATTTCCCCGGTGGCAGGCTCGATGGCCACGATTGCGCCGATTTTGCCCTGCATAAGCTGTTCTCCGTATTGCTGGAGATCGACGTCTATGGAAAGCTTCAGGTTTCTGCCAGAGGTGGGAGCCACGTCGTGGATGCCGTTTTCGTATTTGCCCTTTATCCTTCCGCTTGCATCCTTCATAAGGATTTCCATGCCTTTTTCGCCGCGCAGGACACGCTCATAGCTTTTTTCCACGCCGAGATCGCCGGTGTAGTCGCCCGAACGATAATAACGGTCTTTCTCAAGGTCATGGCCAGAAACCTCACGGATGTTTCCGAGAATGTTTGACGCCACCGTATAGTTGTATTGGCGCACTGTGCGTTTCTGTATGAAGAAACCGGGGAAGAGATACAGTTTTTCTGAAAGTCTGCCGTAGTCTTCAGCAGAGAGGTGGGAGAGAAGTTTCTGAGGGGTGTAGGCGGAATATCCAGGGTTCTTGCGGGGATTCTTCATGGCGGCCCATTTTTCATCGAGTTCCTGGCGGGAGAGATTAAGGACGCGGCACAGCGATGCCGTGTCGAATTCCGCCACGTCTTTCGGGATGAGCATCACGTCATAGGCAGGCTGATTGAAGACCAGCAGCTTGTCGTTGCGGTCGTACACCAGTCCGCGTGCCGGGTATATCACTCTTTTAAGGAATGCGTTGCTGTCGGCGTGTTCCTTGTATTTGTCATCTCCTACCTGAAGGTTGAACAGTCTGAAAAGGTAGATGACCACAATAAGGGTTATGAATCCGCCTATGACGAATTTCCTTTTCTCAAGAACGTAGTCTTTCCTCATTTCGATCTGCGGTCATGCCGTATTGTTACGAGACTGTCTGTGCCAAGAAGCAGGAGAAAAGTCAGAGCCGTGCTTCCGAGCGTCAGTATGAATATCTCTTTGATGTCGGCAAAGGAGAAATACTCGATTGAGAAAACGAGGAAAGAGAATATTCCTGTTATGGTGAACAGGTATTTGCAATAGTCTGCCAGCCCGAGGGTAAGGATGTTGGGTGTTATTCCTTTCATCCTGTCGTCATGCTGTACATACGCGTAGAACACAGGTTTTTTCACGACTGCGGTCAACGTGCATGCAAGCGCGTTCAGCCCTGGAGTGTCGGAACAGATGTCTACTGCCAGTCCCAGCAGGAATGATAACGTAAGCAGTATGTTGGTGCCCATATCTATAGGAGTGCGCACTATGAAGTAGACCAGCACAAGAGGCGCCGCTATCCCGAACAACAGGATATGGTTGAATATCAGTATCTGTGCGAGCAAGATAGTCACGAATAGGACTGCGATATGTATTATTCGTTTGTCCATATGTACTTTTGTTCATTCCTCCTTTCGGTCGAATCTCTGTAGCATGTCAAGTTCCGGTTTGAGACTGTCTTTTATTACCCTTACTGTGCTCAGGTGGTTGAAGTCAGAGCTGAGGTGCACCTTTAGGGTAAAGAAGTTGCTGTCTCCGCTTTTTACCTGCGCCATGACTGTGCCCACCGGGATTCCTTCGGGGAAAGCAGTGGAAAATCCGCTGGTGACTATGGTGTCCCCTATGCGGTAGCGTGCATGCCGTGGAATCTCTTCCACCCAGGCCGACTGCGCATCGTTCTCTTTCCATGCGAGGGATCCTACAAACTGGGTCCCTTTTATCTTTACGGAAAAAGGCTGGTCTTTGGTAAGCACGGAAATCACCCTTGAAGTATGGTTGCCGCATACGTTTACGATTCCGACCACGCCGTTCTGATCCACAACTCCCATTCCGGGGGCGATTCCGTCGGCTCGTCCTTTATTTATGGTGAAGTAATTTCGAGGGCGGCGTGTGCTGTTGTTTATCACGGCAGCTGTAACGTAGTCGAATCGAGGTGGAAGTCCGGCGTATCTCACACTGTCGTCAACCAACGTTTTGAGATGGTTGATTTCATTTGTGAGGTTAAGCACCTTGTTTTCAAGCGCAGCGTTGCTCGCCTGCAGCGACTCATTGATTTTCCTGAGGTTGAAATATCCTGTGATTTCAGATGTGGCTTCATTGACCGAGCCGGTTACCGCATTGGCTGAAGTAAGATAGACCGCCCCTTGGTACGTATTGAAGCTGAAAAGGAGGATAAGACTCACCAGCACGTAGAATGCAAAAACAAACCACGTGCTGTATTTCATCAGAAAATTGAGCAGATTCCTCATACCGGAATGTCGTCTCTGACCGGAAGCCTCGAATCGGGGACAACTCAGATTAATTAACTTATGTTACTGCATATCAACGTATCAGGAACGAGAATTTGTTGATGTTCTTGAGTGCCACGCCTGTTCCTTTGGCCACTGCATGCAGCGGGTCTTCGGCTATCTTGAATTCTATTCCGATTTTGTCTGTGAAACGCTTTGCAAGTCCACGCAGAAGGGCTCCGCCTCCGGCAAGGTATATGCCGTTGTGGACTATGTCGGCATAGAGTTCAGGCGGTGTGGAGTCTAGGGCGTCAAGCACGGCCTCTTCAATCTTCACTACCGATTTCTCTATGCAGCGGGAGATTTCTTCGTACGTTACCGGCACTTCCATCGGGAGTGCACTTGACTTGTTCGGGCCGCAGACGACAAACGGTTCAGGGGCGTCTTCAAGCACCGGGAGCGCAGATCCGACATTGATCTTTATTTGTTCGGCCATTGTCGGCCCTACCTTGAGGTTGTGGACACGGCCCATATGTTCCTGGATGTCGGCTGTCAGAGTATTGCCTGCCAGACGTATGCTTTTGTTGCATACGATTCCACCGAGTGAAATGACCGCAATTTCGGTTGAACCGCCGCCTATGTCCACAATCATGTTGCCCTGCGGAGCCTCCACGTCAAGTCCGATGCCGAGGGCGGCCGCCATCGGTTCATAGATCATATACACATCCCGGCCTCCGGCATGTTCGCTTGAATCGCGCACTGCGCGGATTTCCACTTCTGTGGAGCCGGAAGGTATGCAGACCACTATGCGCAAAGAAGGCGAGAACCAGCTCCAACGGCGCTTGGAGCTTACCATCTTCACCATTCCGCGTATCATCTGCTCCGCCGCGTTGAAATCGGCTATTGCGCCGTCGCGCAGCGGACGTATGGTGCGTATGCCCGGAGGTTCTTTGCCCTCCATCTGGTGCGCGGGTGTTCCTACTGCAAGGAGCTTGTCGGTCTTGTTCTCGATGGCGACGACCGACGGCTCGTCTACTACGATTTTGTCGTTATGAATTATGATGGAATTGGCTGTGCCAAGATCCATCGCTATCTCTTGTGTGAATGAAAAAAGTCCCATTTATCTGTCAGATGAATAATCGGGTGTATGTTTCGGATGAATGCCTGATCAATGGCGGAAATGGCGGTTGCCGGTGATGGCCATAGTCATTCTGTTGGTTTCGCAGAAATCGATGGATTCCTGGTCGCGAATGCTTCCTCCTGGATGGACTACGGCCTCGATGCCTGCCTCGTGGGCTATCTCCACGCAGTCTGAGAACGGGAAGAACGCGTCGGAAGCCATTGACGCTCCTTTGAGGTCGAACCCGAAGCTGCGCGCTTTCTCTATTGCCTGCTTCAGGGCATCGACGCGTGAGGTCTGTCCGACACCGGATGCCATCAGCTGAAGACCTTTGGCAAGCACTATGGCATTGCTTTTGGAATGTTTCACGACCTTGTTGGCGAAAATGAGGTCTTTGGTCTGTGCATCGTCAGGTTTTGCCGTCGTGACTATGCGCATGTCGTTGCTGTCTTCGGTCTTGAAGTCGGCATCCTGCTCAAGGATTCCGTTAAGTGCTGAGCGGTAACGCTTGATTGGCATATCCAGTTCTTTCGCGAGAAGGATTATGCGGTTCTTTTTCTGCTTCAGTATCTCCAATGCTTCAGCTGCATAGCCGGGAGCGATAATCACTTCAAAGAATATCTTGCTGATTTTTTCAGCTGCTTCCGGCTGTATTTCTCCGTTGCAGACGAGCACGCCTCCGAAAGCCGATACCGGGTCGCAGGCGAGGGCTGCATCCCAAGCCTCCGAAATCGAGCCACGCGATGCTATGCCGCAGGCGTTGTTGTGTTTGAGGACGGCGAACGTCGGTTTGTCGAATTCTTTGATGAGGCTTACTGCGGCATCTATGTCAAGGAAATTGTTGTAGCTTATCTCCTTGCCGTGGAGCTGAGTGAACATCTTGTCGAATTCTCCGTAGAATCGTGCTCCCTGATGAGGGTTCTCACCGTAGCGTAAGTGTTTTGAGCCGTCAACGGTAAGGCGAAGCGATGAATTCGCTTCACGGTCCATCCAGTTGAAGATTGCGCTGTCGTAGGCAGAGCTGACCCCGAAAGCCATTCTTGCGAATGCCTGGCGTTGTTCCAGCGACGTTTCTGCACCTTGTTTCTCAAGAATTGATTGCAGGGGGGCGTATTGAGCTTTGGAAGCGACAATCACCACATCGGCAAAATTCTTGGCGGCGGCACGGATGAGCGATATGCCGCCTATATCTATTTTCTCGATGATGTCTTGTTCGGTAGCATCAGGATTGGCAACGGTCTCGCTGAAAGGGTAGAGGTCTACTACAACGAGGTCTATTTCCGGTATGGAATATTTTACTGCCTGCTGAGCGTCGTCGGCATTGTCACGGCGCATAAGGATTCCGCCCATCACTCCGGGATGGAGCGTCTTGACCCTTCCGCCGAAAATCGACGGGTAGCCAGTCAGGCTTTCCACTGCAGTGCATTCAAAGCCCTGCTCTTCGATGAATTTATGGGTTCCCCCTGTGGAATAAAGCTTTACGCCTTCTTTGCTGAGAAGTTGGAGTATAGGGAGGAGACCGTCTTTATGATAGACCGAGATTAATGCGGAGTTGATTCTTTTCATTTTTCGATGCAGAAAGTTGTAACAGTAGAATCAGGCGCAATCGGCATCATCGGGCCTCAACCGCCTGTCCACACGGTTTTAGACTGCAAAGGTACGAATTTTTTTTCTCGTATCATTGGGGTATGATGCAGTTTATGGCAAAAAACTGTGAAAAAAAGTCCGGCACTGTCTGTGAGTGCCGGACGTGATGTATTTTGTACAGTCTGACTGATTTACTGCTGGAAATAAGTGTCCAGATTGTACTGGATGCTGTCGAGGAGATAATTTAGCGTGTTGTCTGGCTTGTCGCCCCGGATTGCCTTGGCTTTTTCAGCTATGGCTTTGGCAGCTTCGAAATAATTGACCTTGACGTTGTTGCGTTGTTCACGAGCCTCGGCGGAATTGCCTTCGATAAGATTCCACTTTTCGGTTCCTGTGCGGAAAATCTTCTTTGCAGAGTTGAGCAGGGTCTCATAATCCGCATCGGCGATTGAGGCAGCCTTGCGGTAGGCCGCTTCTGACTCTGCGTCATTCTCCATCCTGTCGTAGATGAAGCCGAGCAGTCCGTGCAGATTCGCGTTTTCCGGATTCTTTTCGACTTCCCCTTTGACGAGGGCAAGCGCTTCGGCTCCCTTGTTGTCGGTTATCATCGAATTGACGAGATTGTTGAGGAATACGGGTTGGGCAATGCCGAACTTGTCGAAGCCTGCCTTTGCGATTTCGTTGATGTTGCGTTGAGCCTGCACCTCAAGTGTTGAGTCTTTCTGCATCATGCTTTGCCAGCATGCTATTTCATAAATGTATGCCTCTGGCTGCTCGTAGTTGTTGAGACGCGCCTTCTTGAAGGCTTCGGCGCTTTTTGTCACTTCGTTTCCGGAATAAGCTGCGAGACCGGCATTGAAGTAAGCCGTGGCGCGTTGCGACTCGTTGATCTGTTCACCTGACTTGGCCAGCGCAGCCACGCCTGGCATATCGGCATAAACCATAAATGCCTCGTATGCCTGCGGATAGTAATGCTGGCTGTTGAACAGGCTTCCGCCTACATTGAAGAAGTCGTTGGCGTGCCCGAGAATAGTATTGACTATTTTTTTGGAGTTCTTGGGGTTGACTTTGCCTTTTGCATTAGGAACTGAATCGAGCGGGAGAGCCTTCATAAGGAGGCCGTAGCCGTTCAGCAACGTCTGGCCCATCTGGTTGGCATCGACTGATGCCGGGTCTATCTGTTGCTTGAGGAGCATTTTGTCATACTCGCTGAATTCCTTGTTGCCTTGCTCGACGAGCTGTTTGAGTTCGTCGTTGTTTTGGGCGCAGAGGCTGCCTGCGGCAGCAACACAAAGCGCGATGGCGAATGTTTTCTTCATATCTTAAAGTGTTTGGTTTCTTGTTTTTTTAAGAGACGTAACAAAACCTTGTAGGTTTAATCCGTTGTTTCCACGGTTTCTTCATAGTCATCCGTGTAGGCCTGGTTGTCCTGGGCGTCGTATGCATCTGTTTCGGCCATAGCCTCAGCATTGTCGGCTTTCATCCGTTCGTCTGCTGCAACGTCGTCTATTGCTTCCTCCATTGCGGCCTCTTCCGGGTCTGAGTCCACTTTGCATACGGAAGCTATGCGGTCGCCGCGCTTCGTGAGGTCAATCAGCTTCACGCCTTGGGTGGCTCGACCCATGACGCGGATGCCGGAGACGGGCAGACGCAACGTGATTCCGCTCTGGTTGATGATCATTAAATCGTTGGAGTCATCAACGTTTTTGATGGCAACAAGGTTTCCGGTCTTTTCGGTGACGGCAATTGTCTTAACTCCTTTGCCGCCCCTGTTGGTTATTCGGTAATCTTCAAGTGCGGATCGTTTGCCGTATCCCTTTTCCGACACCACCATTACGGTTTCATCGGGATTGCCGGTCATGGTTATCATTCCGATTACTTCGTCGCCGTCTTCTCCCAACGTCATGCCGCGCACACCTGTTGACATGCGTCCCATTTCGCGGACTGTGGATTCAGGGAAGCGGATGGCGCGTCCGTCGCGGTCGGCCATGATTACTTCCGAATGCCCGTCGGTGAGGCGCACTTGGATCAGTTGGTCGTCTTCGCGGATTATGATTGCATTGACACCGTTGGCTCTGGGGCGTGAATAGGCTTCAAGAGGAGTCTTCTTTATCACGCCCTTCTTGGTGCAGAATATGAGATTGTGCGAATTGGTGTATTCCGGGTCATTGAGATGCTTGACACGGATGAACGCGTTCACACAGTCGTCGGCTTCTATGTTGAGGAGGTTTTGGATGGCACGTCCTTTTGAATTTTTGGCGCATTCCGGTATTTCATATACCTTCAGCCAATAACAACGCCCTTTCTGGGTGAAGAAGAGCATATAATTGTGGTTGGATGCCGGATATATGTGTTCTATGAAGTCCGAATCGCGAGTGTCGCTGCCTTTTGCCCCGACTCCGCCTCGATGCTGGGCGCGGAAGTCGCTGAGCGGAGTCCGCTTGATGTAGCCCAGATGGGAAATGGTGATTATCATTTCGTCATCAGGGTAAAAATCTTCTGCGCTCAGGTCGCCGGAGAACTGGTTGATCTTCGTGCGGCGTTCATCGCCGTATTTGTCGCGGATTTCAATCAGCTCATCCTTCATCACTTTGCGGCAGGTCTCGTCGTCGGTGAGAATCTCGTTGAAGAATGCTATCTGGCGCATCAGCTCGTCATATTCTTCGTGAAGCTTCTCGATTGACAGTCCGGTAAGGCGTCCTATGCGCATATCGACGATGGCGTGGGTCTGCACATCGTCAAGGTCGAACCGCTCTGAAAGACGTCCGCGAGCTATCTCTTCAGTCCGCGAAGACCGGATTATGCTTATCACCTCGTCGATGTTGTCGCAGGCTATGATCAATCCTTGAATGATATGGGCACGTTCTTCCGCCTTCCGCTTGTCATAGATTGTGCGGCGTATCACCACCTCGTGTCTGTGGTCGATGAAAGCCTGTAGCAGCTCTTTAAGGTTTAGGGTTCTGGGACGCCCGTTGACCAAAGCCACGTTGTTGACGCTGAATGACGTCTGCAGCTGCGTGAGTTTGTATAGCTTGTTGAGAACCACCCGTGCGTTTGCATCGCGTTTGATGTCGATTGCGATGTGCATCTGCCCCCTGGCGGAAGTGTCGGTGATGTCGGCTATGCCTTCTATCTTCTTGTCTTCCACAAGGTCGGCAATGCTCTTCACGAGGTCGTTCTTGACCACTCCGTACGGTATCTCGGAGATTATGATTTGGTCATGCGTTCCGTCAGATTCGATTTCAGCCTTTGCGCGGATTATGATTCGTCCTCGTCCGGTCTCGAAAGCGTCGCGCACACCCTGCATTCCGAATATCTCTCCGCCCGTGGGGAAATCAGGGGCTTTGATGTATTCCATCAGCCCGTCCACGTCAAGATCCGGGTTGTCGATAAGCGCGAGTGAGGCGTTGAGCGATTCCGCGAGGTTGTGCGGTGGCATATTGGTGGCCATGCCGACCGCGATTCCGGATGCTCCGTTGACAAGAAGGTTGGGGATGCGCGTGGGAAGCACCGATGGTTCTGCAAGGGTGTTGTCGAAGTTTGGCACGAAGTCCACTGTCTCTTTTTCGAGGTCCTGTAGCATCTCTTCGCCCATTCTCGCGAGCTTGACCTCAGTGTAACGCATAGCCGCAGGGGAGTCTCCGTCGATGGAACCGAAGTTGCCCTGGCCGAACACCAAAGGGTAGCGAAGGCTCCATTCCTGAGCCATACGCACCATTGTAAGGTATATTGATGAATCTCCGTGGGGATGGTATTTACCCATCACCTCACCGACTATGCGGGCCGATTTCTTGGTGTCGCCTGAAAACCGGTTGCCAAGCTCGTTCATGCCGAAAAGCACCCTGCGGTGAACAGGCTTGAAACCGTCTCTGACATCAGGAAGGGCACGCGAGACTATCACCGACATGCTGTAGTCGATGTAGGCGCTTTTCATCTCCGATTCGATGTTGATCGGAATTATCTTGTCTTCTGATTGCATTTTTTGTTGGTTGTTGTTGTCGGCGGAGTCGCGTCATACGATGCGTTCTCCGTTAACCTTCAGGTAGTTGCATACACAAACCACCAATATAGATACAAAATTAATAAAATTTGCGCAAATGGGGAAATTTTCCGTCATTTGAACGTGTCGGGCAGGTCGTTCTCATATAGAACGGTGTCTCCGGCTCTCATCAATCTTGCCAGAAGTGTCTGCGATTCGGAGAAACTGTCCACTATGTGCAGGTTCTGCTCATCAAAGCCGCTTTCACGTATTCCGGCCACAATGGCATCACGGTTGTACGAACCTACTATTACTGCGATGTCTATGTTACGGCCTATGTGCGCCCCGAGTTCCTTGTTGAGCGTGAACTGTTCCTTTCCGAGTTCAATCATTCCGGGGGTTACGATTATGCGTCGGCCGTCTTTGAAATGGGAGAGGACATCGACTGCCATCCTTGAACCGGTAGGGTTGGAATTGAAAGCGTCGTCTATGATTGTTGTTCCGCCTGGAGTCTGCCTGATGCTGAGCCGGTGTTCCACCTGCTCGATGCTTGCCACGGCATATTTTATGCGCTCGGCAGGGACTTCGAGGTGGATGGCCATGACTACGGCTCCAAGGAGATTGGCGATGTTGCATTCGCCGATGAGCCGTGTTTCCAGTTCAATCCTGAATCCGTCTGGCCCCTCTACGGTGAATGACGTTCCTTGAGGCGAATATCTGACATCGGTGGCGCGATAGTCGCATCCGCCGGGACAAGCCACTCCGTAACGCTTTGAGTCTACATTGCAGACAGGTCTTGACGCACACGCCTCAAAGTCGTTGTTGACCACAATCAAACCGTTCTCCGGCAAAGCGTCGGCGAGCTCGAATTTGGTGGATTGCACGTTTTCAAGTGTCTTGAAAGTCTCGAGGTGCATCGGCCCCACGGCGGTTATTATGCCGGCATCGGGATGCACGAGGTCGCAAATTTCTTTCACGTCCCCTTTCTGTTTTGCCCCCATTTCGCAGATGAACACCTGATTATAAGGTTTCATCATTTCGCGTATGGTTCTGATTACCCCCATCGGCGTGTTGAAGCTGCCGGGAGTCATCAATACGTCATATTTTTCCGACAAGATCCGGTTCAGGTAGTGCTTGGTGCTTGTCTTGCCGTAAGAGCCGGTTATGCCTATGACCTTTAATTCTGGCATGGATTTTAAAATAGATGCCGCTTCATTGTAGTATCTGCGGTTGATGGCTTTTTCCACAGGAGTGAGCAACGCCACGGCTGTTATCACCGGAATCCACGAGAAGATGGTGATTAACAGGATAGTGCCGAGAGAAAGCGTTGCGGGATTATACGAATCTGCATTGGCTTGGAGCGACACTATTGTGGCTGCCGCCACCACGGCGACAGAAATGATTCCGGAAACAGAATATATGCGCCATACCCGGCGAGTGAACACGAGCGGTTTTTTGTATTTGCGCCGCAGCAGAACAACAATTTTTACGAGAAGCGTAGCCGCCACTACGAAAGACGCCAAAACCGTATTCAGAAGAGTGGAAAACAAGAGGAAAAGCAATGCCACGTCTGTAAGTCTCCAAGCAGAGAAGAAATTGCCGTCTTCGAGCCAGCGGTAATAACGGCGTATCCTGTAGCTGTTCTGTTGGAGCATCTGTATGTCATACCTGAAGTTCAAGATCATATATGCAATACAAATGACGTAAACCGCGATGAAATATGCTGTCATTGGATTGGTGTGTTGTGTATTAAAAACATTTATTTTAAGTCTGATTTCAGAAATTCGCGAAGCACGGCCCTGAACCCGGCAGGATTGTCGAGAAACGAATAGTGTCCGCATCCGGGAAAAGACACAAGGCCAGCGTCAGGAATAAGATTTTCCATCGTCTTGGCATCGGAAAGCGGGGTGGCGGTGTCTTCCTCTCCCCATATAAGCAGCGTGGAAGCCTTTATGGAAGGCATCACTGGCTTGAGGTCTTCATTTACGCAACGGCTCATCACTGCGCGCATCACAGGTGTTGAGTTCCGGTAATCTGCCGAGCCGGCTTTGCCCCTGTATATGTCGAGCATTTTAGTGCCGAGTTTTTTCCCGAACAGGGCTGGAAGAGCATGCTTGACGGCTTTGTAGGAATATACCTTGACGTGATATTTCAGGCTGCGGCGGGGCTTGATTCCTGCGGCATCTACGAGTACGGCCTGCCGTATAGGGTTTCTTGAAGACAATAGCAGTGTTATTCTGCCACCGAAAGAATGCCCTAAAAGCACTGGATTGATTATTTCGAGGTCTTTGATGAACCTCTCCACAAGCCTTGTGAAATCATCCACTCCCCATATCGACGTAGGTTCATCGCTCTTGCCGTGGCCGGGAAGATCGATGTTGAAGACGTGCATCTTTTCTTTCACTATGTCGCGGATTGATGCTACCGTAGTGTGGTCGCATCCCCAACCATGCATGATTATGATCGGGCGTCCGTCAGGATTTCCGCATTCCTCATAGTTCAGGCGCAGTCCGTCGATGATTATTTCCTTTTCCATTTAGAGCAGGTTTAAAGGGTAGTTTATAGCATCCAACCTGCAAAGTTACAAAAAAAAAACGAGCGGACAAAGAGCCGGCTCTGATAGGTGGTGTTTAAAATATGTCTGATTTCTGAACCCCGCCTTTCAATGGCAGGCGGGTTTGTAAGGCTATGAAATGCGATGTATTTGCGAGCCGCAAAATTCTCATTTTTTACCGAAAAGACGACCAAAAAAACTCTTTTTTGGAGAAGGTTTTATATGCACCCTGATTGTGTCTTCATCTTTTCCGAGAAACAATATGTGGTTGCGGAACACGAATGCCACAACTTTGTCAAACTCCAAGACAGCGGTCAGGCTTCGTTTGAGGAAACGACGAAACGGATTGAACTCCTCAAGTTTCCCTATCACGATTTCATTGTCTATGACACGAATGTCGTGTTGTTCCTTGAGAAGGTCAACAAAAAAGTCCAAGTTCAATTCAGACTCGTCGCGCTCTGGCTTGCTGAATTTCTTATAGATCTCCTTAATTACTTCGTCCGTTATCATATCATGATTAAGAAGAAGTGGTTCTTCTTGTTGTATAACAATGATTGCTCTATTTAGTTCTGCAAAATGCTGATTATTTTCCTAAAATGAATGGAAAAACTAATTAGAACGTTTTAATTTTTGTTTACAGGGCGATTTGACTGATTGCATCCGCTATGATAAAGAGCAAAAGAAAGAGGCAGTCCTTGCGTAATACGCAAGGACTGCCTCTTTATGACTGTTGTCTGTCAGCCGAGGAAGCTGAGCAATACACCGGCTGCTACTGCAGACCCGATTACTCCGGCCACGTTGGGACCCATGGCATGCATCAGCAGATAGTTGTTGGGGTCATATTCCAGACCGACATTGTTGGAGATGCGAGCCGCCATAGGAACGGCCGACACTCCCGCATTTCCGATGAGCGGGTTGATTTTCTTGTCCTTGCGGAGGAAGAGGTTGAAGAGCTTTACGGAAAGCACACCTGCGGAGGATGCTATGACGAATGCGCAGAATCCGAGGCCGAAAATGAGAAGCGTGTCCACAGTCAGGAACTTGTCAGCCTGAGTGGATGCGCCTACGGTCATGCCGAGAAGGATTGTTACGATGTTTGTCATCTCGTTGCTCGCAGTCTTGGCAAGGCGTGTGGTAACGCCGCTTTCACGTATGAGGTTGCCGAAGAAAAGCATACCGAGCAAGGGAAGGCCAGAAGGCACCACGAAGCAGGTGAGGATGAGTCCTACGATCGGGAAGATGATTTTCTCGTTCTGTGAGACAACACGCGCAGGTTTCATCTTGATCATGCGTTCCTTTTGGGTCGTGAACAGACGCATCAAAGGAGGCTGGATCAACGGTATGAGAGCCATATAAGAATATGCTGAAACTGCAACCGCACCCAGCAGGCCGGGATTGAGCTTCGACGTGGTGAATATGGCTGTCGGGCCGTCGGCACCGCCGATGATAGCGACGCATCCAGCGGAAAGCGGGTCGAATCCGCACAGAAGGGCAAGCATATACGCTCCGAAGATGCCGAACTGGGCGCAGGCTCCTATTATCATCAGTTTCGGGTTGGCGAGCAGTGCCGAAAAGTCGGTCATTGCGCCTATTCCGAGGAAGATCAGTGGCGGATACCAGCCTCTTTCCACACCATTGTACAGGATGTTCAGAACAGAACCCTCTTCATAGATTCCGATTTCCATACCAGGCTCAAAGGGGATGTTGCCTATGAGCATGCCGAATCCTATGGGAACGAGCAGAAGTGGTTCGAAGTTCTTTTTGATTGCGAGGTAAATGAAGAAGCATCCTACGGCAAGCATGACGAGATTGGTCCATTCGCAGTTGGCGAATCCGGTGAATTCCCAGAATGCGGATAATGTCTCTCTCATGAAGTCGCCGAAAGAATGCTTGGCAAGAAGTATCATGATTTTGTAACGTTATTTAAATGAATAAAACAACCATTGACGGGCGTTATGCCGCCGTCATTCGATTATCATGATGTCTGCGCCTTCAAGAACTGCATCGCCCACGTTTACGCAGATTTTCTTAACAGTGCCGGAATTCTGTGTATGGATGTCGTTTTCCATCTTCATGGCCTCAAGCACGCATACTGTGTCGCCGGCATTCACGGTGTCGCCTACGCTCACCTTGAAATTCATTATTGTGCCGGGGAGAGGACTCTTCACAGCCGATGCAGAACCGGCAGACGGAGCCGGCTTGTTGATCACCTTTTCGCCGGTTTCAGTGCGGGGTGCGGCGGCAGGACGCTTCACCGCCGAGGCGATGGCGGCAGCCTTGGGTGCTTGGTTCTCGTCGAGTTCCACGGTGTAGGGCGTTCCGTTGACCACCACCTGTGCCTGGTTGTTGACAATATCTCCGACACCGACGGTGAACTTGATGCCGTTGATTTTATACTTGTATTCTTTGAGTTTCATTTTAGGGAGTCTGAAAGAAATTAATGCTCGTCATGCGCCTTCCCGACCTTTACTGGCCAAGCATAGCCATTGACGGCTTGTTCGTTATTTTTTCGGTGCGTTGTGGTGGATTGCAGGTACAGGGCGTATGTTGTATATCTTGGAGTTCCAAGGTGAATAAGCCTTGCGCATACGACGTATGGTGAGTATGGTGTCCTCAATGTCATGGCGTTGGTCGAGGTGCTGCGAAAGCGCGAGGGCTATTGCAGCGAATGTCTCGCCGGAATCCACTTCTTTGTGGTCGTCTCCGGCTTCTTCCTTGGTGATGCCATGAGCCTCGAGCTTCTTTCTTCCCATAAGCATCGATGAGATTTTGCCGAATCCGAGGAAAAGGATGCTCAGCACTATCAGGGCTGCAAGCACGATAGTCATTGCGATTATGGTGATCGCGCCACCCCAGGAGTCGTTTTCAGCCGCATTCTGCGCTTTCTCGGCCTGGGTCATCTTGCGGGCCGTAGTGCTCTCCTCCACTGCAGCGGTTTCCGCGCTGTTGTCCCAATCGGGATTGGAGACTTCCAATTGTCCGTCGGGCAGTGAAGCAACCACTTCGGTGGCCGGCTGCTGCTCAGCAACGGCTTCAGCCGGGGCTGAATGCCCCGACATGAAGACCGTGCTGATAGCCGCAGTCAATAAAACTTTCTTGAACATTTTATGATGCGATGTGTGTAAGATTGAAAGTGGGTCAGAGGGGGATGTTCCCGTGCTTCTTGGCAGGATTTGTCTCCTTCTTGGTGGCGAGCATCTGAAGTGCGCGGATTACGCGGAAACGCGTATTGCGAGGTTCGATGACGTCGTCTATGTAGCCATATTTGGCTGCCTGATAGGGGTTTGCAAATAGCTTGGTGTATTCGTCCTCTTTCTCCTTCTTGAGAGCTGCGGGATCGGCTGCGCCTTTGAGGTCTTTGGCGTAGAGCACGCCTACAGCGCCTTCAGCACCCATGACAGCGATTTCTGCCGTCGGCCAAGCGTAGTTCATGTCGCCGCGGAGCTGCTTGCAGCTCATCACGATGTGGCTGCCGCCATAGCTCTTGCGGAGCGTAACGGTTACCTTAGGCACGGTGGCTTCTCCGTATGCATAGAGGAGCTTTGCGCCGTGGAGGATGACACCGTTGTACTCCTGGCCGGTTCCGGGAAGGAAGCCCGGCACGTCTACGAGCGTAACGAGAGGGATATTGAATGCGTCGCAGAAGCGAACGAATCGTGCACCCTTGCGTGAAGCATTGGAGTCGAGCACACCGGCAAGAACTTTGGGCTGGTTGGCCACTACGCCGACTGCCTGGCCGTTCATACGGGCGAATCCGACCACGATGTTCTTTGCATAGTCGCGCTGTACTTCAAGGAACTCACCGTTGTCGACGATGGCGCGGATCACGTCATAGATGTCGTATGAACGTTTTGCGCTGTCAGGTATGATTGTGTTGAGTTCATCTGCGAGACGGTCGATGGGGTCGTTGCATTCCTGGAGCGGGGTCTCCTCAAGGTTGTTCTGAGGGATGTAGCTGAGGAGCTGACGGATGATGCGAAGAGCCTCTTCTCCGTCTTCTGCAGCGAAGTGTGTTACACCGCTCTTGGTGGAGTGTACGGAAGCCCCTCCAAGCTGCTCCTGGCTTACGTCTTCGCCTGTAACTGTCTTGACCACAGTAGGACCTGTGAGGAACATATAGGAGATTCCTTTGGTCATGATGGTGAAGTCGGTCAGCGCAGGGCTGTAGACGGCTCCGCCTGCGCAAGGGCCGAGGATCGCGGAAATCTGCGGCACAACGCCGGAAGCGAGGATATTGCGCTCAAATATTTCTGCGTATCCGGCAAGAGCGTTTATGCCTTCCTGGATGCGAGCTCCGCCAGAGTCGTTGAGTCCGATGACGGGTGCGCCCATCTTCATGGCGAGGTCCATCACCTTGCATATCTTCTGGGCCATAGTCTCGGAAAGCGAGCCTCCGAATACAGTGAAGTCCTGTGCGAACACATAAACGAGTCGGCCGTCAATCGTTCCGTAACCGGTAACGACTCCGTCTCCGAGGAAGTGCTTCTTGTCCTGACCGAAGTTGGTGCAACGGTGCGTTACAAACATGTCGAGCTCTTCGAAGCTGCCCTCGTCGAGGAGCTGGGCAATACGTTCGCGGGCAGTGTATTTGCCGCGTGCATGCTGCTTTTCAATAGCCTTTTCACCGCCTCCAAGGCGTGCCTCAGCGCGCTTGTCGATGAGCTCTTGAATCTTTTCTTCTGCGTTGGTCATAATGTGGTAGTTATGAATGTATATGTTTATTGTTATTTCTTTGAGGGATCCTCACAAAGCTCGGTCAGCACTGCTTCGGTGCATTTGGGGTGGAGAAAGGCGATGTTGAGCCCGTCGGCACCTTTGCGGGGAGCCTTGTCGATGAGGCGGATTCCTTTCTCCTCGCATTCAGCAAGCGCATTGGCCACGCCGTCTTCCACTGCGAAGGCGAGATGGTGCATTCCGCCACGGCCGCCGTTCTTTTCGATGAACTTGGCGATGGTGCTTTCGGGGCAGGTAGGCTCAAGAAGTTCGATCTTAGTGTCTCCCACCTTGAAGAATGCAGTGGTAACCTTCTGGTCTTCCACCACTTCCTGCTTGTAGCACTTGAAGCCGAGCACATTTTCGTAGTACTTGATGGCTTCTTCCAGGTTAGGCACGGCTATGCCGATGTGTTCGATGTGTGAGATGTTCATCTTATCGTAAGTTTTTAATTTGGTAATTTTTAGTAGTTTTGCTCCGGCCCGAAGCCGGACTGAAATTTTGTGCAAAATTAAGCATTTAATTCTAATATATCAAGCCAAAAACGGGTAAAACACACTCTAAATCGGTCAAGAATACAACTGAAGGTGATTTTATCTCCGCCAACATATGGCCATGACGCGGATTTTTCGTATTTTTGCACAAATTTTTATGGCAGATGGAAATATCAGCTACTGATTTGGCCAAAATGGTCAATGGAAAAGTGGAAGGGGACGGCAGTGTGATGCTCTCTTCGTTCGCCAAGATAGAAGAGGCGTCGCCGGGAAGCCTCACCTTCCTCTCAAACCCGAAATATACGCATTTCCTATATACCACCCAGGCTTCGGCTGTTCTTGTCAAAGACAGCCTGAAACTCGACAGAGAAGTGTCTACGGTACTCATAAGGGTTGCCGATCCTTACTCCACGATAGCGGACTTGCTGCGCATCGTGGAAAGTTCAAAGCCCCGTCCTTCGGGAATCGAGAACCCCTCTTTCATAGCTGAAGGCGTGGATATTCCGGAAGGTGTATATATCGGGGCGTTCGCTTACGTAGGCAGGGGCGTGAAACTCGGCAGAGGCGTCCTCATCTATCCCAATGCCTACGTTGGCGACGGCGTGGAAATAGGGGAGGATACCGTCGTGCGTGCAGGAGTCCGGATATACGAGCAGTGCCGCATAGGTTCGCGCTGCGTAATCCATTCAGGCGCGGTGATCGGGGCCGACGGTTTCGGTTTCGCTCCGACGGCCCACGGATTCGAGAAAATCCCGCAGACAGGCAACGTGGAAATCGGAGACGATGTGGAAATCGGTGCAAATACGACTGTAGACAGGGCAACGTTCGGCAGCACCAAGATTGGCAGCGGCACTAAGCTTGACAACCTTATCCAGGTTGCCCACAATGTTGAGATAGGAAAGAACAATGTCTTTGCTTCACAGTGTGGCATTGCCGGGTCTACAAAAATAGGAGATTGGAATATGATGGGAGGACAGGTCGGCATTGCCGGCCATCTCAACATTGGAAGCTTCAATGAATTCGGGGCGCAATCCGGGGTGCACCGCAATGTCGGCGACCACGAAAGACTTGTGGGCTATCCTGCCGTGCCGGTGCGTGATTTTGCGCGCAATGCGGTCTATATCAACCGACTTGGCGAACTTTTCGGGAAAGAGGGCAAAAAAAGCAAATAAGTGCCTCTGTAATCAATAAATCAAAAACAGAATTACACCTCATATATCATGAATCAACAGACACTCCGGGAGTCGTTCTCCGTCAAGGGGAAAGGACTGCATACCGGAATAGAAATCACAGCAGTGTTCAATCCGGCTCCTGAAAACCACGGTTACAAATTCCGCCGCACTGATCTGCCGGGTCAACCGACGGTTGACGCACTCGCAGAAAACGTGGTGGATACACGCAGGGGGACAGTGCTTGGCAAGAATGATGCCGTGGTCAGCACCGTAGAACATGCATTGGCTGCGCTCTACGCTGCCGGCGTGGACAATTGTCTCATAGACGTTGATGCTCCCGAGATGCCGATACTCGACGGCAGCGCGAAAGTCTATGTGGAGGAGCTCGAAAGGGTAGGGCTGAAAGAGCAGAACGCCGACAAAGACTTCTATATAATTAAGGAGAAGATACGCGTGAGCGATGAAGAGACAGGTTCTGTCGTAACCATATATCCTGATGACAGTTTCAGTGTCCAGACTATGGTGGAGTACAATTCTCCGGTGATTCCGAACCAGTTCGCTATGCTCGATGACCTTGCCGATTTCAAGTCCGAAGTGGCAAGCGCACGCACTTTCGTCTTCGTGAGGGAGATAGAACAGCTTATGGATAACGGCCTCATCAGAGGAGGAGATCTCGACAACGCCATAGTCATATATGACCAGGAGATTCCGCAGGAAAGCATCGACAAGATATGCGACCTGATGGGAGTGGGGCATATGAAGCTTGACCGTCTGGGATATATCAATCCGACGCCGCTCAAGTGGGACAATGAGCCTGCACGTCACAAGCTGATGGATGTGATAGGCGATATGGCTCTGATCGGCCGCCCGCTAAAGGGGCGTGTCGTGGCAGAACGTCCGGGCCATTCCATCAACAACAAGTTCACCCGTATGCTCCGCAAGGCAGTGAAGCACACAGAAGTGCAGTCGCCGGTCTACAATCCGAATGTCGAGCCTATCATTGACATCAACGGCATACGAGGCCTGATTCCTCACCGCTATCCGTTCCTTCTCATCGACAAGGTGATAGAGATAGACCGTAAACATGCCGTGGCCGTCAAGAACGTGACTGTGAATGAACCGTTCTTCCAAGGACATTTCCCGCAGGAACCTGTGATGCCGGGTGTGCTTCAGGTAGAGGCAATGGCTCAGACGGCGGGTGTGCTGGTGCTCAATTTCCTTGAGGAGCCTGAGAAATATTCCACATATTTCCTGAAGATCGACAACGTGAAATTCCGCCAGAAAGTCGTCCCTGGAAATACGCTTCTCCTCTACGTGCAGCTGATGACCGAGATTCGTCGCGGATGCGCAGTCGTGAAAGGTTATGCTTTCGTGGGAGAAAAGGTGGTATGTGAGGCCGAGTTTATGGCCCAGATAATAAAGAACAAGTAATCCCCTCAGAAAGATGAACAATCTCATAAGTGTCCATCCAGAGGCCCGGATAGGAAAGAATGTCCAGATAGGGAATTTCACAACCATCCACGAGGATGTGGAAATCGGCGACAACACCGTTATATATGGCAATGTTACTATTTTTCCGGGGGCGCGCATAGGCAGCGGGGTTACTATATTCCCAGGTGCCGTGGTCGCCGGTGTCCCTCAGGACCTGAAATTCAAAGGGGAAAAGACCTACGCCTACATAGGAGACGGAACCACGTTGCGCGAATGCGTTACGGTCAACCGCGGCACTGCCGCCAAAGGAGAAACTTCCGTCGGCAAGAACTGTCTCATTATGGCTTATTCCCATGTGGCACACGACTGCAAGGTGGGCAACAGGGTCATCATATCCAATGCCTCGCAGCTTGCTGGAGAGGTGCAGATAGATGACTGTGCCGTAATAGGTGGAGGAAGTCTGGTGCATCAGTTCTGCCATCTCGGCAAGAACATCATGCTTCAGGGCGGAGCCTTGGTCAACAAAGACATTCCACCTTTCGTAAAAGCCGCCCGCGAACCGATTTCATACGTTGGGCTCAACACAATAGGTCTTCACCGCAACGGGTTCTCACAAGAGGACATCCAGAGGATAGGGGAAGTCTACCGACTTCTTTATCTCAGCGACCTTAATGTAACCAACGCGGTGAAACTGATAATGCAGACTTTGCCACAATCCGTATATAGAGATGAGATTGTGGACTTCGTGGTGAATTCAGAACGTGGAATCATTCGTTCGGCAGTATGAAGAATATGTAAATACAAAGGCACAACGTTAATTGTAACAAAAGAAGGACAGGAATTACGGGCAACCAGCGTCGCCCGTAATTCCTGTCCTTCTTATTCGCGGCTATCTCCTCAGAGACCGAGAAGCTCTATGATTTTGTCGTTGGCAACTGAAAGACCGTCTATGTCTTTTCCGCCTGCCTGGGCAAAGAACGGCTGTCCGCCGCCGCCGCCCTTGATGGCCTTTGCCGCTTCGCGCACTATCTTTGAGGCATTGAGGCCTTCTTTCACGAGGTCGTCGGAAACCATGAGTGTGAGCAACGGCTTGTCTGGCCCGGAAAGCGTTGCACCGATAAAGACTGTGCGTTGCGGAGATGCCTTACGGACTGAGAACGCCACGTTTTTCACCACATCGGGAATCATAGCTCCGCCTGCGGTACACAATCTTATTCCGTGTATTTCCCGGCTTGATTCAAGAACGGATTTGGTGACGTTCTTTATGCGTTCCTCAAAGAAACCTTCTACCTGGTGCTTAAGCTCTGAATTCTCGTTGATGGCTTTCTGTACAGCCACGCGTATGTCTGAGGCGTTTCCGAGCAAAGAGGCCACGTCGCGCATAGTGTCCTGAAGCTTGTCAAGCATATTCTCCACGGCAATCCCGCTGAGAGCCTCTATGCGGCGTATGCCGGCTGCTATGGAGCTTTCCGCAACTATGCGGATCATTCCTATGTTGCCAGTATTGGCCACATGCGTGCCTCCGCAAAGCTCTATGCTGTTGCCGAAACGCACTACGCGGACTTTGTCGCCATATTTCTCTCCGAAAAGAGCCATGGCACCCATTTCACGGGCGCGTGCTATAGGCAATTCGCGATGCTCATCGAGCGGCATGGCCTCGCGTATGCGGGCGTTGACAAGATGCTCCACCTTTCGCAATTCTTCAGGCGACACTTTCTGGAAATGCGAGAAGTCAAAACGCAACATGTCGGGCGAAACGAACGAACCTTTCTGCTCCACGTGGCTGCCGAGGACTTCTCTCAAAGCTTCATGAAGGAGATGGGTGGCAGAATGGTTGGCCGATGTGGCTTTGCGGGCCTCTACGTCGATTTTTGCCGTAAGCGCGCCTTCAATTTTTTCCGGCAGCTTTGAGGAAAGATGGACACCGATGTTGTTTTCCCGCTTAGTGTCGAATATCTCTATTGTGTTGCCATCAGAGTCGGTAAGTGAACCGCGGTCTCCCACCTGGCCTCCCATTTCTGCATAGAAAGGCGATTTCGAAAGTATGATCTGATAAAACTCCTTGTTTTTCTGCTTGATTTTCCTGTAACGCAATATGCGCGTCTGGGTTTCAGTGAGGTCATAGCCTACGAACTCCTGCTCGCCTTCTGAGACGATGGTCCAGTCGCCGGTTTCCATGGCCGCTGCATTCCGCGCCCGTTCTTTCTGCTTCTTCATTTCAGCTTCAAACCCTTCGTGGTCAAGCTCCAGATTGTTTTCACGCAGAATGAGTTCAGTCAGGTCAAGCGGGAAACCGTAAGTATCGTACAGAACGAACGCGTCTTTGCCGTCAACAGTCGTTCTGCCGTCTTTTGAGGCTTGGGCCATAACATTGTCAAGAAGTCTGATGCCATTGTCGAGCGTGCGTAGAAACGAATCCTCTTCTTCTTTTATAACTCTCTTTATCAGCTCTTTCTGTGCTGAAAGTTCAGGATAGGCGTCGCCCATCTGAGCCACAAGACAGTCTGTGAGGCGGTACATGAAAGCCTCTTTGGCACCGAGGAAGGTATAGGCATATCTTACTGCGCGCCGGAGGATGCGACGGATTACGTAGCCTGCCTTGGCATTGGACGGCAACTGTGAGTCGGCTATTGAGAATGCTATGGTTCTCACATGGTCGGCCACTACGCGCATCGCAACGTCCACTTTGGCGTCTTTGCCATATTCCTTTCCAGACAGGCTTGATATTTCACTGATCAATGGAGTGAAGACATCCGTGTCATAATTAGACTCTTTCCCCTGCATTGCCATGCAGAGACGCTCAAATCCCATTCCGGTGTCAATCACCTTGAACGGCAAGGGGACAAGCGAGCCGTCGGCCTTGCGCTCATATTGCATGAACACGAGGTTCCATATCTCGATGACGAGAGGATTGTCCTTATTGACCAGCGAGGCACCGGAAACGGCCTTGCGTTCGTCATCCGGGCGAAGGTCGATATGGATTTCTGAACATGGGCCGCATGGTCCGGTATCGCCCATTTCCCAGAAATTGTCATGTTTGTTCCCGTTGATTATATGGTCTGCTGGAAGATGTCGCTCCCATATTGCGGCGGCTTCATCGTCGCGACAAAGTCCGTCGGCGGGATTTCCTTCAAATACAGTAGCATACAGACGTGAAGAATCGAGTTTCAGCACATCTACAAGGAATTCCCAAGCCCAATCTATGGCCTCCGCCTTGAAATAGTCGCCAAACGACCAGTTGCCGAGCATTTCAAACATAGTGTGGTGGTATGTGTCATGTCCCACTTCTTCAAGGTCGTTGTGCTTGCCGCTGACTCGCAGGCACTTCTGGCTGTCGGCCATTCTGGGGGCTTCAGCCTTGCGGTTGCCGAGTATAATGTCTTTGAACTGGTTCATGCCAGCGTTGGTGAACATCAGCGTCGGGTCGTCCTTGATTACCATAGGGGCCGAGGGCACTATGCGATGGCCTTTATCGCGGAAAAAGTCTTTGAAAGCTTCGCGTATTTCTTTGGATGTCATTGTGTTGCTTGCATTAATGGTCTGATAGGGCATACCCCACAGAACCGAATGATTTGCAAAATTAGTAAAAAACGCCTAATTTTGCAAGATGAAAAGCCCTTGTGGGCTTTTTGTGCATAGCCGTGAAGACCGTTTATTACAGATACAATCCCGAAACAGACAATTACGAGCGTGTCTATCCTACGCTCGCGGGACGGCTTTCCGGTTTTGCAAAGGTGCTTGTGCTTGCCGTGCTGATTGCCGCTGCGGCCGTAGGGCTTGTTTTTCTGTGTTACGACACGCCTACGGAACAGAACCTGAGGACGGAAAACCGTCAGCTAAAGACCCAATACAACATTCTCAGCCGACGCCTGGAGAACTCGCTTAAAGTGATGGAAAATATCCAAAGCCGTGATGACAATTTTTACAGGGTTATGATGCAGATGGAGCCGCTCAGCAGGGGGCAGAGGTTGGCAGGTCTTGACAACGAGTCCCGTTATCGGGAACTGCAAGGGCTTTCGGATGCCAAATTGGTTACGGATTTCACTCGCCGCCTTGATTTCTTCGACCGCTGCCTTTATGCGCAGTCCATATCGTTCGATGAATTGAAAACCATGGCTTCCAAACAACAGGACAAACTGGACCACATACCGTCTGTACTGCCAATCAACGTGGAAGCATACACGATGGCTTCCGGCTACGGCTATAGGCGGGATCCGGTATATGGCGCGACTGCCTTTCATGCAGGACTTGACTTTGCGGCTCCAGAAGGGACTGGGGTCTATGCCACCGCCAACGGCCGCGTCTCCGTTGCAGATTGGAAAGGTGGCTACGGCAATTGCATTGATGTGGATCATGGATACAACTACTTGACCCGGTACGGCCATCTCTCCAAAATCCTTGTCAAGGAAGGCCAGATGGTAAGCCGTGGCGAGAAGATAGGGGAAGTCGGCTCTACGGGAAAATCCACTGGCCCGCATCTTCATTATGAAGTGCGTTTCAAGGACGAGCCGCAGAATCCGGTGAACTATTATTTCATGGACATAACTCCGGAAGCATACGAGCAGATGATACGTCTGGCCGAGAACGCAGGACACGTGATGGACTGAGCAGTTTATCTGAAGAATGGAAAATATTGACAAGCAGTTCTATAAAATAAGAGATGTGGCTGAGATGATCGGAGTCGCGCCTTCCACTCTGCGATATTGGGAAAGCGAGTTCCCGGGATTGTCTCCTATGCGCAGCACAAGCAAGATAAGGTATTACACGTCTGCCGACATCGAAAAACTGCGGATGATACATTATCTTGTGAAGACAAAGGGCCTGAAGCTTGAAGCCGCCAAGGAGCAGATGCGCGTCAACAGCCGAAACGTCGAACATACGATGGAGATAATCAATCGTCTGGAAGAGGTGAAGCTTGAGATGAAAAGTCTCCTGAAGGCATTTTCCAAGCGTGCTCAGGACGAGATGTTTTAGTTTCTACTTCTTTTCAAAACCTATTTATGAAATATCTATTGGATTTCAAACTTTCGGAAACAAGGCCTACACAAGCCGGAGATGCCATGCTCGTTCTTGAGCCACTTGACAAGGAGAAGGGCGCGGCAGCATTGGCTGAGGCTCGTCCCGGCCAGTTCGTCAACATACAGGTGCTTCAGTCGCACGGCACGTTCCTGCGCCGTCCCATTTCGATATGCGATGCGGATGCCGAACAAGGTCTTTTGTTCCTTTACGTCAAGGATGCGGGAGCGGCAACTCATTGCCTCTGCAATGCGCGCGAAGGCGACGTTTTCAGCATTCTGCTTCCTCTCGGCAACGGATTTTCGTTTGACGAGACCTATTCCGATGCGCTGCTCATCGCGGGAGGCGTGGGCATAGCGCCGATGCTTCTCCTTGCAAAGAAAATGAATGAGGCAGGGCTTTCACCCTCCATGCTTATAGGGGCGGTGAACAAGGACAGGCTCATATTGACAGAAGAACTCTCTTCAGTCGGCAATCTTTACATATCCACCGATGACGGCACTTCCGGGGAGAAGGGCTTTGTGAGCCAGCACAGCGTGTTATGCCGCGACTGGAAGCATATTCTCTGTTGCGGCCCGCTTCCGATGATGAAGGGAATCGCTGCCATTGCAAAAGAACGTGGCATCGATTGCCAGGTGAGCCTCGAGAACGTCATGGCCTGCGGACTCGGTGCGTGCCTTTGTTGCGTGGAGGACACCGCCGACAAGGGGAATGTATGCGTGTGCAAAGAAGGACCGGTATTCAACATAAACAGACTGAAATGGTAGACTTAAGCATAGATTTGGGAAAAGGATTGCGTCTGGCAAATCCTGTCATGACGGCTTCCGGCACTTTCGGATACGGACTTGAATTTGCCGATGTGGTAGACCTTAACCGTCTCGGCGCGATAATAGTGAAAGGAACAACCCTCAATCCTCGTCAGGGCAATCCTTATCCGCGCATGGCCGAGACGCCTTCGGGAATGCTCAACGCGGTTGGACTCCAGAACAAGGGGGTGGATTATTTCATCTCGGAAATATATCCGAAAATCAAAGACCTTGAATCGCCGTTGATTGTCAACGTCAGTGGTTCGCAACCGGAAGATTACGCGGAAGTGTGCCGCCGCCTCTCATCTTTGGAACGTGTGAAAGCCGTGGAAATCAACATCTCCTGCCCGAACGTGAAACAGGGTGGCATGGCATTCGGCACCACATGTTCTGGTGCCGAGAAAGTTACTTCGGCTGCCCGAGAGTCTTGGGACAGGCATCTGATAGTGAAGCTTTCCCCTAACGTAACCGACATCACAGAAATCGCCCGCGCCGTGGAGGCAACGGGCGCGGATTCGGTCTCATTGGTCAACACGTTCCTCGGAATGGCCATCGATGTCGAACGCAGGCGTCCAGTATTGAGTACGGTTACAGGCGGCCTTTCAGGTCCATGCATACGTCCGATTGCCGTGAGGATGGTTTGGCAGACCGCCAAGTCTGTCAAGATACCGGTGATTGGCCTCGGAGGGATAATGGACGGACGCGATGCTTTGGAGTTCCTTATGGCCGGCGCATCTGCCGTGGAAATCGGAACAGCCAATTTCGTTAACCCCTCGGCCACGGAGGATGTCATCGATGAAATCTCCGAATATTGCAATCGACATGGCATCGAAAGCCTCTCAGAGTTGAGAATCTAAGAGTGTGTTTGAATTTTTATTCTGATTTTTACAGGCAGTTTTACAGGGCTTTCCGAGCCTTGGAACGAGGCGCATAGCGGGCTATGCAACGAGTGAAAGGCCGGAAAGGACGTGAAAATGCCGTAGTGTGCCGTTCGAGTGTGCCTTTATGGGTCTTTCGGCCGTCTTCACGCCTTTGCCTCGGTCATGCAGCCCGCTGCACTCCCTCGTCTGCATGCGCGAATCCATCCCGAAATCCTCCATAAAAAATCCTGAAGAAAAATTCCAAACACACTCTAAGATGTTTGTTCGGAACCGGCACACAAATTCAAATATGCTCTAAAAGAGATTCGGCGGCAGCAAGATCGGCAGGAGTATCGATGCCGACAGTCGGATGGTCGCTTACTGCGACCTCTATCTGTATGCCTGCCTGAAGCCATCGCAGTTGTTCGAGGCTTTCTGCTTTTTCGAGACTTGACTGCGGCATATTGGTGATTTCTTCAAGAGTTTCGGCACGGTAGGCGTATATCCCGATGTGGGTATGGAAGTCCGCCGTGTCGAGCCATTTCTGCCATTCTGCGCCGCGCACGTATGGGATTATGCTTCTTGAGAAATAAAGTGCCTGCATACGTTCGGAAAAGATCACCTTCACGAGGTTGGGGTCAAAAAGGGATTCGAACCCGAGGCTCTTGTCGAAATGACGGACGAGAGTTGCGATTTTTGCTTCAGGCCTTTCGGTGAAGCACTGCATCAGAAGTCTTATCTGTTCGGGGTGTATGAACGGTTCGTCTCCCTGCACGTTGATCACCACATCGGCATTTGAACCAAGTTTACTGTATGCTTCGGCTATCCTGTCTGTGCCGCTGCGGTGATCGGGCGATGTCATGACACACCTTATTCCGTTCTCTTCACAACAGATGCGGATGCGTTCGTCGTCCGTGGCGACGGCAACTTCCGAAGCCGCCTTGGAGGCCTGACGCGCCACACGGACTATCATTTCAGTCCCTCCTATTTTCGCAAGCGGTTTGCCGGGAAAGCGTGAAGACGCGTATCTGGCGGGAATAATCACAATGAAGGATGGCTGTCTCATGATTTTGCGGTTTTTATTTTTTCCAATGTGTTTTTAAGCCATGACGGCACAATTGACGCGCCGATGGCAAGGTATATGTAATAGGAGATGATGCGCCAGCATATGGCAAGAACAAGTGCCATTCCAACTGTAGGCACAATGTCTCCGTAATATTCTGAAAAGAGCCATTCGCTGAGTCCCGATCCGCCCGGAGTGGGGCTGACCATCAAAACGACCCATATCACGAATTGCCGGGCGAGGATGATCCATTGGTAAGGATCGCACTGAGGAAGGAAAGCCAAGAAGAGCGCGTTGACCACAAGATAGCGTGAAGTCCAAGACAAAGCCGTGCCTCCGAATACTTCGAGCCAAAATCCAAAAGGCCTTGATTTAAGTTCTTTAGACGTGGCCACCATATTGTCGCCGAGCGAAACTGCCCCCGACTGCCATCGTTTGAGAAAGCGCAGACTGCATATCTTTGCCAATGCCGACCTTATCCAAAGCGGTTTTACTATTATGCCGAGGAAGAGAAGCAAAGTCCACAGAAACAAAACGCCGTAGACAATCCAGAATGTCAATCTGATGCCGTGGGAGAAAGATGTCCCGCCTGAGGCGAAAAGGTCCGCGTCAGGAGTGAAAAGCGCAACCAAAGGGCATGCAAGAACGAAAAAAAGTTCGTCGAGGAAGAGAGTGGTCATCATAAGTGTTGTGGCTCGCCCGAAGTTTATTCCTTGAGACCAAAGGAACACCATCCCCAGAGAGCTTCCGCCTACTGCCGACGGAGTAACGCATGACGTGAACTCGCACAGCATATCCACTTTCCATGCCTTTTTCCAAGGAAGTTCATGGGATGTAAGGGCGCGGAAACGCCATGTCAGACCGAAATCGCGTCCGAACATGCACAGGAAGCCCAACAGGATGAAAATGACTGTGCGCGGTGTTATTGATATTGATTTCCATATGTCGGCAAGGTTCTCTTCTTTGGCATCGTGCCAGAACATCAAGACCACCACTGCGAGACCGATGGCCACAGGCAGCATTATTTTCCATGTCGCGAATGTCTTCTTTGAGACAGCAGGAATCGGCTGGCCCGGATTCGGAGGAGCAGGTGATGTCGGATGGGGAGTCTCCATTGTTTTTGCTTTTTACGTTCTGCGCTTAAGGATGACACGGTACCGGTCGGCCACTTCTTCCACCACGTCCCGCCAGTTTCGCACGATGGTCTGTTTGGCTGCGATTCCGGTTCGTATTATTTCTTCACGGTTTTTGGCCAATGATTCAATTGTCCGGGCGTATGCTTCCGCAGAATGCTGCGTGAGGAATCCGTTTACTCCGTCGGTTATCACTTCCGAAGCCGTGGAGCCTTCAGGAATCACCGATGGCGTACCCATAGCGGCTGCTTCCCTTACCACAAGCGGCGCGTTGTCGTAAAGAGACGGGAAAAGGAAAACGTCGGCGGCGGCATAGAAGTCCTTGAGCCTTCCCCTTTCCTCCACGCAGCCGTGGATTCTCACTTGTCCGGAAAGTCCGAGTCTTGCCACTAAGGATTTCAGATCGTCTATGGCATATCCTGTGCCGATGAAGTCCATAGTGAAATCGACTTTTCCTGAAATCTTGGCCAAAGCTTCAACAATTATGCCGATGCCTTTTTCCCATATGTGCTGCCCGACAAAAAGCAGAGAAAGAGCCGACGGGCTGATTCCTGCCCGTTTCCTTGCTTCGGATTTGGTTTCCTTAAGGGATTCAGAATCAATATCAGCGAAGTCAATACCGTTGTCAACGACTGTCAGAGGCCCTTTGTAGCCGTATTCGCGTACGGTCTCCTGTACAGCCGCCTGAGGAATCCATACTTCATCACATGCATTGAAGAATCCGATAATTCGGCGCATAATTATAGGTACGAACCAAGGTGTGCGGCGGAATGAATGCTCGAGGTCGGAACGGTATTTGGAATGGAAAGTGCCTATGAGCGGTACGTTTTGTTTCTTCTTGACATAAACCGCAAGCCTGCCCGAAGAGAAAGGGCAGTGTGAATGCACCAAATTGAAATGCGTGTTGTCCAGCCTTTTCCAAATGAACGGGTCGGCTTTGGGATAGCCGTATCGGTATGGACGGCGCGATGGAATAGGAAGAGAAAAATACCGCATCACTTCGCACCCGCATTCCACACGTCGCGGATTCCAAGGCGTTACGACGCATGGCTTCATTCCAGATTGGGGAAGCCAACGCACATAGTTCATTACCGTCAGTGTAACGCCGTCGAGAATCGGCGGAAAACTGTCGTTGAAAATACCTGTATATGTCTGCGACGTGGAATTATGCATATTGTGCAAATCTCGGCATATAGAAGGAACATACTCTAAGGAAACAACCGGAATGCCGGAAATGTTACCTCAAATCCGAAAAACGGAGAATGCCATCTCTGCCGAATCAAACGTCAGAAGCCTGTCGTTAAGAAGGTTTCCGACGCCTGTAATGTATTTTATGGTTTCTGTGGCCTGTATTGAACCGGTTATTCCAGGTACAGGCCCGAGCACACCGGAAACGGCACACGGGAGGAAGCCCGAATCCTTGATTCCGCCGAAAAGTTCATGCCAAAACACCGAACCGGGTACACAGGTCAGCACCTGGCCCCGCATTTCGGAAACTCCGCCTATGCAACAAGGTTTGCTTAGCCTTTTGCATACTTCGGAGGTCATTGTCTTTGTGGCAGGATTGTCGCTGCCGTCGATGATGAAATCAAACTCAGGAAAAAGCCTCTCTGCGTCTTCCTCCTTTATCATTTGTGGAATCTCTTCAATCCTCACGGTAGGGTTGAGCATTCGCAGGCGGGAAGCAAGCGTATGGCATTTCGGTTTTCCTGCGTCGGAGTCCATAAACATTATCTGTCTCTGCAGATTGCTGATGTCGATGGTGTCAAAGTCTGCTATTGCGAGATGTCCTACGCCGGAAGCGCAGAGATAGGTCGCGGCCACAGTGCCGAGCGCACCGCATCCCACTACCATCACTTTTGACTCCTTTAGCTTCCGTTGGCCTTCAATGCCAATTGAGTCAATGGCGATGCTGCGTGCGTAGCGGCATCGCTCTTCTTGTGTCAGTTCAGCCATTCAGGTAGAAAAAGAACAGGGCTGCGACAGCTCGCAGCCCTGCCTGATATCGGGGTTATGTTTTCCGGATTATCCGCAGTGCCAGAACTTGCGTACGAGTTCGAGCATGCCCTCACGGTCTCCTTCAAGGCTATTGCGAAGGTCGGCATCGTCGAATGCTTCGAGTTTGCGGATGATGCCGTCAATCATCTGCGGCGAGAACACGTCGTAACGCTCAAATGCTTCTCGTTTTGCAGCGAGGGCCTTGGCAGACGCCACGCAGCTGTCAGGAAGCGATTCGAGCGATTCGAGTTTGGCACGGTTTTCGTCGTTGTGTATGTTTACGCTTACATACATGTCTTCTGCACGTTTGAGCGAATCCTCCATTTCAAATCCGATACGGGCTGCCACCACCATGGCGGCAATCAGCTGGTAGACGTCGGCAGAGCCGTCGGCAGAACGAAGTTCCACGGTCTGCTTCTGCGGTGCGGCCGATATGGAGTCTGCCTCGAGCGGGTTGGCTTGAGAACACATGTCGTTCTCGCCGGTCCATCCGAGAGGAACACGGACGAGTACCGAACGGTTGCGGTCGCCCCAGCATACAGAAGTGGGAGCTTCCTGATGAGGAACGAGACGGAAGTAGCTCGTAGGCACTTTGTTGCCCATAGCGGTGATTGCCGGTGCATAGGTAAGGATTCCGGCTATGGCCTTTTTGGCCACATCGCTGAGTTTGCCGTCGGCGGTCATCATATTGGTGTCGCCGTCCATCACCTTGAAGTGGATATGAAGTCCGCTGCCGGCCTTTCCGGCAGTGATTTTAGGAGCGAAAGTTACGTCATATCCCTTCTTCATGGCAAGGGTGCGGATTATCCATTTGGCAACCATAAGGTTGTCGGCGGCTTGCATTGCCGGGATAGGAAGGAATTCGATTTCGTTCTGCTCGAATATCTTGCCGTCGATGGTGAAGTTGCCTACTTCGTTGTGGCCATACTTTATCTGTCCGCCGGCCTGGGCTATGAGTGCCATGCACTCGGCGCGGAAATCGTTGAACTTTGCATAGGGAGCCGATTCATGGTATCCTTTCTGGTCGGATGCCGGGAACAGGCCTGTGTCCTCTGAAATGACGTAATACTCAAGTTCTCCCATAGCATAGAAGTCATAGCCTGTAACGTCGCGGAACGCTTTGCATGCCTTGCGGAGCGTCTGTTCAGGGCTTGACTGGAGAGGAGCGCCTTCCTTGTCGAAGAAAGATGCGAGCATAGTAAGCGTCGGTATTTCTGCGAAAGGATCAACAAAAGCCGATGCATAACGAGGAATCACGTATAAGTCGCTGTTTCCTGCCTCAATGAAAGGGAAGAGGCTTGAACCGTCCACGCGTTCTCCGTAGGTGAGTATCGAGTCGAGGTATTCCTCCGAGTTGATGACGAAGTTGAGCGTCTTCAGACGGTTGTCGTCGGCAGGATACATGAAGTTCACCATCTTTATACCGTTTTCCTTGATGAAACGGACTATGTCGGATTTGCGAAAATCCTCAGGCTTTTTGCCGAGGAACTGCACCACCAGATTGGGGCACAAAGTAACTTTTGAATCCATTGTTAAAGTCAATGAAATATTAGATAAAGGTTGATTGTTCAGTGGATTTCACCCTTTGCATAAAGCCTTCGGGGTAAATTGCCGCAAAGATACGTATTTTTGTCGGGATGCCCAAAACTTTGCCAGCCAAAAGTCATTTGTTGGTGTTTAGCACAGGTGTGGCCGGTTCTTCAGAACACAGGACTACCAAGAGATTGCCCACCATTTCAGCCTTTTTGGCATCGTCGAGCTTGACTATTGCACGCTCTTCAATCCTGTCAAGAGCCATCTCCACCATAGAGACCGCACCTTCAACTATCTTCTCGCGGGCCGAGATTATTGCAGAAGCCTGCTGTCGTCTCAGCATCACGGCTGCAATCTCAGGAGCATATGCGAGATAGTTGATACGTGCTTCCACCACTTCCATTCCGGCCATGGCGAGACGCTCGTTTATCTTATTTTCCAGAAGGTCGTTGATATGTTCGCTGCCGTCGCGCAAAGTAATGCTGTCGTGGTCAGAGTCGGTATGGTCGTATGCGAAATGACCTGTGACTTCGCGCAATGCTGCATCGCTTTGAATGCGCACGAACTTTTCAAGGGCAGCATTGCTTATCGTGGCAGCGGTAGCTCCAAGCGACTGCGAATCAAGATCGAAAGTTACCTTATACGTGTCCTTGATTTTCCATACAAGCACCATGCCGATTAGAACCGGGTTGCCGGTCTTGTCATTGACCTTTATTGGCTCTATGTCCATATTGCGTATGCGTAGAGAAAGCCTGCGTCGAGTCATGAAAGGATTGACCCAATAATACCCGGTTTTGCGGCACGTCCCTTTGTATTTACCGAAAAATATCATCACCCGCGCCTCATTGGGCTCCTGAACGAAATAGCCTACAAGGCCGAGGATGAAGATGATGAACAGCGGCGCACCGAGTCCAATGGAGAGGCCGAGCCTTTCTTCGCCGCCGAGGATTATCACTGCCACAATCAGAGCCGGGATAAGGATGAAAGTGAAGAATATCATGGCAAAACCGTTGATAGTCAAGCCTGAATATTCATACTCATGATTTTTGTCGCTCATAATTATTTTGTTTATATGATTTTACACCACAAATGTAGCGAATTTTTGTGAAAAAACATGGTGTTTTGGAAATAAAATGCGACCTTTGTGAAAAAATCAACTTTGTACGACTTTTAAAACCAGAATCTGACATGGCAGAGTTTCTTTCTCAGTATCATCTTGCAGGAGTTCTTGTGGGTCTTGCCGCATTCCTGATTATCGGGCTTTTCCATCCTTTGGTAATCAAAGGTGAATATTATTTCGGGCGCAAATGTCGTTGGTGGTTCCTTGCGGCAGGAATAGTGCTTCTTGCTGCCTGCATAGCAGTGTCCGACATATTCTGGTCTTCGCTCTTAGGAGTGGCCTCGTTCAGTTGCTTCTGGAGCATCAAAGAGGTGGATGAGCAGGCTGAACGCGTGCGCAAAGGTTGGTTCCCTGCCAATCCGAAGAGGAAATAGGCCGTTTAGGAACCAGATGCTTGTATGAAGATTCAGTTATGCGTCAAACCTGACGCATAACTGAATCTTATGGTGCCTAAAGACGGATTTTGGCTGTCTTGGTGCCGCCTGCTGCCCATATTCGATGTCCTTAATGCCGGAAACAGGAAGAGTGAGGCCGAAACATTTGGAAGTATTGACCCACCAGATGTAGTCTTGCTGGTATTCAGGAAGCTTAACGCCTACAGACTCTTTCGGGAATGAGATGATGCCGTTTTCGAGCGTGCCGAGATGTTTGGCGTATTCCACCCGCATCTTCCCCGCCATCATGTCTTCGTATGCCTTGGAAGTTATGTAGATGTTGCCGAGCTTTTCATCTTTTACGCCTGTGTGCTGCTGGGTCAGCATCACCTGGGTCGGTACAGAAGCGTCTATGTAAAGATAGTGGTTGTGTCCGTCATGGCAGGCAAGTCACTGATAGTCCTTTACATAATCGGCATAAGCGTTGACAATGCGGTAATAGCCGGGGGTGTTTACGTTCTCTTCAACTGCCACATCGTAGGTCGGGACTCCCATGCCAGCTCCGAGTCCGGAAATGGCATCCTCAGTGAATTTGCCTGTGCCAATCGCTCTCCAGTTTTGTGCGTCTTCGGGCATACAATATATTTCCTTGACGTTTATGTAACGTTTCTGCTGCTTGTCATAGGAAATTGCTACGATTGTGTTCAATCCTTCCCTGAGAGTGAATTCTACTTCTCTGGATTCTGAGAGAGGATTGACTTTGTTGTTGGAGATTTCTTCTATCTTCTCAGTGGTGGCGAGGCCGTGGACGAGTTCGTAGCACACGTCGTGAGGGTCTTCGGTGATGTCCAATCTCACTTTGTGGGTGGTCGAGAAGACGCATTCGTCAGATAGGATATGCACGTCGTAATCAGTGAAACCGTCAAGCTTCACTTCGTCTATGCTTTCTGTATTATTACTGTCCGCTAAACCATAAAAAGGCGAGTCCAACTTCCTGAACGGCAGAAGTTGGGCTTACTTTTTGTATTTGACAAGCCCCCTCAGCAGTTTTCAGGAACTTCGGGAG
>CAJSYI010000022.1 GCA_910573745.1 Muribaculaceae bacterium | reverse complement strand
CAAAATTGTATTCCTCGTCAATCTGACTGAAACTTTTTCCGCTGCTGTGCCAGGCATTGATTGCCGAAATCTGAGATTCGTCCCAGAATTTTTTGTTTTCTTCACACATTTTACTAAAAAATGTTGAATCTGACGGTCAACACTTTTCCGGACTAGACAAATAATAAAAGCGAGTCCTGAAGGCCGATAAGACTTTCAGGACTCGCTTAAACATATGCCGCCAGAATATTCCTACAAGATTTGGTTGGCCACTGCGGCCGCGCCGAGCAGGGCTGCGTCCGACTCCGGAAGCGAAGAAAGCCGCAAATCGACATGCCCGGCATAGACAAAGAGCAGGTTGCGTTCGAATTCCTCCTGCAATGGTTTCATAAGCAGGTCTCCGGCTTTTGACAGGCCGCCGAAGAAGATTATCGACTGCGGCGCGGTGGAAGCAACAAAGTCGGCACACGCCTCCCCGAGAACGCGGCCCGTGAAATCGAACACCTCCTTGGCCAAAGCGTCTCCGGCCATTGCAGCGTCATAGACGTCCTTGGAAGTGAGTGCATCGGCATCGTGCCTGCGCAGCATAGAATCATCGCTCCTTTCGGACAGGAACTCCAGCGCGGTGCGAACCACGCCGGTGGCCGAACAATACGTCTCCAGGCAGCCCCTGCGGCCGCAGCAGCACGGCCTGCCGCCGGGCCTTATTATGGTATGGCCCAATTCCCCGGCCATGCTCCGATGGCCGCCGATCAGACGCCCGTCGGCAACTATGCCGCTTCCTACGCTCGTGCCAAGCGTGAGGATTATGAAGTTGTCAAGCCCCTTTGCAGAGCCATAGACCATCTCTCCCACAGTGGCCGCATTGGCATCGTTGGCCACGGCCACCGGTACGCCGAAATGAGCCGTGAGCATGTCTCGCAGAGGCAGGTTGGTCTTCCACGGGAACTGCGCCGCGCTTTCGATCATCCCGGTCTCAGAATTGGCGCACGGCGCGCCCGCTCCCACCGCCACAAGCTCGCAGTCCGGGCAGGCGAGACGCTTCAAGGCGTCAACGGCCTCGCAGAGCGCAGCGACGTATTCGTCAAAAGTCCCGTGGCATATGGTGTCTATGCGCGACTTGGCCAGTATCTCGCCGTCCTCGGCCACGAAGCCGAAGACCGTGTTGGTGCCGCCGATGTCTATGCCGGCGATTACCTTGTCTCTCATCAGTTCTTGTCTTTTCTGTATTCAGGTATGTAATTCACAAAAGCCTCTATCGCCTCATAGTCGGCGAAACCGAGGTCATGGTAAAGCTTCGCGGTCGAGCGGTTGCGCTCCTCGGCGCGTTGCCAGAAAAGGCGGCTGTCGTTGCCCAGGAAAGGCGCGAACTCCATCTGCGAAGAATGCTTCAGCACGGCGTTGCGCTTTATGCGCAGCTCCTCAGGACTGAGCGGCACCGCCATGTCGATATGCTCGATGGCGTATTCAGCCCACGCCCCGCGGTACATCCACACACGGCAGTCGTCAAGCCAAGTGTCGCCCCTGCGTCCGCATTCGTCGATGGCCGCAAGCACCGCGTCGGTGCATTTGCGGTGCGTCCCGTGCGGATCGGCAAGGTCGCCCGCCACGTATATCTGATGGGGGCGCACTTCGGAGAGCAGACGCATTATTATTTCCACGTCTACCTCGCCCAGAGGATTCTTTTCAGCACGTCCGGTCTCGTAGAAAGGAAGGTCCAGGAAATGTATGCGCGACTTCAGGATGCCTCCATAGGCACATGCCGTGCGTGCCTCAACCCTGCGTATCAAGCCTTTAAGAGCCAGGATCTCGGCCGAGTCCATATCTCCGGCATTCTTCAGGCGAAGACGGGACTTCACTCCTTCGTACTTCTCCTTGATTTCCCGCGCGGCGTCATCGCCGAGGAAACTCCGGAAACCATTGACGAAATGCATGAAGCGCATCACCTCCTCGTCGTTGACGGCGATGTTGCCCGAAGTCTGATATGCCACATGCACCTCATGGCCTTGGCGCACAAGCCGGTTGATTGTGCCGCCCATGGAAATCACATCGTCGTCGGGATGCGGGGAGAACACCACCACCCGCTTGGGGTACGGCGCGGCTCGCTCCGGGCGGTTGGAGTCGTCCGCATCGGGTTTGCCCCCCGGCCACCCGGTAATCGTATGCTGCAGGTCGTTGAACACACGGATGTTGACATCGTATGCCGAACCGAACCTCTTCAGAAGAGACTCAAGCCCGTTTTCACGGTAGTCCTTGTCGGTAAGCTTCAATATGGACTTTCCGAGCCGGAGCGCAAGCCACACGAGCGCGCTCCTAAGCATCCTCGGCGTCCAGTCGGGTTCTCCGTCAAGCCAAGGGGCAGACCCCTCTTCAGGCCCGAAACGCAAATTTTCCGTCAGACTCAGATTCATATGTTGCTGTTGTTTTCCATATTCTTGAAATAGCGCACGGTGCCCACCTTAAGCTCATCGGTAGCGTCCTCGTCGCAGATTATCACACTCCTCGGATGGCTCTGGAGAGCGCTCACTGTCCAGGCATGCGTGCAAGGCCCCTCCACGGCCGCCTGCAGCGCACGCGCCTTGCCGTGGCCCGACACCAGAAGCAGCACTTCCCGCGCATCAAGCACCGTAGAAACGCCCACAGTGAGCGCACACGAAGGCACATCCTCGGGCTTGCCTCCGAAAAAGCGCGAATTTGCCTGCCGGGTGTCCTTGTTCAGAGTCTTGATACGGGTGCGCGAAGCGAACGAAGAGAACGGCTCGTTGAAAGCGATATGCCCGTCGGCCCCGACACCGCCCACAAAAAGGTCAATGCCGCCGCAACGGCGTATCTTCTCCTCATATCCACGGCATTCGGCATCAAGGTCGGAAGCGTTGCCGTCGAGAATGTTCACATTCTCCGGCAGAATGTCTATATGGTCGAAGAAATTGCGGTGCATGAAACTGTGGTAGCTCTCCGGATGATCCTCAGGCAATCCCACATACTCATCCATATTGAACGTAACCACATTGCGGAAACTCACACGCCCTTCCCTGCAGGCTTCGGCCAGACGGGCATACATGCCCAACGGTGACGAACCCGTAGGAAGTCCGAGCACAAACGGCCTCTCCGGCGATGCCCCGTAACGGTTGATGCACTCCACCACATATTCAGCGGCACGCGCCGACATGGCATCATAGTCATCCTCGATTAAAAGTCTCATAAGAAATATACATTAGATGTGAGCATTGATTCAGATTAAGGTCTGAAAGAAGCGGCCAGCTTCCATAAGCCAAACGCATACGCCGCCACCCTTATTGCCCCAAGACAACAAAAAGCGAATCATACGCCATATCACCACACCTTGCATATGTCCAAGCACATTGCTGACAATCAGCGATGTATGGCCATTATGACAAAATTGCCATAAAAAACATCACTGAAAATTTGGCAGAACGGAAAAAAGTGTCTAACTTTGCACTCGCAAAAGGGCAACAGCCACTTGCAACCGCCTGAAGGCATATCCCAACGGATACAGACAAGATAGTCATATCCAAGGGATTCCACAGAAAAGAAGGTGCCATAGCTCAGTTGGTAGAGCAAAGGACTGAAAATCCTTGTGTCCCCGGTTCGATTCCTGGTGGCACCACCAGACAACCCCACCACTCGGTGGGGTTTTGTTGTAAATAACAGATTACTAACGTTTTACTTACGCCCGTCAGTAGTCAATTTTTAATAATCCGTCGGCACAAATGTAGGCACAGCGGTTTTTGATAATCAGCGTGTTACAAAAAATGTCGGCTCAAAAGTTGGCACACCGAAAAATGGCGAAAGTAACAATCAGGCGGCGCAACGAAAGCGAACGCGCCGACGGCCGGGCGGCCCTGTATGCCGTCCTGAACATCGAGCGGATAAAAATCCGCCTCCCCCTTGACATTGCGGTAACTTCCGCAGAATGGGATGAGACAGCCGAGCGCGTCCGTGGGCGCGGTCAGCAAGTTAAAGACTGGAATCTTATCATTTCCAACACAAAAGCGAAAATATCCGACATTCTTGTGCGGGCGCGTCTGACAGGCGAGACCCTGACGAAAGACAGTTTTCTGGCCCTGTATCGTAGACCCGGCGAGACAATGAACTTTATCGAGTATGCCCGGCGGCACTTGGAGGCATTGAAAACCGCCCTCCAGCCCGAAACAATGCGACACCATGCCGCCGCACTGCGCAAACTGGAATCCTATAACCCACGGCTCCAGATTGCCGAGATAACACCCGACTGGCTGCGCGTATATGCCGCCTATCTGCGCGACAAACACAACAACAACCCCGGTACAATCCGCAAAAATATGTGTGTAATCCGTATGCACTACTACGCCGCGATGAGAGCCGGTAAGGTAAAAAACAATCCGTTCGAGGTGTACAGGATTCCACAGGCCGACCCGATTGTTGTTTTTCTTACCGAGGACGAATTAAATGCGCTAATCGGTGTGTTCCGCTCCGACAAACTCGATGAAGGCGAAACCGACGTGCTGCGCTTCTTTCTCTTCATGTGCTTCACTGCGATGCATATCTCCGACGCTCGAAGTCTCCAAATAGAGCAGATTCACGGCGGCGAAATACACTACACCCGCATAAAGACCCGGACCCGCGTAAATATGCCGCTGTCAGTTCCGGCGGCTAAACTTGTGGAATACTACAAGGAAGGAAGACTGCGCGGGCCGCTGTTCCGCCACTTGCCTACCGACCAGGCCTTCAACCGCATAATAAAACGAATCTGCCGACGGATAGGCATTAACAAGGCTGTCAGCGCGAAATCAGCCCGGCACACGTTTGCAACACTGTATTACAAAAAGAACAACGGAGACCTCGGCACACTTTCAAAACTGTTGGGCCATACGCAAATCAGCACGACGATGATTTACGCCCACATAATGAAAGATAGCCGGGTCGCCGGTGTCTCTGCCTTCGATGATATGCTATAATACGTAAACGGAGCAATCCACCGCCTCCTTCGCCTGTCTGCCCCGCTCTCGGTGTTCCTTGATGTGCTTCCACATTGCGGCCACCATATCGCCGAGTTCATCGGCTGCCGCCGCGTCGGTGTCGGCTTCGAGCAGACCGACGAAGGGGGCGCGGTCTATTTCCCCGGTATGATTCAGTGAGTAAACCGCGAAAAGGAAATTTCGCTGCGCCGTATCGGTAAGGCGGATTTTCTTACCGTTCCACTCGAAACCCTCTATTATATCCGACTGTGTGGCCGCGTCAATCTGCGCGTCTATCACCTCCCGGATTTCATCGACGGATGGGCGGTGGTCTGCGACTGCCTCGAAAGCGAACCATCCGCCGTCCTCCTTGTGGTGATTCCAGCGGAAGGCCCAGCGGTCGCGGCGCGGGTTTATACACTCTATCGGCTCCAGATGTTCGGAGCAGCTTATTTTCTGAAAATTCATACTGTTGGATTTTAGGTGAAAAGATATTCGGTGAAATTGCCCTGCGCGTTCCGTGCCATAGTCACCTTGTTCTCGCCGAGCATTCCCTTCTCTTTCAGAGCGTCGCAAATATCGCACATATCGGGATAGCCGGTAAAGAACTTCACCACGTCGCCCTTCTTCAATGTCAGGTTGCACGCGGCAAGCTGCGAGCGATTGGGAACTATGACGCGGGCGCATACAAGATATTTCGATTTCTCCACCGCGTCTGTTTCCCCGGCTTCGCGGGCTTCCCGTAACTCTTTGCGCGACCACTTTGTCGACACGTCGGTCTGAAAGTCAAGAATACAGAGAGCGGTGCCCACCAGAGCGTTAAGCGACACACTCCGGCAAGCAAAATTTTTCTGTCCGTTCCGGCGAACACCGGGCGAAGTTGATATGCCCAGTTCCGCCAGAGATTTCAAATTCTGGTAATCAGCCATTTTTATTCCTGTGATTTTGAAAAATAGATGTTTCGCGTCAGCGTGTTTACAGAGCGAGTAAAAAGACGCGATTATTTCCGCCCTGCGTCTCTTTGATTTCAGCCGGTGCAGCCTTCGGGCCGCCTTGACTTTGTTCCTTTTGCGAATCCGTGTATGGTCGGTGTAAATCTTGTAACCGAGAAAGTCGATACCTTCAGAGATAGGATAAATCCGTTTGTTCGGTTTGACTTTCAGCCCCACGGATTCCACCCGCTGTTCAATCAGCCGGGAAACGTGCCATAAATCCGGCTTGTTACAGTCTATAACCCTCTTGTCGTCGCAATACCTGTAATAATACTTCACCCGGTTTTCTGACTTCAGGAAATGGTCGAGAGCTACCGACAAAAGCAGATTTCCGAAATGCTGCGATGAGCGTAATCCGATACTCAGGGCGTGTGGCAGGAATCTGACAAATCGCTCCAGCAGAGTAAGGATTATCGGGCCCTTGAAAAACCTACGCAACACGTCCATCATAATATCCTGTAATATGCTTTCGTAAAATTTGGTAATATCGTCCTCGTAGACATAAAGCATATTATCGGGGTCAGCGGCGAGGTCGCGCCGTATGATTCCGAGAAGGTCATGGACACCTCGGTTTTTCAGGGAGGCGGCGGTAGTCCTTATCAGCCTTTTGAAAGTCAGGTCCTCGACGATGTTCATAATGGCATGAACACCGATTTTCTCGTAATATGAGTAAAGGAATTGAATCTTTCGTATCTTCCCGCCTTCCTTGATTTCTTCCTCTCCGTATGTGGTTAAGTGAAAGATTCCCGCCGATATTTCACCGGCCAGCCATGCCTCTATACCGTCTATATGGGCGAGTATTTCTCTCCCCTGTGGCGATTCCTTGCGGTCAGTTCCACGGAGTACGGCGAAAATCGCCTGCCTTATGTTGGGGGCGGCGACAATCAGCGGAATTATGTCGGAATCTTTAAGACGCTTCATTTTATTGATTTTTAGCCTTCATTTTTCCGGGGCCTGAGTGTTTCGGCCGACGACTTGCGCCGCCCCTACTAAACTCCACCCCTGCGCGTGATGTTTCAGCGTTCCGCACGTCGGCGGCTGTGCTGCGGCTCAATCCCCTGCCACGGCTCCGGCGACACGTCGCCATGCCGGAGGGCAAAATATCTTTTCAGGCTTAACGCTTATGAGTGCAAGGCGCGACCCGTACCACGCGTTCGTGTTCGATGAATCGTTGTTCGCGTTCATGTACGAAACACCGTTGTTCGAGTTGGCGTTGTTGCCGGAACGCAACCCGACACGGGCCGGCCGTTTGGGGAAATCTGCCGTTTTATCTTTATGCGGTGTGGGGAGGCCCTGGCCCGCGTGTAACGATATAATCTTTTTCGTGCATACGGATAAGTGTAAAGTTTAACCGATGGCCTCGGCCTCCAAGAAGGTCGCGACGTTTAACGTATAGACGATTTTACCAATGAAGGCAAGGCGCGACCCGTACCACGCGCCCGTGCTCGATGAATCGTTGCTCGCGTGCATGCACGAAACACCGTCGTGCGAGTTGGCGTAGTAGCCGGAACGCAACCCGACACGAGCCGGCGAGTTCTGTCCCCAGAATTTATCCCCGTAATGAGTTGTCTCGGTAGCCCCGACAAGCACAGGCACCACGTCCATGAATCGCCCGTTATGAAGTTCGGTAATCCATGAATCGGAGATGGTCGCGCTCTTGACTTTGCGGTCTCCCTGGTCTTTAAGGGTGCAGACCCAGTAATCGGAACTGAAGCCCTCCATCCATTCTGACACATTGCCCCAAAGGTTTTCATATCCGAGGGCATTTATTGAGGTGGCATTTCTTAATGTGTTGGTGTCGTCGTAATACCAGCCTCCGGCAGCTCCGAGTGTCGCCGTCGGTAGTTTGATAGTATCTTTCATTCCGAGGAAATCGGTCTTACCCGTCGGAGTGGTGTTTGAGCCGGAGCCATATCCGCATACGTCGGAACTGTCGCGGTTGCCGTATGTGGCAAAGAAAAGCCGGGCGATGTCGCGGTGCATGGCATAGGTTATCAGAGTGAACCCTTCGCCACGTTTGCGGCAATAATCGGCGAATTGCGCCTGTGATACGCTGCAAGTTGGGGCCACTCCGTTGATACTGCGAATCTGCAAATTGCGGTAGTATGCTTTATTCACACCACAGAGATATTCCCCGGTATTCCATGCGTCAGGCTCGATAGCGTCTATCTGGTCGGAGGTGGTGAGCCACACGAATGAGAAAGACCCTTCGCGAAGACAGGTGAAAGCGATTTTTTCAGCCTTAGCCGGAACGGAGGTAAACAAGTAGCTGCTTTCGGTCATTCGCCCGGAGTTGGCTGCGGCACGGCCTACAATATTATTGGCTGCGTCAAGGAAAACAGCACCGTAAACCGAAGAATTGACAGCCGGCCACCTCACCTGCCTGTAACCGGCTACCGGGGCAATAAACACCCGGTAATCATCATAAACCGTAATGCTTTCGTCCAACGTGGCGTATGTGGAAGCGACACGACAAGCCGAACGGTCGATAAGTTGCATATCCTCCGGGTAGAGTTTCACACCTTCGGGGGTGGTAACTTTTTTCAGCGAACTGAAACAGTCATAATGGCAACGGTTTATAAAATCATCAATGCCCTTGCACCAACGGTCTGGCTCGTACATCATAACGTCGCCTTCGTCCGCCTTTGTCGGGTGGGCGAATCCCTGAAGGTTGGCCTCTGTACCGTCGTGGTATTTACGGCTGTCCGAATCATCAAGCGGGCAGACGGTCATTTCACCCTGCGCCGTGTACTTGGCCATGACGCGGTGGCGTTTGGCGAGAATCGCGGCGATCTGGGCCGACGGTTGAAACTCGTTATCGTAGTCGTAGCCGGTTTCATTGTCGAGATTGGAAATGTTCTTACTGTCTGCAACCGTTTCGTCGTACTTGATAACCGTCCATTCCGGCTGCAAAATGTTGAGTTCCGGGAAATGCGCCTTTAACTCGTTATACTCTGATTCTGGGAGATACTTTGTAAGTTGGTAAGTACCGACAAGGCGGCAAGTGTTGACGGTATTTCCGTTTTCATCGACGCCTTTCATCGTAAGGAACTGCCGGAGCAGTTCGCCGCGTCCGCTCTCGTTTATGCCGGTAACACGTAGATAGGTCGTAGTCGGGCATTTCTTCAGTATGTCGCGCCAGTCGAGCTGCGGGCAGTTGTCAACCACAAGGCGGTTGACAGCCACGTTTGCCGGAATCTGCAAGCCGGAAGGCGCGAGGCTCTGAAGGTATCGGAGTTCAAGCGTCTGGAGCGTCGCCGGAAGTTTCGCAGTGGCGAGTTTTCCGCCCTGTGCGAAAATAACATTGGTGAGCTTCGTGTCTGCTCCGTCGAAAGTGTCGAGTTTCTTGTTTTCGGAAAGATTGAGCGACAACAATCCGTTCAGGCCGTTGACATTGATACGCTGGAGATTTCGGCACGAATCCACAACAAGGCCGGTCAGCGTGGTTTGTCCGTCAGCACATGAGGCGTTAAGGTCGGTAAGCCGGATACACTTGTTAAGGTTGAGTGTCCCGACGATTGCGTGGCTTATCTTCGTAAGGTCCAGCCCCCGGATTCTTGAAGCCCCGTAAACATTCTGAGGGTCGTTTACGATAAGATTCTGCCGGAATGTCAGTTCTACCGTATCGCCCGGATTCTCGGCGCGTAGGCCGTGAACCGTCGGGTCGCCGTTAGTCATTCCGTAACCGAAACAGAACCGCTCGGCTGCGGTGATTGTGAGGGCGCGAGGATTGGCCGCGAAGTTATAAGACAGATAGATGGGAAAAGCGTCATCGCGGTAAGTTCCAGCGCAATACTCCGAATCCAAAAGGTTGAAGCGGTTGACAATGGTATAGGTTCGGTGCGCATAGCGCGAACCCTGAAGGGCAAAAAGATAGTCCTTGCCCTGTTCAAGCAGTGGAAGAATGTATTTATATTCCCCGTCCTTGTTGTAGATACGTTCGGCCCATGCGCCCATCATTTCCTCGTTGAATACCTTTAAGACGTATTCCGTTGACATATTGGCGCGTATGGTCTTGGCTGCCTCGGCGAGTTTTTCGGGGCAAGCGCGTACCAGTTTCCACAGTTCCGAATCATGGCCGGCGAAACAATAGGCTCCCTGGGATTCATCGAAAGAATCGAAAGTTATCATATAGTCGAACTTCAGGTAAGAATCGTTTCGCTCACCAAGCAGAGTGTCCATGTCGTAGGGTATGAACATCCAGTGAATACCGTCCCACGTTACCAACATCATATTTTTGGCACGGTTATCCACGGCCATGAAGTAGTCCGTAATGATATACCATGCGAACGGCGAATCATTAAGGAAATAATCCCGGTATTCAGAAAGGAACTTCGATGGCTTGCCCTTGCAGTCCTGAATCCACTGCCAGAGGCGAATCACTGCGGCCTTGTCGTCCGCATGAGCGTCGGCCCACTTGGTGTCGGCCTTGAAGCGGAATTCCAGTTCATCATCGAAATTCGACATCGAGGCAGTACCGAACAGGCAGAGCGCGGCCGAGTTGTTCAGGAACTCCAGACAGATACATTTGTTACGCTGTCCGTTGAGCGTCGCCGCGTCGTTGAATCCCTCGATACCCTCGAATCCGTAGACAATTGCGGAATCCGCCTTCTCGTTGTTGAAATTGTATTTTCCGAGGAACTTGGCGACGCCGGAACCGTCGTTGTCGTAGAAAAGATTTATCGGGAATCCGTCTACACCTATACGGACATCATAATCTCCCTTGTATGCAGCTTGCGGCGGTGTGAGCCAGCCACAACGGCGGAACACGTCGTTAACGATTCTGACACCGCCGGTGTTGTGGGTGCTGGAAGAATCCGAAAAATCGGCCTTCAGACAGAAGATTGATACAGGGCGCGCCCCCGGCTTGAACGAGTATTCCAGAGAAGGCACGTTTACACCGTTCACTTCCAGCGTCGTTCCGTACTGTTCCGAACGGAAGAAATAGAGGCGGTAATTCTTACGTGGGTAGGTAGTCGAAGATGTTCCCTGTATGCGAAGGCCGATTTTACGGGCGACAAAATCATATTCCTTGCCATACTGCGAATAAAAGTAGACATCGACGGGAACCTCGAATTTCTTGTTATTGGTCTGATTAACGAGGTCAACGTCTCCGACAATGCGCATTACGCTTTTACCCTGTGCGCGTAACTTGTCGATGCTCACCTCGTCGGTTTCATCGTCGAGAATGTCGTTTTTCTGAAACAACAACACCATTTCGTCGGCCGTGGTGCGGTCAATCATATAATTCGACAATATTTCATCATCGGACAGGGCGCGAGAGTAAATGCGGACATTCCGCAATTCAACGTCTGCCGCGTCGCCACTGACTTTGATTTTCGCCGGGTTCATCTGAATGAGAGACGCGGCGGCCTGATACTGAAGGGAGCGGTCTCGGATTCCGTTCACATAGAGTTGTAAAAGCCGGTTTTCCGCCTTGCCTTCCACCACAAACGCCACTTTTATAGGCACGTCCGGGGCAAACTTTGTTTCAAGTTCCTGCCCTCCCGACACCACGATTTTAGCCTGTTCGGCCGTCATCTGGAAACCTACACCGTCGGCCATACACTCCATTACCACACCTTCGCGGTCGGCTACGTTGGAACACATCAGCTCCGCCTCGATAGTGAAGCCGGTAGCGGTCGCGTCAGTTACAAACGGAGTATCGTTTATTACGATATTCGCACCGTTGGTGAGAAGTAGCGCGTCGCCTGTCCATCCGTTCTTGTTCCAGTCAAAACCGTGGAAGTCCGTAGTTATACCCTTAAACTCCCACTTTGCCCGGTCGGTCTCGGCTTCGGAGTTGCTTCGCCCGGCGGCCGACAGCTTGACGCGGAGATTGTCGGTAACTTCCACCAGATTGATAGAAGATTCCACCACCTCGATATTGAAGATATATTCTGTTTCCCCGGTCTTGAACTTCATCGCCTCCGTTCCCGATTGTGTGAAACGGTTGGTGTATTTCTGCACCGAACGGGGCGGCGACACGCGCTGCGAGACTATTCCGTTATGATATACGGTCATTTCCGCCGGAGTAATTTCGGGGTCATAAACAACGAAATCAAAATCAAGGCGTTCAAACTGTCCTACTTCAAGCGTCGGCGTAAGATAGTCCGAACCCTCGAAAATCCTTCCGTCGGGGAAGATTATCATCGTGCCTATGAAAGGAGCAGACACACGTCCGGCCGCGTCCTTCTTCAGAAGGTCGATATATACCGATTCCGAAACAAGGGTGAGGGTTTCCGAGGCTTCGAGTGTGGCAACCATCTGGACGTTGTGGCAGCCGAGTGTCAGTCCAGACATCGGCACTGAAAAGCTGCCGTTTGTCTTGCCTGACTTGGTTACCACGGTAGACTTGTATTCCTGTCCGTCAAGATATAGCGTTATGGTCTTTGAGCCTGAACCCGATACGGTGAAAGGTATGGTAACGGTTTCATCAGGGCCGTAACCGCCTCCGGCGATAGAGTTTGCCAGATTGTACGCGCTTGAAAGAGCCAGTGTTTTCGCCTCCACACCGGCCACGGCCTGACGGGAGCGAGTTGCCCCAGTCTCCGGGTCTATAACGGTGGCTTTTACCGTAATGTCGGTTTTCCCACTCCTGACATACCCGGTAATGTCAAGGTCATAAGAACCCCGTGCCACGTCATTGAGTACCGTCGAGAACGTCGTAACTGCTCCGTTCTTTACGGTAATTTCAATCGTGGCGCGTTGGCCGGTGGATTCTCCGTTCTGGTCGCCTCCGAGATATTGGTGGTCGAAAAAGTAGGAAAGCATTACCGGGCTGCCCTCACGAATAACCGGGTTGTCTACCGAGGCGGAAAGCACGATTTTTGCGGATTGGCCCTGTTCACTTCCGCCTCCACCTTTCCCTACGGGAATATCACCCCCGGCGATTTCAACGCGGCTGCTGTTTAGTATGGCGATATGTGCTTCCGTCTCGTCCTCGTTCAATGAAATGTCAAGGTCGGCGACGGTCTTTGCTTCCAGTTCCGCGATTTTCTGCGTTATTACATTGTTCTGTACCGGGTTTGTCGATTGCGCATTGAGGGTTTCGTCGATTTCCACCTCGTCAACGGTTATATTAACAACACCGTCAGCGTCCGGGGCGACAGTCTGGTTATTGAGTTTAATCCCAGTAATGGTACCCTTCCCGCCGGTGTCCTCCCATGCTGACGCGGTTTCCCACTGTGTCAGCGTCGAGCCTTTGAACTGTTTGGTTTCCCACTCGCCTGTGCCGAGGCGGTAAGTAATCCAGCGTCCGAGTGCGCGATGTGTTGCCGGAACCGCTTCGATTGCGCTCTGAAGGTCGTAGAATCCGTTTTGGGGTGGCACAAGTTCCGTTATGTTGATAAGGTTGCCGGCTCCTTTTTGTCCGACACCCTGCCAATCTTCCCACACGATTGAGGCCCCCGGTCTGCCGGAAAATGCTCCCGTTCGGTATTGCAGTCCGTCGGAATCGAACAGATATTGTGCTATTTTCAGCGACTGCCCCCCTCCGGCAAGGCGTTGGCCCGGCATACTTTTGACAATAAGGATATTTCGGGTGCTTCCCATAAGCACTGTGGCGGGGTTATAGTAATATATCCCGGTATCTGTCGTGGTATCAAGGTCGAGTGTGTCAACGACGTGAATAGCGGTGTTAAGTTCTTCGACAACCGAAATTCGGTCATCGTGGCTTTCATCAATGGAATTCAGACGCTCCACCTCCCTGTCAAAGTCATCAAGCCTCTGACGTATCGCGTCCAAAAGACTGACGAGGCTTTCATTGTCCTTGATTCCACTAAGGAAGGCTATTACCTCGTTGAAACTTTCGATTGCGGCGGTCGCGTTCTTCCCTAAAAGAGTGTTGATTGCCGCCTCGTTGGATTTGGATTTTGCGTCTGCCGCGTTGGCGGTGTTTCTTACTGCCGCTATTGCAAGCTGCACCGTGTCAATAGTACGTTGCAAAGCCGCGTCGGCGGCCTGCCGCTCGGCTTTCTCGGTCGCTACTGCCGAATTGTTCGTTAAAAGATTCTTGTAACCTTTATTGAGGAAATCGAACACGGCGGCCACCATTTCGTTGGTAACGCTTTCCGGGTCTTCGGCGTTCTGGATAGTCAGAATAAGGCTATCTATGAAATTTTGTGTGGTATCTGCCATTTTATCCTTAATTAAACTGTTTGCTGAACTGTTTCGAGAATATGCGCGGTTTGCGGTTCTCGCTTCCGTCGATAATATCCTGCATGATGTTTTCTTCGGAAGATGATATTTCGAGTTTTACGGTAAACTTCTGCGGCGATTCCGGGCGCGGGCGGTAAGTCAGTTCCTCCACCGATGGGATAACCTTTATCGGTAGCGGTGTCAGGTCGAGCAAATAGACTTCCTCGCTGCCTAACATATCCATTAAGAACCGTATTTCGTCCGGGCGTTTCACTCCTGTCTCGACGCTTATAGACTGCTTGCGTTCCACTCTTTCACGGTCGGTGAAAAACTCCGTCGTTCTTGTGTCGTACCGTTTGAACTGCGATTCGTCCGCGTCGGTATATTCCGGCGTTATAGAGAGTTCCCCGGTAAGTTCGATTATCTCGAACACTCCGAGGGAATTGCGGAACTTCAGGCGGTAGCGTTCCCGTGTAGGGTCGCAACGCTCCACCACGATACGACACGAAAAATTGGAATTATAGTACACGTCGAACACTGACGAAAGCACCTGTTCTTGTTCCGCGAAATATCGCCGGAGAGCCGCCACGTCGAGGACGGCCACCCCTTCGTCAAAACTGTCATTCTCATATATCGAACCGTTTGTGCGCTCAACTATCCTTATAAGGTCGCCGGTTCGGCGAGGAAAAAAGTAAAGCGGATAAAGTTCCGTTTCCTTCATCACAATGCGCCATGAGGCTGTCCGCGTCGTCAGGAAAAAATTGCCTTTGGGATTGAAGAAACGTTCCTGAAAAATATCCTTGTTGAGTTGCAGAAGGCGTTTGAAATTCTGCCGGGATATTCCTCCCGGTATCACTATGCAGTTATATTCTGCCTCGTAACCGTCAAATTCAAATAAGCACGACAATTCACGGTCGCACATATCTCCGGTGTCCTCAATCTGCCATATCGGCGAAATATTGCCTTCCGGCGGCTCGTTGAAAAACGTAACAAAAGCGTCCGCAATTTCCGCGACATTCATAGACAACGGGGGCGAGAACCGCCCTTCGTAAATTGTGGTGCCGGCATAGATTATTTCACACCTTCCGTCCGGGATTTTGTTCGGGTTGTCAATCGGAAACGATTCCCGTAAGATAATCGGATTCCGAGAGAAGGCATAGCCGCTTTTTATTCCTTGAACATTCATATCTTACAAATGAAGTGTTACGACGGCCACCGAACCGTTGAAAGAGGTTTCAGGACCAAGCGAGTTAACGAAATTGTCGCGCTCCGGCGACGGCGTTACCATAAAATCAATAAAGGTACGGAGGGAGCCGGTATGGCTCTTCCTCCATATATCGTAATACTTGGCAACGTCGGCAAGCTGCGGCGCGGAAACTACATTGTTATTATCCATATTGCAAAATTGGCGTTAAAACGTAGCCGGACAAAGGACTAATCATTTACCCACCGGGCCACAAGAATGACATCGTATTCAACTGTTACGGTAACTTCCCCCAGCGGTACTTCGTCCAGTTCCCAATCTTGGGGGCCATCCTGAAACGACATATCGTGTATTTCAAAAACAGAGTATGTAATCAGGGCTTTGTATTTCCTGTAATTCCTTTGCCCAGCTGTTCCTGGCTTCGGCACTTTTGAATCGGTCTGCCACGTAGGAACGGTGCGTGTTATAGACTTGAAAATCATACCTCCGACACCGATATAATAATAATCGCCTTCCGTTCCGTGCGATTGATAGCCGGTATCTTTGATGTATTTTTGGACTGCTGCGGTTCTGGTCTCAGGTGTATTAAGGGTTTCGCCGTAGGTCTCCGATTTTAAGCGCCATTCGAGGTGTCGGGCTGCCGCCGCGAAATCCGGCACGTTCTGCTCCTTCTTAATATCATATTTCCCGTGGGTCTGTATCGTGCGGAGTTTGAGGTCGACCGGCACGTTACGACCTGAAGGAAGTGAATATGTCGCTGTATCAATAAGACAACGTATATTTCCCACCTTTACCGGGCTAAGCACGTCAAGGCGGAACAAATCAAGCTTATTGAACACCGCCGGAATTTCGACGGAGCGGTTTCCATGCCGGAGTATTTCATCATAATCAGCCCAGAATTTATTAAATAATCCGTCCTTGAACTGAAACAGTAATGAAATTGTCGGTGTGGTCCCGTCATCAAGAATTATCTTTTGTCCGCTGTCATCTTCCGGGGTCAGGCGTCCGAAACTTTTCTTAATCTTGGTATATGCGAACATGAAGGCTAACGGCGTTGTGTCGCCGTCCTCGTCCGTCTCATCGCTTCCTTTTATGTAACTATGGTAATGTCGCGCCCCGAAAAGGTAGGTCGGACACATATCGTTGTACGAATGTCCTGTGCCGGTTCCCACGTTTGACACACGTATTACCGGCACCCATTCGTCATCGCTTGACAGTTCCAGCGGGTTAAGCCCCTCCGGCTGCGGGTCCCAGTTAAAGAAACTCGACGACTGAAGGCGGATTTTGCCGTTCTCGGAATCAAGCCGGTACCACATACCCGTTACGAACTCGCGGGCTAAAAAGCTGGAGCCGGTAGTTACCGAGGTGTTGCCGGATTGTGCCGCCGGAACTGCGGCACGAGGGGTTGAACGCAAAGCATAATAATCCCTGTCATCGCCGTAGTCGTCGCGTCCGTCGTCTCGGTCGTCGTCAGGCTCCGGGTAATCATCGCCCCACGGGTCAGGCGGGTCTGGATAATCCGGGTCGTCCGGGTCGCGGTAATCATCGCCCCAATCGTCGCGAACATCACCGTCCCATTTCGGTTCTTCCGGCGTTCCTGTGTTCTGCCACTGGCTGACATGGTTTCCGAGGCGCACTTGTGAGACATCAAGACCTTTCGCGAAATCCTCGAACCGTTCATGGCTCGGTGCAGCTCCCTCAATAGACGATTGAGCCGATAACTTGATATATTGCCGTTCCTCGTAGGTGATTTTAGGGGTTCCGGCAATATGGTAATCAATAACGTAACCCCCTGTCTGGTGAATAATATCCTTTATCAGTACAAGCCGGGCCGTGGCCGTATTGTAGTCAATGTTATACACCAGCCCGAAACGTACCCACAGGGCGTTCAAAAACTCCTCCACTGTACTGTCCGGCATAAGGTCGGCATAGCGTATTGAGGCCCTGCAACACGAATCAGCGGCATTGTTTAGAACGACAAGACGCGAAAGTTCGAGCGATTGTGCAAAAGGATTGGTTACAAGTGTCAGCCCCATATCTGCAAATATCAATTCCAGAATACGCCAGACACGAAGGAAAGGCGAAACCATATAACCTTCGGGAACGCTTACCTCCGTTATTTCACCATTTATCAGCCGTTTTACTTTGGTCGGTTGTTCAAGGCCACGGGAACCTACCAAATTCAAAACTTCCCAATATATTTTTTTGTCTTTGTCGCTGCCGGTGCTTTCATTGTTGACAGCGAGTGGAAACACGGCAAAATCATCTTTCTGCGGGTCTGGCTTTTGGTAAATACGGTATAATTCATCAAGAAGCAGGTCAATCGGGTAGCCTTGTTGTGAAAGGTCCGGCGTATATGTCGGGAGATTGGAAAGTTCGGAAAGTTTCTTTTTCTGCCATTTGGCGTAGGCTGTGGAGTTATCAAACCCCACATTAAAGGTTATCCCCTCCTTTTTCCCCGCCTCGGTGATGTTCATTGCACCACGCCGGATATATGCGCCGTCTTGAATCTGCGCGATACGTTCGGGATTGTTGGGGTCAATACCCGCGTCAATCCTCGCCGGAAACGATAGAATCCTATTGTTCCGGCGGGTAGTCGGAACGGTTGCCGGTATTGACTGGCTTCCCCGCTCGTTGTAAATAGGGTTGGAATCCTCTATTTCAATAGAGAAATCGGAAGGGAGGTCGAGAGCTTCGCCGTTGATTGTTATTTCCATAAATATAAGCGGTTATCTTTTTCGTGTGAAAGGAGCGCGGGCGCGGTTCATTGTGTCCTCTGCGCGTTCCAAATCGCGTAATACCACGTATGCCTTCAGATTCTTCAGTGCTTTACGAAGTTCCTTTATGGTGGCCGTCAGTTCCGAATAATCGGGAGCCGGAGCGGCTGAAGTATATCCACCTTCAGCATAACCGGCGGAAGGAGTTCCGACGGGAATACCTTGGCTGAGGAGTTTGTTCCGGCGTATCGCCTCGATAGTACCCACTGCGTCAACCACACGTGGGTTATCCATTATCGGCTTCGGTACGACATATTCGCCGCGATGAACGACACCCGCCACCTCGTAGCGGTCTCCGTCGCCCGTATATCCGCCGTCTGAATACCCGGTCAGCACACGTTGGGCGGTTGCCGGTTTGGCGGCCGAGCCTCCGGCGGTATTGCCCGGCTGCATATTCTTGATTTTGTCGCGCTCCGCCTTTGCCTGAATCACTTGCGCTATGCCGGTAGCGGTCAGAAGGGCGGCGGCAATAGCTCCGCCAATAGGGCCGAGGTCGGCGAACGCCTTCATAATCGAAACCGCCGTGTCGGCAACGATTTGCGAGATTTTTATGGCAAAATTGACATCGGCATATTTCTTTTGAATTTCAAGTTTCTTGTTTTCCTTTTCTTCTTCGAGGGCTGCGGTATCCTCCCCGTTGTTCTTTGCTTGTTGTATCAGGACATCAAATTTCGCGTCGCTCTTGGCAATTTCCGCGTCCTGAATGGCTGTGAACATGGAGCCGGAAAGGTTTGCATAATAATCGAAATACTTTTTGGCATTATTGACCCCGATTTGCAATTTCTTACGCTGGTAATCCTTTTCCTTGATAAGCCCCTGACGGTGGTAACTTTCAAGCTGTGCAAGTTCGTGGTCGTATTGCTGCGCCCATGATGTACCTGTTAATTCCTGTAACTGGTAAAGTTGTTCGAGATATTGGAAATTAAGCGCGGCGATTCGTTGTTGTTTGTTGGTTTCGAGTGCCACGGCTTCCTCCGTTCCTTCTCCCACGGCCTGAATCATGGTGTTATATGTCGCCTCAATATTACGTTTCTGAAGGTCGTAGGTGTCGGTGATACCGGCGTAACTGGTGGTATCGGTCATCATATCGCGCAGAAGTTCGGCCCACTTCCCCGTGTCGGTGAGCGTCTGCGACTGCATACGCCTAATATCCACCTCCAATTTTCCAAGTATCAGGCGTTTATCTTCCGCGCCGAGATAATCCGCGTTCTGGACCTTTGTATAATAGTCCTGAAGTTCCTTTAACTGTGAATTGTGAAGCTGCTGTTTCTGCTGGAGCAAATAAATATTTGCTTGCCCCTCCGTAACTTCTTCAGACATTACGGCATGGCGCAACCTCTGTTCCTGAGTGTCGTAGAAGGCTTGTTGTGCCGCAAGTCGCTGCTCGTGTCCGTCGGCTTCCCTCTGGGCTATTGCCTTGTTAATTTCCTGTTGCGCCGCCACAATCTGCTGGCCGATTTGATTCTCACGCGCCTGAATCTTGTCGAGGGTCTGTGTGTGGGTCGCGTCAGTTTTGGCTTTAAGGGCTTCAAGAGCTTTAATCAGGTCGCCGGAATATCTTATTACTTCTTCATTTTTCTTTATGATGATTTCGTATTCCGGGAGGTCTCCCTTCAGCTTGTTTATAGCCAAAAGATTCCGCTGGTGCAAGTCATCAGCGGCGGCGGTGGCTTCATCGAGAGAATCCTCCCCGTATGTTCCGGGGGTATGGTGTTTCTTGTTCTTTTTAGAGCCTTTGCCCTTCAGGGTGCGCAGTCGTTCTTGGATTTTCTCTTTGCGGGCCTCGATAGCCTCAAATTCTTCATCGGTTTGGGGGTCGAGTTTGCGGAGTTCCTTCAGTTCCTTACGGAGTTCCTTAACCTCGTCCACAACCGCATGAGCGGCGGAGCTTGTACTATTCAGGCCTTGGGTAACGTTGCCGGTGGTAGTAGTGATTGTTTCGTCAGCTGCGGTAAAAACGTCCTCAATATTGATTCCGTTGGCCTCCATATCGGCTTTGAAATCATTGAGTGCCTTTGTCGTTGTGGAAACGGCGCGATTGGCCGCGTCGAGTTCCATTTTCATATCATTACCCCAAACTTGCTCTGAACGTTTTACATTGACTTTTTCGCCTTTCTTTATTCGGATTGTGGGTAAGAATGGAATATGTCTACCGTATTCAGAGTAATAAGTCCTGTCATCTTCGACAATATCATTTTTATGCGCATCCCACTCTTTCTGTGCCTTGCGCTGGCGCGATTTGGCGGCCTCCTGTTCGTTTATGTATTGTTGGTATTCATCTTTATAATAGGCAAGACGCATACGTTGTTCCATAGATGCAATATATTCGTCGAGAGCCTTTTTATTGGCTTTCAACTTTCCGCGTTCTGCATCGAGATGTCCGTTGTATTCCGGGCAAACCCTATTTATTTCCTGTATGGCCTTCAGACGGCGTTCCTTTGAGGCGTTTTCATTTTCCGCGACCTTGACAAGTTCGAGCAATTTTGTTTTTTCTGCGGCGAGTTTATTAGTAAACTCCTCACGTTTCCGGGCGTGTTCCTTTGCATTTTCCGCCATCTTTTCCTCGGCCTCGTTAAGTTTCTCGGTAGCCTCTGCCGCGTCATTGGTGCCGGAACACCATGTACAAAGGGCTGCGCCGAGTGCTGCCAGTGCGCCGATAACTGCCGTCCACGGTGTCGAGGCCATTGCAACCTTCAGGGCGTTGAATGATGTTGTGGCCGCCTTGATATTGCCTATCATAGCCTTGAAGCCGGTAGCCAGAAGGAGAATCGCGGCCCTGCAAGCTGCCATTATTGCAGAACCGGCGCGGAGTGTGGTAAAATAAAGTTTTGTCGCGGTATGTGCGAGGAATACGGCAAGTTTATATGCTGCGAATCCGGCGGCCACGCCTTTAATCAGACCTCCGAATTTGGTAAGCCATTGATAAGCCTCCCCAACCCACTGAACCAAAGAAGTCAGGGCCTTGATTAAATCCTTTATCGGGCCGTTTGTTCCTTCAGATATTTTCAACACCAGTTCTTGCGCGGCTGACTGAAGTCCGGCCATCGCTCCAGCCACGTTGTTAGACATGGTGGCCGACATATCGTTGAACTGCTTGTTTACGTCGGTTATTGAATCCCGTAATTCTGTAAGAGAATCCGCCGAGTTCAGGAACGTGGAGAAGGCGGCCACGCTTCGTTTGTCCGTCAGGTCGAGGGCTTTTGCGAGGTCAATCCCTTCATCATTGAGTTTCTTTAATCCTTTTGCGAGGTCATCGGCATTTTTTACCGGGCCACCGAGGGCTTTTGCAAGGTCTCCGTTAGCGTCGCAAAGATTAAGAATAATATTACGGGTTGCGGTGGCTGCGCTTGAAGCGTCAAAACCGGCATTTGCAAGCTGTCCGAGTAATGCCGTGGTATCTTCAATCGACAGACCGAAAGCATTTGCAACCGGGCCGACAGTAGAGAGCGAGGCTTCCAGTTTGGAAAAGTCGAGCGCGGTTTTGGTAGTGGCTACGGAGAAAGTGGCGAGAACGTCCTCCGTCTCGCTTGCGTCCTTGTTGAATATTCGTAGGGCTGCGCCCGCAAATGCGGAGGCGCGGGCGAGGTCTGTGTCTACGGCCTTGGCAAACTTCAACACGGCCCCCTCCATTTTTATAATCTGGTCTTGCCCGAATCCGAGTTTTGCCAACTCAATCTGAAGCCCGGTAACTTCTGCTGCGGTGTATGAGGTTGTTGCGCCCAGTTGCCGGGCTGCTGCTGTCAGTTCCTTTATTCCGGCTCTTGTTGTTCCGAGGATTCCGGCAAGTTTGGAATTTGCTTTCTCAAATTCCACAATGATATTGAAGGCATTTTTGAAAGACCCTACCACAAGGGCCATAATCGTCATGCCTATTGCAGAAAAGAACCCTATAAGGGTTTGCTTCATCTTTGTGAGCGAAAAGAATCCGCCCTGAAGTCCGCGGGCTGAGGCGTTGGCTTTGTCAAGTGCTGCCTGAGTTTTGTTTATTTGGTCGCGTAATTCTTTATAACGCTTAGGGTCTGCGGCTTTGGAGGTATTATTAAACTCACGCTGCAAGTCTTTCAACCGCTTGCGGAGTTGGGAAACGGTCATTGTAGTAAGGTCAAACCGTTTCGCTACTTCGTCCATTTTACGGCGGTTTTCCGCCATAGCACGGTTATTCTGGTCGATAGACTTACGGAGATTATTCCATTCTACCGACCCCTTCTTGCCCTGTGCCTCCAGTTCCGCCATTGCCTTACGGCTGGCGGTCGTTTCCGCTTTGAGGGATTTATTTGCCTTTTCTAACTTGTGGTATTCCTCTTGCGCCTGTGTCGCGTTGAGAGTGAGAACCCAGTTAATATAATCGGGGGATAACTTCTTAGCCATTGCGCCAATTTGTTTGTTGGCGCAAAGGTATTAAGGCACGGAAACGTGCCGAAGGACACTAAATTAACCCTCCGTCGGCATGGTGGCCCACGCCGGAAACCGCTCCATTCGCTTCGTCAGCGGACGGACGGTCGATAACCGCGCCGGATTCGCGGTAGCATTTCTCAACAAAAGCCCGATTCTCCCGATTCCATGTATCGAGGTTTTCGCGCATGATTCTTTTCTTCCGGGCTTCAGACATCGCTCCGGCTCTCGCCCAGAGGACGAGCCATTTCCAAAATGTTCTGTGCCGTTTCATCGTTCAAGCCCTTTCGTTAATAATTCCGTTATCAGTTGGGAGATTGGTATTTTCCGGCGGTCGGCTTCGTCGCATATCATTTCCAAAAGCCATGTCGGAAGATTAACGGAGAATTTAGTCCTTGCCACTCCGTCAATCGGTTTCCTTCCGGCTCCTTTGCGTGAGCCTCCGCTGCCATATCCGCCCATAGTAGTAATGTTTTGATATACAAAGATAACAATTATTTTTTGAATAATGCGGAAAAATTCAAAAGAAATAAATATGTTGTAGAACATATTATCGCCCGGAACCGTTAGGCTCCGGGCGATATGCAACGGCGGAAGTATGCGGGTTATTCCGTGGTATCGGCCTTTTCTTTCCGTAATTCGATTTGTGCCTTTATCTGTCCGGCTACTGTGATAGCGAACGTAAGGAAGGCCGCCCAGATAAATTCAACGCCGAGGGAGGCGAGAATGGTTACAAGTGCGCCGTGGATTCTCCATAAGGCGACCCCGGTAAATATTCCGGGAAGGAGAACGGCGAAAAGTTTTAGAATCGAAGTGACGATGTTTTTTAACTTTTTCATATTGATATTATTTTGATTGGTTGTTGATTTGTTTCAGTAATTCCGGGAAATGCTTTTCGAGCCAGTCGCGGTATTCATATTTCACGTTCTGAAGGGTCTCCTTGTATAATATTCCCCAGACTTGGCGGTTATAGATTTGGTAATTACCGTGTCGCTTCATGTCGAGAAAGCGGATATATGTCGGTAATGTTGTTTCGGTCCTGACACCGGCACCGTCCGGCGATATGCGGTAACGTGGATTCGTCAAAGCTGCCATAAGTGCGCCGCTGCGTCCTTGAATAGTCGCGCCATTCCGCTGTTCCCTCACTCTGTCATGCCCTTTTTGATATATGCGCGAAGAAGCGATAAGACGTTGAGCCTCCAGAATGTCGCGGATTCCTTTCTCAAGCTGCTGCTTGAAATATTGTGCCTTGATTCCTTCCGTTTCCATTTCTTCAAGTAATTATCTTGAATCCGACAGACCACCCGGCGAAACCGGCGAAAAACTGTGTTTCCGGGAGTGTGTTCAGAGTTGACACGTCAAAGCGCATAAGCGGACACCCTGCGGCGAGGTCATCAAGCATTTTCGATTTCAATTCCTCGACTACGGTTTGCGAGGTTTCGAGAACGCTCCATGTTTCCCGGCGTTGGGGGTCGTACTTCTCCATGACGAACACCACACATTCGTTTTCCTCCTTGAAGCTGTCAATGTTCTTTGCTTCGCTTTCAGCCGCTGGAGGTAGGACAAAGAGAGTAACCGAACCTTTTTGAAGGGAGGTTATTCGTTTTGCCATAGCCTCGTCAACAGTAACGGGAATAACCCCGGTAATGAGTGGAATCCTTTGCGCGAGGCGTTCCCAATATTCCTTATATGCGGTAAGATTTATCATATCTGCCCGAAATAATGGTTAGCCTCTGCGGTACGGCGTTTTACCAGACCGGGGAGAACCTTGCCGCCTCCGTGTACCCACTTGGCGAAGTCGGCGCGGATTGTGGGGTCGGCGGGGTCGGTCATCACTTTCTTGAAAAGCGTCGATTTCTGGAACGCTCCGATTCCGATGTTATAAGCCAGCGAAACAAGTGCATCGAACTGGTTGTTATTGATTCTCGCGCCCCTGAGTTTCGCCGCCACACCGTCAGCGAATTTCTTAATATCCGCCTCGAAAAGCGCGTCAGCCTCGGCTTGTGTGATACGCTTGCCGGGGAAAACATCTGCCCCGGTATGTCCGTAGCCGATTGTCAGCACTCCGGCGGGGCAACGGTACGCCGTCAGCCGACAGCCTTCCCACGCCTTGATTTTTGATTTAATAGACTGTGAAAGTTCCATTATGATTTATTTTTGTGAATTGTTTTTGTCGTGTATATACTCGAATTTGCATTTGTAGAGATACAGCAACACTTCCCAGAAGTCGGCCGCCTCCACGTCCTTGACCGTACCGAACAGCCTGGCGGTGGCAACCTCGAAAGTGATACCCGTCCACCCTGTCTTGTCATCAGGGCGGGAACCGCCGGAACTGCGGAATATTATGCGTAGGTCTATTTTCTTACCGTTAATATCAATCGGCCCCGCCTGTATCGCGCTCCATACCGATGAAAACAGTGTCGGTGCATGGAAGGCGAGAAGGTCCGGCACGGAAGATTCTCCCGGTATATGGTAAAGAACACGGGCTATATCGGCATAACCTTCCGCCACACCTTCGGCATCCGCCTCTGCCAGACTTTCAAAGATAGTAAGACATTGCACGAACTCGCCGAAAGTGATACCGTCGAGCCAGTCGCCGGGGCCCTTGAATCCTTTATACTCCGGGAGTAGGTTAACCGGGGTGTCAAAATCGAGGCTCTGACGCTCCACACCGTTGACGGTTTTTGTTCTGAAGAACCTTTCTATAACTCCCTGCTGCTTCTCCAGTTCTGCGATATGTTCCGGCTTCAATATGGTGTAATCCACTTTCTTCAGCCCAATCAGGTAAGAGAACCAGCGTACACGGAAATAATCAGGGTCTATAACTCCGCCTCCTAAAGCGAAGGCGAGAAAGGAATAATATTCATACTGCGCCGGGGTAAGTTCCCCGACACAGACGGGAATATCGACGGAGCGGCCGCGTGTGGTTATTGTTTCCATTAGAACGACATACCTTTACTGTGAACGATAGGGCCGCCGACATACGGCACTGTTTCCACACCCTCGGCGTTGAAATCCGCCACAACTTGCTGAAGCCGGTCGATGCACCGTTGAGCGTCAGCACCCAGCGACGCGGCCACGGCTGCGCGGGCTGACTGCTCGGCTTTCAGGCGGGATTTTACCGGCTGCGACTGCTGCACCTGAACGACTCCCTCCGGGATAACTTCGACGGGCAGACGTTCCACCGCCTTCTGCATGGTGAGCAATACCACGGCGCGGGCTGCTATGTCTCCGAATAACTCGGTTTCCTTTTCGCTTCCGGCGAGAATCAGCCCCAGCACCTTGCCGCCGAGAACCGGCACGATCTGTGCTTGCTGAACTTCGCGCATTATCGGAAGGAGCGTAACGAATAGCCGGTAAGAACCGATGTTATAGTATTCGTCGAACTGCTCTTTTGTACGAATCAGACATTTGTTGCGGAGCCTGTATTTATGCGAGTTGACCCAAAAGGGGAACTGGAAGCGTTCGAGCGATTCAATAAGCGCGTCCGTCGCCTCGTAAGCCAGACGCAAAATATTTTCTTCGTCCTTGAACTCCTGTAATGCGGTAAGCCCTTTTTCATTCTCTCCGAGACGGCGGGAGCGTCCGGCGGTGTCGTGCTGCGCGTCGAGTGTCGGGATTATCTTCAGCCAAGTAAAGAAAGCCACCGCCTGTTGCAGATACTTCAACGCGGTTTCCTTATCCGGGTCAGACTCCCCACTCTCGTAGAACTCCGCAAGGGCTTCCACCGGCTCATGACCGACAATGGCCGCCACGTCGCGGATTCCGAAGGGAAGCACCGGCTCCCACTTGTCGAAAGTAATGTCATTTGCTATAAGCCCGACGGCGGCGACAACTTCCGCACTGCCGTTACCGTCTCTGTCAAACAGTTTCATCGCGTTTCAGTTTATAGGGTTTCCAGTCATCAAAATCTTTATTGAATGACCGTATATTATCGAATATTTCTTCTTTGTAGAATCGCGCCAGCCCGGTATCAAGAGTTATAACCGTCTGTTCACAGCGCGGATTACTGTTGAGATTGGCCGAACCCTCCACGGCAAAATCGAAACGCTCACCGAATCCGGCCATAACTTTGGAATGATTGCGGAACACCGCCACACGTCCGCCCCTGAAAGCTGCCGCTCCTTTCAATGTGTTGTAGACCTCTACAAACTTTGAATCGAATATTTCGCCGAGATATAGGTCGATACGTCCGATAAGCCCCTGACTTTGCCAGCGCAAAAGTGTTTCCGCGTCGGTGATAGCCATTGAGAACGTAGAAAGCAATATATATTCGAGCGGTTGCTGTTTGAGGATAGCCCGTAGATATGTAAGAGCGTCCACGTCTCCGAACGAAAAACAGTGATACGCTTCGCCGGGGTTGAAGTGCCACGGCAAAGATTCTTCAAGGAACAACTCCGATTTTACGCGGCGTTCAAAATTACGGCTCAACGTGCGATGAACCCCGGTTTTCTTGCCTGTGTTCATATCTTCGCCGCGTTCCTTGCCTTCATCTTTTCCACGTCCGGCGGCCGTTTCCTGTTTCTCACTGTTTCCGAAAATATTACGCATTGGCTTTCATTCTGTTTTCGGGGTTGACATTCTTTTCAGCCTCGACGACTGTACGGTAAAGACCGATTTTTATATTTGAACCGGGGAAATTCACATCAATGAACTGTTGGAACGGTCGACAAAGCACCATGTCCGGCACGGAGGTTTCAGTAGCGTTATAGACTTTCAGGGCGTAGAGTTTTTCCGAACCGCTTCCCAATTTGGTATCAAGTATCAAGTTGGATAATGAGGGGTCCAGACCGAACCCGGAGGTGGCGGCCGCCTCGGCTTTCTTGCAGATAAGCACCTGCGCCTCGATATACTCCTTTACCTTGTTGTCAATAGGCACTATCTTCCAGCCCTCAAAGTTTCCGGCTTCGGGATTCCAGAACTGCGACGTATGAAGGAACTTCCCGGCGTTTTCCCTCCCGGTCATCGCTGCGGCATAATGCTCCATCGCCTCGTCCTTGAACTTCTCCAGCATTTCGGGCGAATACTGAATACCCTTTTGCTGACATATATCCTTTATCCGGGCTTCGGCTGCGTCCCAGTAAGACTGCGGCGATTCTATATGTTTGGATATGGCCGAGGCGTTGGCGTTATAAGTGGCGAGCAAGGGCGCGAGTGTTCCGGCCAACTCCAGCCAGTCGAACGCACCGATAAATCGCGGAACGCTGTAATGGTCGTGTCCAAAACTGTAAATATTATAATACGCCAGAGACACCGGGTATTTCATCGGATTGGCGGGGTCGAAAAGCGGATATAAATGCGAGGTCTTGCTGTCAGGCACCGGCCAATCGGCCACCATTGCCTCGGAGGGTAATGCATTGTCGCCCGGCCAGACAAAACGGACTTTTGAAGCCGGAACGTGTTCCACCCTCACAATGCGCCCCGCTCCTATCCGCGCCCCTCTCGAACGTGTGAACTTCACCCAAAAGCCCTCCAGATGACAGAGGTCTATCAGGCAGCGGTGCATTTGGGTAAGATAGTCGGTTTGCTGGAGTGCTGCGGTAATCTTTTCATCAATTACCCATTCCCTGTAAAAGATATTGTTTTCGTCCACCGCGTCTCGATACAGGCGCGGGCCTTCCCCCCATTGCAAACCGGCTTTCTTGCCCATGATACCCTCCCCGGCATAGAATTTTTCGAGCAATCCGCATACGCGCCCCGGCAAATTATTGTCAGGACCGAAAGGAATTATCGGCGTTCCGTTAACGTTCATATACTTGTAGCCGAATGAGCCGGAGCCGCCGCGCAACATAAAGTGCGAGGGGGTCCAGCCACGGCCGCCGGAATTGAGGCTGAAGGTAAATATTTCTCCGGCTCCGTTGTCTACGAATCCGAAATTTCCGCTTCTGCGTATCATCGTGGTAATGTTGAAGTGTTAGTTTAAGATTGTGCGGCGGCCGTTGAACTCTACGATTAACGGCTGCCAGCACACACGGGCAAGCCCGGTCTCTGTATCAGTAAAAAATAATTTGTATGATGAGCCGGAAATTTCCTCGTCGGAGGCTTTCGGACGGACGCGGGCGGCGTTAATCCTCACAAGGTCGCCGCCGTTGCGCGTCTGTCTGTTCCACTTGCGGAACTTAATCGAAAACGTTCCTCCGGCGAGGCTAATCCTTTTCATTTCCTCGATAGCCTGAAACAAATCTATTGTCTGCGGTTCTTTATCCATGGCCATACGTGGTCAGCTATAATTACATAAATGACATAAAGCACCGTAAATCCGAGAAGTGCCGTTCCGATAAGCGTTTCTAAAGGGATAGACGGGTCCACCTCAGTCTTTGTTTCTTTCTTTTTCTTGGTGTCTGTGTCAGTCTTGCCGGAGGCTTCGGAATGACGCGTAGCGTTAAGCCCATAAAACCATTTGCCCTTTTCCGTCTGCATGGTGTTTGCACCCTGTAAACGCCAGTCATAGTTCCAGATGATAACCGTCGGACGGCCCGCTGAATCTCTTTCAATCTCGACTCTACCTCGTTCATCAGCGCGGACGTTGGAGGAATCGGCGCGGGTCTCTTTTGTTTTCTCGGCGGTAGCGGCGGCGTTGAATGTAGAATCTGCGGAAGATTCGGAAACTTCCTGTATGGTTGTTTCCTCGACAGCTCCCTTAGTAGAGCGACAACCGAACAAAATGCCGAAGCAAGCTGCTGCAATGCAGACAAGCACATACGCGAATAATTTATCATATTTTTTCATAACCATGAATCTACTTTGCGATTTCGTTTAATCGTTCCTGAACATTTGCCTTGAATTTGTCGAGTTCATTAGCGTAATGAATGGATATTCCGAGCAAAGAGGCTACGAACGTGCATAAGATGCCGAAGGCGGTAATAACCGAACTGTGTATCTCTCCCTCCGGCGGAATAAATAGACCTATAAAAAGCAATGTCAGTCCGGCGGTCATCGTAACTACTGCCAGAACATAGATTATCACCTCCTTGAAAGAAAGTTTATCAAATTCTTGTTTCAGATGCTTCATATCGTAGGGCGTTTATTATGCTGCAAAATTCCTTATATTATGGCTATGAGCGAAGGACAACCCCCGAAAGTAAGCGAAAAACGCCCGATTCCCATCGAGCGTCTTTCTTGCCTATAAGTTACGATATTGGTAACAATCTTCTTTACCTTGAAATTTATTCCTTAACGACTTCCCCCGATTCCTCTGGCTGCGGATAGTTGGAATCGTGACTATCGTCTATGTCGGTGAATGTTTCTTCCACACGCTCGGCGATTTCTTCTTCCGTCGGTTGTTCCCGGCACTTGTGGCGGGCGACAGGTCCGGCGATTGTTGCGAGGTCTTGGCGTATGCTGTCAATGGCTCGGAGCGTCGCCACTGCTTCCATATCGTCCATACCCAGTTCCTCGGAGGCGTGGAGTACGGTATTAAACAGGCGGTCGAGGGTGCGCCGGTAGTAGTCGTATGTTCCGGCGGGGTGCTGAAGTCCGTTTATCGCGGAGAGAGCTGCGTCGCTTACTTGTATGGTATTGTTTTTCTTTTCCATGATTTTCTATACTTGTGATTGTTGATTGTTTACCAGTCTTTGCCGACACCGAGTCTGTCTTGGCGTATGTCGCGGAAAGTTTCACGTATAGCCCACGGTGTAAACCCGACAAGGAATACCAGTCCGCCATAAGCGGTTATTCGCTCGCTGTCAATGCAAACGCCCCACCATGCAATAAGGGTGGCGATTACGGATACAAAGATACTGAATTTTTCCGATGTAAGGTAAATAATTGCTTTAATCGGTAGTTTCTTCGCTCTCGGCCGGCATAATTCAGCCGGAGCCGGTAAAGTTTGAGTTGCTTTCATTGTTGGGCTTGTTTAGATGTTGTTTGACGATTTGAGTAAGGCATAAAAAAGGCGTTCGCCTCTCCATGTCGTCAAACAAGCCCGGAAACCGACGAAGTAGTCGTGTTACTTAGGGTGGAGAAGGCGAACGCCTTATATCGTATGTAATCAGGCAAATAAAATGCCCGAAAATATTTCGAGCCGCTTTCGCGACTACTTCGGCAAACTGCCGGGCTTGTTGACGGCACAAAGTTCGGAAGAATATTGTGAACAAAAAAAAAAAAAAAGTTAATAAAATTTAATACAGAAAGAAAAAATAAAGCCGGAACAATTTTGCCCCAGCCCTACATTGTGTTTAATATCGTTAGCGATTTTCTTTCACCTCGCAAGTGGTAATATTCCAACTCGAACGGTCGAGCGGATTCCCCTCAAAATATGTAAGTGTAACGGTATATCGCAATGCTTGTTCCACCCCGAAAGAATTTTCAGCGGTCAAAGTGCCTTTTATCCGATAGGTGTTATCCCCGAACTTTTCACGCGTTACCGACATTAGAGAAAAGTCAGCGGTCGCCGGGTTGTTCAACTGACTTTTAACCTCCTGTTTTGCTATCTGGAAAGCGGCTGCTTGGATTTCATCGCTTGAATCTCCGGCAGAATCAGAGTTTATACCCTGAAATACCGCGTATATTATAGCGATTATTATTGCTGCAAAAATCACCATTCCACAGCCTTTGGCCGCTTTATCGGTTTTTTGCAATTCGGTTTTTACTTCCGGGCTGGTTTGGGGGTTCATGTGGCGTAAGATTGGTGTTATCTCCGCCGGATTCCGGGTGTCTGACAGTGCAAAGTTACGAATTTTTAGCGGTAATGAGGTGAAAATTTGCAGTTTGCAGAGCAAAAAACGGCATTTCAGACGTAAAATTTTGGTCTTAAAAACACCATTTCACTATAAATAAGGCAGTTAACCGCATTGAAAAATAAAAACGCTATTTTTGACACGCTCCGAAGTGCGGGCCGCTCTGAAGGGAAAAAATAATTACCACCCCTTACCAAAGGTGAAATGTGAGCGTTCGGGTTTGTTACGGCGTTACCCGCCGGCTCGGTGAGCGCAAAAATAAGCCCGGCGGTATGGTCGGCCGTCGGGCGGTAATATGGTCGGTAAGGGAGCCGGTAACTATGTCAGCCGCCGAATCGGTCGGCCATCCACTGTTCGGCAAGTTCGGCCGCTCCTGACGCTGCGGAGGGCGCGGCTTTGGCGGCGTTCAGCCACTCGCGGCGCATCATCAGGTACTTGAAAGCGTCCGAGAAGTTGGTTGACAGGCGGGGGAGTTTCTTCGCCTCCAGTTTCTCGGTTTTCTTGACTTTCGCCACCACCTTTTGCTGGCCCCGGTGCTTGACTTCGGCCTTTGCGCCTTCGATACTGCACACCATTTCCGGGCAGTTCAGAACATCGACAAGCAACAGGGGAAGGCGTTCGTTCTCGCCTCGCATGAGTTCGTGCATAAAATCATATTCGGCGTTTTGCTTAATCGTGGCTTGCTTGCGCGATTTCAGTACGACAGTCCAGCCGGTACGTCGACCGGCCGCGTCCTTTTCGATAGCCTCCTTAATCTTTCCGGCATAGTCCTCACCTTGTTTCTGGAAGTTGTTGCCGGAGCGGTCATAATAGAGGTTCAGGGTCTTAAACGTATGCGAATTAAAGAAGTCGAGGAATTGATCGGCGAGTTCGCGGAACCAGCCCGGCGGTATCTCGTAGAAGTTTTTATGCACCCGGTAACGTCGGCCGTCAGATTGTCCGATAACCAACGAAAGCATATTGCCGAAGTCCATGCCTCCGTCAAGGGGCCGGGAGGGGTCGAGGTGTCGCAGTTCCGCAGAGGTGAAGGCCGCCACTCCTGAAACAGTTCCATCGGTGTACTTGTGTGAATCTCCGAAAAGCACGTAAAATCTTGCGTCCTTCCTCACGCCCGGACGCATACCCATAACGGATTTAAGAAACTCGTGGAGTTCAAGTGCGCCGTTATAGAGACGTTTCGCATAGTCAACGGTAAGAATGTCGATGTTGACGAAACTCGATATATTCATAAAGAAGGTTTGCCCTTTGCGCAGCTTCAGCAGCCCTTCGGTATAATAGTCGATACGCTTTTCAAGCCGGGCAATTTTCTTAACGTCCGGGGTCACCTCACGGTTGGCGCGTGTGAGTTTCAGTTGCAGCCGGTTCAGTTCCCCGGCAGCTTGTACGATTCTGACAATTCGCTCCGGCTCCATTTCGGAGGCATAGCGGAAAAACCAATCATATTCTCCCTCGGTAACGTCCGGCATATCGGTGGTAATCGTAACACCTCCGTAGAGGTGGCAGCGCCCGTAAGTTATCGCGTCGCCTCGGAGAATAGGCATAACACGGGCAGCCTTTGAATCGGAAGCGTATTTGGCTTCATCGAAAATCAGGTGAGCCACGGATTTACCGGCAAGCAATGAAGGGTTGTCGAGTGAGCCGAGAAAAATAACAGAACCATTCCAGAACGAAAAAACGTGCTTGTAGTCATCGACAATAACAGAGCAACGACGTTGCCACTCCAGCGGCGGACGCTTGTATTTGACATAGTGAACCCCTTCGATAAGGTCATCAATTTTCCATCCGTTCTGAACGGCCGGCATTATGTTGTTTACAAGATTTGAATAGGTGTCGGCCACAATAGCGATAGGCGCGCCCGGCATGAGCCGGACGCACTTGACAGAACGCCGGGCGATAATGACGGTACTTTTAGCCACGCCACGGCCGCCGATTGCTATAAAGTTGGTGGTATCTATCCAGTCGCAGAAAACAAGCGCGTCAGAGCCGAATTTTACAGGCATTTCGGGGATTTTATTCGCTTTCATCGCCAAACTCCTTTTCGTCATCAATCATTCGTTGAATAAGATTGCGTTTCATAATTCCCGCATCCTCCTTCACGCGGCGGCGGCTAATCTCCGGGATTTCAGGTATCGAATCAATGAACGCCTCCAGTTCCTTGCGGTCGGCCTTCGGTGCGCCCATACTTTCGGGGTCGTGTGTGTAGAGTATGACGGGAGAAGCGTCGAGAAGTTCCTGGGGAATCTCTGGCGTGGCTTCATCGTAGCAGCCCCGGAGTTTCGCGGCCTCGTGCAACATACTTTTGGCCTCCTTCAGTTTTCCCATAGAGGCGGCAAGGTCGGCCCATTTCTCGTAACGTTCGGCGTATAGGTTGGCCCATGCGCGGGGGCGCACATTCTCCTCGGAATAGAAAAAATTGAGCGCGTCGGCGTATATCCGGCGAGCCATCCAGTCTGAAAGTCCGTAAGCGTCGGATTTCAGCAGCTTGATTATTCCGGCTTTGGTAACTATCCGCTTTCCTCCGGGAAACATCATACGCGCCCGAAGTCCGCGAACCATTTCCATTAAATCGAAATAGTCGCGTTCTTCGGGTGTCAGGCTTTCAAGATTCCCGGTAGACAGTATTCTTTCAATCTGGCGGGAATCTATTTCCTCGAAGTTTATCCGGGAGGGCTTACGGGGTAAATTCGTCATCGTCCAAATAGTTGACAAGTTCGTTAAAGCGGTTTCGCGCCTGAATCTTCTGGAGTTCCTTTATAGCGTCAATGTTTCCGGCAGTGGCGGCTTCCTGAAGTTTTATTTGCGGTGTGGCGATTCCTTCGGCACGGGCGGCGGCCAACATCAGGGCCAGAGGCGAACCCGGTAACTCGGCAATAATGCAGAATGCCCGGCGACGCTCCGGCGGCCATTCCATAGACACGGCGATTTCAGCCGAACGCATACCGGCGGAAGCCAGTTTGTAAACATCTTCCTCCTCCTTGGTTGTCAGAGGAAAATCGGGATATTTTACAATATCGTTATTCTCGGTATTCATTTTCAAGGCGTTTGCAGGTCGTATGGTAATATCCTTCGTCTTGCTCCATGAGGATAAAGCGGCGGCCGGAGCGGACAGCGGCCACGGCAGTAGAGCCGGACCCGCCGAAAGTGTCGAGTATCACCGCGCCGGGAGCGGTCGCGTCCTCGATAAATTTCTGAATCAGGGCTACGGGCTTTTGTGTGGGGTGAACTTTAGCCCCGTCAGTCGATTTAGCCCCGGAGGTGAACGCCCTTATATCGGATATTATGTTTGTGCCTCCGATATTCGCACCCTTTCCGGCATGGAACAATATAAGTTCGTGGATAAATGCGTAATGATTGCCGGGGCCGCTTAATTTGTTCCATACAAGCATATTGTGCGCTTTCAGGATTTCATCGAACAACGGATAATAAAACGCATATCCGCGCCAGTCGCAAAAGAAGTAAATACAGGCTTCAGGACGGCACACGCGCCGAAACTCGTTGAATAAATCCCGGTAGAACGGTCGGCATATAGAGAGGTCGCGGAAATTGCCCTTTTGTCCGTTGTGGGTCATTCCGAGAAAATAAGGAGGGTCGGTAACAATGCAGTCCACCGACGATTCCGGGAGGGTCTTTATAACGTCGAGACAGTCGCCGTTATAGACAGTTCCGCCCGGAAACTCGCGGCGGTCATATGTGGAGAGATTGCAGGAGGGATAACGAAACATTCAGAGCAGCGATTTTTTTATTCTGGATTTCGAGTTGGTGGCCCGCTTCCGAACGGTCGCACGGGTGGCAGCCGGGGCGCGAGAGGAAACGGAGGATATGAGCCTTTGAGCGTTCCGCCGCCTCGATAGCCACGGTTACTTTTTTTTTCGACGCTCAACCTCGGCCTTTAACGCGGCTTTCCTTTGCGTCCACACTTCATAAGCTGCGGCGGCTTTCTCGTTTTCCTCGCCTTTAGCCTTTGCGTCATCGAGTTTCTTTTTATGTTTTGACACGTTGGAGTTGGCGGAGTTGAGTTTTCCCACAAGTTCAACATCAGAGAGAGCGGTCAGGTCCTCGGTCGCCTCCATTTCGCGGAACTTGGCGGCTTTGCCGAGAATCGAGCCGGTTTCCCGGTAATGTTCGAGTTCGTCCCAGATTTCGCGATTCTTCAGATACTCGGTTACGATTGTCTCACATTCGGCGGCGGCTTGGGCGGAATCAGCGTCGCCGAGTGTCTGGAGACGGACGAACGCGGCTTTATAGTTGCCGTATGCGGTGAACATATCGGCCACCAGCACTTTCAGAATGTCGGGGCAGTCCGGGGAGTTAAGGAACGGATATTTTTCGCGGAAACGTATCATCTTTCTGACAGGCTCCGGGGCCTCGGCATATTTGGAGCGGGCTTTTTCCAGTTCCTCGGTAAGTTCGTCGATTCGGTCGGCGTTGTCGTCCATGGCCAACACTCGCTCCTGAAAATCGGGGCTTACCAATTCGTCGACGCTTACACCGAAAGAATCCGCCAGTTCGATAAGTGCGGTTTCATCATCAACCGGAACGGTTTTAACCGGGGCTTTCGTCTCGATCATGGCTTGCTTCGTTTTTGCCCGGCGCGGAAGTGCGGCAAACTCCGATTCGGTAAGTCCGGCAATTTTGCGAAGTTCATCAAACAGTATTTCGCGGGTAGTGGCGGTATCATCGACGACAAAACGGCGTTTTAACATCAGATTCACACCGAAACGCTGGTACAGTGCCACGCCCTCATTATAGTCTCGCGGGCCTTTAAGGTATTCGGTAATTACTTTTCTTTTGTCCTGTTCCATGATATAAAGTTTTTGACAGTACAAAATTAAGCGACGGTAATTACCGGCTAAAAGACAAAACGCTCCAAAGGGAGGCTAATACCTTCGGAGCGATTCAATATTATTTGCGGCCTGTTATATTCGGTTTCCGAGAGTAACAGGGGTAAGGCCTTCGCAATTTATAGAGAAGTTGGCACTCAATCCGAGAGCCTTCAACACCCGGACGATAGTAGATATTGTAAGGTTGCGGCCACTTTCAATTTTGGAAATTTGCGCAGTCTGAACCCCCACACGTTCTCCGAGTTGGGCTTGTGTCAGATTCATTGCCTTGCGGGCATTCTTTATCGACGCGCCGATTAAAGCGGCTTCCACGTCAGCGTCAAACGCCTCACGTTCGGGGGCGCTTTTCACACCTACAAATTCATCGGTAATTTCTCCGAGGGTGTACCACTTTTTTTTCATATCATTTGTTTTTTTCATCAAAATATTCTTTTCTTAATCTTTCTGCCTTTTCAATTTCTTTTCCGGGTGTTTTGCGCGTTTTCTTGACAAACCCATGTGTGGTGATTATCAAGGCTTGTTCTTCTGTGTCCCAGAACGCAAGCAGACGGTAAGCAATTCCCATATAAAGCGTTCTAAACTCCCAAATGTCGGAATCTTCCAATTTCTTGAACAATTCTTTATCCTGAAGGCCTCCGGCTACAACAGTAATGTTATAGATGATTTTCTTTGCAGCCTTAACCGGGAGAGTGCTTAGAAACTCCCTTACTTCCTTGCTAAGGATAACATTATATTTGGGTTTATCCATAAATGCTTTTCTTAATTACAATGCAAAGTTACAAAAAGTTTTCCATATATGGAAATATTTACGCGCAAAAAAATCCCCGAAGTCGGAGCCACGGGGATATATGTCGGGAAATGAGCCGGTAGAATCAGGCGGGGACGTATCGGCTTTGTTCTATCCATATCAGGCCGCCTTCTCCGGCGTCAAAAGCGCGGAGGGTGAGCTGGGCACCTTCTGAAGCAGTGAACACCTTGCCGCCACGCAACAGGATTTTTCCGCTCGTATGGGAAACGGTCGGTGATGTACCGGCAGCCCCCAGAAGCGTTATAACCGCGTCATGCGCTCCGCCCTCTATCTCGTCGATGACAGCAGAACCGCCCGAAAGCTGGTATTGCCCTTCGGTAACGAACGGGACCACTTTAACGCCGGCCTCGACGACTGAAACAGGTTCTTCGAGGGGTACGGTACCCTTATATATCTTGATGTCGTCGCCTTTGGAGATTTGGGCGAGGGTGAACTCGTTGGTGTTGCTTTCGTTGTTCCCGGTATAGGAGGGGGTGATTTTACACGGATTGCAGATTGAACCGATAAGGTCGGCGGGCTTGCCGGAGCAATAGCGCATAATGCCGATAAATTTTGAGTTCAGTTCGTTGACTTTGAACTCGCGCAACTCCTGACTGTTTCCGGGGTGGTTGAACTTGATAGAGGGGGTAAAACCGATTTGGTCGGTTTCGCCTTCGGCTGCGCTGGCAACTTCTGCTGTTCCCTGCGTCATGTAGATACCGATTCCATAACGACCGGGCTTCATAACGATATTGTCGACAATTACAACGCCTTTGTCGTCAGGAGACGGCATAAACGCGATGTCGTCAGTATTGATAAGCACCAGAACGTCGCGGAGCTGAATCCCTGTACCGGGATTGCCGGGGGCGCGTCCGACGGATTTTCTTATATATGTCATGTCGATGAAATTTTATGGTTTGAAATTTAAGGCACAGGGCGCGGCGCATTATCCGCGCCCCGGCCATTATCGGTAGGTTTAACCGCGTTCCACCTCGTAGAATTTGCCGTCGGCGGCCTTCACCAGTTTGATGAACGAACCGGCCTTCAGCGTCATGGCGGCGGAAAGTACGAAGTTACCGGCGTTGGCGATTGTCGAGGCGTTGTCGGCTCCGGCTCCGTGGATTGTGTAGACTGTTCCCGGAACTGCGTCGGTCAGGTCGGTAATCGCGGTGGCCTGTGTGTTGGCGTTGGTGACGAAAACGGTAGCACCTTGAACGCTCGGAGTGGTCTCGTCGGCGGGGAACTCGTAGGAATCGCCCGGAGCGGTGGCACGTTCGATTTCGATGAATTTGCAGTCGGCGCGTTTCATCACACGGAGGATTTCGCCTTTCTTGGGTGTCCATGCAGCCGAAAGGAGGGAGAATTTTCCATTTTTCTTGATTGTTACGCCGCTGTCTCCGTCGACACCGCATTTCAGGGATATGACTTGCCCCACGGCGGCGTTGACGATGTCTGTAATCTCGAACACCGAACTGTTGGCTACCGTTACGATTGACGAATGGAGAAGCGCGGAGGGATTCGCGTCGGGTCCGGCTTCAAGGAAGAAGGAATCGGGGCGGTCGTAGTCGTTACACCATACGAGCTGACGGGAACCGTCCATGTCGGCGGGGTCGGTGTATTTGAAGCCGACAGCCTCGGCGGCCAGACCTTCCTTCCATTCGCTCCATGCTTTCAGGCTCCAGTCCTCCTGTTCGAGGTTGAAGCGGAGCATTTCACCGGCGATGTGGTCGTATGTGTGGAAATTACCTTCGATAGTCCAGAAAATACGGTGGTGGTTGTCGGCGTTGGAAATTGTCTTGATTCTCACGCCGGGGAATTCCTTCACGTATGTGATATTCTTTTCGTAATCAACATTGCGGCCATAATGCGCCTCGTTGTATTTGTGATACCACGGGAGCATGAAAGAAGGGATATACAGAACGATTGTGCCGGTATCGCGGAATACCGAGGGAATCATCGATGTGCCGAGGTAGAACACTTCGCCGATATTGGCGGGGGTGATTCGCGGGAGGTTGAACGGCTTAATCTGGTAAACGGTCTTGCCGGAAGTGCCTCCGTTGGGGGTGAAGTCGGTATGCCCTTCCACTTTCTTGCGGAGGTATTCATACAGGCCGTCGGCGGCTTCCATTGCGCGGCCGGGAACGTTGGGATTGGGGTCTTTGCGAACGCCGTTAATGCGGCGTTGCTCGCGTTCGTTGTGGAGTTTCTTCGCCGTTTCTGCAAGCAGATACTCGATGAATGAGAGTTTTACGGCGTTTGAACCCTCTTTGTTCAGGTGTCCGATCCAGCTCTTTTCGATAGCCTTCAGGTTCTTGAAGCGATAAGCGAACATAACGTCGTACATTCGCAGGGTCTCGTGGTCGAACTCGTAGGAGCCTTTTGTAACGTTGTCGAAGTCGCTGTCCTGTGTGTTGTCAGCCTGTGAGAACTCGCCCAGCCAGATATTAACCAGCGTGTCGAGGTCCTGATGGCCGGATTCGAGCGGGAAAAGCGTTTCGATTGTCGGCAGCTCGCGGAGGAACGACTGAAGGCGGTCGCGCCACGGCAGACGGTAGAACGCGCCGAGGTCATCCTGAAGGCGTTTGTAATCTACGCGGTTAGCCACGGCGACGGCGAGGCTCTGACCCTGTGCGGCGAGAAGTGCGGCCTTGGCTCGCATATTGTAGGGGCGGTCGAGGCTGAAGAACTCGCCCGACATTCCGCCGAGCTGTTCGGTGTCGTCGAGGTTGAAGGCTTCAGGGTTCGCGCCGCTCTGTCCGGCACCCTTGCCGGGGTCGGATTCGGGAAGTTCGGAAAGTGTCTTAATCTTGGCGTTGAGCGCAGCGATTTCCGTCTCCTTGGCCTTGATTGCTGCGGCGTGTGCCTGTGCGTCGGTGGCGTTCTTCGTTTTAAGTGCTTCCAGTTCTTCAGACGTTTTTGTAAGCTGCGACACGGTATTTCCGAGGATAACCTTTAACGCTGCGTCCTGTCTGTCTTTGGAAGGTTCTACGGCTGGAGCCGGGTCGTTCAAGGCTGCGGCGAAATCATCGAGGAACTTGTCGGAGAATCCGTAACCTTTTAGGGTTGCGCGTTCCTCATCCGAAAGGCTCTTTTTACCGTCTTTCTCCTGAAAGGCGGTAAGTCCGAGAATACCGAGAATCGCGGGGATAAAATTCGCAAAATTCATCTTTTACTCTGTGTTAATTTGGTGGTTAATTACTGATATATTTGTTGTGCCTTCCGGCTCGTTGCCTGTGCAAGCACCCATTTAACCGCGTCGGCCACACCTCCGAACTGGTCGATATAACCGAGTTCCACCGCCTCGTTGCCGTCGAACATCTCGCCACGGAAAAGCGGCAGTTTAGGGTCGTATTCGATTCCGAGGTTTCGGGCCACGGTCTCGGCAAAAATTTTATGGATTTTTTCGGCGCGGGCCTTTATGAGTGATTCGTCGTTGTTCTCGACAAGTACGCGAGTTTCCTTGTTCTTTAGGTCGGCGGTGTCAGGATATATTTCCCGGTAGTCGATTCCGTTCATCTTGAAAAATTCGCGGAAACTGTAATGTGTGCATACGATTCCGACGCTTCCCACTTCGCAAAGTGGCGAGGCTATGAAAGTGCGGTCGCTGGCCGTACCTAACCAGAAATGTGCGGAGGCCATTATGCCGGTTACTACTGTGGCCGTCGGTTTTTTGCAGTTTTCTACGGCTGCGGCCGCCATATCGAGGTGCGACACCATACCGCCGGGGCCGTCTATTACAAAGACGATTCCGCAAATGTTGGGATTCAGTTCCGCCGCCTCGACCTGCTTTGCTACCCACTCCGATTCCCACGAATAAAGAACCCCGGTAAGAGTTATCACGGCGATAGAATCAACCGGCAGGGAAATATCGTCAAGTTCATACCATTTCGCCATATATGGAGCGGCGGTCGCCTTGACGGTGCATTTGTCGTCCTCGTTGAGTTTGGCGGAGGCGGCCTCTATATTGCCGGCCACAATCGCCGGCATGATGAGCGACACGAAACTTTCAAAGTCGTGTCGCCGTATGGTCCAGTTATCGGAAAATATACGTTGGAGCCTGTTCATGCAGTTATTTTTGTCGCAAAATAACTACTTATCGCGGGCGCGTGGAAGGACTTTAATCCGCTAAATATCCGTCCGGCTTCGTGTCCTCCCCCGAAAGCGTAACGGTAAAAACACCGTTCCCCGTAGTGTAATCAAGGGCGAGGGGGAAGTCGGGGGAACCCGCTACACGTGTGTTTCCGCTTTCATCGACGTATGTAGCCACCACACGCTGGCATTTGTATGATTCCAGAATGTCGGCGGCGGAATCCGATACGCCGGAGCGGTCAAACGTTATTTTCTTCTTGATAATCCCTTTGTCGGCGGTCGTCGATATTTTGACACTTCCCGGAACTGCGGCCGCGTCGTCGGGTGTTCCGACGGTTATCAGGATAACGCGTGAACGGAATCGGGCAAACCGCGTAAGCCGGACCACCGGGATAATCTTCAGGCTATGACATACCGAAACGGTCAACTGTTCCATAATTGCAGGCTATAAGTTATTGTTAATCAATTATTCAGCATTTTTCCGACATTTTTCCGACAAAATTACCCTCAAAAAAAGACAAAACAGGCCATTCGGTAGGTAAAATAATCACTGACTTTTGTGTATTTATTTTCGCGAGTAACGGCGTTTGGTCGTCCTCCGCTGCTTATCCCTCCAGCGTTGGTAATTCTTCAGCAGGGCATCTTCTGTGATTGATTCTATTTCGTAGCGGCATAGAAACTGAAAAACCGAATCTTTGAACTGAATACCCTTTAAGTGCTTGTTTTCGTCCATAAGGTCGTGCAGCTCGGCCCACATCATAAGGCGCATTTTGTCGCCGAGGCGTTTTGCAGCTCGCGCCGACAGATAATTGAACTGCTCCGGCGATTTGCCTCCGGCCATATTCGCGTCGCGTCGGTCCGGCAATGCAAATTCCAGATTGCCGGATTCAAGCGGGCAGTTAACGGGTCGTTTCTGAAGTAGGTCGTAAACAAGTATGTAAATGTCGAGTTTCGAGGGGAATCGGACGGCACCGACTTCCGGGTCGAAGTATTTCCCCCGGATATACTCGGCCACATACTGTTCGACTTGAATCTTTACTGTAATCATAGAGGGAGATTTGATTGATTATGAGCGCAAAGTTACGAATAAATTCCGACAATAGGATATTATATAGGCGACTATGTTATTATATTACCGACTTAGCCAAGATTTAACGCGAAAACTTTGTTTTTTTGTAACACCGTTACAACCATTTGGAATCAAGCAATTTACACTCGTTACAGTTCAAAATTGCAGTTTGTAACTGCCCCCTGCGTTTTGTTACTTTTTCACCTTTTCCTCCCTCCCCGAAAACGTGTAACAAACCGCAATTTTTTTGTTACGCCGATTGTTACCAAGTTTGTCACACCCTCTTTTTCTCTTAATTCCTTTGATTTTATATTGTTACCACCTTTTGCAAACATCTGTTACAAGGTAACAAAGATTTAGTAAGAAAAAGGAGGGGGTAAGGGGTGAGATTCGGCAGTCGCGGTGTGGGTAAAAAGGAAGCCGGGCGGTCATGCGTGGTGCAAGTTCCGCCCGGCTCACGGCTCGAAAATAAAAAAAATACCTTATTCATCAGTCTTCATAAAACAATACCACCGCGTCTTGCCCGAACGCCCGGTGATATGCCCGAATAACGGTTCTCGACCGAATCGTTTTAGAATCGGCGCGACTTTGATTTGTTCCTCGTTCCATTTGAACACAAGAATGCCGAAAGGCTGCAATACTCTCCAGCACTCTGACAGACCTTGAGCAATGTCATTACGATAATCTGCTGTCAGCCGTCCGTATTTGGCCCGCATATACGATGAATCACCACACCAACGGAGGTGGGGAGGGTCAAATACCACAAGCCGGAAAATATCATCAGGAAAAGGCATACACCGAAAATCCGCCACAACATCGGGATTCACTTCAATAGTTCGCCCGTCGCACAGTTCAAGAGTTTCCCGACGAATATCCATAAACATGGCCAAGGGATTGCTTTTGTCGTTCCAGAAGGAGCGGGAACCGCAACAAGCGTCAAGAATAGGCGGATAAGATTTATCGTTCATAAGGATTCCGGGGTGATATTGGTTCGTCTGGAGTTTCCCATGTCGGGTGGCGGTGTCCGTGCAGTAATTCGCATAAATTACGCGCATTGTGGCGTCCTGAAAAATATTGACGGGTCAGAGGGTTTGAGATTATGAATGAATGTTAAACAGTCCGAAGACTGTGGAGACATGCAGGTATGAGCCTGAGATCCCCGAGGTTGGGGTAAAATCCTCCGGGGCTCG